>QWII01000037.1 GCA_021405325.1 Caldilinea sp. CFX5 | reverse complement strand
AGTCATCTGAGCCAGGGCGCGTTGGGATAGCCGCGGCGCTGCCGGTGGGGGTGGTGGGGCGGGGGCCAGGTTGGGCGGCGCCGGTGTGGTTAACAACTGCTCGGGCAGCACCGCGGCCACAAAGGTGCCGCTGCCTTCCACACCCTCCAGATATCCCTCGGCCTTCAACTGCTCATAGGCGTTAAAAACCGTATTCCGTGACACCTGCAATTCCTCGGCCAGGGCGCGCGTCGAGGGTAGCTTCAGTCCACCCGGCAAGCGGCCGGCGAGGATCGCCGCCTGCAAGTGGCCGTAGAGTTGTTGATAGAGGGGGGCGTCGGCGGTCGGCCTGAATGGGTGATCGGGGCTGCTGATCATGGTTCATCTCTAGCTTTCTATAGAAGGGTTTGTTAGCGGTAACCGGTCGCATCGGCCGGTTTGCCGGCATCCTGTACTTCCTGCAGATAGCGCCAGGCATCGGGGCGCGAGCCATCGAGATCGGTAAAGCCATAGCTCTGCGCCAGTTCACCACTGGAGAGTGATTGGCCATTCCAGCGCGTCCGCTCCGGGTCCGCGGCCAGGGCCACAACGGCCCGCCCGACAAAGCGGGGCGTCTCGGAGATGACAAAATGGGGTACAGTCTGGGCGGCATCACGCCAGTTGGCTTCGGTCACGCCAAAGGCATCCAGCATCATCTCCGAGCGCAACCAGCCTGGGGTGAGCGAGACGGCAGTCGCACCATGCGGCGCCAGGTCTTGGGCATGAGTCCAGGCCAGGCGATTCACCGCCACTTTGGCGAGATCATAGAACGGATTGTTGCGATAATGGTGCGCATTGTACGCAGTCGTGCCGTCCGTCATCTCGACCAACAGACCCCCTGGGCGCTCGATTAAGAGCGGCAGGGCATAATGCGCGGTGATCAGATGCGTATCAATCGCTAAGCGTAACAGGCGCAAGCCGTTCTGGAGATCATGTTCCCAGACCGGTTTGTTCCATTCGAAGAGCTTCTCGCCGCCCCAGATGTCATTGACGAGAAGGTCAAGCCGCCCTTGCTCTGTGCGAATGCGCGCCACCAACTGGCGCACCGCTTCCGGGACCAGATGATCGACCTGGACCGCGATCCCTTGGCCGCCGGCCGCCGCAACAAGGTCGGCGGTTTCTTCAATGGTTTCTGGGCGCGCATATTCGGAGGGTTGAGTGCGCGTTGTGCGGCCCGTCACATAGACAGTGGCCCCGGCGGCGCCCAGTTCCACCGCAATCCCCCGGCCGGCGCCGCGGGTTGCACCGGCGACCAGCGCGACTTTGTCCCTAAGCCTTTGATTCATGCTTGACCTCCCTTGTTTGCTTTCACAATGAAGCACCTTACCGGTCGCTTTGCCGATCCGTACCCCGCTGTGGTTGGTAGCTACGGCATGACCAGGATCGCCGCGCCCAACGGCAGATCCACAACGCCACAGAACTCCGCATAGACACGCGCCACGACCCGATTGCGCCACCAGTGAATGGCATCCCAGGCGGCATGGGCTAGCAGAATCGAAGGCGGTGATGAACGCAATGGCAATGCCCAGGGCCGTGGGCCAGCGGTGTAGCAGAAGTTGCGCCAGTCGTCGCGGTGAGTCGGTCTATCCATTGGTAGTGCGGTCGTGTTTCTGGTCGTCATCCTGTTTCTCCATTTACTATACTTCCCCTCCCCCCTGGGGGGGGTATTATTATGGTACAGAAAGGCGCAGATGCGAAGTAAGGACGCTTCCCATCTGTTTGTCGCGCTACTTGTGGCTATATTGGTTTTTCAGCCAGATGGCCGATGATAGGGATAGTGATAAAGCAATCGGTTGGTGGCTGATTGAATGGCGGACGACTTTGCTGTTGAATAAAGTAACAAAGAATCAATTGTGGTAGAAAATCGCTTTGGGGAGGTAGTGCGTAGCAGTTGGGCTGGGGTACAACAGCAGATTGCTGTGCTGGTTAGGCGTCTTGCGGCAAGGTTCGACCACGGATGCCCGCATCCAACGCATAGAGGATCTTGTCCAACCGGCTGTTCCCCGCTTGCCGAGCGGGCATCTGTCGCAAGATTTCGCGCACTTCCGGTTTGCGCAACGGTTTTCCGATCAACACGCTGGAAAGCATACACTTTTCACATTACGGTACACTTCGCTTGGTGAAAGGTTTCAGAGCGGTAGACGATGGACTAAGTTCTGCTGACCGTTCGTATCGCCCCCTACTACACCTGACAGGTTTTGGAAACCTGTCAGGTGTGGGCGTCGCCAATGTCAACAGAAGCTAGTGCCGTTTGCTGACTTTAGCGCTAGTGCTACACCTTATCCAGACGCCGTCGGATCAGCCACGCCAGGTGAATGAATCCGTTCAGCACGCCCAGTATGCCGCACAGCCCAAGCCAGATCATCACGCCGAGCATCGACCGGAAGAGGGTGAGGTAGCCAAAGGCGCGCCCGGCTGTACTAAGGACAATCGCCGGCATTGCCAGCACCAAGGCCGCCGGTACAAAAGCCCATATCATCTCCAACAGGTGGCGCCACCAGCTCTGCGCACAGCCTGTTGGCGCCAACGTGGGAACCGCCATAGCCCACGTACTTCCAACACTACGCTTACGATGGTGATGAGAGCAAGGAGAATCCCCCAACGACCGACGCTCACCCCGCCGGGCGCCGGTTGCCCGCCCGTGAGCAAGGCAATCATCCCCGCTTTGATTTTGGGAAACCCCACCGTGTCCTGTGCCAGGCTGTGGATGTTATAGAGCAGGACAAAGCCCTGATGACTCTCCGGCAAGAGCACCATGTCGGCGTAGAAGGTGGAGAGAATGCCGTTGTGGGCCAGCACCTGGTGACCATTGACCATATCCGCCAGCCAGCCCATGGCGTAGGTACTTTGGCTGTTGGGCGGGGGTGTATGCAGCACGACGATGCTCGTGGCTGAGAGAATCTGTTGACCCTGGAAGCGTCCGGCGTTGTTGTGCATAAGCAGATAGTGGGCCATATCTGCTGCCGTCGAGATCACACCGGCGCTGCCGCCCAGGTAGCCGGTCTCTTCGCCCGAGGCAATCGGCGTCCCAAAGGCCAGCAAGTGACCCTGCGCCAGGTGATCCGCCGTCTGTGCTATCTCAAACGAAGTCATGACATTGACTGTGTTTGTCATCTGCAACGGGGCAAAGATCTGTTCGCGCAGGTAAGCCGAGAAGGGTTGCCCGCTGACCACTTCCACTACCCGCCCCAAGATCTGATAGTTGACATCAGTGTAGTGGAATTCACGGCCCGGCATTGCCACCGTGTGGGCATCGCGCAGGGTGGCGATCCGCTCTGCCGAGGTCGCCGGGCGCGCCAACCGCAGATCGGGGACGCCGGCATCGGCCAGACCGCTGGTTTGGTTGAGCAACTGGCGCACGGTGATCTGCTGGGCTGCGGTCGGGTCAGCCAGGGTAAATTCGGGCAGATAGCGCTGAACCGGCGCATCCAGGTCGATCTTGTCCGCTTCTACCAACTGCATGATCGCCACGGCTGTAAAGGATTTGCTCAAGGAGGCGATATGAAACTGGGTTTGCAGTGTCATTGGCTGATCGGCGCGCGCCACGCCATAGCCTTTGCGATAGCGCACCTGGTCGCCCTGGATGATCGCCAACGCCAGACCGGGGATGCGCTGCGCCGCCATCTGCTCGCTGATAAACTGGTCAATCGCCGCCCCATCCAGGGGCGATTGCGCTGCATTCTGTCTACTCATCAGCAAAAGTCCTCCAACCGTCATCAGCAGGAAGAGAAACCAGCGAGGTTCTCTAGGCATAATCGTCTCTCCTTACTTGTGGACAATCTTTGCTCAGCAGATCGGCTGTCTTTGGCTTGACAAAGGTCAGGCGCTTACCGTGTGCTCACGCTCAGGGTCGCGGCTGCTGGCAGACCATGCGACGACCAAGTAGAGAATCCCACCCAATAGGAACCAGGGATTCCAGAGCAGCAGGCTTGATCGGATCAGCTCGTGTATGGCCGCAGCCGACAGCGGAATCACGGGCGCGCCGGCGAATTGCTGCACTTGCGTCCAGGTCAGAATGCCTGCCGCGGCCAGCCCATGCACCACATAACCGTAGAGGGCGTGCAGGGTCAACACCGCCCCGCCGGACCAGGCGAAGAATAGCATGAGCCAGCGCGGCAGGTGTTGGCCCCACGGCTGGGTGAGGGCCAAGGCAACTACAGCCCCCACCACACAGAGGACGCCGGGAGCCAGCGCCCAGTGGAAGCCATCGACCCAAAAGCTAAAGAGTACGTAGACGAAGACCAGGGCGCTACCACTGAGACTGCTGGCCGACAAGAACCAGCGGGGAAACCAGTGCGTACGCTCCTGGATCAACGCCAGCGCAGTGACGCCGCCAATCACGCCGAGTATCCCGATACACAACAGCCAGGCGAAACGGTCTGTCTGAATGCGCTGACTTCCGTTGGTGGGGGGTGTCCAGTTGATGGCTGAGGCAAAGTGCAGGATTGCAAAGAGCAACGACCAGCCACACATCAGGTAGCTTAGCCACCGCCTGGTGACAATGGCGGTGATACCAAGCAGAGAAAGGGTGGCAATGGGCATATCAATCTCCTCTTTGGCCGTGCTGTTACCATAGGCCGAAAGCTGCCGTGGCCAGTTGGTACAGCACCCAGACGAACAGCACTGTGATCACGAGCAATTCCTTCCAGGGCTTTTCGGGATTTGCCTGGATTGCATACGACATCATCTTGATGGGCGAGACCGGCGGTGGCGGCGCTTCGGCCGGCGGCAGCGGCTTGGAAAATTGGTGGAAGTAGGTCTGGATGAGCGTCATGCCGGCGTAGAGACCGACGGCGAAGCTGACATACTCCACCTGGCCACTGGCAAAGAGCAGAGCCAGGAGCAGCAGGACAATGCCAAGCAGCAGCAGGTCCATCGTCTTGGTCGCCGTTGTTTTATCCGCATATTGTGCATCCAGCATCTTGCGCCGGGTCTCATAGCCCAGCAGGAAGAAGACCGCAAACTTCACCAGCGCTTGCCCTATCAGCAGGGTCAGGAAAATCTTAAGAATTAGGCTTGTCATAGCGGTTGATTTTGGTCCTCCGCATAGTTTCGCTCATCTACAGAAAGTGTGAGGTTTCGACCCGCCACACCTGTCAGGTTTTGGAAACCTGACAGGTGTTCACACTTTCCGTAGATGAGCCCATAGTTTTTAATCGTCCCCTCCTTGTTTATTGAGTGGATGATACCTAGTCCAACTGTTCCACATTGGGCGCCCGTTTTAATACCCCTTTTCGTAATCAGCAGGTACACTACGGCTGCTATATTCGTTGGGCAATGGCTGACCCTGCAGAAACGCTTTCATGTTTTCCGCAAACGCCTGCGGCTGATCCTGATAGACATTGTGACCGGCGTCGTGCAAATAGACCAGGTGCGCCGGTCCTTGTTGAAAGGCGTCGAGATAGGCCAGCGCCGAGGCCCAGTTCAGATAATCACACGCGCCTTTGATCACCAACGTCGGGATGGCATACCGCTGGAGCGCCTGCGCCACATCCGAGGGTGGGGTATAGCGGCCGGATTGGGGGAATTGATTGGCGTAAAACCCCACCCCCTGTAATGGGCGCGCCGTGGCTGGCGGCTCACAATGTAGCGCCGGTTCCGTCACGGCATAGACGGCGTCCATGCGTGCGTCCATTTCGGCATCCCCGGCGAAAGCATGGGCAGCGCGTGGATTGATAAGCAGCAAGGTATAGACGGTGAACGGTCGGGGTTGCAGGATCAGTGCATAAAGATGCAGCTTTTGAGTCGGCGTCAATCGATCCTGTGGGACGCCCCCCTCCGCCAGGCCGCCCACCAACGCGCCGGGCGACGCGACGATCAACTTGGCGACATGCTCCCCGTGACGCGCGCTGTAGAGGGCCGCCACGCCCGCGCCATAGGAGTGACCGATCAAAATGATCTGCTCGGCGCCAATCTGCTGGCGGATCGCTTCGAGGTCGGCAACGCTACGCTCAATCGTATAGCCGCTGGGATCTTGCAAGCGTGAGGAGCGCCCTGCCCCCACCTGATCATAGACATAGACGACATAGCCCTCTTCACGCAGTCTGCCGAAATAGGCCGCATCCCCAGCGAGATCAGCGACACCGGGGCCGCCATGCACAAAAATGATCGGCTCTGGGTGGGCCGGCGTGGCGGGCGCCAGCTTATGGTAGGCGATGCGCGAACCGGTGGGTAGATCCCAATCCTGTACGTCCGGTGCCGTCGGAAATGGTTCACCGGCGGCGGGTAGCAAAACGGCGACCGCGAAAAAGCCCAAGAGCAGCAGCGTACTCACAACCGGAACGATGCTTGGTTTCTTCACAAGACGCCGATCCACGAGCCAGGCTTGCCCACCAAAGTTGACGATAGCCAGCACCACAAGCGCCATCCCCGTCAGCCAGGATGCGCTATCAGTGAAAAAGGCTGTTCCCACGAGCGCCAACAGTGCCAGAAGTAGCGCAACGAGGGCGACTAAGAGTTGTTTCCCAAGCATTGCCAGCCTCAGCATATCAAATCTCCCCTGATCAATCAACCGAATCGCCGAGAAATCCGCTACCTGATCGGCGCACTCCAGGTGTTGCCAACATCAGGAATGAGCGCGGCGTCAAGCGCTTGTTCCTGAATCGAAGCCTGGCGCAGGAAGAAGAGGGGCAGGCTAAAGCCAAGACTACCCACCAACGATAAGAGAACAAAGCGCAGCCACTCGGTTTTCTGTTGCGACGTTTTGCCGATGTAGTAAGCCATCAGCCCAGTGGCAAGGAAGGCATCCAGCATGAAGACGCGGGCAACTGGGTTGCGCGCGGCAGCGGCATATTCATTCCGGCGAAAAAAGAGGTAATAGAGAAAAACGCCGTTCGGCCCGATCAGCGCGAGGATCGCTAGCCCAAGGAGTCCCCGTTTTTCTAATGGCTTGAGTTTCATGTTGCTATTCTCCCAATTGTCAGTCGTTGTTCACGACCTTTTCTAACTAACCCATTCTAACTAACCCAAAACACTTTCCTATCTTTGCCCATCAGTCACTACCGATTGGCTGGGCGGACAGGTTGGTAGGTTCCAGGTTCAGTGCGGCAACTGACACAAAGGCGATTCCAGACATTGATCGCACCGATGACGAACGTTAAATTGACCAATTCCTGCTCACTGAATTGTTGGCGCACCTGTTCATAGACGGCATCGGGCACATGGGTATCGGCTACGCGCGTGACCGCTTCGGTCCATACCAAGGCGGCACGCTCACGTTCGGTATAAAAAGGGGTTTCTGCCCAGGCATCGAGTTCATAAAGGCGTTGCTCACTTTCGCCCCTGGCGCGTAAATCCTTGCTGTGCATATCAATACAGTAGGCGCACCCATTGATCTGCGAGGCGCGCAGCTTGACCAGATCGATCAAAGTGTGGTCCAAACCGCAGGTCGCCAGGTACTGTTCCAGGCCAAGCAAGGCTTTTACGGCGCCCAGTGCGGTCTCTTTGTAGTTCATGCGTTCTTGGAAGCCATTCTGCTTTGACATATTTGCTCCTTCCACGTAGATCGTTTCACAGAAAGACGATTGGATTGGCTCCCCCATTATCGTGGAAAGCAGGCCGGCTGGCAGTAGTCGAAGGGAGTAGAGGGGGAGTATTGTGGAGGAGTACAAGCGCGCAGGACAGCGTGTACTTCTTAGCGACCCTCGCTCTAGGGTAAATGGCGCCGCAAGGTGGTTGTTATTGCGCGAAGGGAGTAGACCCAAGGCGCGCGCCCGCGCCACCGCTTGGGTGCGATTGTCTACGCCCAGTTTGCCGATGCTGTTGCTGACATGTTTCTTGGCCGTGGTTAGGGCAATGACCAGTTCCTCGGCAATGGTTTGATTGGAGGCGCCAGTCGCCAGCACGCGGAGGACCGCCAGTTCGCGCTCACTGCGTGGCTCAATCAAAGTGGCTAGTGGCAGGCGTTTGCCCCCCCTTTTTGCTCGGTCAATTATACTCCTTGCACCAGATGTTCATGCGCCGCCGGATCATGCCACTCTAATAAGAGGCGGCCCAGACCAACGTGCGGCGCCGCTGCGGTTGGTTCATGAGCCTTCTTCACGGGTTTCTGCACCGCTGGCGCGCATTCTAAAACCATCGTTTTCCAGCCTTTTATAGTGGCACAGGCGCTTTTCTGGAAGTCTGCTTCCATACCCACAGCCCGCGTTCCGATGCAGCACAGCTATAGAGTAGAGATAGGCATAGCTTCTACGGACGCGTTTTGAACTGCTGGTGAAACCTCCAGCAGTTTCACCAGTCCAAGAATGGTAAACGCACCCATCGTAAAGATAGCAACCAGTCCAGTGACAGCATAGATATCCTGCACGCGCCAGACCATACCCGCAGGGTCAGTCACAGTTGCGCTCATCGCTCGCGTCAGGCTGTTCAGCAGATAGCCCGCCGCGATCACGCCATAGAAGAGGATGGCTGGCAAACTCTCTATTCTCGAAGGCTGTTCGTCTGTGAACGGGAGGCTCTGATGGCCTTTCAGATAGAGCGCAAACAACTGCAAAAAGACAAAGGTGGTCAACAACCAACCCATGAAGTTGCTAAACGGAACGCCAAAATAACTGCCGCCATCCAGCCATACCCAACTGTGGTAGATGGTAGAAAAGATGGGATCAAACGCAAGATCCCACGAGACCATCATAAAGCTGGCAAGCAACGGAACGGTAAAGGCGAAATGGCCGGGAAGACGCGAGGGAGTCGCGCCTAAAATCACACGGGCAATAGTCCACGCCAGATACCCTGTTCCAAGGTAGGCGGGGCCAATCAACACAGGCACCAGGAATAACTTGGGACCTAACACGTCTGTGTAATAGTAATGCCCGAACGGAAACCCGGTGAGAACGCTCATGTTTTCGAAGATATTGCTCACCACCAGTGTGATGGCCGCGAAAACCAGCAAATCCCTGAGACGATAGCTGAGCGAACCATGCACAAAGAGGAAGATGAGGGGCACGAAGGTGGCCAGCGCAGAGCGGATCGGCACCGGTAACAGATTGGGGGCGATACTCCTCAGGATGATAACAATGGCGTAGAGCGCGATGAGAACCCATGAGAGTATAGTGAGTTGTCTTTTGTTCATATCCATGCACCTTCCATTGACTTGTGTAAAACAGGTAACACTGAGACGCACCGCCACGCCGCAAGCGATCGCTGAATAGCCATGTTTACGATTGCTTGAGCCAATTTTCCAAGGATCTGCTTGCGTGGGCGGTGCGTGTGTATTAACCAGCGGCAAAGGCTCACCGTCGTGTAGGCTCGAACAACTCTATCGGGTTGCCGTCAGGGTCCTCCACCTGAATCTGTTTGCCGCCGGGGCCGACTTCCATCTCATTTTTAAAGTTCACTCCCTTCTTTTTCAGATCGGCAATCCGTGCCGGCAGATCTTCCACTTGAAGAACGATCCGATTCCAGCCCCCTGGCGCTTGCTCTCGTCCATCGGGCATGGGCCTAGAACCAGAAGCGCCGGGACCGCTGAGAATCAGTTTGAGATTGCTGATTGAAAGCTGACCGAATGCGGGCAAGTTCTGATAATCTACCTGGAAACCGAGCGTTTGGGTATAGAATGCAATTGAACGCTGAACATCTTTGACTTGATAGCGAACACCCCAAAGCGCTAGAATGAAGTTCGGTTGTGTTGTTGCCATTGTGTTGTCTCTCCTTGTCATTTCATCGAAATTGGGTACGTTTCACCCGCCAGTGCCCGGACAATATAATTCGCAACCACATTCTTAATCTGCTCTGTTTCGACCGGTGTCACGGCGCTGTAGTCGTCTTATGTGTAACTGCGAATAGAACGGCAGCCACATAGGCGCCCGCAAGCAGCGGCGGGCCATGTTGGTCGTGCAGCCCGGTGAGGATCAGCCCACCCAATAGACCCAACGCGACCAGCACAGGCGCCAGGCGCGACCAGGCAACACGCTGGACAAGTTGAACCATCAGGGCGGCCACCACCGCGGCGGCTACTGCTCCCACTAATGCGCTGCTCGCCGCCACTCCGATCAGATCGACAAGAAAGGCCAAGACCACCGCCGCCACCCACCACGGGCCGGCGGGTTCGCGCCGCAGCAACAACACGAGCCAGGCGCCGATCAGACCCAAAAGGCCCAGCGAAGCGCCCGCCCCCTGTGGCTGCCACAGATAGCTGACCCCTTCTCCAACTACGCCAGCCGCCAGCCACACCGCCAGCCAGCGCAGGCTACCCAAGCGCCGTTCGAGCGGTATCCCAACGACGGCCAGAATGGCGAGTAGGATGTACTGCGGCCAGATTTCCGGCTGCACCAGGCGCGGCGTGATCAGCCGCCACCACTGGCCCGCCAGCAGCGCCGCGGCATTCCGGTCAAGGGCAGGCAAGAGCGCCGGGTAGACCCATTGCAGGCTGGTGGTGCTGGCGGTGATCCCAATAACCGCAAGAGTGGCAATGGGCAGACGTGCTGTTGCTTTATGGCGATCGGTCAGAGACATGCACTTTTCCTATCTACTGTCGGTGTCACAGAGCAAACGTTAAGATGCCATCACGCCAACGTATAATCAAAAGTGATCGACCACGGCTCGGCCTGAACGGTGATGGCGCCCGTGCCGCGTAGTTTTATCGAATCACACAACGAATTGATACGAGACCATCCTTGAATAAACTCCTATTGACTCCCACTCATGTCCGCGGCATCACCATGCCGTTGTCCCCATCCACGGTAATGCGCTGCCCGCTGTACAGGCGCGCCGTCGCCACGCCTGTACCCAGCACCGCCGGGATGTGATATTCGCGCGCAACAATCGAACTGTGACTGAGTGGGCCGCCCACGTCGGTGACGACGCCCGCGGCCAGCGCAAAGAGCGGCGTCCAGGCCGGCGTGGTGATCTTGGCGACGAGGATGTCCCCCTGCTGCATCTGGTCAAATTCGCCCGGCCCGTGAATCACCCGCGCCACGCCGGTGACGCGTCCGGGACTGGCGCCAATCCCTTTGATAGCGCCCCCGGCGGCCTGGTCGGTGTGCGCGGGCATCAAGCGGCTGAAGTCAATGCCCCACAAGCGCGCCCCGCCTTTGACGGGCAAGGTCACGGGCGGCGTGACGGCGTGCGCCCGCGCCCAGGCCGCGCGGCGTTCGGCCACCAGGGGGCGAAAATCGGAGAGCGCCTGGTGCGCATCAAGCGTCAGCACGGCGCTGATTAGTTCCTTCCACTTCAGCCAAAACAGATCGTCGCGCGCCGCCAACGCGCCCGCTGCCACCAGCCGCTCCCCAACCTCATGTAACATCCGCCGCACCAGCGGCCAGCCCAAGCCGACCTCCGCCAATGCGTCTTCACGCAGCGGGGCATAGCGTTGCGCTATCGGCAAGAGCCACCGGAACAAGCGCAAGCGTGCTCCTCTTAGGCGCGCCGGCAAGGATTGCGTAGCTTGTTCGCGTGCGGCGGCGGCGGCAGCCTGTCGCGCATACGGGCTGCGCCCTTGCCCCGCGAGAAAATGCTTGAGCGTTTCCAGCAAGGGCGCCGGGTCGTCGGCCGGAAGGGGCTTGGCAAAATCCAGATCATAGACGGCGTACCCAAAGCGCGCCAAATGCGCGCCAAAGCGCCGCTTGAACTCCTGCCAAGTTGCAACGTCGGCGCTGGGCGTACTATCCGCCTGATACGCCGCAGCAATCTCAGCACTGGGCCTATTGGCGAGATAAGCAGCGAGCGTAGGCTGCGCCTGCGCCCAGCCCGCCAGGTCGTACAATGATTTTTCGGCCCGGATGGGTTCGCTGTCGAAGCCTAACATAAACGTGAGCGCCGGCGGGTCGCCTTCACCTCTCGCCAGCCGGTTGTAGGCGAGGGTAAAGAGCGCCTCGCTTGCGTAAGCGACAGGCAGGATGCCGCTCTGGACAGCCAGGTAATGCGCCGCCGCCGCGCTGACTATCGCGTAGACGCCATCCAGCAATTGCGCGGCGGGCGTGGCGCGCAAATCGCGGGTAGCCCAACTATCTACAACCGCTTTGTACCGCGGGTGCGCCACGTCGGCCCAGCGCGTGTACGCACTACCTAACAAACGGGCAAGCTTCGGCACGCCACCGAGGATGCGGCCCACCATCCGCAGCGACTGCCCGGCGCTCATCCCAAAATCGTAGTACGCGTATTGGTTGATCGTCACCAGCATCTGGTCGGGCAACAAGCCTACAAAACCAATCGTTTGGAAGAGCTGGCGCATCGCCGCATCCCACAGCGGTAGCGCCAGCGTCGCGAACAAGGGCGAAAGCGGGTCAGGCAACAGTTCGATAACGCTGCTGCGCGCATACTGGCCCCCGGTGCGCGGCAAGGGCCAAGTGAGCGTGGCCGGCGCTGCGGAGAGCGCGGTGATGGGGCGCGCCTGCAAGATGAAGAAACGCCCTTCGTGCCGCGCCCATTCGATGTCCATCGGCTGGCCGTAGAGACGCTCGATCTGCCCGCCAAGCTGGGCCAGTTTGGTGGCTTGGGCCGGTTGTAAGGCGGCTTGAGTCCGTTGGGCGGCAGGCGTCGCTTCTTCGCGCGTACCGGAAGGCACGCGCACCGTCGTCACCGCTTTGTCCGTAATTTCTTGGAAAATGAGCGCGCCCGTCTGTTTGTTGACGACCAGCGTGTCCGGCGTGACCTGACCGCCGACAATCGCCTCGCCCAACCCCCAGGCCGCGTTGATCATCATCTCGTCATGTGACCCGGTCAATGGATTGGCGGTGAAGAGGATGCCGGCGGCTTCAGCAGGCACGAGTTGCTGCACGACGACGGCAAGGCTGACCTCTGCGGAATGGATGCCCTGGCGCGCTCGATATCCGAGGACGCGCGCCGTCCAAAGCGACGCCCAACAGCGCTTAACCGCAGCCAGCACGTTTTCGCCCCCACGCACGTTGAGATAGGTTTCCTGCTGACCCGCAAATGACAGTTCGGGTAAGTCTTCCGCGGTGGCCGACGAACGCACGGCGACAGCCGGATTGTCATCGCCCAGGTTGCCGTACCACTGGCGAATCAAGGCGGCGATGTCATCAGGGATTGTCCCTTGGCCGATAAGCGATTGGATTGCCGCAGCGGCCCGTTCGAGCGAAGCGGGGTCAGCGGTTTGGGCCTGGGCGGCAGCCGTGAGGATCGCATCAGCGAACCCATTTTCCTGTACAAAACGACGATAGGCTGCGGTCGTGATATGAAAGCCGGGCGGTACAGGCAACCCGGCGCGCACCAGACGCGCCAGTGATGCACCCTTGCCGCCGACGCGTTCCAGGGTGGCAGCGGCGTCGTCCAAGGCTAAAACGAGTGGGAGAGGGCTTTCATGGCTCATGGGAAATTCTCCTTACTTCGCGTTCCAGAAATTCTTTCAGCGCCACTGCGCTGTTATGTTGCTCGTCTTTGGCGGCATAGACGAAAGTGACATGGCCTTTTGCCGGCAAGGCTTGCAGTTGGGCAAGCGCATCCTGGTTGTCGCGTAGCTCCGCCCAGTAGCGGGCGCGAAACGTCGCCCACTTTGCCGGATCGTGACCGAACCATTGGCGTAAGGCTGTGCTTGGCGCGACCGCCTTGAGCCATTGATCCACGGCAGCCTTTTCTTTGGTGATGCCACGCGGCCACAGCCGTTCCACCAGGACGCGGTAGCCGTCTTCCGGCGCCGGCGGTGCGTAGATGCGTTTCACTTGGATCATAGCGCCTCCTTGGCTATTTCTTTCATATGCCGCCCGTCCCGAGCAAGAAGCCGGGGAGCCAGCCCCACGCCATCAGCGCCGGATGACATAGGCGCCGGCCAGCCAATCATAGAGCGTTTGATGATTTTTGCGCAGCAATAGACTCACCAGATTGGCGCCGACCAACACCCAAACCAGCACAAATCCGGCGCTGATCCACGCGCCTTCGTCCGCCGGCGCAAAGCGCACTTGCCAGATCAAGGTGTGCGCCAGTTCCCAGGGAATAAACTTGAGGACCGTGCGCCCCAACGAACGCGCCAGACTGAGCCGTCGGCCAGCGGTGTCCGTCACCTGCAAGCCCATTTTGCGTTTGCCCCAAGTCGCCTGCTGGGCCGACGCCTCACTGAGGGCAAAGTAGAGGCTGACCGGCAACGTCACCAGCAGGAAACTGACGATGTGACCACTCGTCGGGCCGGCAAAGAGCGTGAGCTGCAGCGTCGGCCAGGCCAGGTCCAACGCCAGCCCAATTACAAACAGAACAACCAGGTAGATGGCTATCAGTAGATAGTCCAGGGCAAAGGCTGCAACACGTACCCAGAAACCAGCGTATGCGTATTTCATGATCTTCTATATAACCTTCCTCCTCCGCCTAGCGTACTGCAAACCAGTACGTCCAGCCGATCAGAATCAATTGTAGGGGTACACGCAGCCACAAATAGGCAGGTCCTTGCGTATGCCCACCCATACCGACGCGCTTCAGCGCCGCATAAATATTCGAGGGCAGCACTAAACCAGCTTGCACCCAGCTAATACGCGCTAGTGTCGGCGCAGCGGTGGTGTCAGGTACTTCCTCGCGCCGCGGTGGAGCAGAAGCAGGGGCGTTCCCGCCCCGGCCAGATCATAAGCGAGTTGTGCGCCATTCACGGTTACGCTACCGGTGTGGATTGGGGTGATTGTGGTCATTACTGTTGCTCCTTTCGCGTACAAAGCGATGCCCCAACGCGATCAAAAACCAGGTGTATTTGGCGAGGTCGGCGTCGATCAAGGCGACGCCAATCGACAGTAGAAATACGGTGGGCGCGATCAAATTGCGCAGAAAGCCGCGCCGGCGGTCGGCGGGAGTGAGATCAGCGTCCACCAGCCGATTACCTTGCACGGCGTAGCCCCACATCAGCGCGGCCAGCAGTCCGGGCAGCGCCATGATGAGCGCATAGAAGATGGTGGCCGTGCGATTGCCCTGCTCGCTGAGCACGCGCGTCGGAAAGGGAATAAAGGCGATCACCAGCAGGAGCAGCAGGTTGAGAAAGACCAACGTGCCGTCATAGCGCCGGATCAAGCGAAATTGCCGGTTGTGCGCCGCCCAGAAGCTGCCGATCACAAGAAAACTGATGACAAAGCTGAGATATTGCGGCGCCAGGCCAAGCAAGCGCTGGAATAGCTCCTGATTGGTCAACTGTACGGCGTCGGTAGGCAGGCGGATGTCCAGCGCCAGCAGTGTGATGGCAATCGCAAAGACGGCGTCGCTAAAGAAGACCAGACGCTCCAATCCCAGATGATCAGCCAGCCGGTTTTCCGGCAAGTGGGTGGGAAGTGGTTTGCGTTTGGACGGAGTCATGGTGCTGCCTCGCGTTTCTCGTTTAGCCCTGTTCATGGTGCTGCCGCCTTTCCGTTCACCTGCGCTGATGGCCGGATCAGCAGGCGCGTCAAGAGCGCCCGTGTCGGAATAAAGAGCAAGGTGGCGAGCAGCGCGGCGAGTGGGTGGAGGTATGACAGGGCAAAGGCGAACAGACAGACGACGGGCAAGGTCAGCCCCCGCACCAGCATCCGCATGATCCGTTCGGGGGCCAGCGCCGGATCGGTCAGGTTATGCCGTTGGGCGTACCACAACAGCCCCACCAACAGCAGCCCCACCAGCGCCAGGTTGCCGAGATAGATCGCCAGCGCCAGCCGCTGGCCGCCATATTGATTGATCAACGAGACGGAGAAGGGCAGAAAGGCGACGCACAGCAGCAACAGCAGGTTTATGGAGAGCAGATGCTCATCATACTTGACAATGTACCGAAAAATACGGTGGTGCATCTGCCAACAATACATCCCGATCAGAGCAAAGCTGATCAGGTAGCCGATGAACTTCGGCCAGAGCGCCGCCAACGCCGTCGGCAACGCGCGTGCCACGAGATTGGGCGGGATATTCGGCACGCGGAGGTCCAGCACCAACAGCGTGACGGCTATGGCAAAGACTGCATCGCTAAAAAAGATAATCCGATCCAGTTGGCGCCCCGCGCCGATCGGCTCTTCGTCATTGGCTTGTTCGACCATCGTTGTCGTGCCTTCTTTGATCACTACTTCTTAGCAACCGCTAAGACAGGCTAGATCTGCTGTCGCTTGACGCACCCACCCGCTCGGCCAGGAACGCCTCCCAGGTCTGCCGCCCCACCGCTTGCTCAGGGGCGAGGTTGGCCCCCGCTCGGAACGCCCGTGCAGCTTTGCCTGGCAGCCATAGCGGAACGATCAGCCGGCGCTTGTGGCTGGTGCGTAGATAGGAGCGGAGCAGATCCGCCGCACGGTACACCTTTGGCCCACCCAGTAAGCGTAGGTGCGGTTTGCAACCGCACGTTCTCTGGGAATTGAAGAGCCGTGCGGTTGCAAACCGCACCTACGCGTTTACCGGATATTTTCGTAACCTTCCTTAGCCGTGGCAGCCGTTCACTGGATCGTGAAATCCACGGTGTAATTGGTGCTAGGCGTATGGTCATCCTTGCGCAGGGTCACGAGATAGTCGCCCGTCTCCGGCAGGACGAACTGGTGCCCGATATGGTAACCGCCATCCGTCGGGAAGACTTCGGCGATGCGCATCATGCCATTGGGTTCCGTAATGGTGAGACTGAGGGGCACATCGTCACTCGTGGCATCGACGGTCATGGTCTGTCCGGCATTGGCGGCCAACACATATTGCAGCACGCCCGGACCACTGGGCAGCAGACCACTGCGCTGCGCCGAGATCGCACCGGGGGCAAATTCGATCCGCTCCGGCGGTTCGGTGGGGGCGGGGGTCGTGGGCGGTGCGCCATTGAGAATGGTGAAGGCGACATCGTAGCGCGTGGCGCCGGCGTCCGGCGGGACGGCGAGCGTCACTTCATAGTCGCCATCCTGCGGCAGCGTCACTTGCGCGGTATGGATGTAAGCGCCGGCGGGCTGTAGTTCACCCTCCCAGGTGGCGCCGCCGGGGCTGCGAATGGTGAAATTGACCGGCGCACTCCACCCGACCGTCTGTACATGCATCGTCTGCCCGGCGTTCGCCCGCAGCACATACGCCTTGATACCACCGGCCGGTAAGGCGCCGCTGCGGTTGGTGGATGTTTCACCGGGGGCAAATTCCACCCGTTCGGCCTGACTGTCGCCCAGTGGTTCCACCCACACCCGCAAGGTATAGTCAGTCGCCGGCCCAACCGATACGGCATGGAGATAATAATCCTGGGTGGCGGGCAGAGTGCTGGTCCACGAAGGCGGCCCGTTCTGATAGCGCTTGTAGGGCGTGCCATCCTCGCCCACCACACTCAACAAGACATCTTGACGCGGGGACGTAATTTCAACCGACATGATCTGCCCCTGTTGCGCCCGCAACACATAGAAGTCGGTGGCGCGTTCGGCAATGGTAGCGTTGATTTCAGCGCTGGTCTCACCGGGGCCAAAGCGAATGCGGGTGACATCTTCACCTGGCACACCGCCACTTGGCGGCGCTGGTGTCACCGTGGGCAAAGGCGTCGAAGGGTGCGCGGTCGGGGTTGGGGGGAGTGGTGTTATCGCAGACGACGCCCGCGCAAAGGTAAGGACACTGCTGCCGTTGTCATACCAGAGAGTCAGCGTGTCGTCGGTTACTGCAAAACGGTCGGCGCTGCTCAGGGCTTGCAGGTATTGCTGCTCTTGTTGCGTGACCGCCTGGTCGGCACAAGCCATGAGCGTGCTGACGATTTCGCCAAAGGTGAGCGTATCGCCTTGCACGGTATAGGGGCCGCCATAGGAATTACAGCCGCCGTGACCGCCGGCTTGCCCATCCGCCCCGAATTCGAGCGTGATCATTGCCCCCGGCAACACCGGCGTCACAGCGCCCGTTGGGCCAAAGGAGACCAGTTGCCAACTTGTAGCGGCCAGGTCACCCTCTGGGTTGTCCGGCGCGGTCGGGGTTACCGCCGGCGTTACTCCCGGTTGGATCGGCACACAGGCCGCCAGAGCAAGCAGCGCCAGCAACAGAAAGAGTTTGGTGAATTTCATGTGTTTTTACCTCCAATCGCTAAACCAACAGCAGGTGGCAACAGCAGCCATCCGCCGCCAATTGGCAGCACAACGATGATGAGCAGAGTAAGGAGAAGAAAGCCATACCCGACCCAGCGCGGCCACCTATCGTGCATTTTCTCTAGCCGGTCGATCAGCGCACCGAACAGAATCGTCGCCAAACCGACCACCTCAAACCAGAAGGCGGCCTGCCGGGCGATGTCGGCATGGATGGTGTTCCAGAGGCTCTCTTGCACGATGCCCAACAGGGGCGGCGCAAAGAGCAGGCCGCCTGACAGACAATGCAGTAACCCAACCACCATCAACCAGCGTCCAATCCAACGAGTCATGCCGTATTCCTCCTGTCCGCACCGCACAACCATGCTCCATCATGGCAGCAAAACGGACGGGTGTCAGTAGTCGAAGGGAGTAGACGGGGGAGTATTGAGAGATGGAAACTATGCAAAATGAAGCACTCTTTTCAGCAAATGAAAACTCATAGCCGTTCCACCAGCCAATAGAGGAGTGGCGTTAGCACCCACAGTACCACCGGAACGATAGGCCCGAAGGCTGTCGTAGGAATCGAGAGGAGAAAGACCACCGGCGTCACCAGCGCGCGCCGGGTTTTCTGGCGCAGCAGGTCCGTATCGACCGTCTCCGCAAGCAAATACTGGTGATAGGCCACATACCACCACAGCATGAGGTGGGCCACGCCGGTTAAGACCACGCTGCCGGCGTAAAAGATCTGGGCCGCGGCATGATTGCCATACTCGCCCACCACTGCCGTCGGAAAGGGCGTCAGGGCCACGAAGAAGAGAAAGAGCAGATTGAGCCAGATCAGCGCCTGGTCGAATCGTTTGACAAAACGAAAGAGGCTATGATGCGCCACCCAATAGGCGGCGATTACGGTGAAGCTGATCCCATAGCTGAGCAACTTGGGCCACAACGCCCATAATGCCGCCGAGAGTTGCTCATCCACCAGCGCATCCTTGAGTTCCGGCACCCGGATCTCGATGACGAGCAGCGTGATGGCGATGGCGAAGACGGCGTCGCTAAAGAAGACGATACGTTCAAAGGCCAGATCCCCCTCCTTTGTCTCACTGGGGGGGAGCTGGCTGCGCTGCGGTGCAACATACTTTTTCCGTAAAATCAATTTGCCGGTGGATGTAACTTCGGTTGGTTGTCCAACTCCTGCATCGATAGGTGTTGTCATTGTAGTCTCTCCTTAAAGACCATGTGCGCAGCGTGATCTGCTGTCAGCCGCCGAGGGGAGTAGCGCACGGCGTATGATTTGTCTACTCCTGCTGAATAAAGCGGGCAAACGCTTGTTCGGCCGGCGACAGGGTAGCAAAATCTTCCTGTCCGGTTGGATAGCCCGCATCGGTCAAATGAATGGCGCTTTCATCTAAACATCACCACTGGTCATCTGTACGCTAACGACAATACGCAGCAGGAGCAGCAGCGCCGCCAAGACCAGAATGGCGTAGACGAGCCACGCCACGTCCGGCGCCCAGAGGACGATCTGGCCGAGACCAACCCCAAAATAGAACGGCAGGAAGACGCCGAAGCCATAGAGGACAACGGCCAGCGCAATCAGCCAGCCGATCAGTCTTAGCCCGATACCCGTGCGATTCGCCTTGTAGCCCTGGGGGTGGGCCAGCACCCAGAGACTGCGCGCCGCGAGCGCCACGAGGATAAGGCAGAAGCCACCCAAACCGGTGAGCGTCGCCGGATAGACGATGCCCGCGCCGCTGGGCAACAGCGCTGCGCCATAGAGCAAGCGGACCAGCCCGAACCCGGTGTCGAGGAGGCGTGGTTCCTGAAAAAAACCATAGGCGTTCTGCAGGACGACCACCGCCTGTTCCTGGCCGGGCAGCAGGAGGATCATGGCCTGATAGCCGGGAGCCGCACCGCCATGCCAGATCAGGTCATCCCCACTCTCTGGCACAAATTCAGTCAGCGGCCAGCGCCGCCAGCCCAGCCCATAGCGATGGTCGCCGCTGGTCGTCACGTCGCCCTGAAACATGAGGGCGTGCTGCTCTGCACCGAGGACGTTCGTTGCACCGCCGAGGCTGGCCTGGGCAAAGGCAACGGCGTCGGTGAGCGTGCCGCCGAGATAGCCATAGGCCACGCCCGCCGGGTCGAAGGGGGTGGGAAAGGCGATCGCCTGCCCAAAGACAAAGCGGTGACCGGGCGGCAGCCGATCGGTGGCCGCAGCGGGCGTGGTGATCATGGTCGCCATGCCGAGCGGGTCGAGGACGCGCTGCCTGAGTACGGCGGTGAACGGCTGACCAGTGACGGCCTCGATCACCGCAGCCAGCACCAGGTAATTCGTACTGGCATAGTGATGTTCGACGCCGGGCGCGCTCACCGCCGCCACGGTAGCGAGCGCAGGCAAAACATCGGCTGGTCGGCGGCTCACGTCAAAGTGGTCGGTCAGCTCCATGGAGGTGGGAATCCCGCTGCTTTGGTTGAGCAGGTGGCGGATGGTGATCCGGCTCGATGCCGTGGCGTCGCGCAAGCGAAAGGCGGGCAGGTAGGTGGTGACGGGTGCATCAAGCTGCAACTCACCGGATGCTACCAGCGTCATCGCCAGGGTGGCCGCCACCGGCTTGGCGAGCGATCCCCAGAGGAACGGGGTCGCCGGGGTCACGGGCTGACCATGACCGTCCGTGCCGAAGACGCCCGTATGCAGGATGCCCACCGGCCCAACGATGGCGTAGGCGACGCCGGGAACGCCGGTCGCTGCCATCTGGGCCTGGACAAAGTCGTCCATCTGTTCGGTCGCAACTGGCGCGGCCTGGCCGGTCGGCGCCAGTGATGGCGTTGCCAACGCGACCGCGGCTGTGGTGCAGGCCGCCACCAGGCAAAGGAGCGCCGCTGCCCAGCGCCTGAAAGTCCTCAAGGGTTTTCCTTCTGTAAACTCACTTCATCAAGTTGGAACGCAAAGTCACCAGGCGTTGGCCCGGTCGAGATGACAATGGCCTGTACGCCGCTTGTGTCACAGCCGTCAAAGGTTGCCAGGTCAAAGCTGAATGCCTGCCACGCCGAGGTAACGGCAAACGGCTGCTCTACCGGCGCCTGCCCCAGGTTGGCGCAGAAGAGTTGGACACGATAGGGACGGTCATCACCTTTCGCCCAGAAGTGCAGCGTGGGCTTGCTCGATAGATCGAAGGGGGCAAAGGGCGTCGCGCCCGGCATAAAGATCACACCGCCCCAGGCAAAGGGCAGGGCATCGGAGATTGTGCCGGTCACGGCCAGGGCCGCGTCGCTGCCATTGGCGCCACCGTCTACGGCGTTCAGTTCTGCGGTGGAGGCGCCGCCGGCCAGGGCATCGGTCGAAACTTGCCAGGCCGTGCCGAAATTGGTTGCCACTGTGCCGTCCTCAAAGTCGCTCACCACAGCCATCTCCCCTTCGGCAAAAGCGGCCTGCTGGGCGGCGGCTGCCGCCCGCTGTGCCTCCAGGGCGGCCAGATAGGCTTCCCGGTCTACCGGCACGCCGAGTTTCCAGATGCCAACAATGTCGCGGGTGGCGGTAATCGTGGTGGTCGGGTCGCCCTTGACCAGCAGCAGATCGGCGCGCAGGCCCGGCGCAATGCGACCGCGATCACTGAGGCCAAAGGTATCGGCGGTGACAGAAGTCGCCGCCCGCAGCGCTTCGACCGGTGACAACCCGGCGTCGGTCAACAAGACCAGTTCGCGATGCAAGCTGGCGCCGTGGGCAGTGCCGGGGTTGGGGGCATCGGTGCCGGCCAAAATTGGGACGCCGGCCTGGAAAAGCCGACGCACCGCGGCCTGACCATTGGCCAGACTCAGGCCGGCAAAACCGGCATAGGGGGTGGTCAGCGACTGCAAATCAGCATCGGTGAGATAGGGCGCCAGGTGGGGGTCATCGATCACCGAGCGATCAGCGGGTTCATCGCCGATGTTCTGAAAGACGGCCAGGGTGGGGATAACAAAGAGACCACTGGCGACCGCCTGCTCGACGAACGCGTCATCCGGCACGGCATCGACAAAGATATGGGCGAGACCATCGGCGCCGGCTGCCAGCGCTTCTTCAGCGGCGGCGAGGGTCTGTACATGGACCAGTGCCAGTTTATCGTTATCATGGGCGGCCGCCACCAGCGCCTTTACCGTTGCCGGATCCAATGTCGGTAATTCCAGCCCCAGTTCCTCCCCATCTTCAATGATGATCTTGATGTAATCCGACCCTTCGGCCACGCGCGCGGCCACAAAGGCGTCGGCTTCGTCCGGGCTGGTCAGCGTCGGAATTGCCAGCCCAAACTGGGTGCCGTGGCCGCCGGGCGCCGTCGCCAGTGTACCGGCGGAGAAGAGATCGGCGCGCTCCACGGCGCCGGTGGCGGCTTGCTCCTGGCGCAGGTGAGCTGCCAGTTGGGCATCCATAAACATGTCCATTTCCGTGGTGACGCCCAAGATGAGCGCCTGCCGCAGCACATCGGCGCTGAAGACGTGGGTATGGGCGTCGATCAGGCCGGGTAGCAGCGTTTTGCCGGCGCCGTCGATCACTTGAGCGTCGGCTGGCTGCGCCACATTCGCACCAACGGCGGTAATCAGGCCATCCTCGACCACGACGGTCGTTGACGGAATAACGGTCTCGCCATCAAAGAGGCGTACATTGGCAAAGACCAGCGGCGTCGTTGCCGTTGCCGCTGCGGTCGCCGTTGGTCGTGCGCTGGTTGTGAGCGGGGCCGTGGTTGTGAGGGCGGGGGTGGCTGTCATTCCCGTGGTGGCCGTGACTATCTCCGTTGTCGTCAATGGGGCGCTGGTGGTCAGCGGCGTTGACGGCGCCAGCGTCCCCAGCAAGGCGCGGGTGAGCGCTGTGAGTTGATCTTCATTGACGGGGCCATCGTCACGGTTTTGCGTCACCACGACGCAATAGGTGGCGCCATCTGCCGCTACTAACCAGTGGGTGAAATTGAGCACCCCCAGCTCCGCACCGCCCTTAAAGGCCACCTGCGCCCACGCCGCCGGGTTCGCCAGACCTGGGTTCACGGTCATCACATCCAGCGCCTGCACTTGTTGCATCAGGTCACAGAGTTCGCCCGGCGTGAAAAACCACTCTACGGCCAGCGTCGGCGTGCTGGGGAGATCAGCGAGCGCGGGCAAGGGGTGCGCGGCCAGTTCCGCCAGCACCTGCCGTTGGGCCGCATCATCACCCGCCTGATAGCGCTTCAGCAGGTCGGCATTGGCCGTCGCCTTGAGTTTGACGGCTTCCTGCGTGGTCAACAGCGGCTGGTTGGCGCCGGCATATTCTTCCACGGCGTCGCGCCCCACGATGTGCAGCAAGGCGTCGGCGGCGGTGTTGTCGCTGATCGAAATCATCAGCGTGGCGAGGGTGTGGAGGGTCAACGGGCTGTCATCCGGCCACGTTTGCAAGATGCCACCCGGCAAGCTTTTCCAGGCGGGATCGAGCGGCACCACTTCAGCCCACTGGTGTTCGCCCGCTTCGATCTGGGCTTGCAGCGCGGCCAGAATCGCTAACTTGAAGGCGGAGCCAACCGCCAGGGGTTCATCGGCGTTGTGAGCGGCCACGGTTTCGCCATTCTTGCGCACCAACACGCTCACCGTGCCGGGCAGTTTGGCGAACTGGGCCATTGCCTCGTCCAGATTGTTCACGGGTGGAGTAGCTGGGGCAATGAACAACCCCACAATGCGCCCTTCACGGTCCAAGGTGATTTCAGCGGTCGCCTGGCCGTTGGCAAAGCGCACGGTGAAGGGGCTACTTTCCCCTTCCACGCGTTGGAAGTCACCGGCGGCCTGCGTTACCTGTGCCAGCAACGCCTCAATTTGCGCCAGCGGCACCTGAGCCAGAAAAGCGTCGCTAAACCACGCTTCCTCGATGGTGTCGCTGGTGAAAAGCCGTTCCAACGCCGCTTTGGGCGATATGCCGTCATCGCTTGCCTGCGCGGCGGCGGGGGTGATGGGTTGCGCCAGGAGTAACACGAGCAACAACCCCAGGAAATATTGCCGATAGGTGGCCTCTGGTCTCGTCTTCATCCGTAGGTTCATCATGATTTCTCCTTCAAAAGTAGACCGGGTGTCTGTCGTCCGGTCTTCGATCCCTTGTCTGCCGTGATGACGGCAGAGGATTTTGGTCTTTACATGGGAACAACCGCAATGGCGTCAATCTCGGCCAGGTAATCGGGATGGGCCAACCCAGCTACAAAAAGCACCGTAATTAGCGGTGGGTTGGGACGCTGACCCCATACGCGTTGAAAGATCGCAAAGCCTGGTTGCAGTGATTGGCCTTGCACCACATAGATGTTCCATTTGATCAGATGCTCGAAGCTGGCATCGGCGGTAGCCAGCGCCAGTTCCAGGTTGTGAAAGATCTGCTCCACTTGCGCAGCCATATCGCCCTTGCCTACGATCTGTCCCGTCGCATCCACTGCATTCTGCCCGCCGATATAGATGGTGCGCACATGACCACCGACCGCCACCACTTGCGAAAAGGCCGGGTTCTTATGTAAGCCGTCGGGGTTCAGATGTTGCACGGTTCCTTTGATCATGGCATCGCTCATTTCGTTTTTTCTCCTTCATTTGCCATAGATTTTATCCTTGACTTTCAGCCAAGGCGTCAGCATGGCGATGGACTAACTTCCACTCCCCATCTTCGCGGCGGAACAGTTCAGTGACGCGCAATTTCATAGGAATGGCCTCGGCCTGGCCGGACAGATAAGCGTTGCCTTCCATAAACCCTACCCAATAGGCAAGCCCAGGGCCGGCTGCCATTTGCAGCACCTCGAAGCGAAAGCGGCTACCCTGGGCAAAGAGTTCTGCATCCTGCTCGTATCTTGACCACACATCATGTGCGCCTTGCACATAGCCGCCGCCCGGACCGAAAAAGGTGGCCGGCAAGCCGCGCGCCACCAGCTCACCGAGCGGCTCAGCATTGCCTTGGACATAGGCCGCCGATGCCGCCTCGCGCTGTTTCATAAATTGCTCAAAATCCTGTAAGTCCTCGTTCATCTTTTTTCTCCTACTTATCCAAGTGGTACTCACCTGTTGTCTACCATCCGCCCTATGCTACCCGGCGCCGTGTACAAAGGAATAGCCCACGATCCAAGTTGGAGTTCTACTTATAGATACAGTTGTTGCCATTCTCAACCGCTCTGCGGGATGCCAATGCTAGGCGGCAGTGGCGGTAATCCGCACGTATGGATCTCCTCACTATTGCTGCCAAAGGAAGGCCAGCAGCCGGTTGAGAATGGCAACAACGGCAAGGACCAGCGCGGCGACCGGCTGTTGCGTCTGATAGAGCGCCAGCGCGGCCAGCAGGAATAAACCCAGTGACAGAAGCAGCCCAGGTGTGATGGACAATCGCCAACGGGCCTTGGGGGCGCATTCTTCGCCCCAGACCAAAATGGCCAGCAGCGGCAACCCGATGGTCAGTCCCCATTGCGTTGGACCACGTTGGCCGCTTTGCCATCCCCAATACTCGAAAGCAAAGAGCATCGCCAGTTCCAGCAGAAAGGCGAGTGTGACATTGATACCTTTTACTATCTAAAAAACTTATTATGACAGCAAGGCAGACGGCCGTCAGGGGTCAAAGGGAGTAGCGTGAGGAGTATTGTTTTCGCGATCCTTCGTTAGTTGATTGAGGTTGAGGGGTTTAAGCAAAATATTCGACTTCAAAAATTCGACCAGATCAGCTTTTTCTGGGTTGCTGAGGCCGAGGTGAAAGTGATTATCGTAGTGGTTGACCACGTCGAGGAGGGTCGCGAAGCGACCGTCATGATAGAAGCCACCCTTCATGTGCGTCCATAAGCCTTTGAGGGGTGCCGTACGGTAGCGCTCATCGGGTGAACGGTTGGCAAAGATTATATTTACAAATTGTAGCTTGTATTACTTGTTTATATTTTTGGTTCAACCTATAATGCAAGCTGTATCTTGTATAAGTGTGGCTTATGTTGAGGAGAATAGGTTTATGACAACAGCAACGACAACCCAAGTTTCTGCGGCGGAAAAGCTGCATAACCCAGCTTTTCAAGCGTTCCAGCTTTTGCACATTGGCTTTACTGTCGCCCCTATCCTGTTTGGTCTGGACAAATTTTTGCATCTCATGGTAGATTGGACGCAGTACCTGGCGCCGGTTTTTGCTAGCATTGTTCCCGCCGGTCCCTTTATGTTGTTTGTGGGTGTGGTTGAAATTGTGGCTGGTCTTTTGGTTTTCTTCAAGCCACGCATCGGCGCCTATGTGGTCGCCCTTTGGCTGCTGGGGATCATTGTCAACTTGTTGCTGATTCCTGGGTATTTTGACGTGGCCCTGCGCGACTTTGGGCTGCTATTGGCTGCATTGGCGCTGGGCCGGTTGAGCGAACTGTTTGCCAACTAACCGAGCGCTTGTTTTGTGAAATAAGTTGTGATCGGTGGAAGCGACCCAGGCATATCACCGCGAATCGTTAGGATTAGCGAATCACCTCAGGTGAAAAAGATTCGCTAATCCTAACGATTCGCGGTGATATTGGACAGGCAACACAACCTATCACGATTTATTTAACAGAACACGATTAGTACTTTCCATTGCTAGAGAGATTGCGTAACGATGACAAGTGACATGACCACGAATATCGCCAATATTTCGGATATTCAACGGCAAATTTTGACCTTCATTAAGCAGCAAGGGGAGACAACCAATGCTGCGCTCGCCGAACATCTAAATGTATCCTATGAAGCTGTGCGCCAACAATTGCGCCAACTGGAAGCCGGCCACCTGGTCGTTGCCGCCAAACAACGGGACGAAGAGCAACGGTTGGGTCGTCCTACCCAATCTTACAGCTTAAGCCCGCTGGGCGATCACCTTTTCCCGAAAGCCTACGACACGTTAGCGGTCGAACTCATTGATACGCTGACTGCCGCCTTAGGCCCGGAAGCCCTACGCGAGGTTCTCGCCTCCTTTACGGATGCCACTGTACACCAATGGCTGCCCTTCGTGGAGAATAAATCGCTGCGCGAGCGCTTGGCAGCGCTGAAAGGCATCTATATGGAAGAGGACGCCTACATGCAGGTGGAGATCGACGATGCCGCCCATACATTACGGTTGATCGAGCGGAATTGCCCATTCCTCAATGTCGCGTCACGCCGTCCTGCCCTGTGTAGCGTGACCGTCTCAACCTTGAGTAGGCTGTTAGGGTATAAAGTGACACGGGAAAAACGCTTTCAGGAGGGTGACGGACGGTGTGTCTTCCGCGTACAACTCGACCAACCGCTCGATGCCGGCACTTTTCGTTTTGCCTTCGAGAATGAACCAGATCGCTCTATGGCTCAGGATCGCCCAGCCGGGTGACGATATGGAGAGCGGGAAAAGACTTTACTTTGTTTCGCTATCCCAAAACGGAATGCGCAGTACCTGGTGAGGTTGACGGCTTATGGTGCTGGAACAGGGCGATCAGTGCATAAACACTACGCCAGCCGAGCAGGAAGAGGCCGCCGGAGGTCAGCGCCGCGTTGACGAAGAGCATAATGATCGTGGGCGACTGGTAGATCCAGGCGCGCAGCACCAGGCCAAGCGGGGCAGCGAAGAGCCACGCCAGCGCGCTGCGCAGCAAGAAGCGACCAACGCTGCGCCAACCGGTGAGCGGTTGGTGGGGATAGGCGCCCAGTAGCCACGCCAGCACCAACCAGGGCGCGGCGATCTTTGATTTGCTCCTTATCAATATTTGGATTAGCCTCAGCGTGAAGCGGGGGCCACTGCGAGTTGGCGTAGCCAGCGCCGCACCGCAATGCCTGTGCCAATCAACGCGGCCAGGATCAAGACCAGACCATACTCTATTCCGGGGATCAAGACCAAATCGCGCACCACGACCACGCCCCGCTGACTCCACGCCACCCAGACGACGCCCACATATAAGAGGCCGGCGCCCCAGCGCAGCCAGCGCTTGAGGGGCAACCCGTACATTTGCGTGACCAGGAACAGACCCAGGAAGCCCAACACAAACGCCCACACGCCACTTCCCCGCAGCATGGCAACGACCACGGCCCCATGCAACAGCACCAATGCTTCCAGCGTAAAGGTCCACCACCGGTTGAGATGCAGGCGCGTATAGAATAAGCTGCCTTGCAACAGGAGGAGAAAGACATAGAAGAAACCGATCAGGTGGCCGCTAGTGGCGACCATGGGATGAAACCAGAAGGTGTAGACCACCGCCCAGGCAAAGAAGTACCCGTGGTAGCGCCGACAGAAGTCTGTAACCGTGGCGGCAAGCGGCGCTTTTTTGCCAAAAAACAGACCCCGCCGCCGATTTTCCAGCAGCAACACCACCACCAGCAGTAAGACCACCGACGCTTCTGAACTCCAGAGCGGCACATCTTGCGCCAGGCCATCATACCAGATCTGGGTCTGGACAAAATGCAGCGCCACGAAAGCCGCGTTGCCCAGCAAAGCAATCACATTGATCGGATGCACGCCAGCCGTATAGCGGAGAGCCTGGCGCCTGGCATAAAAAATCGTTCCCCACAGGAAGAGTTGATGCAGCAAATAGCCGCCCCACGCCGTCATCTGTGACCAGCGTGTGGGTGCGGGCAATTGCCAGTAATACCAGGTTGCCCCCTGATCCGGCAGCAAAGCAAGCTTTTCCAAGCGGCCCCCGGCCAGCCAGATGACCAGGATAAAGACAAGGCTGAAAGCAATGCCCAACCCCCAGACCAGCTTTCCGATTTGGTCAGCCGATAGGCGCGCGCGTTGTTCATGATTGAGCAAGACATTGTTCATCGTTATCTCTCCTTTTTTGTAACTGCTACCCCCCAAACTGGGGAGGGAACCACAGCAACCCCTCCCCAAAACTGGGGGAGGCTGGGAGGGAGTGGCTTGGTAGGTATCTTTTTTATCACCGCGCCTGGTTACACGCCGCCGACATACATACTGCCGACGGCAAAGGTCAGCACCACAAAGAGCAAGGAAGCGCCGGCCAGCAGCGCCACCCGCCGGCTCTTGGTCACCAAATCTTTGTCCGGCAGCCAGGAAAGCAGGAGGCAAAAGGCCAGCGGCGCCAAGCCGCCGACATAGTGAATATAGAGTTGCAAGACACCCAACCCCTGATCCAGCAACTTTACGCCGACCAGGGCTTGCACCAGTAACGTAAGCTGAAACAGCACAAACAGAAGTTGGACGCCCGCTGTGAACGCCTTTTTTCGCCAGGCCAGCCAGCCGCTTGCCGCCAAAAGGGCAAGGTTGCTCAGCAGGACGAGCGTCCCGGCGCTCAGATGCACCACCGGGGGGATCATTATCTGGTCAATCATCAACTGCTCCTTATCAACATTATTCGATCCACTATGGCTCAGGATAGCCCACCCGGATGACAATGCGGAGAAGCTTTTATGAAGATTTGATGACAAATTCGGGAAGGGGCGGGATGGGGAGCGTAACGGTAAAGGTGGCGCCATAACCGAGACCGCGACTGGTGGCCCAGATGCGCCCGCCGTGGGCCTGGACGAGGTGTTTGGCGATAGTGAGGCCAATGCCGTGGCCGCCACTGCTGCGGGCGCGTGATTTATCCACCCGGTAAAAGCGTTCAAAGATCCGGGTCAATTGGTCAGGCGGGATGCCAATCCCCGTATCGCTCACTTCGGTGATCACCCACGCCTGATCCTGCCGGACGCGCACCGTCACGGCGCCGCCTGCCGGTGTATACTGCAAAGCATTGCCCAATAAGTTGATAAAGACTTGGGCAAGTCGGTCGGCATCACCCCGTACCGGTGGTAATTGCGCCGGCAGCTCCACCTGCAAGGCCACGCCTTTGTCCTCAAATTGAATGCCCAAACGCCCGCAAACCGCCTGGAGCAGGGTGCGTAAATCCAGCGACGCTTGCTTGAGGACCATGTTCCCGCTCTCGGCGCGTGATAAGGCTTCCAACTGCTGCACCAGGCGCTGCAAGCGCCGCACCTCGTCCTGCAGACTAAAGAGGGTGTCCGGCTCCGGTTCCAGCACTTGATCGATCAACCCTTCCAGCGTGGCCTGGATCGAACTGAGCGGCGTCCGCAGTTCATGGGCCACATCGCCGATTAACTCGACGCGGCGTTGTTCACTGGCCTCAATCGTAGCCACCATTTGATTAAAGGCTTGAGCCAACGCATTTAATTCGATGCTGCGATAGGTGGGCAGTCGCTCGTGATAATTGCCGTCGGCAATGCGCAAGCTGGCCTGCTGCATGGCTTTGATCGGTTGAATGATCCGTTGGCGCACGAGCAAAAGGCTGAGACCGACGACGGCGATAAAGGCGATGTAGCGGATCAGGTTCGCTACTGGCGAACCGGGAATCGTCCGTAAAAGAATTAGCTCGACCAAAACAATGAATACATAGGAGAAAAGCGTCAGCCACTCAATGCGGCGAGGCAGGGTGCGCAGAAAATTCATGCGTCTGCTCCATCAAAGCGGTAGCCTGCGTTGCGCACGGTGACCACAGAGCGCGGCTGGGTCGGGTCGTCTTCCACTTTGTGGCGTAAGCGGCGAATATGCACATCGATCACACGGTCGTCGCCGTAATAATCATAGCCCCACACTTGTTCGATCAGTTGCGCGCGGCTTAAGACGCGTCCTTGGTGGCGGGCGAGGGCATATAATAGTTCATATTCGGTTGGCGTTAGCTCAACCTCCTGCTCATCTTTCCAAACGCGCCGCGCCGTCGGGTCAATCCGTAAGCGCATCGTCCCCAGCGTTGGCTCAGTGATGTTGGTCGAACGGCCCCGGCGCAAAATGGCTTGCACCCTGGCCACTAATTCGCGCGGGCTGAAGGGTTTGGTCAGGTAATCGTCGGCGCCCAGCGTCAGCCCCACCACCTTGTCGGTTTCATCGCCCCTGGCGGTGAGCATCAAAACGTAGACATCCGAATGGCGGCGCAGTTGGCGCAAGACCTCCAGCCCATTCAGACCAGGGAGCATGATATCCAAGATGATCAGATGCGGCTGAAAGCTACGGACGACGTTCAGCGCCGTGAGACCATCCTGGGCCACCTGCACCTGATAGCCTTCCTGCGCCAGGTACGCCTGGATGGTTTTAGTTAATGCCGCCTCGTCGTCAACAATCAGGATCTTTGTGCTTTGCGATGGTGTCATAACTTGACCTTACAATTTCACCTGTCCGATGAAAGCGCTCTGCCAGGGCAAGCGCGCACTTGCCGTAGGTGCGTGCTTGTAGGCGCACGGGTTTGGGATTACCGGGGATCGTGCGGCTACAAGCACGCACCTACAACCAGGATGCAAAAGTGAGTGCTTGCCTGGGCGCCGCCGCGTGATCTGCCCTGCTGGGTCAAGCCGGTTGTGTTGCTACGTCCACACCCGGCCCCAACCGCCGCCTGGCCCAAAGCAACAAAAGCGCCGCCACGCCGGCCCACAGCCAGAGCGGTGCGCTGATGCTGACCGCCTGGAAAAGGGCAAAACCAACCAAGGGCGCCAGCACATTGGCCAGACTGACAGCGCCGGCGCTCGTCCCCAAGATTTCACCGCGCCGCTGCTGTGAAACGCGTTTGGTCAGCAGGCTATTGATGCTGGGCTGCAAAAGGGCCCCGCCAACCGAGGCGGGAATCATGGCGATCAACAGCCAGATCAGACCGCCCCACCCCTTGTTTTCATCCCCCGGCAAGTGAAGCTGCGCACCGGCGGTAGCGAGGGTTGTCCCTGCTTGCGCGGTGTGTAGTTCATTGCGCAATTCCGCCTGCGAATACCAGGGGGGCGGCTGGGCTGGTGTTGTCGCCGTCAAGGCCAGGGCCAGCGCCAATAAGGCCAGCCCGGCAAAGATCAAGTTGCGTTCACCATAGCGCCGGCTCCACTTGCCGATCAAGCCCCCCTGCACAATCGTGACCAGCAGACCAACAAAGACAAAGATCAGCGCGTTGCCGGAGGCATTCAGTCCCAATCGACTTACGGTGAAGAGGGGGATCACATTCTCGAAGCCGCCAAAGGCAAATTGCTGGACAAAGACGAGCAAAAGCAAAAAGCCCACCTGCGGATTGCCGAACGCCTTGAACAGCGCAGTTGGATGGAAACGATGCGCTGCCACGTCCGTGCTGCGTTGCGCGGGATCATGGGTTTCGTGCAGCCAAAACGTGCTGAGCAAAACAGAAATGGCCGAAAAGCCGGCCGCCACAAAGGCCGGGGCCCGGTAGTTGTTGCCGCTCAAAGCCAACGCGACATAGGCCAGCACCGGACCAATGGTAAACCCTAGCCCAAACGCCGCGCCGATCAGCCCCAACCCCTGCGTGCGTGTCTTCTCCGTTGTACTATCGGTGATCATCGCCTGGGCGGTGGCAATATTGCCCCCCGACAAGCCATCCAGCGCCCGCGCACACAGGAGCAGCCAAAACGAATTGGCAAAGCCGAGCAACAAAAAGCCGGCCAGCGTGCCGACCTGACTGGCAATGAGGATTGGCTTACGTCCGTAGCGATCCGACAGTCGCCCCAAAATCGGCGCACCGATCAACTGGGTCAGCGGGTACGTGGCATTCAAGAGGCCGATCAGCAGCGGGGTGATAGCAAGCGAAGCCGCATAGATCGGCAGCAAAGGAATGATGATCGTCAGGCCGAGCAGATCGACCATGACGACAGCCAAGATGGGGAGAATTCGCTTGTAATCAAGTTTCTCTGCCGTCTGCACAGTGGGAATTTTTGTCGTAGTTGTATCCATCAGTTTGTTCCAAAGTTATGCTGCATTTTGCTTGGGTAGCGGGGTGGTCAGCCGGCCCAGCACTTCATCTAGCCAACGCAACTCGGCTTCTAGATAAACCCGTCGATGCTCAACCAGCAATTGCCAGGAGCCACTATGTTGGGGAACCGCGCGTGCCGCGGCTAAATCTTCCTCTAATGCGCTACGCCGTTGATGCAGCAACGCCACCGCTTCCGCCGGCGCGAGCGTATCGAGAAAGGCGAGTCCCACGTCGCTGGCAAAATAGGTGGGCAGATGGCTGGCCAGATTCTCACGCAGCAACCGTTGGAATTGGGCTTCCCCCGCTGCCGTGATCCGGTAGACACGGCGGGGTGGGCGATTCCCTTCCTGCGCTTGGCTCTGCGTGATCCAGCCTTGTTTCGCCATTTTGTCAAGCAAAAAATAGGCGGTCGACTTCTTTAAGTCTGTGCAGGTCGTCAAATCACGCTCAATAAATTCGGCCAGGCGGTAGCCATGCATCTCTTCCTGGCGTAAAAGGCCGAGCAATAACAGTTCACGTTCCATGCGTCAATTTCCATAGGTCAACCCTGAATAGTCAATATTGACTAATTGTACGCGCAGACCTCACCTAGTTGCTGTAAGTGTTTTTCCGATTGTGCCGGGTAAACTACTCATGCCATGCGCCGTCACCTCACCCCTTGCGCTCTTCGCCCACCAACACCGATAGAATCAGGGCAATGAGCGCAATCAAATACAAACCCGCATTCACGGCGTGCGAGTATTCCCACTGGTTGCGGAGGGCTTGCCAGTTATCCGGCAGCACGGTCCAGTTGTTGGTCTGCTGGTTCACCGGAAAGGTAAAGCTGAAAAAGATGATGAGATTCGCCGTAATACAGAGGAAGGCCAGCAGCGACCAGGCAAAAACGCCCTTTTGCTTGCGCGTCATGAGCGTTAAGGCCAGCGTTGCTAACAGCGCCGCCACTTCAACGATACCCAGCAACGCCCAGCCGCGATAAATCTGCTGCACGGTCAGATATTCCTCTGCCGGCAAGTTGATTTTGTTGGGCAATTCCAGGGCATGGGCCATGCCCGGCGCCAGCCCCAGCGCCACCAAGAAAAGGCTCAGAAAGCGTACAATTTTTAACCACATGATTCCCTCCTCTACTGATCGTACAAGATTGTTCATGACCCACGCCCACAATGCGGACAGCGCCCGCGTCTCCGGTAATAATAAGCCAGCGTTGCCGCACCCAGCGCCACACCCCAGAGCGGCCACAGCAGTTCCGGCGCCAGCGTCGCCCAATTCTCGCCCAGGTTGATGTCCAGCGCAGGGACGACCACGCCGACGTTGCCGGCGATCACCAAGCGGACAAACATCAGGCCGGCTGTAGTGACAAGAATGGCCACGAAGGACGCCGGGATGACGGCCAGGGCGATGGGCACCCGCTTGCCGCCCAGCCAGGGCCACCACCGGGGGAAGCGTTCGCCCCACGGCTGGATCAACCCTAGTGTGAGCAGTGCCCCACCGACCGCCACCGTTCCCAGCGCCGCACCGGCCAACCACATCCCCTCTTCTTGCCCAGCCTGTAAAAATTCCGGCGAGACGCCCAGCGGAATGCCCAAAGCCCACGCCCAGCGGGTGGCGGCATAGAGCACGGGAATGAGGACGGCAATGGAGGTGGCCCACTTACCCCAGCGCGCCGCTGCCGTGGGGGTTGTCCAATTATTCGGCGTTCGTTCGGCGCGGCCGCAGTAGGCGCAGGCCCCCTGGCTGGTGCGTTGATAGACCCGCGCCGCCCCACCCCAGAGGCAGCCGCCGAGGATGCAGAGAAACTGGTTGATCACCGGCCAGGGCACAGCGTTGAGGAAACTGACGGGCGGCCAGCCAAAGGGCGCGCCCACCAGAAAGATCGGCGCATAAGCCGCTGCCACCAGCACCCGATAATCAGGGATGAGCAGCGCCAGCGTCACCGCCAGCAGCCAGGCAAAGCCGAGCAATAACCACCGCCAAAGACCTGCGCCCCAATTGCGCAGCATGAGCCAGGCAACCACGCCGCCGAGGAGACCCAACACCGCAATCACCGGCGCGGCGCTGGCCGCCTGTACATTGGCGAGGATCGAAAGGCGGGCGGAACGATCGTTCGCCGGGCCAAAGGGAAAACCCGCCCCGCCCAGCGCCCAGTACAGCCCCAGCAGCCCGTAGAGCAGCGACCAGGCGCCGGCTCCGTAGATGACCCAACCCGGCCAGTGTTGCCGCCAGTCCGTCGGTGCAGCGGTTGCCCTCTTCAACTGGGTATGCGTTACTTGTCTCATCAGCGCACTCCTTTCTGTGCATAAACGCGGCCAGCGGCGTGTTCAAGTGTGCCGTTCATCTAGTTTTTGCAGAGAAAATGACTTCAGGAAACTGGCTCGACGGCCCATTCAACAGGGGCGCTGGCTGGCCCTTGAGTTCCTTGTCAAAGAAGGCCAGCGAATAGGCTTTGACGATGGCAAGGCCCCGTTGACCGTCGATGGGACCGGTAAAACTAACCTGTGACCCGACGGGGGAGAAGTAAGGCGCATCGGAAAAGTTGACGTGGAACATGCCGGGCACCAGCACGAGATAGCCATCGCCGAGCAGGCTCTCATACACCGTCCGCATCGATGTCTGCGTTTCGTCGATGTCTGCCTGTTTCCAGCCTTCCAGCTGCATCCACTGGGCTTCCCGGCTGAGCCACATGACGGGCTGCTGCAAACCCGACTGGACCACGTCGACCGGCATCGCCGCATCCAGCACCAGGCAGGCTCGCACGCGCGGCTCCAGCCGGCAGGCTTCGCCGGTCGCGATCCCGCCCAGCGACACGCCGAAGACGCCCACACGCTGCAGGTCCAGGCGCCCGGTCAGGATGCCATTGGGATCCGCCTGGTTCAAGGCGGCGAGTTGATCCAGCGTGAAGCTGACATCCTGCGCCAGGTAAGGGAAGACAGCCACCCGATCGAAGAAGGGAGGATGCCCCGGCCGCGCCGGATCAAACATGCGAGGGTCCATGGTGACGAGGCGCCCGTCCGGGAAGACGACGCCTGAGGAGGCGTACGGCTGATCAATCGCCGCAACAACGTAGCCGTGCGAGACCAGCTCCTCAATTTGGGCGGTGTTCGACTGGCGGTAGCCGCCGCGCCCGGACATAAAGATCAGCACGGGATAGCGGGGTTCATCGTCTGCCACGGGCGCTGACGGGATGGCGTTGGTGGTGACATACCGGAAATGGTTGAAAATGAAGCCTGGCAAGCGTGCAAGGCGCGCTAACGTGACCAGCCCCGCCGGCTGCTCCACGTAAGGCGCGCGCGGCGCCGCTGGCGCGTTCTGGGCGGGATACCAGATCTGCACCATCAATTCACGATGGACTTGGATCAGGCCAAAGTCCTCAGCGCGCGACCTATCGACCCAGTGGTGGGTCAGTGTGCCGATGGCGTATGGCCCTGTGGGTGTCGGAAAGTGGAACACGGGCGCCAGCATCGGCAAGGCGACGGCGATGCCGAGTACAAGCACGCCCACGATAACGCCCAGAAGCGCGGCAAGGCGATTGACAGGAAGGCCACCCGGGATCACGCTGCCGAGCAGCCAAAGCAAGAAGAAGATGATCGTCAAGGCGTAGGCGGGAACCATCTGCCAGCGCGGGCCTTCGACCAGCACCTGCGCACCGGCGATCAACAGCGCGAGGAGCGCCACATACCGCAGCCAGCGCAGGGCGCTGGACAGCGGCAGGGCCAAGACGAAGAAAGTTAGCAAGTTGGTTACGATTAACAGCGTTTCAAGCGGTCTCATCTTCAGGCCTCATCTTCTTTTCTGCCAAACTAGCCATCATCAACGGACGCTTGAGGGCCATTTCATTTTGCGAAATCATGCCCAAGGTGCGCATTTAGCGGCCTAGCAGATGCGCACCGCTACCGTTGATACACTTTCTCTGCTTCAGGATGGCCCTGGCTCTCCGGTAGCGGGTCAACCGGCGTTTCGACCAGCACAGAAACGATCAGCGCCGCCAGCCCGCCGATCTGCAAGAGGGCGCGCACGAGCAGGGCCAAGAGCAGCGTGGCGACAATCACCCCAGGGCAGCGGCACCGTTCCTGGTGTGATCGGCACAAGCATGGGCAGCCCAAACAGGCTCTTTTGGACGCCTATCCTTCCCCACATGCACAGTATGCAATATATCGATCGAGGATGTACGGCCAACCTTGCGGTGTGCCTAGCATGGCCCGATACGCAGCGCCATCCTCGCCGTAACGGGCAAAGTGGCGATGTTCAAACTCCACTCGTGTGGATGCCGATCCCTCAGGTTCAAAGCGAACCTCAATCTCACTGGATTTAGCCGGATTTGGCAGTGGCTCTCGCTTCGGGCTAATCTGCCAGGTAAACACCAGCCGCTGCGGCGGCTCCCAGATCAGCACTCGGCCCCAGTCACAGCGAAAGCCGTAAGGGCCACGCTCGAAGCAATGGCCGCCTTCACCCGGCTCGATAGCGATGGTTTCCAATACATCGCCGGCCCATGTATACTCAGCCGGCCACCAGTTCGCCAACGCTTCCGTGAAAACGGCAAAGGCGCGCTTGACAGACACGGGCGCCGTCATCGTACGATGGATTGCATTCTCATCTTGCTGAAGTTTATTTGTAGGCATAATTGGACTCCTTTTCTTCACTTGTCGATGTTCGCCGCTGTTAGACATGCGCTTGCCTCCACCCAGATAGATCTAACGTTCGCGTGCAATTCGTGTACGACCAAACCAGCGCTGAACAGTGGCCGTATATCGATGGTACTCCTCACCAAAGCTGGCGGCGAGATACCGCTCTTCCGGCACGATGAGCACGTAGTGGCAGGCGACGATGGCCGGCAGAAGCAGCACCAACACCCAGGGCAGATTGAGGGCCAGCGCAATCCCTACCAGAAGGCAAACACCACCGAGATAGAGGGGATTGCGGGAAACAGAGAAAACCCCTGTGGTGACGAGCTTGCTGGTCGGCAATCCTGGGTCAGTCGGCTGGCCCTGCTGCGCCAACGCTCGCCGCGCAAGGACGACGAGAGCTGCGCCCACGATGATGAGGAGTGCGCCCGTGATAATGGCTGGCGTGACCACCCCACGCGAGAACGCGAGCGGCGCCACCAGTTGCAGAGCGATGGCAACCAGGAAAGGAAGGCCAAAGACCACCTCGAAGATCTGCCACCAGCGCTTATGCGCGACCTCTGTTGCCATGCGAGTTATCATCCTTCCCATAGCCTTCCGCCGCTTGTGCGAGACGAGCCGAACCGGTCTCACAGACTTTCGGCGACCCTTTCTCGTGTATCCCTCCGCTCGGCTTGCCTGGCTGACGCGTCCTCCGACCAGAGCCAGTAGCCGAGACAGGCGAGCGTACCCATGAACAACATGGGACCCAGGTTAGAAAGCAGGTTGATAGCCAGGTTGCTGGCCGGGCCGCTTGGCGCGATCAGGTTCCCAACCACCGTCAGGATCGCCGCGCCGGGCAGCAGGTAGCCGACCCAACGGGGCTGCACACGTCCCCGAATGAACGGGATCGCGAGCAGCACACTCCCGATCACTTCGACCACCAGCGCCGTGATGTAGGCAATGAGGATCCCCGCCGGGAGGGGGGCCGCGGCAAGCGCGGGGGCTTCATTGGCCAACCACGGCGCCACCAACACACTGTAGAGACTCAGGAACAGACCGAAAAACATCCAGGCAAACGCGATCAGCACAATACCGAGCAAGCCAAGCCAGCCGGTACGATCAGCCATCTTCGCATATAGCATAGGCAGTCCCAGGAGGACCAGCGCGGCCCCTGCGACGCCAAGGACGTTGATCGGCGCCCAAGCGCCTTGCTGCGCAACAGTGGCGGGATCCACACCGGCCGTGACCAGTGATCGTAATACAAGGTGGACCACGAAGGCGATGGCGCCGATGAGCATACCAACGCCGCTGATACGATAGAACTGTGCGAGCGTCATCTCTCTTTTCTCCTTTCCATAAATAGCGATGCTACCGTTGGTACACTTTTTCCGCTTCAGGATGCGCCAGACTTTCTGGTGGCGGGTCAACCGGCGTCTCGACCAGCACAGAAACGATCAGCGCCGCCAGCCCGCCGATCGACAATGAGCCAACCCAGCCAATGTTGCCGCCAGTCCGCCTGCGCAGCGGTTGCATCGTTCGACGATCGATGCATTGTTTGTCGCATCATTACACTTCTTTCGGCGCCCAGTTGCGGACGGGTACAAACTCGCGCATCACCCCTAACGCGGCGTCCGTTTTTTGCATCGAGGTGGCGGCATCTGCTTCGCTTCCAGTCAGCGCACGGATAGCGTCGATGGTCTCCGGCACCACGATGGCTTGATTGTAGACCTGGTAGTTGTAGAAGAGTTCGTTGCCCACCACGGTCAGGCCATCAGCCCAGAGACCGACTTCCCACATATCACCGCGCGGGCGGCCCAGGTCGGACATCAATTCCACCGTGCTATTGAGGGCGACCAGGCCATCTCCCATCTGCAGAAACGCAATGCGCGGCGCCGCCCGAAAGGCCGCCAACACTTCTTCGCGGCTGGCCGGACGCGTAAGCTCTACACTCCAGGCATGCAAATGGCTAGTGGTATGCGCCGCCACCAGTGCGATGGTCACGACATCCAAATCGGGATCGACGGTCTGCGCATCCGGCCCTTGATGCGAGGGAATCGTCTTTTCCGGGACGACGGTGTTCATCACCCCGCTGTGGTCGGATTCCCACGGGTCGGTCGCCCGGCGCACTAAGACCCCGCGTGCTTTGCGGAGTAAGCCGGCACTCTTCAAGGCGCCAAGCGTACGCACAATGCTGGTCGTGTTGCAGGAAACCACGCGCGTGACGTTGCGCCCGAGGGCGGTGGCGTAGTTGGCCTGGGCCACAAAGGAGTGGCCGGTCAATTCGTGCTGCTCACCTCCCTGGAAGACCGCTTTCACGCCGGCGACCTGATAGAGGTCCAGGTTTTTCGCGGCAATCTTCTTGGGCGTAGCATCGGCAACAAGATCGACTTTGTCAAGCAACTCCGCCAGGTTGCCGGCCACCGGAATCCCGGCAGCTCGCATCTCCGCCAGCGCCTGCGGGGTAGCGGCATAGATTGGGTAGCCCTTTTCACCGGCCACCTTGATGCGCCAGTCAGTGACCACATCCGCCACCCCCATTACCTCCATGTCCCCTTGCACAGCAACTGCATCAGCAATACGTTTGCCGATGACGCCGTAGCCGTTGACCGCGACACGTACTTTGTGATGTTTCATCGTTGATTCTCCTTATTCCTGTGGTTCGCTCCGCTGCTGCAACAGGTGACCGCCAAACGCCATCGCCATACTGAGTGCGGTAAACAGCAGAGTCATAAAGCGCCAGATTTTGATCTTCATCGTCTTCTCCTTTTTGCCATTGCGCGCTCACCATGCCTTGGGGCGTCAGGGGAGCCGCACGCCTTTCCGCTGCCAGGCAGCCAGCGCTGCGCCCAGCAGCAAAATCAGCGTATAGCCCAGCATAAAGAGCAGGCCCACCACTAACAACGGGTCTGCGCCAATCATCAAGAGAAGATAGCCCAGTTGACCAAGCAGGCCGCCCACATAATGCGCCCACAGCGGACGGGGCGCCAGCAGGCCCACAATCAGCCCCACCACCAGGAGCGCCGCCGGGTAGTACAGCCCGGCGGCGTCCCACGGTTCGCGCACCCCCGCCAGCCAGGGCGCTAAGGCCCAAATGACCGCCCCGCCGATGGCCGATAGCAGCAGTGTGATCCATGTCTTTCCGTTCATTTTGTTCTCCACCAGGCATACCCCGCAAACGCAAACACTGCCACGGCTTGCAGGAGATGCCCCACCAGAAAGCGATCATTCGTGAGAAAGACCCAGCTCAACCAGCCCAGATGCAGCAGAACAAGCCAGCCCATCAGATAGCGCCAGGAGCGTGCAGCGTTGGGGCGGTTGCGCCCCAGGCGCACGCCGATTACCCAGCAGGCTACACCGCCGGCAAAGAAGAGTGCAGCCGCCAGCGCCAGCACCACACCCCAGGTGCGGTACTGGAAGCCATGAAACAGATCCGTCCAGTCACTTTTGCTGGGCACAAACATCAAAACGAGCAGCCGCATCCATAACAGCAGCGGCGCTTCGAGCAGATAGAGTGTGCCCAGCACTTTTAGCAGCAAGGGCGTCCAGGCGCCAACCACGCTTTAGCTCCCGTCATCCAGCGTGAAGGTGACGGTGTACATGGTGCTGGGCGTCTGGTCCGCTTTGTTCAGCGTCACCAGATAGTAGCCTGGCTCGGGCAGTGGATACTGTGCACCAATCGCGTAGCCACCTTCAACCTCCCGCATCTCCGGAATCATGGCAAAGCCGGCGGGATCTTCGATGGTCATGCTCAACGGCACAGCGTCGCTCGTAGCGTCGACGGTCAGCGTCCAACCGGCATTGCCGGAGAGCAGAAACTGTCGGCTGGCCGCGCCGGCCGGCAGCGCACCACTGCGCTCCACGGTTGTCTCGCCGGCCGGAAACCCAATTCGCGTAACGGCGCTTGGATCGACGGTAAACGTGACTTCATATGCTGTCTCCGTTCCATCGGCCGGTGCGGTGAGCGTTACCAGGTAATCGCCAGTCTCTGGCGCAGTAAATTGTGTCGCCACACGGTTGTCAGCGTCGGCTTGCGCTTCGCCGGACCAGGTGGCGCCGCTGGGGCCATAAACCGTAAAGTTGACCGGCGCAGCCTCGCCTACAGCCGCTACCGTCACCGTCTGACCGGCGCTGGCGGCCAGGGCATAGTGCATTTCGCCGCCGGCGGCCAACGTGCCGCTCAGGGTGACCATCGTTGCACCTGGTTCAAATTCAACCCGTTCAGCCATCTGGTCACCACCGCCAACAGGGGGCGCTCCGGCAGACGACGGTTCCGAAGCACTCGCCGCCAAGGGCGCAAAATTGAGTTGGCTGCCGCCCTCGTCATACCAGATCGTCAGGTGGTCAGCGGTCACGTCAAAGCGACTTGCTGATTGCAGCGCTTGCATATACTGCTCCTCTTGCTGCATGATCGCCTCGTCTGCACAGGCCATCAACGTACGCGTCAACTCGCCAAAGCTGAGCGAGTCGCCTTGCACCTGGTAGCTGCCGCCATAGGTATTGCAACCGGCGTTGCCACCCGCCTGACCGCCCGCGCTAAACGCTAACGTGACCGTGCTATCCGCCACCACCGGCGTCTCTGTATCGGTAGCACCAAAAGAGGTTAGCTGCCAGCTTGTGTTCGCCAGCGGATCACTTGCGTTGCTTGGGGTTGCTACCGGTGTGCCGGGTGGCGGCAGCGTGATTGTGCATCCTGACAGCGCCAACAGCGCGACCACGATGGCTGCCCATAGGTAGCGCGTTGCTGTTTGATGTCGTTTGTGGTTCATCGTTCTGATTCCTTTCGTTTCGTCACAAACATTCACGTACAAGCCATCACTGTAACGTGACCTCGTCCAATTGGAAGGCGAAGGGGCCGGGCGCAGGGCCGGTGGAGAAGATCACCGCCCGTACCTGGGTCAGGTCACAGCCGGCAAAGGTGGTGAGATCAAGCGTGAATTCTTGCCAGTCCGCCGTCAGCGGCAAGGGCTGTTCCGGCAGCATCTGTCCCACCCCGGTGCAACTGAGTTGCACACGATAGGGGCCGCCTTCGCCTTTGGCCCAGAAGTGCAAGCTTGGCTTACTCGACAGATCAAAGGGGGCAAAGATCTGCGCGCCGGGGGCGAACATAGCGCCGGCCCAGGCATAGGGCAACGTATCGCTGACCGTGCCTGTAATCAAGAGTGAGTGGCCGGTGTCAGCGGCGCCGCCCTCGACTACCGTCAATTCAGCAGTTGAAGCGCCGCCCACCAGTTGATCGGTAAACTCCGACCAGCCCGCGCCAAAGCCGGTTGTCAGGCTGTCGTCTTCAAAGTCGCTGACCGGCGCCACCGGTTGGGCGGCAAACGCGGCCTGCTGCTCGGCTACCGCAGCCCGTTGCGCTTCGAGCGCAGCCAGATAGCTTTCTCGATCTGCCGCCACCCCCAATTTCCAGACGCCGACAATGTCACGCGTGGCGGTGATGGTGGTGGTCGGGTCGCCGTTGACCAGCAACAGATCGGCGCGTAGACCAGGGGCAACGCGACCGCGGTCCGCCAGCCCAAAGGTGTCGGCAGTAACGGCGGTGGCTGCCCGCAGCGCTTCCAGCGGGGAGAGACCCGCCGCGGTCAGCAACACCAGTTCGCGATGCAAACTGGCCCCGTGTGCGGTGCCGGCGGTCGGTGCATCGGTGCCGGCCAGGATCGGCACGCCCGCTGCAAAGAGCTGGCGCACTGATTCTTTGCCGGTTGCCAGACTTAACCCGCTCAAACCGGCGGTCGGACTGCGCAGGGATTGCACCGCATCGGGGGTGAGGTAGGGGGCGAGATAGGGGTCCTCCACCACCGTGGTGTCGACCGGTTCGCCGCCAATGCTCTGAAAGACCGCCAGGGTTGACACGACAAAGAGATCGCTGGCGACGGCATTTTCCACAAACGCTTCGTCCGGCGTGGTATCGACAAAGATATGGGCCAGCCCATCGGAGCCGGCGGTCAGCGCCGCTTTGGCGGTCGCCAGCGTCTGGATATGAGTCAAGGCGAGCAAACCCTGGTCATGGGCAGCCTGGACGAGCGCGGCGACGGTGTCCTGGTCCAGGCTTGGCAGGGGCGTGCCCCAGGCCGAGCCATCTTCCAGAATAATTTTGAGGTAGTCCGAGCCTTCGGCCACGCGCGCCGCCACAAAGTCATCGGCCTCTTGCGGGCTGGTCAGCGTGGGAATGTCCAGCCCAAACTGGGTGCCGTGACCACCCGGCGCCGTCGCTACCGTCCCCGCCGAGAAGAGATCAGCCCGATCCACAGCCCCGGTTTCGCGCTGTTCCTGGCGCAATTGGGTGGCCAGTTGCGCATCCATGCCCATGTCCAGCTCGGTGGTGACGCCAAAGATCAGCGCCTGGCGCAGCGCGCCCTCGTCAAAGACATGGGTATGGGCGTCGATCAGCCCCGGCAGCAGGGTTTTGCCGGCGCCGTCGATCACCTGGGCGTCGGCCGGCGTCGCCACGTCATTGCCGACGGCGCTAATCAAGCCGTCCGCGACGACCACCGTGGTCGCCGGCGTCACCGCTTCGCCATCAAAGAGCCGCACATTGGTAAAGACCAGGGTGGCAGTGGCCGGTTGGGGGGCTGCCACGGTCGTCTGCGTGGTGGTGTTGGTGGGCGCGGCCGCCGTAATTGGCGTACAGGCCCCCGCCAACACCACCAGCAGCATAAACCACAGGTTTGTAAATCGCATCGTAACCTCCTTGGGTCGTGATAAAAACTGGTTGATAGCAAGCATCGGCGATCAGTCACCCGCCCCCGCAGTGGCCAGCGACCGAATGCGGATCGCCACCAGGATGAGCCAGCCGGCAATCACGGTGACGAGCGCCCGCTGCATGATCCCGACCCATGGCCCTTGGCCCGACACGATCAGCAGCGCCAGCGCCGCCCCCGGCAAGATCCCCGCCCAGGGCAGGAGTGAGCGCCAACGGGCGTCCTTGCTGAAGGTCCACGCGAGGACAAACATGCCGATGGTCACGCAGACAAAGCTGACCAGGGCGACAAGGCTATGGATCAGGCCGGTCGTGGACAGCGCCAACAGATCGGCTGGCATATCAATGCGATCGGTGGGAAAAATCGCCACGAGAATCGCCCCCAGCCCATAGAGGCCAATCAACAGTGAGCCGACGGCTGATCCCCACGCGCCCTGCGTAAGCTGGCGAATGGCGTAGGCCAGGCCCAGCGTCCCCAGCCCGGAGAGGAGAAAGGCCAGCGTCTGGACAAAGCCGTAACGACCCAGCACCAGTTCGCTGATGTTGTCGCCGATCAGCGTATACTCGGAGGCCAGAGGCAACAGCCAGGCGCTCGCCAGCAGCAGCACTTGCCCCAGCGCCCCCCATGCCGCAAGCTGGCTCAACCGGTGTGGGTGTTGCACAGGGGTGCGGTGCGTTTGTTCCGTGAAATAAGTTTCAGCCATCGTCAACTCCTTTTTCGCAATCATTAAGTATCGATTTGGGAGCGCCGCCATCCCTGGCGGCGGGCCGGCAGGATGCCGGCGTTCCCAGGAGAAGCTGCGTACCATCAGTTCTCCAGATGGGCGAAGTCATGAGTCTGAGCCGGCTTGTTCACCGTTCCGCTCCATCTTTTGGCGCTCCTGCCGCCTGATGGCGTCAATGGCAATGCCGAAGATCAGGCCAATCGCAATGCCGATCCCCACATTGTTCAGCACCACCACGCCAATCGCAATCCCAATCGCAATTCCAATCGCCATCCAGACGCCCCTTTGGCCGGCGCTGGTGTGTCTGGGTTGTTTATCATGTTGTTCACGCATAATCGTTCTCCTTCGTTATGCCCCTGCTTGGGGCGTTGCTGCCGTTTGCACGGTTACTTTTCTTTCCAGCCTGTGCACGGTGCATCGCTACACCGGCACTTCCCGGCTGCGCTCGCGTGTGGTCACGACGGTTACGGTACGTGGTCGTGGGATGCGGCGCCACATGACCCAGATCGCACCGAGGCCAAGCAACGTCACAAGCAGGCCGATCACCCAGCCGATGCCAAAGGGCAGCGCCCGCAGCACCATGTAGATCACCAGACCCACGGCCAGGGCGACGAAATCCAGGCCGGAACGTGACGCCGTCAGCGACCGCCGCAACAGCAGCCGGCCGCCGAGATAGGCGACAATGATCTTGCTCAGCAGGCCGGCGACAAAGAGCAAGAGGGCAATGGCCAGCACCAGGGCGGCCAGGCCCACGCCCAGAATCGGCGCGGCCAGTTGGCCGAAGGTTAGCCAGCCGCCGGCGAGGGCCAGCAGGATGATCAGCGCCAACGCCACCGGAATCAGGATGACGGCGGCGAAGAGGGTTAGTAAGCCCCGCCCCATGCTGGGCAACCACTGTTCGGCCGCCGTGCTGGTGCGGCGCAGCCAGGTTGGGCGTAGCCAGAGCAGCAAGGCGCCAATGAGCAACAGGGTGATAAATTCGCCGATGAGCCAGCGCGTGCGCGCGTTTGCCGGCGAATAGAAAGGCGCAACGTCCGCCGGTGAAACCGCAGCCATCGTGACCGCCACATCCCCCGCCACCTGGGCATCCTCGCTAACACGCAACCCTGGCGGCACAGCGGTCACGGAGCCGGTGAAGGAGGGCATGAAAATGGTCGGCGTAGGCTCTTCCGGGTTGCCGACCGTGCCCCGCACATCGCCGCCGACGCTGCCATTCAATTCCAGCGCACTGGCGCCGACATTGACATCGTTCGTCACCGCACCGTTGAGGAGCAGTTGATAACCACCGCCATACAGGCTGCGGCCAATCCGGCTAGCCGACGCCGTGGTCAGACTAAAACCGCCAAAGTAGAGATTCCGCGCAATGGCCGCTGCTGGGCCGAGCGTGAGGGCATAGCCGGCGGCATAGACACTGCCATCCACTACCCCATTGACCGCCAATGACTGGCCGGTGATAAAGAGACTGCCGTTGACAGAACCATTGACCGCCACCGTTCCACCTGCGGCAAAAAGGTTACCGGTCACCACGCCATCGACAATCACCGTTTGACCGGAGACAAAGAGATCATCGTCAACCACTTCATCGGCGCCAATTACTATGGTGTCGCCGCTGCGAAAATCGGCCGCGTAGACAGGCTGGACTGGCCCTATACTGAACAGTCCTACCATCACCAGCGCCAGGAAAAGACGCCACCCCTGCTTGTTTGTTTGTTGTATCCGCTCGTTCATCGTTGTTCCTTTCGTATCGCTAAGCTGGCGGCAGGAAAAATTTAGGTTGAACCTGTCGCTGGCGGCGCGCCACCTGGCACACGGATGACGGCGAGGATCGGCAAGTTCAAATCGCGTAGCTTGGCCAAAATGCCATGTAAGGCGGCCTGGTCGGGTAGCGCGCCCGTGATTAACGTCTCCCCATTCGCCAGCGGCGTTACGGTGAGTCCACCAAACCAGGCGCTCCAGCTACTGTCCAATTGACCACGAATGCGAATTTCATAATATTCCGGCGAAGCGGTCATCCTTGTCTGCTCCCTTTCTACTTGGTCGCCCCAATCGGGTTACGCCCTTGGTGAAGGTCATTATGGCAGGCGTGGGCGCGGCTGTCAGTGGTCAAAGGGAGTAGCGAGGGGAGTATTATTGGGAGGCGCCGCTCCTGATCGGTGGATCGCCGCTTCAGGTGAGCAAGCCCAAAGCGCGCGCCCGCGCGACGGCTTGGGTGCGATTGGCGACGCCCAGCTTGCCGATGATGTTGCTCACATGCTTTTTAGCCGTTGTCAAGGCAATGACCAATTCCTCGGCGATCACCTGGTTGGTGGCGCCGTTGGCCAGCAGATGCAGCACTTGAATCTCCCGTTCGCTCAACGGTTCCACCAGATCGAGAATCGCTGTTGCGGTATCGCCGTTAGCGGCGGCTATCGCTTGCGCTTCCGGTGTATTCGGTGCAGGATCAAAGGCCGCCAATAAGCGGTTCACGTAGGCAAACAAGGACGGCGCCGCCTCTGCATACTGTAAGCCGCCAGCCGCCAGCAACCTGTACATGGCGTCTCCTTCCTGGACAAAGGTGCGTACATAGCCTTCCGGCGCGGCCGCGGTTAACGCCTGCCGGAGCGTGATGAGCGCTTCTTCCATCTCACCCTGGCGCTGCCAGGCGAGCGCCTGTAACACCTGAATGGCGATGAGATCACCGCACCAACCAGCATCGGCGGCGTAGTGCGCCAGCCGGGCCAACAGGGTATGGGCTTGGGTCAATTGTTGTTCGGCTAGTAACCAACGGGCAAAGGTGAGATAGAGCGTGAGGTTGGCAGGCGTCACCGCATCCGCTACCGTGAGTTGGGCGGCGACCAGCCACTGGCGGAACGGGGCGTTATCACCCTGCGCCAAGGCAAGACGCGCCCGAAAAAAGGCTATTTTCACGCCGGCAGCGGGGTGCGGCGAATGTTGGAAGTGCTGTTCCGCCGTCCATAGGGCGCGCCAGGCCGCCGCTACATCCCCTTGCGCCTGGTGCAGATCGGCCAACAGAAGATAGCCTTCACAGGCCACCCCGATGCCCCCCTCATCGCCCGCCCATTGCACGCCCTGTTCCAGGTGCCGCCGTGCCGCGGCCAGATCATTCCACTCGAACAATACCTTCCCCAGCCCAACATGGGCAGCGCCGGCCACGGGCAAACGCGGGGCGCCGACAGCCTGCTCTTGTGCGTTCAGGGCTAGGGCGGCCTGGGCCAGGGTTGCGGCCTGCCGCAGTTGCCCCGCCGCGATCTCTAAATTGACCAGATAGCGGTTGGCCAAAAGGGCAACCAGGAGGTTGTTGCCGGCTTCGCTCTGGGCCTGCGCCTCGACAAAGGCCCGCCTGGCCGTCGTCAGGTTGCCCTGGGTTTGCTCGACCACGCCCTCGGCAAAGGCGAGCAAGCTACGCGCCAGCGGATAGTGGCTGGGTAACTTTGTCTGCGCCTGCTGGGCCAGGGCGCGCCCAATCGCCGCATCGCCTTGCAGCGCGGCGTGTAGGGCGCGAATAGCCTGACTGCGCGCTTGCATGGTTTCACGCTCACCGGCAGCGGTGAGCTGCGCCAGACCCTGTTCGACGGCGTGGAGATGAGGGGCGAGATCAGCGACCGCGCCTGACAACAGGGCCAGCCAGGCGGCAGCCAGCGCCAGTTCGGGATCGGTATGCAACAGGCTGGTCGGCAGCGCCTGCAACCAGCGCCGTAATTTTGGGAGTTCCCCCCGCATGATCAATGTCGGCGCGATGGGGCCAATCAGCCGGGCGGCATGAGGCAGATCGTGCGCGGCCAGCGCATGAGCTACCGCCTCATCACACAACGCCTGGGCTTCATACCAGGCGGCAGCCCGCTGGTGCAACGTTGGCGCCAGCGCCGGCTGGGTTTCATAGAGCCGTTTGCGCAAGAGGTCAGCAAAGAGCGGATGATAGCGATACCAGGTGCGGGTGGCATCCAACGGGGTGATAAAGAGATTAGCGCTCTCCAACGCTGCCAGGATCGTCTGACTTTTGGGCGCCGGCGGCGCATCTAGGGTTGGCGCCGCCCACCCCATGACCGCATCACATAACGGGCCGGAGAGTCGGTTGAGGATCGCCGTGTGGAGCAGAAAGGTCTGGCGCACCGGCGGCTGTTGCTGGAGGACTTCCTCAACCAGGTAGTCGAGGATATAACGATGGGCGCCGCTAAAGGCCCGGATCGCCGCCGCCGGATCAGGGTGTCCTTGCAGGGAGAGCGCCGCCGCTTGTAGCCCGGTGATCCAGCCTTCGGTGCGGGCGGCCAACGCCGTAATCTCCGCCGGCGCCAGCTCTAAGTCCATCGTCTGGTTGAGAAAAGCCGTGGTTTCTGCGTCGGTAAATTGCAAATCCGCCGCGCGCACTTCGGTCAACGCGCCGGCGAGCCGTAGCCGCGCCAACGGCAAGGGCGGGTCGCTGCGCCCCAGGATCACCAGGTGCAGGTTATCCGGCAGATGGTCAAGCAGAAAAGCGAGCGACTCATGCACCGCCGGCGCCTCGATCAGATGATAATCATCCAGCACGAGGATATAGTCGGCTGGAGCGGCAAGCAGTTCATTGAGCAAAGTCGTCAGCACGGTTTCCAGCGGCGTTTGGTTGGCCGCCAACAAGGCTTGCGTAGCGGCGCCCACGCCCGGTTGTTCCCGTTGTAGGGCGGCGACAACATAGCGCCAGAATTGGTGCACGTCGTTGTCGCCGGCGTCCACCGTTACCCAAGCCATCCGGTGCGGGAACGCCGCGGCGTCGGCCTGGGCATGCCACTGCGCCAGCAAGGTGGTTTTGCCAAAGCCGGCGGGGGCGGAGATTATCACCAGGTTCCCCCGCAGGCCGGCATTCAACTGCGCCAGCAAGCGTGGCCGTAGCGTCTGATTGGCGTAGGCAGCCGGTATGTACAGCTTCGTGACGAGCAGCGGACATGGACTGTCCGCTGTGGGCGCCGTAACCTTATCACTCGTGCTGTTTGTGCGTACTGACGATTGTTTTGTCACTGCCATAAACCTTACGGTAGCCGGAAGAGCAACCACCCAATGACCACGAGGCCGCAGCGATAACGTTGAAGCTTCATGGGCCGTACTCCTGTTCTTGCGCGGGCAACATTCCTACTCTCCCCGCCAATCGCTCCCACCGTACCGTAGCTTCGCCAATTTACTCTAGAGCGGGACACAAAAAACGGGTATAAACGGGCTATGACCCACTTTCAGTAACCACTGCCTTTCCACGGCGCTCCGGTAGGCGCCCTATCTGAAATACACCCTTCTCTATGGGCGGAATTGACAGCGCTGCTCCTAGGCCATATACTCTTTGCTGAAGAACAACCTCGGCAACAGGTTGCCGAAGGGCATTGACAAAACTGCGTAGAATGATGGCGCGTCAGCGGAGAAAAGAGGAGCAACGCGCAAAAATGGATCAGTCGCAAGCAGTGGGTATTCATGATCTGCTACAGACCAAACTGCTTCCACCACGTCTGAATCGCCTTCTGGTAGAGCGCGCAGCGCTGCTGGCCCGTCTCGATGCAGGGTTGGAACGCAAACTCACCTTGCTCTCCGCCCCCGCCGGTTTCGGCAAAACCACGCTTGTGAGCCAATGGGTCAAACAAAAGGATGAGGGCGGCAGGATGAAGGATGAAGCAGAGGAAGCCCCCCTTCATCCTGCCAAAGTGGCCTGGCTGGCGCTCGATGCGGGTGATAATGATCCTGTGCGCTTCTGGCGCTATTGCTTGACGGCCTGCCGTCGCTTTGGCGCTGACCTAGGTGCGGCTGCACTGGCGCAGTTGCACACACGGCAGCCGCCCAGTTTTGAGACGCTGCTCACCCTCTTTCTCAATGAACTGGCCGCCTTACCCCAAGCCGACACGGTGCGTAACGTCCTGGTGCTGGAGGATTATCACGTTATCACCAATGCGCAGATTCATGCCAGCCTGACCTTCCTGCTCGATCATCTGCCGCCGACCTTGCACCTGGTGATGACCACGCGCCACGATCCGCCCCTGCCGTTGGCGCGCCTGCGCGCCCGCCTGGCGATCAACGAACTGACCGCCGCCGATCTGCGCTTTTCGCTGTTGGAGACCACGACATTTCTGCAGCAGACGCTATCGTTGCCACTGCCGCCAGCCGCTATCGCCCGGCTGGACGCCCGCACCGAAGGTTGGGTGACGGGGCTGCGTCTGGCGACACTCGCCCTGCAAAACCGCACAACGCTGACCGACGTCGAGCATTTTCTGGACACCTTTGGCGGCGGTCACAGTCATATTTTGGCTTACCTGATCGAAGAGGTGTTCCGGGTTCAGCCGGCGCCGTTGCAAACCTTTCTGCTCCAGACCACCTTCCTCCCCCGCTTGACTGCTTCGCTGTGTGATGCTGTCACCAATCGCAACGATAGCGCCAGCCGCCTAGCCGAACTGGAACGGGCCAATCTGTTCTTATTACCGTTGGATGGCGCGCACCAATGGTATCGCTATCAGGCCCTCTTTGCCGAGGCGCTGCAACACCAGGCTCGGCGGCGGTTGGGCGAGGCTGGCCTGGCCGCCCTGTACGCGCGGGCGAGTCAGTGGTATGAACAACATGGTTTTCTGGGCGAAGCAATCGAAAGCGCCCTTGCTATCCAGGAGTGCGGGCGGGCGGCGCTGCTCATCGAACGGGCCATCGCACGGCAACCCGTGGTGAACAATGAGTATCACACCCTGCGCCGCTGGCTCGAACAATTGCCCGTGGAGACGCTGGCGACCCACCCCATGCTCAGTTTCACCTATGCCGTCGCGATCCTCTTTACCGGGGATCAGCGCGCACCGGCGACGATGGCGCTGCTGCAAGGCCCCCTGGCGCTGGCCGAAGAGCGTTGGCGCACGGAGGGCAACCAGCCGCAGTTGGGGCGGGCGCTGGGCTTCCGCGCCCTGGTCACCTGGTGGCAGGGCGATCTGCGGCAAGCCTTTGCTGCGGCCAGACAGGCACTCGATTTGCTGCCGCCGGAGGATTTGTTTTGGCGGGGTCTCGGTCTACTCGGTGTGGGGGCAGAGGGGCTGGCGGCTGGCAAGCTGAAATCTGCGCGGGAGGCGCTTCTGGAAGCGCGGATACACTTTGAAGCGGCTGGCGATGCCTATACCGCGCTCTCCACCACCTTCACCTTGGGCGAAGTCTGCGCCCGGCGGGGAGAACTACATCAGGCGGTCCATCTCTATCGGCAGGTGCTGGATGGGATTACCGGGGCGGCGCCGCGCACCATCGCCCACTGGGCCGACTTTGACCATGGGCGGGCGCTGATCGGGTTGGCGGCGCTGTGCCTGGAATGGAATCAACTCGAAACCGCCGAGCAACAGCTGGCCCAAGCGCTGGCCATTGGCCGGCGCCTGGCCGATGAGGAACTCCAGGTGCATAGTTCGCTGCTGCTGGCGCGGATCAAGCAGGTGTGCGGAGAGACAGCGCAGGTCCAAGCGCTGTTGCAAGAACTGATCGCCCGGACATCTCCCCGCTGGCCCTTGCTGCGCAGAGAAGTGCGCGCCGAGCAGGCTCGCGTTGCCCTCGCCAGCGGCGACCTGACGGCCGTCCAGCATTGGGCAGACACCTGCTCCCAACCGGCGGTTGACGTTCCTTGGGTGCAACAAGAACAAGAGCAGTTGATCGTCGCTCGCCTGCGCATTGCGCAAGGCCAGACTGATGGGGCGTTGCCCTTGTTCGCAGAGTATCTGGCAGACGCACGTGCCCAGGAACGTGGGCGCAGTGAAGTGGAGATTCTCATCCTAACCGCCCTGGTGTACGCTCGCCGCCGCCAGCCAGCCCAGGCCCGACAGACATTGTGCGAGGCGCTGATCCTGGCGCAACCGGAAGGCTACCAGCGCCTCTTTCTAGATGAAGGGGAGCCGCTGGCGGCCCTGCTACGCGCGCTTTTGCCGGACGTGAAAGAGCCGTCACTGGCGGCCTATGGCCAAACCTTACTGCGCGCCTTTGCCGCTGGGCAAACAGGCGCCGCCGGTCAATCCCAAGTCCAAAATCCAAAAGCGAAAATCCAAAATCTGATTGAGCCGCTCAGCGAGCGAGAGTTGGAAGTTCTTCGTTTGTTGTACGCCGACTTATCCGGTCCCGCAATCGCCGCCGCACTGATCGTCTCCGTGAATACCGTCAAAACCCATATCAAACATATTTATGGCAAGCTCAACGCCCGCAGCCGCTATGAGGCTATCGAGCGGGCGAAGCAACTCAATTTACTCTAATAGGAGTTACAGTTGGGCACCCAGCGGGTTCCCGCGCCATCTCTGGCGGCCAGCCGGCAGGATGCCGGCGTTCCCAACCGCGTAACTCCTATCTACGTGAGCTTGTCAAAAGATCACCGCGACGCCCAGCGCTGACCGATCTGGAACGAAGCGGTCGCCCGCCATCACCCTCCGCAATCACCCTCTGCCATCACCCTCTGCCATCACCCATCGGGTGACGACAAGCGCCCTTCCGCCCGCTATTATAGGACTGTCCCTGATTTTTCAGGGTAGTGAAGCATGAGCGGAAAGGAGTTAGCTGTATGACGATCTATGCAATCGCCTTGTTTTTGCACATTGTGGGCGCGCTGGGGGTTTTCGTGGCGCTTGGCCTGGAGTGGATGAGCATTTACCAGTTACGGTGCATCACAACGGCCGAGCAGGTGCAGGAGTGGCTCCCGATCGCCGCCGGCATGCGCTGGGTGGGGATGCCCTCGATGCTGCTTGCCATCGCCACCGGCGTCTACATGATGAGTACGGTCTGGGGAATGGCGCCGTGGATCAGCGTGGCGCTCGTGGCGCTCGTCTTGCTGATCGTGGTGGCGATGGCCGTCACCCGCCCGCGCCGGGCGGCCATCGTACAGGCGGTGACCACAGAACGCGGGCCATTGTCCCCAACGCTCCGGCAGCGGCTACAAGACCCGGTCTTGTGGGCCTCCATCCAAACCAGGGCCGCCATCGCTTTGGCGATCATTTTTCTCATGGCGGTCAAGCCTGGTCTGGAAGGAGCGCTGTTGACCCTGGGCGTGGCGATCATCCTCGGGCTGGCCGCATCTTGGCCGCGGGGAAGCTTCAACCAGGCCAATCAACCAGCCGCCTAATCGAAGGCACAGTTGTCAGCGCCGGGCCAACACCGACGACAGCGGGCTTTGACAGTCACCGTGCGGGCAGTTGCCGGAAATCATTTAGAAGTGGTTTGAAAAGGCCGTAGGTGCGTGCTTGTAGCCGCACAAGCTTGCGTTTGTCATCCACTTGTGCGGCTACAAGCACGCACCTACGGCAGAGCAGACACTCTTTCAAACCGCTTCTTACAAGTAGGATCCATTAAAGACACACAGGAGTAAGAATCATGACAAGAACAGTGACCATGGCCGATCACACGATTGCAGCCGATTTTCCATTCAAAGCGAACTATCTCGAAGTAGAGGGCGCAAAGATGCATTACCTTGACGAAGGCGCAGGCGATCCCATTCTCTTTTTGCACGGCAACCCGGAATCCGCCTACGTCTGGCGCAACATCATTCCGCATCTGGCCCCGCTAGGGCGGTGCATTGCGCCAGACTTGATCGGCTTTGGCAAATCAGACAAGCCGGCGATCGACTATCGTTTCTTCGACCATGTCAACTATGTAGAAGGGTTCATCGCCACACTAGGGCTGAAGCAGATTACCTTAGTGATCCACGACTGGGGCTCCGCGCTGGGCTTGCATTACGCCATGCGCCACGCGGAGAACGTGAAAGGGATCGCTATGATGGAGGCCATTGTGGCGCCCATCCCCAGTTGGGAGCTTTTCCCCGCCGACGTAGCACCACTCTTCCAGGCGTTCCGCACACCGGGGGTCGGCTGGGACTTGATCGTCAATCAGAATCTGTTCATCGAGCAAGTCTTGCCGGGCGGCGTCGTCCGCCCGTTGACGGAGCCTGAGATGAACCGGTACCGGGAGCCTTTCCGCGCGCCGGCCAGCCGCAAACCGATCTGGCGTTTTCCCAACGAGTTGCCCATCGCCGGTGAACCGGCGGATGTGGTGGCAGCAGTGAGCAGCTACCATTACAAACTTCAACAATCGCCGCTACCCAAGTTGCTCTTTCACGCCACACCGGGGGTCCTCATCACTGCGCCGGTGGTCGCCTGGTGCCGCCAACAGTTGCCGAAGCTGACCACGGTGGATATCGGGCCAGGGCGGCATTTTCTGCAAGAGGACAACCCGCATTTGATTGGCGCCGAATTAGCCAAATGGTATCGCACCCTTTGACGACGCAATATTGCTCAGGAGAAACCATGATGACAGCAACCCTAAACGCCCAAATGATGAAGGCGATCCAGTATGTCAAGCCCAATCTCAAGCCAGGCAGCGCAGAGGCCGATTCAGCATTGCTGCGCCGCGTGTATCAACAATTGCAAGCTGACTTTATGCCGGGGCCGCTCTTCCTCCTGCATTCACCCGCACCCAAACTTATGGCCGCGGTTTGGAGCCTTTTGCGCGAAACTCTATTGGCGGGCACTGTGGATCGGGTCAAGAAAGAGGTCGTGGCGGCGACGATTTCCCAAATCAACGCCTGTCCGTTCTGTGTCGATGCACATACAACCATGCTTCATGCTACGGGCCATCATGCCGTGGTTGATGCGCTTTTGCGTGGGGAGACGCCCAGCCATGATCCACAACTGGCGGCCCTTGTGCAATGGACATGGGCCAACCGGTTGGCGCCGCCGACACCGCTGCCGCCCCCCTTTGCACCCAGCGACGCGCCTGAGCTGCTGGGAACTGTCTTTGCGTTTCATTATCTCAACCGGATGGCTAATGTCTTTCTGGGTGATTCTTTTCTCCCTCTGCCGACAGTACTAAAAGGGTTGACCCGGCGCGTCGTGGGGGCAACCATCAGCAAGTCGATGGTGCGGCCCCTGCCGGCGGGCACTTCATTGCCATTCGTGCCGGCGGCAACCTTACCCGCGGATCTCGCCTGGGCGCAGCCCAACAAAGTGGTAGCAAGCGCGTTGGCTGGCTTTAGCAAAAGCGCGGAGGAGGCCGGGCCGGCAACGCTGAGTGAGTCGGTGCGACTGCTGGCGCACCAATATCTCCAGCGGTGGCAGGGCGCAGCGCCGGGGCTGAGCCGGCGTTGGGTGGAAGAGGCCATCGTTGATCTGCCCGAACGGGAGCGCAGCGCGGCGCGCCTGGTGTTGCTGACCGCCCTGGCCGCCTATCAGGTGGATGCAGCAAGCATTGCCGCGTTCCGAACACACTATCCGACGGATCAACAACTGATCGAGGTCACCGCTTGGGCAAGTTGGTTAGCCGCGCGCCGTGCGACCAGTTGGTTCGCTGGTCGTCACTTATTGTTGCCTTAGATGTGGAGAGAGTACAATGAATCCTTATAAGAAGATTGTTCGTGTCGCTTCCGTACTGATTGTGAGCACGCTAGGCAGCTTTATCCTTGGGCTTCTGCTATGGGATGGGGGTTTTGCGGCTGGCGACCACCGCGTGCTATTACCTGACGTTGTGGTCAATCTGCAAACCGTGACAACTACGCGCGGCCCTGTCCAATATGACCTGTACGGCACGCAAGGCCCCGTCATCCTCTCGATCCACGCTGGGCTGGGCGGCGCCGATCAGGGGCGCCTCTTCGCCAGGTGGTTGCAAGGCGAAGGCTTTCGGATTTTGAGTCCGTCGCGACCAGGCTATCTTGGTACACCGCTGACGAGTGGTCGCACGTTGGCGGAACAGGCGGATCTATTGGCGGCGCTCCTCGACCAACTCCAGATTGATCGGGTTGGCGTCGTGGCGGCCTCCGCCGGTAGCCCCGTGGCCTATGCGTTTGCGGCGCGTTATCCACAGCGCGTCTGGGCATTGGTCTCGATTAGCGGTGTGAGCCGGCCGGCACCGCAGACGTCGCTGCGTTCTTCCTCGGTCATGCAAACGGTTTTTATGAATTCCATTGGGCAGAAATTGGTGAAGTTGGTCGCCGCAGTAGCGCCCCAAGCGGTGGTCGCCGGCACCCTGGACGAAACCAGCTATTTCACTGACGAACAAAAGGCCGAGCGTGTCGCCTACATTATGACTACGGCGGACAAGAGGGCATTCTTTCAGGCCATGTTCACGACGACTTTCCCGTATAGCGAACGCACACCCGGCACCGATAATGACGCGGCGCAAACCCAAACTTTGCCCTTGCTCGCTTTTGCCAAGATCACGGCGCCAACTTTGATTATCCATGGCGCCGAAGACGCAGATGTCCCCTTTGCTGATGGCGTCTATGCCTATGAACAGATACCGGGTGCGCAGCGCTACTGGATGGCGCATGAGGATCATTTAGGCTTTTGGTTGAGTCCTGCCGCGGAACAGGCCCAGGCTGTGGCAAAAAGCTTTTTGCAGCGCCATGCACCCGATCGTGAGCGTCATTGAGGAGGTTCAATGTTGCTTCATTATTTTCTTCAAGCGATTGGCTAACTGTTCTCCGTTTTCTTCAGCATTTGGTCACTGACGAGGGCGATAGCTGCCATGATGCTGGTAATGATGCCCGTAACCAACGGATCGTAGTGGGAACTATAATTGGGAAATAACGCCCAACTGAGATTGTCGCTGGTGTGGTAGAGGTTGGCCGCCAAGACACTTTTTCCGCTGTTGTTGTAGATCCAGACGATCAGTACGCGCATGACGACGGTTTTGAGCGATTGCCAGACGATCCAACTGGTCGAGTTGCCGGTTTGGAGAAAGGGAATCGCGTGCCAGATCGCCCATACGACGCCCAGGAGGAAGCCGGCCTTGACGGCGCCCCAACGCCTTTGTAATGGGTCGATAGCATAGCCCGACCATCCCAACTCCTCACCCGCATCGTTGATAAAGAAGAGGAGAAACAAGAGCGGCGCCAGAAGCAGCGGGATCTTCGGCGCAGGCAGCGGCCATCCACCCCAGCGCATGACGGCATACGACAAGAGATAGCTCGCCGGCGCCAATAACAGGGCGGGTGCATACCAACGTTTGTTGCTTATTCTTTGGGCATCCCAGGTGCGCGCAAGGAGCGCTTTGACGCCTGTGCAGCCGGATTGGCGGTAGGAAAGCAGGGCGGCAGCGATCATCGGGACAAAGGTCACGAGTGCGCTGACGGGGAGGTTGAAGGGCAGGGGTAACTTCCCGCCGCCAAACAGCCAAAAGGGAATCGCAAGCAGGAAGACCAATAAGAAGTAATTCAGGAGCGCCAGGTCGAAGTATTTATGCCTTGTGTTTACACGTTCGCGTGCTGACATCGATCCTCCTATGGTAACCAGTGAACAATAGTTGCGTCAATGGCAGTGTAGCACAGCGCCGGGCGGCCGGCAGTAGTCGAAGGAAGTATTTGAGGCACGGGGTGTGCGGCGGTAGCGTCTGTCGGCATCGTCTCGCACATCCCTATGCACATTTCTAGAATGCTCTGAACCAAGCTGATCTTCTACCCGTGGCATGTATCTTGATAGGTTGGCGCCACCCGCTCATTCTGTGACCATTGCTCTTAGCGCAACCGCATAAGGTGAAGTGGCGGCGAACACCACGAATTCATACCTGTGCAGAAGCAGCGCTTATGGGCTTCTATGGTTGCGAGGTAAGAGCGGATTTGCGAAGCAATTTGGGTGCTTACTCAGAAGCGGTAGAAGTCTAGTCGGAGCGTACACGCAGTCAGAACGCGCGTAGAGTTAAAATTTGCGAAAGGTTCACTTTTATGCGTCATACTCGTGAGGAAGTAATCAAGCGCACGATTCAGGAGTTTGAACGCCTGGATCATCTGGTTAACGACCTTACCGATGAGGATTGGAATCGATTGCTAACCAGACCCGAGACCAAAGACCCTTGGACAGTGAAAGATACACTAGCGCATATTACCCATTGGAAGGCTGACGTGGTCAGAAAAGCCAAGAAACAACCCATACCGGTAGAGGAGAAAGGGCTCAGTGAGACTGATGGGAACCACCTCATCTACCTCCGTTGGCGCGACCGCTCCCCGCAAGAGGTTTTAGCTTGGCACCGGCAAGTTCAGGAGGATGTACTGGCTGCGCTTCAAGCTGCCCCCGAAGAATGGTTCCATGACAAGGAGCGCCGACCGGAATGGCCCTTTGATCTTGACGGTCACTCCCGCTACCATCGTGTAAAGGATATCGAACATGCACTGAAAAAGTCAACAGAGTGAGTACCACCCAACCCAGCGTGCCGCCGACATGCTGGATGTGGCGATGCCGGCCGCCGTGATTCAGTCGGGTTTGCAGCAGCCAGTCATGTGGCTCAGCCGGGAAGCCCAGTGGATGCAGAGGCGCCTTACTTCTCCCCCGTCGGGTCACAGGTGAGTTTTACCGGTCCCATCGACGGTCAACGGGGTCTTGCCATCCTCAATGCCTATTCCCTGGCCTTCTTTGACATGGGGGTGAGGCGCTTGAATCTGGAGCCGTTCATCCGAATGTCCACGTTGTCCTGCGCGGTTGCGCTCCTCTACAATACTCCTCACACTACTCCCTTCGACTACTGCCAGCCGACCCATTCTCTAGAATAATAAGGGAGCGCGCCGCATTGGGCGACGCTTCGAACAGCGTTCTCGCGCTGGTGCGCAATGGGGAGGTTACGATGATCCATGCAGAAGTTTCGACTGTGATTCGGGCGCCCCAACCCAAAGTCGTCGCCATCTATCGCGATTATGAGAACTGGCCGCGGCTCTTTCCTCTGACCATCAAGGGCGTACATTTGCTCTGTGTGACAACAGACAAAACCGTCTTGCTCATTGAGCATACCGAAGGCCGCGTGATCAATCTCCTGACTTATCGCTCACCGGAGGAAATTGTACTGGAAGAGTTCAAGCGGAAATATGATGCCCAATTCATCAACCGCTTTACGACCTGCCCTGAAGGAACGCGGTTCACGCTGACGGCGAACATTGCGCTGAAAGGCGTTTACCAATGGCTCACCCCCCTCTTGCCGCGTTATCTTCGGTGGCAGATGACAACTTATGTACTCAAGCCAGTAAAAAGCTACGCCGAGGGTAGCCAGGCTTACTAGGAGAGGAAAACGGTATGACTGTTCGGCTCAATCAACAGCATCATGGCGCCGCCCAGTCAGTCGGGAAAAATGAAGCGCCACCGTGGGTGCAGTGGACAGGCTATGCGATGTGTGGCTGGTCGCTGCTCTTTGCGGTACTGCACTTTGCGGCGGGCATCACCTGGACACCCCTTATCCATGAGGGTCAGCGCATCGAGGCGAACTGGTTTGCCTGGCTGTTGTGCGCCGGCCTTCTCTGTGTGATCGGCGTCGTCACCGCGCTGGCGCTGCGCCAGGCGCGCCAGCACTCTTTCCCCCACTGGTTCATGCAGGCGATCCTGGTGCGGTATTCATGCGCTCTTTATGCCCCATCGTTATATCGATATACAAGACAACTTTGGTCAATCGGGTTATGGTAGGGCTAGTTGGTACAGCGGAAAGGAGAAGCTCCATGCAATTTCGCGAAAATACGCCCGTCTATACGGCCGATGGGCAACAAGTCGGCACGATTGACCGCGTGGTCATCGATCCGGTAAGTAAAGAGGTAAGCCATGTGGTCGTGCGCCAGGGTTGGCTGTTTACGGAGGACAAGGTGGTGCCGACAGCGTTCATTGACCGCGCCACCGCCGATCAAGTGCGCCTGCGCAGCGATGTCGAGAATCTGGAGGAGCTGCCACACTTTGAAGAAACATACTATGTGCCGTATGACGACGGCAATGCCACGGCGGCCCATACCCCAGCCTACGCGACCACCGGCTATGCCCGTCCCTATTACCCCTATCCGCCCATTGGCGCGGCCTGGCCGGGCTACTACGGCGCCTATCCGACGGGCTATTATGGCGCGGGAGCCTACCCAGGGCAACCCTACGCCGTCGAGACGGAACGCAACATTCCGCAAGGCGCCATTGCGCTAAAAGAAGGGGCCGCCGTCGTGGACAGCCACGGTGATCAGGTGGGCAGTGTGGCGCGCGTCTTCACCGAAGATGAAACGCAGCAGGTCACGCACCTGCTCATCGCCGAAGGCTGGCTCTTCCAGGAAAAGCACCTGGTACCCACCTATTGGATCCGCGACGTGACCGATGAGGAAGTCCAGTTGAAGGTCGATGCTGATTTTCTAAAGCAGTTACCGGCGTATCGTGAGCACCAATAACCTTTTAGGCGTAAGGAGAAAATCCATGATTCTGAAGCATAACAAACGGCGACCGCGGCGGCAAGGCGCGATCGTGGCCTGTGCGCACCCCCCTGCGCCGCTGCCCATTGGATGGATCATCCTCTTCGCCACAGCGCTGCTGCTGAGCCTGGCCGCTCTGCTGGCTTTTTCCGGCAGCGCACTGGCGCAACAAGGCGCCAACCAGCGTGTGGTGGCTGTGGCCCAAGTCGTGACTGACACCACAACCATGACCGACACCACGGCGATCACAGGCAGCGCCGACCTGACGGATACCTATGCCATAACCAGCCCCGAAGGCATGACCGATACGATGGGCATGACCGACAGCATGGGCATGACCGACAGTGTGCTAATCCGGACGGCGGAGCGCACGATTACCCGTGCCGATTTCGACCGTATCTTCCTGCGCACGGTGAGCCAGATCGCGGCCCGCCAGGGTGTCGCGCTGGATGAGGATACGGTTCTCCTCTTTGAGAATCTGCGCCCTCTGCTGTTAACTCAGATTGCCAACCAGGAAGCGCTCCGCGCCGAAGCCGAGGCGCGCGGCATTGAGGTGAGCGACGCGGAGGTTGATGAAGTTATCAACAATTTGCAGAACGATCTGACCAACGAGCAGGCCTTCCGCCAGGCATTGCGTGACGCCGGGTTTGCCAATGAAGACGAACTGCGCCAGTCGATTCGCGATCAGTTACGCATTCGCCAGGTATTGGACGAACTGCGCCAGGAGATCGACGTAAGCGATGACGATATTCAAAGCTACTATGATGAGAATCAGGCGCTTTTTACAACACCACAGGGGACGGTGCCGCTGGACCAGGTGCGTGAGCGCATCCGCCGTCTGCTAGTAAGCGAGCAGTTGGCTGAACAACTCGCCCAGTTGCGGTCGGAACAGGGCATTGAAATTTTCGCCGGTAATCTGGCGCCCTTTGTGCTGTACACGGCCGTCCCTAGCGAAGCCACAGGGGTTGAAGATGTCACGAGCATTGCGCCCTTTGTCACCGTCTATGACCAATACATTCGTGTCTTGGACCCGGCGAACACAGAGGGCATCGTGGTGGTGGCGCGCGTCTATAGTCAAGATGCGGGTTGGATTGTGATCCACGCCGACGCCAATGGCGCCCCCGGTCCGGTACTTGGCTTTAGCTATGTGGAAAAAGGGGTGAACCCGGAAGTGCCGGTCATGATTGACCTGGCCGGCGCCACCGAAACCCTCTATGCCATGCTCCACACCGACGCGGGTGAGATGGGCGTTTATGAGTTCCCCGGTCCGGATCAGCCGGTTCGGGATCAGCAAGGCGAGGTGGTCTCCCCGGCCTTCCGCGTGCTGGGCACACGCGTCATTACGGGCACAACCAATCTCAGCCCGACGCAAATGCTGACGGGCGCCGGCGTCATCACCGGCACTGAGCTGGTTACGGAGACAGAGACCCTGACCGAAACCGGTGCAGCAGCAGATGAGGAAGGCCAGACCGTAGAGGTCGGGTTGACGGAGTTTGCCATCAACCTGTCCACAATGGAAGTGCCGGCCGGCCCCACTACCTTTGCCGTGACTAACGTCGGTTCCATGGAACACAATTTCGAGATTGAGGGGCAGGGCGTGGAGGAGGCGTTTGACGAAAATCTCCAACCCGGCCAGAGTGACACCTTGACCGTGGATTTGGAACCGGGCGAATATACTATCTACTGCCCAGTCGGCAATCACCGTGCGCGCGGGATGGAAGTCACCCTCACCGTCACCGAGTAGCAGCCGGTGAGGGAGATCCGTAGGACAATTGCGAAAGGGGACTGCCGTTATCTACGCAAGTGCCGATGAGTGCGACAAGCGTGGGCCAGTGTCAGTCCCCTTTGCGTAAAGGGTAAGGAAGAGGAGGAGGTCGTGAAAGAGTACGCATTGATTGCACACATAAGGCGTCGGCGCCATTGGGGACCGTTGTGGTCCATGCTCTTGCTTATCGTCACAGCGCCGCTTGTGGCCGCTTGCAACACGCCCAGTGCGGCATTAGCGCCTGTAGAAACAGAGCAGATTAAGAATGTGGTCGAAGGTTACTACGTCCGCAATACCAGCATTCCCGAGCAAGAGGTGGAAATCCAAGAAGTAGTGGGCGACTGGGCCAGGGTGGGGATTAAACCCGTTGGTGTGGAGACCGCACCGGATCTCTTCTTCCTACAAAATCATGCAACGGCCAACGACGAAGCGCCGGCGGTGCAGACCACCGTCCTCCCCGGCAACCAGGCGCCGACGACCACCACGAGCGGTTGGACCATCATTCTGGGTCCGCAGGTGCAGTTTACGGAAGCAGAATTGGATGCGGCCGGCATTCCCACTGAAATCCGTCAGTAAAACAGGAACTGTCTTAAAAAATGAAAGAGAAGATGACGATCATGGAACCGACCAAAATTACCATGCAAGCCGTGAAACAACGCTTGGATCGCGGGGAATCGTTGGTCTTTGTGGATAGCCGCAGCCCTGCCGCTTGGGCCGAGGCCACCACCCAAATCCCTGGCTCCATCCGTGTTCCGCCGGATGAGGTGCAAGCGCATTTGCGGAAAATTCCTCGCGACCAACCCATTATCACCTATTGCACCTGACCAAACGAAGCTTCTAGCACCCGTGTGGCGCAAGAATTATTGAATCAAGGCTGGCAGGATGTACACCCCCTGATCGGCGGCTTTGGAGCCTGGCAGGCGGCTGGCTATGGGCTGGAGCGCAAATAGCAAGGAGCAGATCACGATGCACAAACGTGTGTCCTTTCTTCTCCTCACCGGCTGTTTGCTGTTGGCGATTGCCTGTATGCGGCCGTGCGTCGCTTACGCCAGTTGAAGCAGAGTCTGCAAAATGCATGTTCATGTACTGGCCTATTCCATGGGCGCCTTTGTCGTGCGCGAAGCCTTTGATGATGCCGATGACCGCCGTCGCATCGCCGCAGTTAATTGGACCGTCTCTTTACTCAGGATCCGCTCTACACCCTATGCAGTGCGATTGCCGCTCTCCATATCCCTACCCGTGTGCTACTGGAGGGGCGCCTGGCGCTGTGGCCGCTGCCGGAATAGTGCAGCATAGTGCTCATAACGTTGAGATTACGCGACCGTTAAGGGGGCAGCCTGTTCTACCGGCGGCAGCTCAGAGGTGCATTCCGGACAGCGCGTAGCCTGCCGCGGGACGGTGGAGATGCAGTAGGGACATTTTTTGGTTGTCGGTTCATTCGCCGGCTGGGCCAGGCCCAATTCGCGCTCAATGCGTTCCTCCACGCGATTGATGGCACGAATCAGAAGAAACATCGCCGCCGCCACGATCAAAAAGGTGATAATATTGTTGATAAAGATGCCATAGTTGACGGTGACGGCGCCGGCGGCCTGCGCCGCCGCCAGGGTTGGATAGGGGCGTGGCGCTGCCTCGCCGGCTTTGAGGACAAGAAACAGATCGGAAAACTCCACGCGGCTGACCGCCAGCCCAACCACCGGCATAATGATGTCATCGACCAACGAACGGGCAATGGTGCTAAAGGCGGCGCCCACCGTAAAGCCCACGGCCAGATCGATCACATTGCCACGCAGCGCAAATTTTTTGAACTCGTTCAGCATCGACCTGGCTCCCGATCAGGCGCGGCGCACCCAACGCTCGCGATTGGCATAGCCCGTACTGCCATAACCACCAATATCCAAGAGAACGGCCAGCGCCAGCCACAACCAGTCCAGCCCGACCAGGCCCACCCCCGGCGACGCCAGGAGGATATACATCAGGGTCGTAAAGGGCAGAAAGAGGATGCCCAGGATCGGCCACACCCAGTTGCCGCCAAAGACCGCCGTGAAATAGACCGGCCGCGCCAGCCAGATGATGAGCACCGCAATACGTGGAAAGAACCCGGCAAAAATCGCAAATAGACAACCCATCGATTTCCTCCTCTTTGAAGCTTATTCTTGGCTAAAGCCCTGTTTCCTGATCCTATCTCTCTTCTGTCCAAAGCCAATCTATCCAGATACAGCAGAGAGGCATAAAGTCAGCAGAACAGAAAGGTAGGCGTGCTGCTTAACCTCTGCTTGACCTCTGCTTGACCTCTGCTTGCTACCTTCTATCTCCTATCTTCTATCTCCTGTCTCTTGTCTCCTGTCTCCTGTCTCGCATCTTCTTCTCCCTTCCAATCGGCCAACAAGATGGCAATCCAGCGGGTGCGGTCAAACTGGCGACAGGTGATCATGACCAGAATCGTCAGGGGGACGGCAATAAAGGCGCCGGGAATGCCCCACAACCAACCCCAAAAGGCCACCGAGAGCAACACGACCAGCGGCGAGGGTCCCAAATAGCGGCCTTGCACAAGCGGATCGACAACCGTGCCCAACACAAGTTGAATCCCGCCCAGTATGAGCAAGGTCAGCAGGGGGCGGCTCCATCCCGCAAACTGCACCAACGCAAATAAGACCGGGAAGATCACGGCGATGATCGAACCGATGGTCGGGATGTAGTTCAGGAGAAAGGTGAGCAGGCCCCAAATCAAGGCGAAATCAAGGCCCAGCAACCACGCCGCCATGCCGGCCAGCACGCCATTGAGCAAACCAATCCCGGTGCGCACGACCACATAGCGCTGAAAATCCTTGGCAATTTCATGCGCCACTTCCACCCAGTGATCGACGGCCGGGCTAGAGAGAAAGGTGCATAGTTTGGCGCGATAAGCGGTGATTTCCAATGAGCCAAGCACCAGATAGGCAATGACAAGAAAGAGCGCGCCGCTCACCGTAAAGAGGCTGTCGGCCAGCCGTGTGAGCAGACGCTGGGCGCCCGCGCCCGATCCATCATGTGCAAGCGGCAGCCCATATTGTCGCGCCAGCTCCAGGTACTGGTTCAGTTCCGCCTGATACTGCGTCCATTGGCCGGTCACCGAGCGGCTGCTCCACCAGAGCGTCCCAAAAAAGAGCGCCAGAATGACCAAAAAGAGCAGGCCGATGAGGGTTGTGGCGAGGCTGAGCGGCATGCGCCGCTGTAGACGCCGTTGCAGCGGCCAGAAGACCGCCAGCAGAAAGAGAGCGAAGACCAGGGGGATCAGCACGCTGGCCGCCGCCCGCGCTGCCGCCAGCACAATCACAATGGCGGCAATCGCGACGATGGAAAGCAATTTGCGCACTCGCGTCGCGATCCGCTCTATGGCTTCCAATTGGTCCGTTTCTCTGTGCATCATGACAATGCCTCTTTCCATCAACGTAATGCTGCACGACAGTAAATCAGTACGTTGGCGCATCAGTAACTCAGTGAGGCGCTTGCAAACAATAAAATCCCCCGTAGGGTATTCATTTGCCTAAAATAGCCTAACACTGTCTTACCGTCTCACAGTCTCACTATCCAGTGAAGACGCCCTGTCCAGCTCTTCTTCATCCCAATCCGCCAACAAGGTTACCAGCCAGCGACTGCGTTCAAATTGGCGGCAGGTAACAATGATGACAACCGTGAGCGGCACGGCTAGATTGCATTTTCATCGCTATGGGCTACCCTAGCAGTATTCTTTCGAGCGCATTGAAGGGTTGATGCGATTAGGATATTGATTGCCGACCGTGCCATAATAAGGTAGGCGAGGCTCCATTGTTATAGCCATAGGTGGAGAAAAAGGATAGAGACAAGCTATGGACCCAAACAATGCGAGAAGCGCCGTTGCACCTTTTTGTTTCACCTAGTAAACAAGCTGGCTCATCTACGGAAAGTGTGAACACCTGTCAGGTTTCCAAAACCTGACAGGTGTGGCGGGTCGAAACCTCACACTTTCTGTAGATGAGCGAAACAAGCTTCCACTTTTCCTGTTTTCCAGTTACAGGGGGAATGTATGAGTCAAGTGCAATGCACTGTGCTAATCGTCGCTGCCGTCCAAGAAGATCGCATTGCCATCCATCGTGCCCTCCATCAAGATCCCAGCGTCAACTATCGTCTACTCGAAGCGGAAAGTGGCGCGCAAGCGCTGGCCTGTCTGCGTCAGGAGCAACCTGATTGTCTGCTGTTGGCCTATGATTTACCCGATATGGATGGGTTACTCCTGTTGCAAATGATCGTCCAGCAGGCGGCGCCCTATATCTACCCTGTTGTGATGTTGTGCGACGCCAGCCGTGCAACCTTAGTGGTGCAGACGTTGCAGCAGGGCGCCCACGACTTTTTGTTGAAAGAGGCAATGACCGCGGAACAGGTGCAGTGGGCCATCCGTAATGCCAGGGAGAAAGTGGCGCTCCAACGCCAGATCGAAGAGCAGCGCGAATGGTTCCGCCTCACCCTCGCCAGTATCGGCGACGGCGTGATCGCCACCGATCAAGCTGGCGGCGTGAACTTTATGAATAGCGCTGAGGCTGCGCTCGCACGCTATCAATTACTCGCTGAACAGACCCACGACATTATTCTCTTTGTCCGGCTCGACGGGCAGATTATTGACGCCAACCGGGCGGCGACGGCGTCTTACGGCTATGATCGCGCCACCTTGTTGACCAAAACCATTTTTGACTTGCGCGCCCCGGATACCCTCGCAGATGTGCAGGCGCAGATGGCCCAAGCCAGCACCCATGAAGTGCGCTTTGAAACCCGGCACCGCCGCGCCGATGGCAGCACCTTCCCTGTGGAGGTGCGTTCCTGTGGCGCCGATATTGGTGGCGAACGACACCTCTTGAGCATTGTCCGCGACATCACCGAACGCAAGGAAACGGAGGAGCGCCTGCGGCAGAACGAACTTCGCTTCCGGCGCATGGCTGACACCATGCCGGCGTTGGCGCTGACCAGCGATGCCGAAGGGCGGTTAACCTTCGCCAATCACCGCTGGTTGGACTACACCGGCATGACGCTGGCCGAAACCTTAACCCTAGGCGCCTGGCCTGTCATCCATCCTGCTGATGTCGCGCGCGACCGGGCGCTGTGGGAAGCCGCGCTCGCCACCGGGCAACCCTATCTATCGGAATATCGGCTGCGGCGCCATGATGGCGTCTACCGTTGGCACTTAGAACGGGCCGAGCCGGAGCGCAACGCCGCTGGCCAAGTGGTGCAGTGGATCCACAACGCCATCGACATTGAAGATCGCAAGGAACTTGAGGAACGCTTGCGCCACAGCGAAGCCCAACTCAACACCATTCTCTACCATATCCCGGCCTCCATTTACATACTGAGCACCGACCATCGCTATCTATTGGTCAACCGGGTCTATGAGCACAACAATAACATCACCAACGCCGAGCTTCGTGGCCAGTCGGTTTACGACCGTTGGCCGCGTGAGGTGGCGGATGCCCTGGTGGCTAATGAGCGCCAGGTCTTAGCCGCCAAGGCGCCTATTACCCTCGAAGAAGCGGCGCTGCGTAACGGGAAAATGCACTATTTTTCCTCGATCAAAGCCCCCCTCCTGGATGAAGCGGGTGAGCCTTACGCCATTATCGGTATCTCCCTCGACATCACGGATCGCAAAGCGGCCGAAGAAGAGGTGAAACGTAGTCGCAATTTTCTGCTGCGCATCGCGCAGGTTCTCCCGGCGGCTCTTTATGTTTATGACCTGCCCAGCCAAAGCTTCATCTTTAACAACCAACCCCCGCAACCGATCTTCAACCTCGGCGGTAATGCGCAACCAATCGCCCAGGTGGAGATCGATGACTTGCTGCACCCTGATGACCGCGAACGCACGCTACAAGAGTTCCAGCGGCTCTATACCGCCGCCGATGGCGAAGTGGTGGAAACGGTCTTTCGGCAGCGCAACGCTGCCGGTGAGTACCGCTGGTGGCAAGACCGCACGGTGGTCTTTGCCCGCGATGAACAGGGCCAGGTCATCCAGCACCTGGGCATTGGCAGTGACATCACCGAGCACAAACAGGCGGAAGCCGACACCTATTTCCTGGTCAATCTGGCCGAAACGATCCGCTCGACCGACAATGCCAATGAGTTGTTGACGGCCGTAACTGATCAAGTAGGCGAATATTTGGCGGTAGGGCGCGCCTATTTCACCCAGCAAGACCTCACCCAGGATCGTGGGTGGATTCCGCACCAGTACAGTCCGACCTTGCCTCCCGTCGCTACCACCTATGGTCTATCCACCTATCAATCCCCACTGCGGCCCGCCTTAGAAGGCGGGCAGACCCTGGTCTGTCACGATGCCCAAACTGACCCCCGCACCCAGGCCGTCTATGCCACCCTTTATGCGCCTGCACAAGAACGCGCCTTCATCGACGTACCCTTATTGCGGGCGGGACAGTTGGTCGCCACCCTCTCGGTCACTGTGCCGGCAGCCCGCCACTGGCAACCGCGCGAGGTCCATCTGCTGGAAACTGTCGCCGAACGAGTCTGGTTGGCGGTGGAAAAGTTGCGGCTGGCGGCGGAATTGCGCCAAAACGAGGAACGGCTGCGGTTGGCGCTGGCCGCTGCCAATGCCGGCGGCTGGAGCTATGACCTGCAACAAAATGTGGCGCACTGGTCGCCGGAGATGTTCGCCCTCTATGGCCTCTCCGCCGCCGCCGGCGCCCCCGCGCTGGCCGCATTTGCCCAATGGATTCACCCGGACGACCGCGCCCAGGCCAATGCCGAAATGGCCGCGGCGGTGCGGGGGGGCGGCGCTTTCGCGATTGAGTTTCGCGTCCAGCTTCCCGATGGGCGGGAACGTTGGATCAACAGCAGTGGGCTGGTCGAGTTGGATTGCGACGGGCGCCCGCTGACGGCCCGTGGCATTGATCAGGATATTAGCCGACGCAAGCAAGCCGAACTCGCCCTTCAACAAAGCAATGCCATCCTCAAAGGTGTGCTGGAAAGCAGCAACGACGCCATCTTTGTGCGCGATCTGAGCGGGCGCTATCTGCTGGTCAACCACACCGGCGCCGAGCAGGTGCAGAGCAGTCAGGCGGCGCTGATCGGCCAACGCTACGAAGATCTCTTCGCACCCGCCGAGGTCGCCGCGATCCGCGCCGATGACCGCCCGGTCTTGGAGCAAGGGCAGAGTGTGACCGTCGAGCATACCACCCATCATCAGGGGATCACCCGCTACTGGCATACACTCAAGATGCCCCTGCGCAATAGTGAAGGTGCGATTATCGGTCTGATCAGCAGCGCGCGTGATATTACGGACCGCAAACGGCAAGAGGAAGCCGTGCACCAGGTGAATCTTCATTTGGAGCAGCGCGTCGCCGAGCGCACCCGTGAACTGGAGGAGAAGAATGTCGAATTAGAACGGAGCAACAAGGAGTTAGAAAAATTCGCTTATGTCGCCTCACATGACCTGCGTTCCCCGCTGCGCGCTATTGACAACTTATCCAAGTGGATCGAAGAAGATGCGGGGCACCTCTTGCCCGCCTCCTCCAAAGAACATCTGGCGAAGATGCGCGGTCGGGTGCGCCGCATGGAAAAGTTGCTCGACGATCTGTTGGACTACTCACGCATTGGTCGTTTTCACTACCAGCTCGAACGCCTGTCGGTCAAGCAAGTGGTGCAAGAGAGCCTGGCGTTGTTGAACCTGCCGCCGGCCTTCCAGGTGACGATCGTGGAACCGTTGCCGGTCTTTTGGGCGCAACGGATTCCCTTGGAGCTGGTGCTGCGCAACCTGATCAGCAATGCGATCAAGCATCATCATCGCCCCGATGGGCATGTACAGGTGGCAGCCTACGAAGAAGGGGCGTGGCTGCACTTTACGGTCAGCGATGACGGCCCCGGCATCGACCCGCAATTCCATGACAGAATTTTTGACATTTTCCAAACCTTAAAGCCACGTGACCAAGTGGAAGGCAGCGGCATGGGCCTTGCCATTGTCAAAAAGGCCATTGAACTGGTGGGCGGCACGATCACGGTTGATTCTAGCGTTGGTGCGGGGGCTACCTTCCATTTTACCTGGCCGAAGGGCGCGCAGGCAGCAAAGAAAGCGGATACCGCCATCAGCTAGGTTCGGTTGCCATTGGCGTGGTCGCCCCTGAAACACCTGACAGGTGTGTGCGCCGCCAATGGCAACCGAACCTAGAACTTTTTCGTAACCCTTGTTTGGAGCCCGGCGAGCCAACCTGCGGTGCGCTCGGCGAGATAGGGGATGGCGGCTTTACATTTTGCGTGACAGATAGTCACTCATGACCAGCAGCAACATAACTGCCAGCCAGACAAAACCGGCGGCGGCAAAGAGCCAGGTCAGCGGTCTGCTGCCCCGCACATGCATAAAAAAGAGGACAATCAGCAGCGCCTTTGCCGCCGCAATCCCCAAGGCGACCGGCGTATGCAACACCCCCAGATCCAGGTAGGCTGCGCCATAGCTGGCAATCAGCAGCGCCAGCAGCGCGCCATAAACCAGATAGTAGCTTCTGTGTGCAATCATCGATTCTTTCATGATTCGCCAATTCCAATCGTTGAAGGCTTCTCAGCTTACGTGATGCGTGTTGCGTGATGCGTGTTCGCCACACATCACGTAGCACGAATCACGTAGCACGTAGCACGCCACCCCTCACAAATGTCCCACCAAATACAACAACGGATACAAAAAGACCCACACTACATCGACAAAGTGCCAGTAGAGGCCGGTGTTTTCAATCCCGTTGTGGCTCTCGGCAGAAAAGTGACCACGCCAGACCCGGAAGGCGACCACTGCCACAATCGTAATGCCAATTGTCAGATGCAGCGCATGGACGCCGGTCATGATAAAGTAGAGCAAAAAGAAGAGTTCGGCCTGGTCAGGATGGGTGAGATCCGCCGGCGGGTAGTTCAATCGCGGCACCAGCTTCTCCTGGTAATCCAGGTAGTACTCAAAGAACTTAATCCCCATAAAAACGCTGCCCAGGAGCGCCGTCGCCACCAGCAGCCAAACCACGGCGCGCCGTCGCCCTTCGGCCATGTTCTGCACCGCCAGCACCATGGTCAGACTGCTGGTGAGCAGGACAGCGGTGTTGATCGTCCCAATCGACGCATAGAGATGGCGGCTGGCTTCAACAAAGGCCGGCCCATAGAGGTAGCGGTAGGCGAGGTAGCCCATAAACATGCCGCCAAAAAAGAGCACCTCGGTGGCGAGAAAGGTCCACATGCCCAGGGTCGAGGCTTCCCGCTGTTGCTCCAGCGTTTCAAATTGATGACCGACAGTGGCTTGGTGTGTCATGATCGGTGTTCTTCTCTTTCTACCTCCGGGTAGCCTTCCGCTTCTTCAATCGCCGGATACTGTTCATGGTGAACCTTGTCAAAGGTATGTTCAGCCGGCGGTTGCAAGTGGTAGGCATAAGGGGCTTCGGTCACAACGGGAATGGCCGTGAAGTTATCCTTGGGCGGCGGCGAGGAGGTTTGCCACTCCAGCCCGGTGGCGCCCCACGGGTTTGGCCCCGCCTTCTCGCCGTAGCGGAGCGACCAAAGGAGATAGAAAAAGGGCAGGGCATAACCTACCGCCAGAATCGACGCGCCCGCCGTGGACATGACATTCAAGACCTGATACTCCGGCGAATAGCTGTAATAGCGCCGCGGCATCCCTTCATAGCCCAGGATAAATTGGGGAAAGAAGGTGAGGTTGAAGCCGATAAAGAGGACGAGCGCGGCAAATTTGCCCCAGCCCTCCGGGTACATGCGCCCCGTCATCTTGGGCCACCAAAAGTGGATGCCGCCGAGAAAGGCCGTGACCATGCCGCCGACCATGATGTAGTGAAAGTGGGCAATGATAAAGTAGGTGTCCTGCACCTGCACATCGACCGGCAGCGCGGCCAGGAAGAGACCGGTCAAGCCGCCCATGGTAAAGAGACCGACAAAGCCAAAGGCATAGAGCATGGGGGTGCGTAGCGAAATGACCCCTTTGTGGAGCGTGGCTGTCCAGTTAAAGACCTTGATCGCTGACGGAATCGCCACCAGATAGCTAAAGAGCGAAAAGACCACGCTGGCATAGATCGATTGACCGGCGGTGAACATGTGATGACCCCAGACCAGAAAGCCAAAGATCGCAATCGCCAGGCTGGAATAGGCCACAAATTTGTAGCCAAAGATACTCTTGCGTGCAAAGCAGGGGATCAGTTCACTCACCACGCCCATCCCCGGCAGAATCATGATATAGACCGCCGGATGGGAGTAGAACCAGAAGAGATGTTGGAAGAGTACCGGATCGCCCCCCAGCGCCGGGTCAAAGATGCCCAGGCCGACCAGCCGTTCCAACGCCAACAGGGTCAGCGTAATCGCCAGCACCGGTGTGCCCAGCACCAGGATCAGACTGGTGGCATAGATTGACCAGAGAAAGAGCGGCATCCGCAACCAGGTCATGCCCGGCGCCCGCATTTTGTGGATGGTGATGATAAAGTTCAGCCCGGTGAGAATCGACGAGAAGCCCACAATAAAGACGCCCGCCGCCGCCTGCACCACCGCCGTGTTGGTGAACATGGAGCTGTAGGGGGTGTAAAAAGTCCAGCCCGTATCCACCCCGCCGCCGATCACCGTCACCACGGTCAGGAGGCCGCCCACGATATAGATGTACCAACTCCACAAGTTCAAGCGCGGAAAGGCTACATCGCGCGCCCCAAGCATGAGCGGCACCAGGAAATTGCCCAGCGTAGCCGGAATCGACGGCACCAGGAAAAACCAGACCATGATAATGCCGTGCAGCGAGAAAAGTTTGTTGTACGTCTCGGCCTTCACCAAATCCCCCGCCGGTGTCAGCAATTCCAGCCGGATCAGGGTGGCCGCAATGCCGCCGATGACAAAAAACAGGGTAATCGAGACCAGATAGAGCACAGCAATGCGCTTGTGATCGGTCGTCAAGAGCCAGGAGCGCAAGGTATAACTGATATTGATATAATCTTCATTGGATTGCGTTTCCGCCCGTGGGCGGGGCATGGTGATCGCACTCATCGTTGTCCCTCTTCTATCTTCAGTAAGGCAGTAAATCAGTGGGTCAGTAAGACAGTGGGTCAACCGAAGTATCTCACTGTTATACTGTTTCACTGACTTACTGACCCACTGATTTACTGTCCTACTGATTCACTGTCCCGCTGGCTTACGTTCACCAGCCAGCGCTTTAATATAAGCAATCAGCTCCATCAGCTCATCCTCACTAATTTGCCCCTGGAAGGAGGGCATGATCGCCGGGTAACCGGCCACCACCTGCTTCTGCGGCAGGAGAATCGAATCACGGATGTATTGATCATCAGCCGTCACAAAGCCGTCATCGGTGATCGGCACAGGATGGCCGTAGACACCCACCAATGACGGCCCGGCGCCACTACCGTCGGCCAGGTGACAGCCGCTGCAGCCCAATGCCCGGAAGCGATCTTCGCCACGGGCCGCCAGCGATTGGGGCGACCCCGGCGCCGGTGGCGGCGCTGGCCCGACGCTGGTCACGTCGTTTAATGTCCCGGCCAGCCACTGCTGATACTCCGCCGGATCGAGGACAATCACGCTGCCGCCCATGTGGGAGTGGTCGGTGCCGCAATATTCAGAGCAGAAGAGGTGATAGACCCCCGGTTTGGTCGCCTCAAACCAGATCGTGGTCAGGCGACCGGGGATGGCGTCCTGCTTGATGCGAAAGGCCGGCACAAAGAAGCTGTGGATCACATCCTGCGACGCCAGTATCACCTTGATTGGTCGCCCCGTCGGTACGTGCAACTGGTCAATCTCGCGCTGGCCTTCGGGATGTTGAAATTTCCACATCCACTGTTTGCCGACGGCGTAAATTTCCAGCGCATTATCCGGCGGCTTTTGCAACTGGAAATAGAGGTTGGCGCCCCAGCTAAAGATCCCCAGCGAGAGCAACAGCGGAATCACCGTCCAGGTCACTTCCAGGCGGATACTCATGTTGAGCGGGTTGCGGCGGTCCGCTGTTGAGCCGCGCCGGTATTTGATCACAAAGTAGACAATAAAGATAATGACGAGCAGCGCAAAGAAGGAGGCCAGGCCGATCAGGGTAAAGTAGAGCGTATCGACCCGCGGCGCCATGCTCGACGCCTGCTCAGGAAATAGTGGAAATGGCATAACTCTTCTTCTCTTGGCGACGCAACACCACCAGCAAACCACCCAACAGCAAGACCGTACTCACCCCCGCCACCTGCATCACCCGCTGGATGATCAGATTATATTGGCCGGTGGTCGGGTCATAATGGTAACAGCGCAGCAACAGTTGATCGACCGGCGAACCGATGCGTCCATTGGCCGCCTCGATCAACCCCCAGCGCAGATCCTGGGGGACAAAGGTGAAACCGTAGAAGTAACGGGCGATCTTGCCGGCCGGCGTCAGGACCATCACACCGGCGGCATGGGCATATTGCTGTTGCCGGGCGTCGTAGGCAAAGTGCATACCCACTGCCGCCGCTATCTGATCAACCGCGGCATGGTCGCCCGTCAGGAAATGCCAGCCCTCGGCTGCGCCCGGTCGCCCATAGCGGGCCAGGTAAGTCGCCTTGGCTGTGGTCGCCATCGCCGGCGTTTCGCTGGGATCGATGCTGACGGTCACCACAGTAAACTGCTTGCCGATGTCAAAGTTTACTTTTGCCAACGTATCGGCCAGCCCCTGCAAGACCAGCGGACAGAGGTTGGGGCAGTGATAGTAGGCGAGCGCCAGGATCACCGGTTTCTCGCCAAAATAATCGCCCAACTGAACGCGCTGCCCCGCCTCATCACGAAAAACCAGGTCAAGCGGCACTTGCGCATCTAGCCGTTGGTCAAAGCCGACTGCATTTAAAATGGCGTCATCTGTTTCGTCGCCATTATGCGCCGCAGCCAGCGTAGGTGCTAACGCCAACCAAAGGCTAATGACCAGGGCGAATACAAGCCTGTTCACGGTTGGCCTTTTGATCAAGTTCTGCCCATCCTGTTGTCTAAACATAAGTTTCAATTATCGGTTAAAACACAGCCCTAGCCGCGTAGCGGCGGCTGACGGTAGGCCAGCCTTTCAAGGCTGGCGTTGACCCCGACGACGGACACCCATACCGTCGTTGGCATCCACCGGGCCGAGGGTTCAAACCCTCGGCCTACCGTCAGCCGTCGCTACGCGACTACGGTTCACGCTCATCTTGCGGCCGTTGGGGTAGACGTAGGTAATGGTGCGCCACCCGCGCTGCCCAACTGGTAGGCCGGAGGTAGACCAAAGGTCGGCGGCGCTTGATTGCGCGCCGGCAGTCCCTGGTCTACCACCAACTGCATGGCCTGGGTAATCGGAATGTGGGCGGCACGCTTTTGATCATCCAACCACTTCGCTTCGGCCAGGAGCGCATTCTCTTGGCGTCGGTACGCCTGCGCGTTTGCGCCCGGCGCGATCCATAGATCCGGCGGCGCGGGGGTGGCCTGGGGTTGCACCAGCGTAACCGGCGGCAGCGGCAGATGCAGCGATCCCAATAACCCCAGCAAGCCGCCCACCACCAGGAGCACCACCCCGATCATGACAAATAAAGCGGTGGTTGCCACGACCACCCCGCGCACACTCACATCCTTGGCTTCATAGCCCAGGGTCTCACCCTCGGCCGCGGTCGCTGTGGCCGGCGCGCGCGCCGGCGCCTGACTGACCGTTTGCTCCGCACCTTTGTCGGGCGCGGCCGCCTGACTCTGCCTCACCTTGGGTTCTTTCACCATACCCTTCTCCTCCACCGTTACCGGCGTTAGCAACCGGTGCAATCGTCGATAGATCACCGCACCCACGACCAGCAGCAGGCCCACGGCGGCCAGGAGCAAGAGCCAAAATCTGTGACCGGTGTGACCGGGTTCGGCGCCGTGGGCCGGCAGGGTGTCAGCGGGTACTCTGGACGGCATGATCCCCTTCCGCTTCTTCCTCTAATTCTTCGAGGCGTGGGTTATGCACCGGCAGCAGCGGTTGGCGGGCCAATAGCCAACGAAAGAGGGCGTACCACAGCCCACCAATGGCAATCACCGTCGCAATGTCCAACCAGTGCAGTGGCCCCCGCTCGCCAAAGTCCGGCGCCACCAGCCAGAAGGTATCCAGCAGCCGCGTCACCACCACCAGCACAGCAATGCCCAACACCAGGCGTGCATTGCGCTTGACCTCGCGCGACAGCAGCAGGACAAAAGGCAGCGCAAAGTGAAAGAGGACAATCGCCAGCGCCACCCACTGCCAGCCGCCGGCCAGCCGCCGCACATACCACGGGATCTCCTCCGGTAGATTGCCCGCCCAGATCAACAGGAACTGGGAAAAGGCCATGTAAGCCCATAACATGACAAAGGCAAAGAGCAGACTGCCCAAATCGTTGAAGACGCGCGGCGTCACCACTGCGGCCAGCGGTGGCCGCTCCGCCAGCAGACAGACGACAATAATGCCAAAGGCAAAGGCTTGCAAGACCGCCCCCGTCGCCACCATCGCGCCGTAGATGGTCGAATACCAGTGCGGCTCTAACGACATGAGCCAGTCGATGAGGGCAAAGGTCACGGTCAGCCCAAAAAGCGCCAGGCCGCCGGCGCTGACCTTTTGCAGTCGTTTCACCAGCCAGGGATCACCCGTTTGATCGAGCCGTATCGAGCCGCGACGCAGCCAAAAGGCCAGGCCACACCAGGCCATAAAATAGATCACGGCGCGCACCAGAAAGAAAGGGATGTTGAGATAGGGCTGTTTGTGTTGCAGCAGTTCATCCGCCGCCACCACCGCCGGTTGCGCCCAGGGGTAGAGGGTTCTCAGGCCAAAGAGCAGCGGTACAAACAAGATCGCCAACAGCGGCAGCGTCAACGCCCCCGCCTCCATCGGGCGGCGCAGCACCAACCCCCAATCGCCGCCGGTCAAGTAGTGCATCATCACAATGGCCAGACAGCCCAGCGCCATGCTCAGCCAGAAGAGATAGGCAAAGAGATAAGAGCGGAAAAACTGCGCCGGATCGACAAAGAGGCCCAGCAGACAGAGCAGAATCCCCACCCCGGCGGCGATCAGCGCCCACCGTTCGTAGCGATCCCGTTCTGCCCAACGCCATTGCCCTTGCCACTGTCGCCCATTGTTCATGGCTTACCCCCTACTTGCTGCTGCACCGCCGGCGGCAACTGTTCCGCCGTAGCGTGTTCGCTCAACTGTAACGCCCGCACGTAGGCGATGATCGCCCAGCGATCAGCCACTTCGATTTGCTTGCTGTAGCTTGGCATCACCCCATGTCCATCCGTGATCACGGAAAAGAGGTAGCCAACCGGCGCCTGGCGCAGCCGCTCCTCATGCAACGATGGCGGCGCCGGGAACCCGCGCTGCACTACCAGGCCATCGCCGTTGCCGGCATAGCCATGACAGGGTGTACAGTAGATATTGAAGCGCTCCTGGCCCCGCTGCACTACTTCTGTTGTTACGCGGAAGGGAAACTCTGTGGCCGGCTTGCCATCTTGTTGACCGCTGTAGAGCAGCGGGTCGGTGCGCGCCATGCCCCGCGCCACGGTTCCGGGCACCAACGGGCGGGACGCCTGACCGTCGGCAAAGAAAGTGCTTTCCTCCAGTGGTCCATACTTGGGTTGGTAGGAGAGTTTCTGCACGCAGGCCGTCATGGTAACGAGTGCAAACAATAACCCTGCCATCCGAAGAGCGCGGCGGCTCACAAACCAGGTTTCTGGCAGAAACCTGGTTTGTGCTTGCCTGCGACTGCGTCTTAAAAACTCACTTAGGAACATCATAAACCCCCTGTGCCCCCAGCTCCTCTAAAAAGGCGCGCGTCGCCGCATAATCAAAGTGCGGGTCACTGGCTTCAATGTAGAGAAAGTAGCGATCCTGGCTGGCGCGCGCAAACGACGCCACATTGAAGAGCGGATGGTAGGGCATCGGCAAACCGTTCAACGCAAACATGCCAAAGACGGCAAAGAGCGCCGCCACCAGCACCGTCGTCTCAAAGGTAATCGGAATAAAGGCCGGCCAACTGTTGAGCGGCCGCCCGCCAATATTGATCGGATAGCCATAGACCGAAAACCAATATTGCATGATAAAACCGCCAATCAAGCCGATCAACCCGCCGCTGAGGACGACCAGCGGAATGTGGGTGTTGCGAAAATGGAGGGCGTCGGCCACCTCCTCCACCGGATACGGGGTGTAGGCGTCGATGACGCGATAGCCGGCGGCATAGGTGCGCTCGGTCGCCGCGATCAACGCCTCTTGTTCGCTAAACTCGGCCACCAGGCCAGTGATGTTGTCACTTGCTGCCATTGGATACTCCGATCTCAATCCCCCGTTGCCGGTCGCAACCGCCGCGCCGCATGTTGCTGTCGGCGGCGTTCTTCCTCATCCACATCAAAGACCAACTCGCGCATTTCAAAGATCGAGATGACGGGCAGCACCCGCACAAAGAGAAAGATCAGCGCGGTAAAGAGGCCAATCGTCCCCAGAAAGGTCGCCCAATCCCAGATGGTGGGGGCATAGTAGCCCCAGGACGAGGGCAGAAAATCGCGGCTCAGGCTGGTCACGACAATGATAAAGCGTTCCAGCCACATGCCGATATTGACCGTGAGCGAAATCAGAAAGAGCACCACCACGTTGGTGCGCATCCGCTTAAACCAGAAGATTTGGGTCAAGAGGACATTACAGGTGATCATGATCCAATACCAGACCGCATAGGGGCCGGCCATGCGGTTGATCACCATATATTCCTCAAAGGGATTGCCGCTGTACCAGGCCATAAAGGTTTCGACGATATAGCTGTAGCCGACGATCAGACCGGTGGCGAGCATAATCTTCGCCATATTGTTGAGATGGCGCATGGTGATAAACTCTTGTAAGCCGTAGGCCCAACGCAGCGGAATGGCAATCGTCGCCACCATGGCAAAGCCGGAGTAGATCGCCCCGGCCACAAAGTAGGGCGGAAAGATCGTCGAGTGCCAGCCGGGGACGATGCTCACGGCAAAGTCAAAGCTGACAATGCTATGCACCGAGACGACCAGCGGCGTCGCCAGCGCGGCCATGAGCAGATAGGCGCGTTGGTAACGCTTCCAATGGCGTACTGAGTTGCGCCACCCCATCGCAAAGAAGCCATAAATATATTGCAGCCAGCGCCGTTGGGTGCGATCACGCAAGGTTGCCAGATCGGGCACCAGCCCCATGTACCAAAACATCAACGAGACGGTACCGTAGGTCAGCACAGCGAAGAAGTCCCAGATTAACGGGCTGCGAAATTGCGGCCAGACGCCGGTGGTGGTGGGGTAGGGCACCAGCCAGTAGAAATACCAGGGGCGCCCCAGGTGTAAAACAGGAAACAACCCGGCGCAGGCGACGGCAAAGAGCGTCATCGCCTCGGCAAAGCGGTTGATTGAGGTGCGCCACTCCTGGTGCAGCAGCAGGAGAATGGCCGAAATCAGGGTACCGGCGTGACCGATCCCGATCCACCAAACAAAGTTGGCAATCGCAAAGCCCCACGCCACCGGCACCTGTACACCCCAAATGCCGACGCCACGGGCAAAAAGATAGGTCACTGCTGCCAGCAGCACCATGACCAGTACAAAGCCAATGCCAAAGCCGATCAGCCAGCCCCGGCCCACGCCATGCCGCAACACAATCGAGCTGATCTTGTCATTGACCGACTCAAAGGTCTGGCCTGGTCGCAGCACCGGTGTTGTCTGGGGCAATGCTTGCGAATGTTGTGTCTGTTGTGTCATCGCATTCACCCTCCTAGCTCAGGGTTTGGATTGCGCACGTCGGCCAGATAGGTGGTGCGCGGTCGCGTGTTCAGATTGGCGAGCAGGGCATAATTGAGCGGCGATGCCTTCAACTGCGTCACCGCGGCATTACGGTCATTGATGTCGCCAAAGATGATGGCGCGGGTGGGGCAAGCCTGTTGGCAGGCGGTCTGGATCTCGCCATCGCCAATCCGGCGGCCGGCTTCCTCGGCGGCAATGCGCGCTTCGGTGATGCGCTGGACACAGTAGGTGCATTTTTCCATCACCCCACGCACCCGCACCGACACGTCGGGGTTGCGCCCCAACTTCAGACTTTCTGTCTCCCAATCGGCATATTGCAGGAAATTAAAGCGGCGCACCTTGTAGGGACAGTTGTTGGAACAGTAGCGCGTGCCGACACAGCGGTTGTAGACCATGTCATTCAGCCCCTCGTCGCTATGCGCCGTCGCCATCACCGGGCAGACCAACTCACAGGGCGCATTCTCACACTGCATACAAGGCACCGGCTGGAAGTGGATTTCATCGGGATCCTCAGCCGGACCGGTGTAGTAGCGATCCACGCGCAGCCAGTGCATCTCATGGCCGCGCAGCACCTCCTCTTTGCCCACCACCGGAATGTTATTCTCGGCCTGACAGGCCACGACACAGGCGTTGCAGCCGATGCAAGCGGTCAAGTCGATGCTCATGCCCCAGGCATAGCCCGTGTATTCATAGGCAGGATAGAGCGAAATTTCCGGCGTCTTGGTCTGTTCGGTCAGGGCAAAGGTGGGATTCGCCTGATACTCCTGTAAGGTGGCGGCCATCACCAGGTCGCGGCCTTCCATGCTGTAGTTGGTGTGGGGCTGGGCCAGGTCATAGCCACTGCCAACCTTGCGCAGGGTCAGTCCAGTGCCAAACCACGGTGCGTCCGCCGTGCGCAAGAGATAGGCATTAAAGCCGACCCCCGTGCCGATATGACCGGCCTGTGTTCGTCCATAGCCCAAGTGGACCGTGACCGCGTTGTCGGGTTGCCCCGGCAAAATCAGCACCGGCGCGGTGACGGCGCGCTCACGGTAGTGCAACTCGACCAGATCGCCGTTGTCGAGGGTTAGCCGCGCCGCCGTGGTGGGACTGAGCAGGGCCGCGTTGTCCCAGGTTAGCTTGCTCAGCGGTTTGGGCAATTCCTGGAGCCAGGCATTGTTGGCAAAGCAGCCATCCCAAACGCTGGGATCAGGACGGAAGATCAGTTCCAACGTCTCTGTTCCAGTAGCTGCGGTTGGTTGGGTAGGCTGCTGAGCGGCGAAGTTGGCCTGCAAGGTCACGGCTTTGGCGGGCAGGGCGCTACCGGCAATCACGCCTGCTTCCAGCGCCGTCTGCCAGGCGTTCTCAAAGTTGTCCCCCTGGCTATGCTGCTGCCAGAAAGCGCGAAGAATGGCGAGGCCCCCCTGGTCGGGTTGCTGGTTTAGCGCCGCCAGCACTTCGTAGATGGAGCGCCCGTCATAGAGCGGCTCGATCAACGGTTGGATAAGCGAGATCGTGCCGTCATAGGCGCGCGCATCACCCCACATCTCCAGTATGTGCGTTTCCGGTAGATGCCAGTGACAGCGGATGGCGGTCTCATCGTAATAAGGCCCCAGGTGAATGCGCGTGGGGGCCTGTTCCATCGCCGCCGCAAAGCCCAGATCGACCGGGGCATTGTAGACCGGATTGCCACCCAGAATGACCAGGAGATCGACCTCCTTCTTCTGCAATGCCTCCACCAACTGGCGCAACGACTCGCCCTGGTTGACGGGTTTGGCCGCAACGGGCGCAGTGTAGACAACCGTTGCGCCCACGTTCTTCAGCGCAACATTCATGGCATGAGCCAGCGCATGAACCAGCGGCGGCTGTTCCGCACCGGCCACGATGAGCGCCGCACCGGCATGGGCCTGCAAATCTTTCACCAACGCCGACAGCCACACATCCGGCAGACTCGCCGGCGGTTGGGCTGCGGCCACGTCTTGTACGCCCAGGGCAGTGGCCACGGCGCGCGCCACCTGTTCAACCTCCCCTGCGCGCAGCGCCAGCCGGTGATCGGCCATCGCGCCGGTAATGGTGGGCGCACTCTCGATCACATAGAGGCGGTTCATGGTGGTTTGACCACTGCTCACCCGCCGCTTGTCGATAAAGTCGCGGGCATAGCGCACACTGCCCGGCATGGTCAGCAGAAAATCGGCGTCGAGTGACAGAATGACATCGGCCTTGTCAAAGTGATAAACCGTGTTGACTACCTCGCCAAAGGCCAACTGGGCGCCAACAAGCGCGTTGTCCTGGTTTACCGGCTCATATTGATGCCACTGCGCCGCCGGAAAGCGCGCCAGCAGCACCCCAATTTGATCCGCCAGCGTGGGCGAAGTGACAGTTTCCGTCAAGAGGCGCAGCCGCAGATTTTTGTTGGCCAGGATACCGTTCAACTCTTGCAGAAAGTTGCCCCAGGTGCTCACCTGCCCCAGACGCAGCACCGTCTGCGAGCGCTCCGGGTCATAGAGATCCCAGATGTGCGCCTGGGTGAGCGCATCAGTCGCACCCAAGCTGGCCGGGTGATCAGGATTGCCTTCGATCTTGGTGGGTCGCCCCTCGTGGCTCTCGACAAGCACCCCTTTTGCATAGCCGCCCAGGGTGGTGGCGGTGGCAAAGAAGAGCGGTTTGCCGGGGATGATCGCCTCCTGTCCGGCGACATAGGGCATAATCCGTTCCACCCGCCGTTTGGGTACACAGCCGCTCAACCCCGCCATCGCCAACGACGCACCCATGAGTTTGAGAAAGGTGCGCCGGCTCGGCAGATCGAGCGTGGCATTGATCCACTCCGCCTGGCGCGGCAAGCGCTTGCGCAACGCTTCCTGAAAGCCCGCGCTATCCACCAACTCTTCCAGCGTCCGCCAGTAGCGCTTGCCCGTCTGCTGCTGCAAGCGCTCTCGCACCCGATCCAGATCCAATTGTTCCGTAACTGCCATGAAAGCCTCTCGTAGCTGATCAAACCGGCCTGCCATTTCGAAAGGTAGAGAAACAAACCAGTTGGTATGGTTTCCGGTTGCCTCCTAAGCGCACACGATCTCTGGTGATTGAAGACCCTTGCGGTATGGAAACCCATCGGCAGCAAGCTAAGGAAGTGGGCTGCCAACCACTACAACGGATTCAGAAAGTAACGGATTACCAGCTAGTCTACCGGAATTGGCAATCAGTAAGCCACGCCGTGAAAATCCGTTACTTTCTGAATCCGTTGTAGTGTTCTGTGTCCCTGCAAGATGGGTAGCATAAACCGCACCTACCATAATCGTTACCCTTCATAATTTCAGCGCAGAATCGCCGCTACCTCAACCAACTAACCAACCAACTAACTACCCATCTACCGATGACAAGTCGAACAACTCGTCTTCGCTTCAATGTGATATTGTTTAACCAATTCAGCGCCCAGCGCCGCTTGGTTGGCGGGGGGCTGCCAAGCCATGTTGAATACTTCCTCACGGGGGCGCACATATTGCGCCGGGTTGCGATGACATTGCAGACACCACTCCATATAGAGCGTCTGCGTCTGCCACATCAGCGGCATCTGATCAACCTGCCCGTGACAGGTGGAACAGCCGACCCCCTTGCTCACATGGATGCTGTGGTCAAAATAGACATAATCGGGCAAGTTATGCACCCGCACCCAGGGAATCGGCTGGCCGCTCTGATAGCTGGCGCGCACCGGGGCCAGGACGGGACTATCGGTATAGAGCTGCGAATGGCAGTTCATGCAAATGGCGGTGGACGGGATGCCGGCAAAGGCCGAGGTTTCTACGCTCGTGTGGCAGTAGCGGCAGTCGATGCCATCGTCGGTCACATGGTGCTTGTGACTAAAGGGGACCGGTTGTTCGCGCACGATATTCTTACTGGTGACATAGGGGGAACGGACAAAAACCCCCAGCAGCCCAAAGAAACCGGCAATAAAGAAAACTGCGCCAAAGATGGTAACGCGGGAGATACTATTGGTACTGGGATGAAAGATCTGCGCCATGATTCATTCCTACTGCCTCGTTACAGCAAAGTTTCATCATTATGGAATGATTATAAGGTGGCGTTCTGCATGAGAGAGCGTCATCTACTGTTGTTTTCTAAGGGTCGCGCCGCTTCCAGAAGTTGTATAGAGCTTGGATATAGATCCTGGGTATGGCGATAGATACATGGTTCTAGAAATAGTAACTACTAAGCTCGTAGCCAGTCCGTGACTGGCGGCCCATCGCCAGTCACGGACTGGCTACGAGCCGGCTTAGGAGTTACCAGAAATAAGCGCCTTTTAAGAGGTTCACTTCCCCTCTATTAACCCTTCGGCTTCAATAAAAATTCGCTTGATCTCTGGATATTCCTGCCGAATGCGCTTTTCCAGGCGATCAACGGTTCGTGCTAACTCAGCACTGGAAAGCCCAGCACGAAATTGCACATCAAGATTTAACAACACATCCTCCGGCCCGAAGTGCATGGTCATCGGCAAGCCGGCCCTGACAACGCCAGGGTCAGCTTGGGTCAGGGCGCGAATCGCTTCTACCTTGCGCCGGTCCGCACTTTCCCCTAACAACAGGCCACGGCTTTCATAAGCCAGCAACACTGCCACGGTCGCCAACAAGAGACCGATGATCAGCGAAGCAATGCCATCGATGCGCGGGTTGCCCAACTGATGGGAAAAGTAGATGCCCAGAAAGGCCGTGATCAAGCCAAGCAGCGCCGCCGCATCTTCAAAGACGACCACAAAGACGGTGGGATCTTTGCTCTGGCGCACGGCGCGCCAAAGATTGGCTTCGGTGCTTGCGCTTTGTAATTCATGAAGCGCAATGCCCAAGGAGGTTCCTTCAAAGAGAAAGGCGCAGCCCAAGACTACGTATCCCCATACGGGATCTTCCAAGGGGGTCGGGTGCTGTAAATGAGTAATGCCTTCATACACCGACATGCCGCCGCCCATGCCAAAGAGCAAGATCGCCACAATCAGACTCCAGAAATAAAGTTCCTGGCCATGCCCAAAGGGATGATTCTGGTCCGGCGGGCGCCGGGCGCGCCGGATGCCCAGCAGGAGCAACAATTGATTGCCCGTATCGACCACCGAGTGAATGCCCTCGGCGAGCATGGACGAACTGCCGCTAAAGAAGGCCGCCACAAATTTGGTCACCGCCACCAATAGGTTTGCCCCGATGGCGCCATAGACAGCAATGGGTCGTTCGGCTTTTGACGATGCCATACGCTTCCTTTCCGCACGCCATCACAAACCAGGTTTCTGGCAGAAACCTGGTTTGTGATGGCGGTCTACGGAAAATACTACGAATCACCACCAATGCTTGTGGACGCCAGTTGCGGCGCCGCGATCACCACTTCCGAGGCCAATCCCCACACCGCCAACCGTTCCACATGGCGCAACCGCCAGCGCCCCGGCTCTAGAAAGTTGAGCAAGTTGATCGGCCGACAGCCGCCAACACGGGTGGGTTGATAGGTATAGGCCTGTTGCCACCCCCACATAACCAACTGGGAAAAGGGGGTATCCCCATCGCTCAAGCTAATTAAGCAGAGCAACCCATCCGCATGTAGGACGCGGTGCGCCTCGGCTAATAGGTCGCCAATATCCGCCTCGCTCAAGAGATCCAACACATAGTTGGCAATGACCCGGTCAACGGCGCCATCAGCCACCGGCAAGCGCATAGAACCATCGGATAACAGAACCGTGCCCCGCCCGCCAAAGGCTGCCAACCGCGCCGCCGCCAGTTGCACCATCGTCGTACTCTGATCCAGCCCCAGGTAGCGCGCCGGCGGCGGCAGATGTTGGGTGAGTAGGGTGGCGGCAAAGTTGCCGGTGCCACAGCCAAATTCCAAAACCCGGTGCGCCTCAGCCAGACGGGCGTGCTGAACAAGGGCGTCAAAAGCGGGCGCTTCATAGAAAACCTGGCGATCCTGGCGCGCGCCAAAACGATCATAAACGGCTTTCGCCTGCGTGTGCGTTAACAAGGTGTCTCCTTTGTTGCTTGGTAGTTGTTGCTGATCCACAGATTTCGCAGATTACGCAGATTAATACAAAATCTGCGTAATCTGCGAAATCTGTGGATCAATAGGATCGTTTATGGCGGATCCAGATTGGCCAGCCAGCCGCCGGTGAAGCCGGCGCGTTGTAAGCCGCGCACCAGATAGGGACAGGCGCGCATCAGTTGCCAGATCAGACTGGTACGATAATTTTCGGTCATAATAACAATCGGCCCTTGATTAATACCCAAATGCCACGCCGAGACCCAGCCGACATCATTGCGCGGATCTTGATCGGTCTCCTCCGGGAAAGTCGGGTTAAAGGAACACTTGAAACCATAGGGCGACGGCGTCTGCATGTGCAGTTCGGTCAGAAAGCGCAGCGTGGGCAGGACAATTTCGGGGGCGAAGGGCAGTGCAGCCACCGCCGCCCACGGCGCCAGGGTGCCGTCATCGGGGCCAAAGGGTGCGCCACGGGCCAGATAGGCATAGAAGTGCAGGAGCCGCCCATCGACCTCACGGTCACAGCCCGGCCCGTCACAGGCGGTGATGCCCCAGCAATGCTCGCCATAGAGGCGAAAGCCTAGTGGGTTCTCAATGGCATATTGCTGCTGCACATAGGTTGTGCGCCGGCTGTTTTCAAAGTAATCAATGCCTTTGGCGCGCATGTAGTCGTCTTGAAGCTGGCGGAAGTCGATCCAGAGGTGCGAAAACTGGTGAATAAAGAGCGGCCCGGCGTACAGTACCTCGTAGTCGTACAGCTTCTCCCAGCGGTAGGTGGTGGTCCATTCCTGATAGCTCTCCGGCGGCAGCGGGTGGGTGGGCGAGCCGAGGCCCAGCGCATAGAGGATGAGGGCTTCGCTATAGCCATACCAACGGTTGGGCAAGAAGTTCTTCTCCGGCGTCCAGCCCATCGTTACCGTTGGCTCGCCATTCTGCGCCCATTGCCAGTCCACGCGCCGGTAGATCGCATCGGCCAGGTGGCGGATCTCCTGCTCCTCAGCGCTGTCGTCCTGGAAGTATTGCGCCGCCGTCAGCACGCCGGCCAGCAACAAGGCAGTGTCGATGGTGGAAAGTTCGCACTTTTCAAAGCGCCGGCCCTGCTGCATATCCAGATAGTGGTAGAAAAAGCCTTGATAGCCGGTGGCGTCGGCGGCTGTACTCTGTGGGCTTTCCCAGAGAAAACGCAACGTCTTCACGGTGCGCGCCACCGCCTGGGCGCGGGTAATAAAGCCCCGTGCCACCGCAATCGGATAGATCGTCAGCCCAAAGCCGATGGTGGCGACACTGGCTGGACTGCCCTCACGCGTGCTGTCGGCCACCAGACCATTGTCATCGTTGGCCTCGTACCAGAAATAGTCAAAGGTGACGCGCTCGAGGTGGTCTAGCAGTTCATCATTGTTGACCTGTTTCGGATCAACTTGCGAATAGGTGCGATTTTTCATAAACCAACCTCAAGCTTGTTGTGAAAATTCAAAGGTGAGCGCGGCCACGGCGTGGGGGGGCAGATTGAGTTCACAGGTGATCACGTCGCCAGCGGCACGCCACGCGAGCGGCTCCGCCGCCAGTTGCGACGTTGCCTGCAATTGTTCCACCTGCTGTGGTCGCAGATAGTCCGGCTTGCCCCACTCGTCCCATAACCGTCGGGGGTTGGCATGGCTTTCGTCAATCCGCTCGATGGTTGCCTTCTGCGGCGCGGTGGCCCCCATCAGGTTGACGCACACCTGTTCTGCCTCGATGGGGTGGCGCGGCAACGCATGATTCGTAAGAAGAACTTGAACCGTCTGCCCTGCCCGATTGACCCAGCAGTTGACCGTGTTGTGCAGCCCATCGACCACCAGCGCTTCCTGGCCGGCGCGGTGGAGCAATTCGGCCACTCGGTAGGTTGGTTTGGCAATGCCATGAATATTCAACAGACCAAAGCCGCCATGAAAGGGCGCGGAAGAAAAATAGTTTTCCTCAAAGATATCCGAGAAAGTCCAGTAGCTATAGCCCTGCACCACATCGGTCACGTCGAGCCAGGACTTCAGGGCAAAGGCCGCCGCAAAGGGTTCATCATGACGGTGAAAAAAGGGATTGGACGACGTATTCCACTCGGTATAATAGAGGGGGCGATTGCCGGCCTGCCGCCGCGTATCCATGGCGCGCTGCCGCATAATGCCCCGCTGAGAAGCGGCCAGTTGCGCCTCGGTGTCATCACCGGGTTTGCCAAAGGCGTCGGTGGGGTACTGGTGGGTGCTGATAAAGTCGGCGGGCAACCCTGCGGTCTCACAGAAATTGACAAAATCGGCAATCCAGCTATTGTTGGCGGTTGCCGGCCCGCCGACGCGCAGTTGACCATCGATTTCTTTAATGGTGTTGACGGTATAGCGATAGAGTTTAAAATAATCCGCCTGCGTGCCCGTCCAAAAGGCGCGTAGGTTGGGTTCGTTCCACACCTCAAAAAACCACTGGCGCACCTCCGCCACGCCATAGCGTTCGACCCAGTGGCCCACCAACTTGTGGATCAAGGTCGCCCACTGTTTGTAATCTTTGGGCGGCGTCACGTTGCCTTTGTAGAAAAAGACAATATCGCTGCCGCTGGCCAGAGTGGTGGGCATAAAACTCAACTCGACAAAGGGGCGCATTCCAATCGAGAGCAGGAAATCTATGATCTGGTCGGCATTGAAAAAAGAGTAGACCAGCTTCTCCTGCTGCATCGTGAGCGTTCCCATATCATCAGAGAGCAGGCCGTGGAAGCGCACATGCTGCACCCCCAACTCCCGATGACAGCGCGCCAGTTGCCTCTGCCAGTCGGTGCGCAAGCCCAACCGCGCATGGCCGCTGCCGACCGTATGTTCCCAGATATGGGGCAACGGCGCGCCTGTTTGTTGCATTTGACAGGTAAATTCAGGCACAGCCTGTTCCTTTCGTTCCGTATTAGGGGCATGAGGTGCGGCACCGGCAATTCGATGGGTGCAAACCATTCGCCCGCCGCACCTCGTGCCCCTACGATTATTTTCCCCCAACTACTCTTGCATACGCACGGTGGCGACATCCGAGGCGTCGAGATCGATCAGCGCCAACCCCGTCTTGTCGTCGATCTGGCGGCGGAGATGGGCCGGCGTTTCGATCAAGACCACTTCCAGGGTGGGTCGGACCCGCGCTTCCATCACATGCCCCCCGATGGCGGCGCCGTCGGCCTTACCCAGCACGACGTGGGCATGGATCTTTGGTTCGTCGCCCTGCGCTTTGCTTGCCACGTTACCGGTCATTACCAACACCTCGACCTGTTCGTGGACAGGGATCTGCTTGTATTGGTTGGTCTGCATATCGAAGTAGCCCAGCGTCACCGCCTGAAAAGCGCCCACAGCCGTAAAATGGGCAGCGTCGATCTGCTCATCTCTGGCAAAGGCGGTCATCCCGGCGATCACCTCATCCCCCTCGTCAAAGACCAGGGCAAAGGTCTTGTTGCCGCCGGTACTATCTAACAGTTTGCTTTTCATGAAGATTCTCCTATTTATACAGTATGGGGAGTTCGCACGTGGGCGTGCGAACTCCTCGCTGTATTGCAATAACTGCTTAATGCAGGCTAGGATCGGCGCAACTCTATGGTCATATAAGGCCGCCCAACCGCTTATCGCCCCTGGTCCGTTCGCGCGGTTGTCTGCGCATAGCCCACCAGAGCAGCGCTGCGCTGGTCACGACCAGGGCGACGCCGGTTGCGGTCGCGCCCCGTTGTGATAGGAAGCCGGCCCACCGCCCTCGGTCAACAGGATGGTTGTAAGTGTGTTCCGGGTAAGCGCCTGGCGTGCCCGCTTGGCCTTCGCGCAATGCCATCTGCATCACCTGCGCCAGATGGAGCGCCTCGCGGTCGGTGGTCTGGGCGATCTGTTCGCGACAGCTAAAGCCATTGGCGATAATCAACGTCTCCTTGTCCGCTTGGCGCACCGCCGGTAAGAGCGCTCGTTCGCCGGCACCCAAGGAAACGTCGTATTTACCCGCTTCAAAGCCAAAGGAACCGGCCATGCCACAGCAGCCCGAATCGAGCAGGTTGTATGCCAGCCCCATCTTCTTGAGTAGCGCGACTTCGGCGTCCATGTGCATGATGGCTTTGTGGTGACAGTGACCATGCACCACGGCTTTGCGCTTGAGTTGGGGGGGCGTGTAATTTTCGTGTTCCAGAAACTCGCTGAAGAGATAGGTCTGGTGGCTCAACCGCTTGGCATCCGTATCATCGGGGAAGAGATTGATCAACTCATCGCGGAAGGCGGCGACACAGCTTGGCTCCAAACCCACCACAGGGATGCCGGCGCGAATCCAGGGGCGCAGCGTCTCTAAGGTCTGCCGCCACAGCCCCTCGGCCAGATCCAACATGCCCCAGTCATAGAGCGGCCGGCCACAGCAGAGCGGGCGGGGCGGAATCTCGACTTGATAGCCGGCCGCTTCTAAGACTTCCACCGCCGCTTTGGCCGCCGGGGGCAGGAAATGGTTGGTAAAGGTATCCGGCCAGAGCAGCACCCGCTTCTCGGCAAAGGGCGCTGCCCGCTGCTGGGGATTGAGAACCTGGGTCTCCGGTCGCGCGTCGTAGGTGTCGCTCTGGTAGCGGGGGACATCGGCGTGGTGCAGGTTGTTGGTCGCGGCGACGCGTGGTTGCCAGCCGGCCTGTACGTGCGCCGGTCTGGCCGACGGACGGTTGCGGAACCAATCGGTAAAGGTCTGCGTGGCGAAGGCGGGCAGTTGCCGTTGCGGGGCAATACCACCCACGCGCTTGACCAGGGTGGAGAGCGGCGGCGTCTGGGTAAAGAAGTTGGCGACGCGTGGCATGTATGCCGCCAGCCGCGCCCACCAGTAGATCAAGCCCATTGTATAAGCTGCTCTAGGCCGCAGCCGACCGGCGTAGTAGTGGGAGAGAAATTCAGCCTTGTAGGTCGCCATGTCTACATTGACTGGGCATTCATTTTTGCAACCTTTGCAGGCCAGACAGAGATCGAGCGCCGCCCGCACATGGTCGTCACGCCAGCCGTCGGCAATCACATCGCCCTGCAACATCTCAAAGAGCAGACGGGAGCGACCGCGTGTCGAATCTTCCTCCTCGCGCGTCACCATATAGCTGGGACACATGGTGCCCCCCTCCAGCCGCCGACATTTGCCGACGCCGACACAGCGCTCGGCGGCATTGGCAAAGCTGCCGTCATCTTCGGGGAATTTGAAATGGGTTTTCACGCGCTTGGGGTGATAATCCGGCCCCATGCGCAGATTCTCGTCGGGCAGGTAGGGGTCTACCACCTTGCCGGGGTTCATCTTCCAGGCCGGGTCCCAGATCGACTTGAAGTGGCGGAAGGCGTCCACCAATTCGTCGCCAAACATCTTGGGCAAGAGCGCGGCCCGTGCCTGGCCATCGCCATGTTCGCCCGACAAGGAGCCGCCATAGCGCACCACCAGGTCGGCGGCTTTGTCGAGAAAGGCGAGCCACTTCTTGACGCCCTGGGCCGTTTCCAGATCAAAGTCAATGCGACAGTGAATGCAGCCCTGTCCAAAGTGGCCGTAGAGCGCAGCGTGGTAGCCAAAGTCGTTCAGCAACTGGCGAAAGTCGCGCAGGTAGGGACCGACCTTGTCATTGGGCACCCCGGCATCTTCCCAGCCGGGATGGGTCTTGCCCATGCCGGGGACGTGCGCCGTCGCGCCCAGCCCTGATTCGCGCACCTCCCACAACTTTTGTTCTTCCCAGCGGTCAGTAAAGAGCTTCATGCTGGGCGCGTTTGGCTGCCCCTTCAGGTCGTCCATCAATGCCTGGGCCGCCTGGCGCGCCTCGTCCTGGCTGTCGCCGCCAAACTCGACCAGGAGCCAGCCATGGCCGTCGGGCAACAGTTTGACATCGTCGGGGTGCAGCCCCTTTTTCTGCATAAAGTTGACCAACTCCTGGTCGATGCCTTCCAGCCCAATCGGTTTGTAGTGCATGATTTCAGCGGTATGATCGCCGGCCGTAAAAATATCAGGATAGCCCAGGACCAGCAGCACCCGCGCCGGGTGGCGTTTGGTCAGCTTGACGGTGGCCCTGAGAATCGTCACGCAGGTGCCTTCGGTGCCGACCAGCGCTTTGGCGACATTGAAGCCATTCTCCGGCAGCAAGTGGGTCAAATTATAGCCGGACACGCTGCGCAGAATGTTGGGATAGCGCGTGCGAATTTGGTCGGCGTAGCGGTCGCGTAGATCACGCAATTGACCATAAATTTCACCGCGCCGCCCCCCGGCGTTGATAATGGCTGCCAGGTCAGCTTCCGATGTGGAGCCGACAGTCATGCGCAGGCCGTCATAGGTGAGAATTTCCAGACTTTCGATATTGTCTTCGGTGCGCGGCCCTGGGCCATAGAACTGGGCCATCACCGAGTGGATGCCACATGAGTTGTTGCCGATCATGCCGCCAAGGGTGTTGTGGCTATGGGTGGCCGGGTCGGGGCCAAAGGTCAAATTGTACGGTTTGGTGGCGGCGCGCAGGGTGTCGAGAACACAGCCCGGCTCGACCACGGCCAGTTTGCGCGCCGGGTCAATGTCCAGCACCCGGTTGACATATTTGGAAAAATCCATAATGACAGCGACGTTGCAACACTGGCCGGCCAGACTGGTGCCACCCCCGCGCGCGGTGACGGGGACGCCATACTGGTGACAGAGGCGCACGGTTTGCACCACATCATCCACGCTACGGGGGACGACCACGCCAACCGGAATCTGCCGGTAGTTAGAGGCGTCGGTGGAATAGGCGCCCCGGCTGCCGTTATCAAAGCGCACTTCGCCCGCAACGGCGTTGCGCAAGGCCGCGGCCAATGCTTCCGCCGTGCTGTTGGACAGATCAACCGCCTTGGCGTGAAAGCCGGTGACATGCCCATTGGTCGCCGGCAACGGCTCTACTTTGGTTTCAAAACGAATTTCTTGAATCATACCTCACTTCCTTCCCTCGTCACCTGCTCCCCCCGTTGCGCTATCGGTTTGTGAAATAAATGCTGAGGGGTAGGGATACGCCGGCCATATCACCGCGAATCATTGGGATTAGCGAATCACGTCCAGGGAAAAAGATTCGCAAATCCTCCTGATTCGCGGTGATAGTTGGCGGCCCTCCAACCGATCAAAGCTCATTTCACCCTACAACGATCCCGTCTGGCGCATGAGACCGCCGTCAATAAAGACAGTCGTGCCGGTAATATAACGGGCGGCGTCTGAGGCCAGATAGGCCACCAACTGGGCGACCTCCTCCGGCTGCCCAATGCGGCCTAGGGGGATCGACGCTTCCAGCTTCTGTTTCTTCGCCGGGTCTTGTAAAGTGGCGGTGTTGATCGGGGTGGCAATTGCGCCCGGCGCCACGTTGACGACATTGATCTGGTAGGGGGCCAGTTCTAACGCCAGGTTGCGACAGAGCATCCGCACCCCACCCTTGGCGGCGCAATAGGCGGCATAGCCGGGGAAAGGCAGATCTTCATGCACCGATGAGATGTTGATCACGGTGCCGCCCTTGCCGGCGCGCGCCATCTCCCGCGCCGCCGCTTGGGTGCAGAGAAAGACGCCTTTGAGATCGACGGCAATGGTTTTGTCCCACTCTTCCTCGCTCTTTTCCAGAAAGGGGGTCGCCTTTTCAATCCCGGCGTTGTTGACCAGCACGGTGAGCGAACCAAGCCGTTCCACCACCTGTTGCACCATGCGCCGCACATCGTCGGCCACCGAAACATCACCGCCCACGGCAATGGCCTTGCCACCCTGTTGGGCAATCTCCCGCACCACCGCCTCACCGTCGCTGGCTTCGCCGTGGTAGTTGACCGCAACCTGCGCACCCTGACGCGCCAGTTCCAGCGCCGTCACCTTGCCGATGCCACTCGTCGCCCCTGTCACCAGAGCTACTTTGCCGGTTAAGTTCATCGCTCATCCCTCGCTTCTTGCCGCCAGTATCCTCGTAGGGGCACAAGGTGCGGCGGGACCATCTCTATTCGGTGTGGAAATCCCATTCGCCGCACCTCGTGCCCGTCTGTTGGCCTACCCAAACATTGTTCTCCGTCGTGTACTTGATACTCTGTCATTTCCATTCTTCGATACCCTGACAGTCGGGCACGAGGGTGGCGGCGAAAAGAGCTTCGAGGTCGCCCTACGCTCGGTCGCGCCGCCCCCCTCATGCCCCTACTACGGTATCGGGTTACTTGGTTGACAAAGGCACATGTTCGGTCTCTTCTTGGTTGCGCAGCGCCGGTTCGAGTTCCAGCCGGGTGGTGTTCATCTCAAAGAGATAGCCGGTGGTCCAGTCGAGCAGGGTCGCCAGTTTGTTGCGCAAGCCGGTGGTACGCGCCAGGTGGACCAGCCGCCAGGCCACCCAGCCCAACAGACCGCTGATCACAATCCCGTTGGTCTCAATGATCCCCTCGGCCCGACCCAAGGCCAGAGCATTGCCCAGCGAATGGTAATGGTAGGGTTGCTGCGGCTGACCGGCCAAAGCGCAGAGGATATTCCTGGCTACGGTATGGGCCTCATCGACCGCGGCTTGCGCCAACAAGGGTACGGCTTCACCGGTTTTGGCATCAACCACATGGGCATTGTCCCCCAAGGCATAGACGCCGGGGCGCCCTTGCACTTGAAGATACTCATCCACCAGCAGACTGCCCCCCTTGCCATGCGGTGCGTCCAGATTGGCAATAACATCAGGGGCGCGCACGCCGGTGGCCCAGATGATGGTGCGGGTGGGAACAGTGCGCCCATCGTCTGTGACCAGATGTTTGTCATCAATTTGCTGGGCGCGGGTCGCCAGCCACACCTCTACCCCTAACTCGTGCAGCCGTTTCAGCGCAATCTGCGCCAGCTTATGATCCATCTGCCCCAGCAGTTTCTTTTCCGCCTCGATCAACTGGACATGGACATCGGCCCGGTCGATGCCGGGGTATTCCACCGCCAGCACGCGGTTGAGCAGATCGACCAGCGCCGCCGCCGTCTCCACCCCCGTTGCGCCGCCGCCGACCACAACAAAGGTCAACAGGGCGTCCCGGTCGGGGCCGCGCGGGGTGATCGACGCCTGTTCCAGACAGTCGATCAGCTTATCGCGGATGGCGACCCCCTCTTCCAGCCACTTCATCGCCAGCGCGTGTTCCTGCGCCCCTTGATTGCCGAAGAAGTTGGTGGTGCTGCCCAGGGCAATAGCCAAATAGTCATAGTCCACCGGCCCGCCTTCATCCAGTTGCACTTGTTGCGCGTCCAGATCAATCCCGGTGATAAGGGCGCGCTGGAAGTGAATGCCATAGGGGCCGGTCGCCTCGCGCACAGGATGAGCCACATCATAGGGGTCAAGCCCCCACGCCGCCACCTGATAGAGCAACGGGGTGAAGAGATGATAGTTGTGGCGGTCGATCAAGGTGATGCGCACCCCCTCCCGTCGGGTTTTGGCTAGATCGCGCGCCAAGGTAAGGCCGGCAAAGCCGGCGCCCAGAATGACAATATGTGACCCCCTTGCTGGCGGCGCTTGGGCCGGTCGACGGCGGGTAAGCTGTCGGAAGAGATAGTACGCGGCACTGGTGAGGCCAACGGTCAAGGTAAAATTGCGTATACGTTTCATAGAAGTGTTTCCATTAGCCAATGCGCCACTGTTCGGCATCCTGCCGTTTGAGCGTCAACCCCAGCCCTGGCCGCGCCGGGTCGGGCTGTAAATGACCGGCCACTGGTTGCAACACGCCATCAAAGAGCATCTGCTCAATGCGCACATGGTCGTAAAAATATTCCACATGGGCAAGCTGCGGCGCAGCACAGCCAACATGGGCGTGCAAGGAAGGCGCGGTATGGGCCGAAAAGGGAATATCAAAGCTGTAGGCCAGATCGGCAGCCATCAACCAGCCCGTGCAGCCGAGACAGCGAGTGACATCGGCCTGCAAAATATCGACCGCTTCCGCCCGTAACATGCGCCGAAAATACCAGGGGTCATAGCCATACTCGCCGGCGGCGACATCCATTGCGATCTGTTGGCGCACCAAGGCCAACTGCGCCAGTTGATCCGAGGAGACCGGTTCTTCAAAATAGGTGACGCCATACTCGGCAAAGCGCGCCGCCTGGCGGATGGCCTGTTTGGCCGTATAGCCGCCGTTGGCATCGACAAAGAGTTCGGCGTCGGGGCCAATGGCGGTGCGGGCAATGCGCACCCGTTCCAGATCCTCGTCCGGCGCCGTCCCCCAACCTTTGCCAATCTTCATCTTGACCCGGGGAATGCCCTGCGCCGCCCAGCCACCCAGTTGGGCGGCCAGTTCTGCCGGGCTGTAGGTGGTAAAGCCGCCGCTGCCATAGATGGGAACGCGGTCGCGGTGCGTGCCCAAAAGTTGAAAGAGCGGCTGTTCCAGGAGCCGCGCTTTGAGATCCCAGAGCGCGACATCAACCGCTGAAATGGCGCCGGCCGCGACGCCGGGTCGCCCCAGGTTGCGGACGCTGTTGACCATCAATTCCCAGGCGCGGCCCGTTTCCCAGGCCGGCAACCCGATCAGCAAGGGCGCCAGGGTCTGGTGGATAATGGCTGCGGCTGCGGCGTCGGCATAGGCAAAGCCCAGCCCACGCTGGCCGGACGTTGTCGTCACTTCGGCCAAAACCAGGGTCGTAGCATTCCAATCAATTGTGCCATCGGCTTCGGGGCGGTCGGTGGGGATGCGGTAAACGGAGACATCAACCTTCTGAATTTGCATAGCCTAGCAGCGTTGCCTGGCTGGGCGGTTAGACCAACTCACGCACTTTATCTTCAAAGACGGTGCCGGCGATCTTGAGGCGGTTGGGTTGACCTTTGGCCAGCGATTCGGCAAATTTGAGCGCCTGGTTGGGCTTGATCTTGGCCGGCATGGGCGGCTCGTAGGGATCGACCACCGCTTCAATAATGACCGGGCCAGGAGTGTTGAGTGCCTGGTCGAGAATGGCGCCGCATTGGGCCGGATCTTCAATGGTGAAACCGACGCCGCCACAGGCGTGGGCAAAGGCGGCAAAATCGATCGGCTCCAACGTGACGCCATATTCCGGGTTGCCCAAAAAGACCATCTGCTCCCACTTGATCTGCCCCAGCGTGTTGTTTTTGATAATGACCACCTTGATCGGCAACTTGTACTTGACCGCCGTCGAAAAATCGGCCATCAACATCGAAAAGCCGCCGTCGCCGATAAAGGCGACACACTGGCGGTTAGGGTAGGCAATCTGGGCGGCCAGGGCATAGGGCAGGCCATTCGCCATGGAGGCTAGATTGCCCGACAACGAGTGCATCTGCCCGCGCTTGACGGGAACATGACGCGCCCACCAGGTGGTAATGGTGCCGCTGTCACAAGAGACAATCGCGTCGTTGCGCAGCCGTTTGCCCAGTTCGTGGGCCACAACCTGGGGTTTCATCGGTTTGTCTTCCCGTGTGCCCCGCTCTGCCATCGTCTGCCACCACGCCTTCATCCCCTTTTGCGCCTGCTCCAGGAAGCTGCGCTTTTCCTGCCGTTGGAGCAGCGGCAGGAGGTGGAGCAGCGTTTGGCGACTATCACCCACCAGTCCCACTTCCACTGGGTAACGCAGGCCAATGCGCATGGGATCAAGGTCAATTTGAACCGCACGCGCCTGCTCCGGTTTGGGATAAAACTCAATGTAGGGGAAGGAGGTGCCAACCAGGAGGAGCGTATCGCAATTTTGCAGCGCTTCCTCCGAGGGGGCCGTTCCCAGCAAGCCGATGCCGCCGGTGGTGAAAGGACTGTCATCAGGAACGGCAGCTTTGCCCAGCAACGCCTTGATGATTGGTGCGCCCAGCTTATCGGCCACCTGCTCCAGCTCATCGGTGGCGCCGAGCGCGCCGGCGCCGACCAGCATGGCGACCTTTTCGCCGCCGTTGAGAAGCTGTGCGGCCCGGTGGAGCGCCTGTTCATCGGGCAAGCCGGCGCTGCGAGCGAAAGCATCCGAGGTGTGATGGCGGACATTGCGTTTGGAACGCTCATCCTTGCCCAACGTCATCTCTTGGATGTCGGTGGGAATGGTAATGTGGGCGACGCCGCGGTACATCATGGCCGTGCGACAAGCCAGATCGGTGACATTCTCCACATGGGCCGGCCCCATAATGCGGTTGTTGTAAACGGTGACATTCTCAAAAAGCTTGTCCAGCTCGACATCCTGCTGCGTATGGGTGTGGATCAGATCATGATAAGCCATGCCCGTAATCGCCAAGACCGGCTGGCTATCGAGCTTGGCGTCATACAGCCCATTGAGGAGGTGAATGCCGCCGGGGCCGGAGGTTGCCAGACAGACACCCAACTTGCCGGTATATTTGGCATAGGCGCAGGCCATAAAGGCCGCGCTCTCTTCGTGGCGCACATGGATAAAGCGCATCTGCTCCTGGTGGGTGCGCAACGCTTCCATGATGCCATTGATGCCGTCGCCGGGCAACCCAAAGATTACCTCAACCTCCCAATCGAGCAGGGTTTCGACCAATACGTCTGCTGCTGTCTTCGCCATGATTTCCTGATATCCCTTCTAGTTTTTTCTACCTTGCTACTGATCGCCTGTCTTGCCCTGTCCTTGCCACCGCAAAACGACATAAAAAAGCCTTCACCGCTCTTGTCAGGCGCAGTGCGTCTGGCGTTTGTTGGTTGTCTTCGGGAATTGTCATGAGCGTCAACGGTAATCCAAGCTTGAGGGGGCTTTGCTTTACCCTGACATCCTCAAGGGACATCCTCAAGGGCAACTCTCAGGAGTAACATCAACTATTGTCTCTATCATTTCACACTCATGGCAATCGGTTATAGATAGCGATATAGAAAGAAGATATGAATTGGATATACAACATCCTACCCCAGAGTACGAGCTATTCATTAGAAATATCATTTTGACATAAGCGGGCAAGTGCGCCAGTTCGCCACGGCTCGATCGTGCGAAACGGGAGGGTCCGTAAAAATATAACCTGGGACAGCGCTCTCTGGGCGTCCGTGACTCGCCTTATGTTGGTGCTAGTCACGGACGCGCAGAGAGCAGCCACTTATATTTTTCGGACCCTTACCGTTTCGGGCCGAGAACCTTCCAGACCCAGTCCGAAAGCGTTAAAGCCAGAAATGCGCGCCCACTCTGGCCCAGCGGGCGCAACCGGGTGTTTTGAAAGGCGGCGATGCGCCATTTGGCAGCCTCAGACACGCGCATAGGTCAACGCCATTTTTTGGCTCATCTACGGAAAGTGTGAACACCTGTCAGGTTTTGGAAACCTGACAGGTGTGGCGGGTCGAAACCTCACACTTTCTGTAGATGAGCGTCTCCTTTTTTGATTGAAGTGTGTTCCATCCTTTGGGCGGTGCGGTAGCCGTTGACGTAAGTGCTACGGTGGTTGCGTCAACGGCTACCGCCATTATGCTGGATCAGGGGTGCGGCTGTCAGGGGTCGAAGGGAGTAGCCAGAGGAGTATTGTGGAATCGTGGCATCGTGCCGCACGTGGTGTACTTTGGGATTAGAGGAGTAGACCTAAGCGCATGCGCTAGTTTGTGCCTAGTACACGGCGGCGTAAATAAACCCATAGTTGCCAGTGAGACAGTGACTGACTTACTGTCCTACTGACCTCCTGACCTCCTGACCTACTGGCTTACTTAGGCCGCTCTGTACTAGTCAATCGCCATCAGCGTGGCGACGATGCAGTGGTGAACAGGTGTCTTTGCAGGAAATCGATCTCATCGGCGATCACTTGCGCAAATAGGCCATGATAGAGGTCGAAATGCTCCCCCGGATAGTGGCGTACTTCGCCACGGGGCGCTTGCTGCCCAATCTTGACCTGAAAGGCCGGGTTGGCATAGACCTCTTGATCCGCTACGCAGACCAAGAGCGGCATAACGAGCCTCTCCGCCGTACCGGGCTGATAGCGGGGCAAGGCCAGGTAAAACCGTGGGGTAAATTGATTGCGCCAGGTCGCACTGCCTTGCATGAGCGCCGCAAAGCGCGGTTTGAGTTCGGGCGCAGTGAACACGGCCGCCTCCCCCGGCTCGCCAAAGACTTTGGCATAGTAGGGCGGCAGGCCGAACAGCCCCTGGATGGCATCTCTAACGGCTGCGGTCAGCAGCTTGCGGATGACCACAGGCGGCACTTTGATGGTGGCGCGGGCTTCTTTGCTCACCATGTCGATACCCGGCGCCTGGGCGATCACGGCGGCGATACGTGGATCGGCGGCGGCGACGGCAATGACATGACCACCGCCGAGCGATGTGCCCCACAACGCGATCCGGTTCGGATCCAGATCGGCTTGCGCGCGGGCAAAACGGATGGCCGCGCCAATGTCCTCACGCTGGCGTTTCACACTTACCAACTGCCGCGGTTTGCCTTCACTCTCACCAAAGTGGCGATAATCAAAGAGCAAAACCGCAAAACCGGCGGCCGCAAACCGCTCGGCGTAGGCTGGTAGGATCCAGTCCATCGTGTTGCTGAACCCGTTCGCCATCACCACACAGGGGGTGCTACCGCCGGCAACGGCAGGGCGATAGAGGTAGCCGGCACAGTTGACGCCGCCTGCGACAAAGGCGACGCGTGTCCGCGCAAATGGCGAAGGGGCGTGTGATGGTTCTACCAATGTTTTCATGCTACTTACTCCTTCTGGTCAATCATAGAACCGCATCAAATCGCCTTTTCTTGGCGGGGTTTTCGTGGTCGTCTCCCAAGCTGTTCCCGTCCAACGGTCGTACTGTGTAAATGCGAACGGCTTAATCGCTGATGCGAGCAGGTCAGGGCCATCATTGACTTGGAGATGGAGATGGGGCGCCATGCTATTGCCGCTGTTCCCCACCCTGGCGAGGGGCTGACCTTGGGAGACATTTTGGCCTGCCGCGATCAGAAGTGACCCCTTGCGTAAATGAGCAAGCAGCACATAGCAACCTTCCGAGGCAATGATGATATAATTGCCCGCAAAGAGCCGTAGGTCATCGCGCACTTTCTGCGCTTGCAGCACACTCCTGGCGAAAAGGTTGATCGCATCCCAGACAAGATGTAGGGTCTGCCGATCGGGCCAACCATCACTGGCTGCAACGACCGTTCCCTGAACCGGGGAGTAAACCGGCTGCGCCCAGCCATAGGTGTTCTCCACGGCTGCGCTTCCAATCAGTAGCCGCCAAGGCGAGACCGAAAAAAGTTTCCCGTCTTCGCTGGCAGCAAAGTCATAGGCAAACGGATGATGCCCTGGGGATTTGAGCGCCTTCCACGTCCCTCTGAGCGGGGGAGCGATTTGTGGTATGCGATCCATTTTATTATGCTCCTTCCTTTATCGCGCACTCATTCCCACGTTGTAAAATGATCAGCGAAATGTCGTCCTCTTGTTCCCAGTCCGGCCCCGTGAACACGGCCTGATGGCGCAACAGGTGGGCTACAATATCTGCACTACGATCATGATCTGCATTAGGGACATGGGTAGCGATGGTTTCCTTGACCCTGGCTGTACCGAGCATGTTGCGCTGGGGATCATGCGCCTCCACCAAGCCGTCGGTGTAGAAGAGCACAGTATCCTGTCGGTCTATCACCATCGCCTTCTCTTCGTAGCGCATACCGGGCAGCAAACCCAGCGGCATCCCGCCCGCGTGAAGTTCTTTGACCGCATCCTGGGTGCGCCAGTAGGGCAGGTTGTGGCCGGCATTGGCATAGATGAGCCGGCCGGTCATGGGCGTGAGGATGGCATAAAAGCAAGTGACAAACATCTTCTCCGGGATGTCGCCGACCAGACGGTCGTTAACGGCCGCCAGGATCGCACCTGGGGCGTCATGCACCTTCGTCATCTCACGCAACAAGGTGCGCGTCATTGCCATCACCAGCGCCGCCGGCACGCCCTTGTCCGTCACATCGCCGATGATCAGGCTGAGGCGGCCATCGGGCAGGGGAATGAAGTCATAAAAATCGCCGCCGACGGCCCGCGCCGGCTGGTAATGGGTTTCGATGGTCCAACCGGGCAGGGCTGGCGGCGCCTGCGGCAGGAGCGTCTGTTGGATCGAACGTGCCACCTGTAATTCCTGCTCGATTTGGGCCCGCTGGTGCGCTTCCTGGCGCTGTTGGCGCACCAGTTTTGCGACACGGAAAGCCGGGGCAGCCTGAGTAGCCAGGTTGGTGAGCAGTTGCCGATCATCGGTGGTATAGCCCTGTTCGCTCCGGCGCGCTCCGAGCGTGATCACGCCGATCACCTCATTCTGGTTAATCAGCGGCGCCACCAGGACGACCCCCACCGCTTTCATGGCTTGCAAAGCCGATGAGCGCAAGGTCAGCCGTTTGACCTCCACCACGCCGCGGTTGTGCTGCAAGCGGGTGACAAGTGGATCAGCAGGCGTTAGGCGGATCAGCCCCGCCGGTACGGTTGGTTCGGCGCCCGCCGTGCTGTCCGTGGGATCGGCCACTAGCCAGACCTCGACGCCGGTCGGTTGCAAGGTCTCTTGCACCACGTCCCGCACCCCGGCAGCCAACCCGGCCAGATCGGTCTGGTTTTGTAAACCGGCCACAAACCGCGCCAGCGTTTGCTGGGCATCATATTTCTGGCGGTAGAACCGGCGGTCAATGGCCGTTTGAATACGGTTGCGCAGCGGCAACGCCAATGCGGCAATGCCCAGGGTGGAAAGCGCAATGGCGATGCCGGAGCTCTGGCCAGTGAGAAGGCGAAAGAGCGTTTGCAATGCGACCACCGAGCTAATATAAATCGCAGTGAGCAGGGCTGACACGACGCCATAGATCAACGTGCGGCGGATGATGACATCAATGTCAAACAGCCGATAGCGCAGAATGGCGATGGCTAGACTGAGCGGCAGTAGCAGCAGCGGATAGATCAGGAGCGCATAGAGGGATTCATCGACGCCGACCAGCGTGAAGAACAGCCAGCCGAGCGCCGAGCCCATGAACCCAAAGACGATCCCGACAGTGACCCAGCGCATCTGTGCCCGCACCGTGGCATCGTGGACGGTGCGGAAGGTATGCGCCACCGATACCATCACCAGCGCCAATGCGGTCAACAGATGGAACGCTTGCACAACACCCCAAGCGCTCTCCACCGCGCCCGGTTGACCCAGGTTCAACAGCAGGGCCAGCCACGTCCCCAGCACGCCGGGTGTATAGAGCGCCGGCAAGAGCAGGCGGGGATGGCGTTGCAGCGGTCGCTTGACTACCGGAAAGACCAACAACAGGTGAACAAGCACCGGAAAGATCGTCAGTTGCCAGATCGGGAGAAAAATGGGGATGTAGAGAAAGAAGAAGACGATCGGGTCAAGCACAACTTGTACACTGGGCGGCGCCAGCACGAGCTGTGACCCGGTCAACGACCAGCAGAACAAGAGCAACAACTGGGCCGGCAGATAGCGTGGTCGTTGCAGAAAGACCGCCAGACCGATGGTCAGCATAACCAGATTCATGCCAAGCAGCAAGATGCTGGACAAGCCCTGCATCATAAAGCGCCCAATCGCTGACGATGGCAGACGGGTGAGCGGTACAGCGACGGTCAGTTGGCGCCCATCGCGTTCGATGGTGTAGTCGAGCGTGTTGCCAGCCTGCCAGCCGGCAGGGCGCGACCATTGCAAAGCAAATAGCGCCGCAAACAGTTGCTCAATCGGTTGGCCGTTGATGGCAACGAGTGCGTCGCCCGGCTGCAAGGCTGTTGGCAGCGCACCATAATATTGCACAAAGCGGTAGCTGGGGTTAGGCTGGGTCAGATCATATTGGAAGCTCCAACCGTCAGTGGGGCGCTGCGCCGCATAGAAGGCCAGCCCGACGCCATAAAGCAAAACAAAGCCGGCGAGCGCCAGCATCGCCCAACTGCGGCGGTCGAAGCGACGCTCCTTGGCCGGAAGCGGTGGATTGGCGTTGGTTGTCGGGTCAGAACTCATGCTCGGTGTCACCTCACCAGGCCGGCAGCCGATTCTGCTCGCGTTTTTGCACTGCCGGTTGACAACAGACTAAAAGCGGCGACTGACGCCACTTGGCAGCGGGTTGCGTTGTACGCGTGTCCAGTAAATCCAGGCTTCTGCTACGATCAGGTGTAGCACAAAGCCGATCCAAAAACCAAACCAGCAGGATGACCGCGCCCCACACGATACGTTGAAGATGACGATGAGGTTTCATAACTCCCTTTGCGGATGATGCGCCCAGGCTAGCAGTTGCCTTGTGGGTATCCGCTAGCCTGGCGCCAAAAAACGACATTGCCTGTCATTCCCTTTTTGTCAATCGGTAACTCAAATGGGTCACCAGGGGAGAACTGATGGTTTCCACCACGTCCACCATCACTTTCCGCTTGTCGATGTTCTCAAACAAACGGATGCCGCTGCCCAGAAAGACGGGAGCAAGATGAAGTGTAAATTCATCGACCAGTCCGGCATTGAGGTATTGCTGGATGAGGTTGGCGCCGCCGGCGATCCGAATGTCGCGCTCGCCAGCCACGGCACGGGCCTGGCGCAAGGCGCTTTCGATGCCATCATTAACAAAATAAAAGGTGGTGCCACCGGGGCGTTCCCACGGCGTGCGCGCCTCGTGGGTCAGGACAAAGACCGGCGTATGAAAAGGCGCTTCCTCCGGCCAAGAGCGTTCGCCAAGATCAAACATGCGCTTACCCATGATACTCACACCGGTACGGGCAAAGGTTTCTTCCTGAATCTGGTTATCACGCCCCGTTTCCCCCCCTTCACCCAGCTTGAGAAGCCGGCGCAAGAACTGTTGTTGAAGCATCCAGTTCTGTAGCGCCACCCACTGCCGCAGCCAATCCTTATACGTTGGATCATCGGCGTGTTCCAAAGTCATTCCTTCGGGAGCTGAAAACCCATCGAGTGACACACCCACGCTAAAAAATACTTTGCTCATCTGTCCTCCTTATATTCTTATATTGAAGCCGATTTCACCCCTTGTGTTTCTTGTTGCCGTGATTGCGACGGTGGGACCGTCAACGGCTGCCGTCATTATCCCGGATTAGGGGCGTGGCTGTCAGGGGTCGAAGGGAGTAGAGAGAGGAGTATTGTGGAATTGCGGCGCCGCGCCGCACGTGGTGTACTTTGGGATTAGGGGAGTAGCCCCAAGGCGCGCGCCCTTGCCACCGCTTGGGTGCGATTCTCCACCCCTAGTTTGCCGATGATGTTGCTGACATGTTTCTTGGCGGTGGTCAGGGCAATCACCAATTCCTCGGCAATGGCCTGGTTGGAGGCGCCGGCGGCCAGCAAGCGCAGGACGTGCAGTTCGCGCGCGCTGAGCGGCTCAATCAAAGTGGCAAGTGGCGGCCCGTCCCAGAGGGAACCCCGCTCCCCGCAAGTGGCAGGTGGCGGTAAGACCGTTGTTGATGCATCACTATCGGCAAGGTGTACCGCGCCCGATGCTATCAGCAAGCGGTCTAGATAGGCGCATAAGCGCGGTTCATGCAGGGTCGCGCGTGTTTTCACCAGTAACCAGTGGAGGGCTTCGCCTTGTATCACAAAAAGCTGAATATACCCTTCCGGTTCAGCCAGGGTCAGCGCTGCTTGCAAGCGGGTGATGGCTTCGTCCTCTTGCCCCTGGGCCTGCGCCAGTTGCGCCTGGAGCGTCAGCACTTCGATGCGCTGGCCCAGTAAGCCCACCTGCGTAGTAAAGTGTTGGAGACGGGTCAAGAGTTGCTGCGCTTCGGGGTAGCGCTGCTCGTCGATCAGCCAGCGGGCGAAGAGGAGATAGCGCCCCCGATTGGCATAGGTCAGTTCATCCTCGACTGTCAGACCACAAGTGCGCACCCATTGCGCCACGGCCGGTTGCTGGCCCTGGCGCAGCGCCATCTGGGCCTGGAAATCGGCCAGGCGATCGCGCGCATCGGCATAGGGTGAACGATGCATACGGCTTTCCACCTCTTGCATGGCTTGGAGCAGCGCACTGTGATCGCCCTGGAGATGATAAAGCTGGGCCAGCGCCATGTAGCCATCCAGCGCCAGCCCCATGCCCCCTTTTTGCCCGGTCAATTGTACGCCTTGCATCAGATGTTCATGCGCCGCCGCCAAATCATGCCACTCTAATAAGAGGCGGCCCAGACCCACGTGCGGCGCGCCCACGGCCGGCAACGCCTGATCGCCGGGGTGGCCAAGGCGCTCCACCAGGTGCAACGCCTGTTGATAACGGGCGGCGGCCTGCTGGAGTTGACCCTGCTCCATCTGCAACGCCCCCAGATGATAGCCGGCCAGCAGCGCGGTCAACAAGCTGTTGCCGGCTTCACTCAGCGCCTGGGCTTCGGCAAAGGCTTGGTGGGCAGCGGGCAGGTCGCCTTGGGTGCGGGCCATGACGCCGTGGACAAAGGCCAACATACTGCGCGCCACCGGCAGTCGCCCCGTCAGTTCGGCGTGTGCCTGCGCGGCCAGTTCGCCGGCCGTGGTCAACTGGCCGCGTAGGGTGGTGAGGACGGCGCGAATCGCCGCCACTTCGGCGCGCACTTGTCTGGCCGGCGGCGGTGAAGGGGCCATCTGGGTCAGCGCCAGCTCTGTTTCCTGCAAAGCCGGTTCCACCAGGGCGAACTCGCTGAGGAAGAGACGCACCCACGCCGTCGCCAGGGATAGCCCGGCATGGGTGCGCACACACTCGGTGGGCAACGCCGCCAACCAGCCGGCCAAGCGCCGCACTTCGCCCCGCTGGATCAGCGTTTGCGCCTCGGCGGCGATCAGGCCGGCGGCGAGGGGAAAATCTTGGGCCGCGAGGGCATGGGTCACCGCTTCGCGCGCGGAGCCATGCTGCTCATACCACCGGGCGGCGCGGCCGTGCAGTTCGGCCACACAAGCCGCCGGTGTGGTCGTCTCCAACCGTTTGCGTAACAAATCGCCAAAGAGATGATGATAACGATACCAACAGCGCTCGTCATCCAACGGCAGCGTAAAGAGATTGGCCGCTTCCAGATGTTCCAGGATGGCCTGGCTATTGGGATAGGGTGTGGGGAGTAAGGCGGCTGTGTTCGCGAACGGCGGTTCGCCTATATCCCAGCCCATGAGTGCATCACAGAGGCTGCCACACAAGCGGTCGAGCAGCGCCGTGCGCAGCAAAAAGGTCTGTAAAATTTCAGGTTGGCGCTGGAGAACTTGTTCCACCAGATAGTCGAGTATATACCGGTGGCTCCCGGTCAGGGCCTGGATAAATTCCTGCGAATCCGACCGATCCTGTAAGGAGAGGGCGACTGCCTGTAATCCGGCTATCCAGCCCTCAGTGCGCGCCGCTAGGATCGCCACTTCGGACGGGGAAAGGTTGACCGGCGTCACCTGGTGGAAGAACGTTGTAATCTCCTCTGTGGTAAAACAGAGATCCGCCACCCGCAACTCGATCAGTTCTCCGTTCAAGCGAAAGCGGGCTAACGGCCAGGGTGGATCGGCGCGACTCGCCACGATGAGATGGAGATTGGGCGGCAGATAGTCCAGCAGAAAGAGCAGGGAGTCGTGAATGGTTTGCTGCTCGATCACATGATAATCATCAAGGACCAACAGTACATCGTCGGGCAGGGTCGCCAGTTCGTTGATCAAGCCTTTCACCAGGGTATGAAGTGGCAACGCCGCCGCTTGCCAGGCTGCCAACAAGTGTGCGCCAAGGTCCGGCTGCACTCGCGCCAACGCAGTCAGCACGTAGCGCCAAAATTGGGTGACGTCGTTATCCTCTGCATCCAGCGTCACCCAGGCCGTGCGCTGGCGCAGCGTGTCCGCGGTTTGCGTATGGTCACTAGCCAGCCATTGGCCAAGCAGGGTCGTTTTGCCAAAGCCGGGTGGGGCGCAAACCAACGTCAACTTGCAATGCAAACTTTGTTGTAGCCTGGTCAGGAGATGGGCGCGCAACACCAGTCTGTGCTTGCGTTGCGGGATATACAATTTTGTCGTCACCAGTGGCCGCAGCAGGTGCATCACCTGTGGCTGTTGGCTCATGTGGAACGCTTCCCCTTCCTGGCGTCTCCCCTTTGGCCGCTGTCCAAGCTGATTTTGCTTATCCGGTTATGGTGGCACAGCCGATAGCGCTTTTCTGGAATGCTACTTCCAGATGCAGACAAAGTCACATTGGGCGGCTCTGTCTAGATTTACGACTCAATCCAGTCATACCACTAGAATTTATAAGGGTAAAACCAGCGTCATCACGCCGGCCAGCAGTAGCGCACCAGTCCACAAGAAATCGAGATTGAACCAGGCCCGGCGCAGCAGCCGCAACCCTAATTTTTCATAAACAACCACGGCGATAATGGCCATCACCGCAAACATCGCCGCCGTATGAACCCCCACGGCCACGACTTCGGCGCTGGGTAGCGCCATGTTTGCCGTTACCATGTGATGGGTATGCGCGTGATGGCCACCATGGTGACTGCTCGGCGCGAGTTGCAGCAACACCGGCACGAGCATCAACCCGGCGCCATGCGCTGTAGACATGAGAAATGACCAGGCCGTCAGATCGCGAAACCCGACGCGCATTCCCACCCAGCGTGGATGGGCCGCGCTGGTCGCGATCCGATAGAAGGCAAAGGCCAAGAGCGCTCCCGCCCCGACCCTTTGTAACACATCCGCCGGAATGACCATCTGCAAAAGGCCCACCGCAGCAACCACGACTGTAACGGAAAGCGCATGCCCCAGGGCAATCGGCGCAAAGGCCCGCAGCACCGCCGCTCGCCGTTGTTCCTGCAACCCCAACCCCACGGCAAACAACCACCCCATTGCCGGGTTCACCCCATGATACGCACCCAACAGCGCTAACATCAGCCAGGGTAGATAGGTGTTCATTGGAAGCTCCTTCAACTCTGACAAGGTGGCAAGGTGACAGGGTGACTTCGACAAGCTCAGTCACCTTGTCACCTTGCCACCTTGTCATGCACTTGGGTAACAATACGAATCCGACGACGCATCCCCCCCTTGCAGGCGGATCTGGTGTGGGCGTTCGGCGCCGAACTCGACAAAGAAGGTGGGGTTGAGGGCCATGCCGCCTTCCGGTTTCACGTCGATCATCGTTGCCCAGCCGCGGATGCCTTCGGGGTAGAATTGGGCATCCCAGGACGCATAGAGCGAGTTGGTGAAGTAGACGCGCTTGCCGTCACGGCTGATCTCCACCATCTGTGGGCCGCCGTTAAGCGGGCCGCTCTTGGGATGGGTGGCATGGCGGACAATGCCACCCAGGTGAACCGAGCCAGTCAATTCCGGGTGGAAGGGATCGGCGACATCGTATTGACGCATCTCGCCGGTACCCCAGCAGGAGACATAGAGCTGCTTGTCATCCAGCGAGAGGTTGATGTCGGTGATCAGCGGCGGCACCGCGCCAAAGCCCTTGAGGATTGGCGGCAGCAGCGCCGGATCGGCTGGTTCCGCCGGCACTTCGATCACCTTACGGATAGCGAATTTACCGTTTTCCTTGTGCCAGAGCCAGATCGACGCCGAGAGATCTTTCAGGCTGGTGACGACGCCGACAAAGCCGTAGCTTTCATTCGGGTTGTGGGCCGGGCGCAATTCCAGCACCATCTGGTTTTCCGCCCCCAAGTCGAGCGCCTGGAGATGGCGCCGCTTGCGCAGATCCCAAATGTGGAGGTGGTGGCCGTACTTGCTGCCGAGCAACAGTTCGGGGTTCAGGCCAGCTTCCACCATATTGGGCGTCCCCCACTCACTAGTGATCATCACATCCTGGGTCAGGTGCCACCAGAAGTCGTAGGCCAGTTGTTGCGGACCGCGCGCCTTTTCCCAGGCGCCTTTCACTTCAAAGGTCTTGTGATCCAGCACAAAGATGCCGCCGGGGCCGTTGCCGTCCGGGGCGCCGAGGGCGCTCACATAGATGTCGTCCGGGCCGCAGTGGATCGTATGCGGGCGACTGTAGCCGCTCTTCTTGTGAATCTCCTCGGGCTGAATGACCTTAACGATATGTGGCTTTCGGGGATCAGGCTGGGTGTCGATGATGTACATGCGCGACGAACGCAGCCCCGGCACCAGCAAATAACGGCGTTCGATATGGGGGTGGGGCGCCCAGGGACAGAGCGCCGCACTGCACGCATTCCAGCCAAAGTGGTGCAATTCGTCGCCAGGGTAAAGCATATCTACACGGTTCACGACCTTGCCATACATGCTCGACTGCGGATTGACATCCATCACTGCCAGTGCATCGGGCTGGCTGTTGCCGTTGGGGTTGAGAACTGCGACATAGGCCAGTTGTTCACGAGGCGCTTCCATCGCCATCTGGGGGGAGGGGTAAAAAGTTGGATCGGGTTGCCAAGTTGCCATGAGTAAAGCTCCTTTAGAAATGATTGGCGGCTGACGGTCACTGCTGCGGCAGCGGTGACCGTCACACGACTTGCCTAGTCCATACAAGCATCAATGCTCAAGCCCAACTCAGCGGCGACAAATTGGCCCAGCGTCGCCATGCTGTCATCGGCAATGACGCCGGCTTCGTAGAGCGCACGGGCCAGGTTGCGCAGCCCCAGACGGGGCGTTGGCTCCTGGCTGGCGTGTTTGCCCATCTCGCCGGTTTGGGCAAAGACGGCAGTCGCTTGCCCCCAGCAGGCATTGGCTTGATCTGCGCCGTTGGCCAGCACCGGCAGAGCGGTCAATGCCAGAACCAGGGCCAGGACAAAAGCGGTTACATGGTGTTTCATTGGTGTGTCTCCTTTTTGTGTGAAAACAGTTTGTCACATCCCTACTATACCCGGCCAGCGATCCATCGCCGTCGCTCGTAGCGATCATAACTGCGATCATTTTTACGATCTAAGTTGGGCTTTTGCCCGCTTTCGAGTAAAATCGGCTGAGAAGATCAGTGGTTGCGCACCCGACCGGAGCGAAATCATGACACACCTCAACCTCTATTTGCTGGGTTCCCCACGTATCGAGCTAGACGGCCAAGCAGTGGTCTTGAGCCGGCGTAAGGTGCTGGCCCCCTTGGTCTACCTGGCCGTTACCCGTCAACCGCAGCGGCGCGACACGTTGGCCACCCTCTTCTGGCCCGAATCAGGCCAAGAGGCGGCGCGGGCTTCGTTGCGCCGCGAACTCTTCACGCTCACCAGCGCCTTGGGTGACGGCTGGATCGAGAGCGACCGCGAAAGTGTGAGGCTAAACCCGGAGGCGGCACTCTGGATCGATGTGGAGCAATTTCGCCACCACCTGGCCGCCACGCGGCGCCATAATCACCCGATTGATGAGATTTGTGCAGCCTGTCGAGAACCGCTTACCGCTGCCGTAGCGATCTACACGGGGGATTTTCTGGCCGGCTTCACCCTCGCCGATTGTCCTGAGTTTGATAATTGGCAATTCTTCCAAGTCGAAAGTCTACGCCGCGACCTGGCCGGGGCGCTGGAACGATTGGTGCGCCTGCACAGCAGCCACAATGAATACGATGCGGCCATTGCTGTGGCCCGCCGGTGGTTACTGCTCGATTCGCTGCATGAACCCGCCCATCGCGAACTGATCAAATTGTATGCTCTCACCGGTCATCAAGGGGCGGCGCTCCGGCAATATCAAGAATGTAGCCGTCTGCTTGAGGAGGAGCTAGGCGTCAAGCCAGAGGCGGAGACCACCAATCTTTTCGAGGCGATCCGCACCCGCCGCTGGCATCCGCCGCCCAACCCAAGCGCGCCAACGGCATTGTCACAGGGGCGTACAACCGCGCCCGCGCCCGTTGTTGCCACACCGCCACCAGCCAAAAGCCAGCCGCTTTCCCAGGCGTCAGCAGAGTCGCCTGAGCGCATCCCGTCCTTTTTCTCGGATTTGCGCGCCAACCCGATGCTATCGGCGACGCTGGAAGGTGTACCCACCGTTGGGCGGACGCAAGAACTGCAATCGTTACACACCTGGCTGGCTCAAGCCCTGGCCGGCAAGCGTCGTGTGGTTTGCATCACCGGCGAGGCTGGGCTGGGCAAGACCACCCTGGTCAATCGCTTTCTGGCCGAAGCCAGCAGCAAAACCGCGGTGTGGATCGGGCAAGGCCAGTGTCTTGAATTGCGGGGGACGGGCGAAGCCTATATGCCGGTGTTGGAGGCGATTGGCCGGCTCTGTCGCGCACCGAGTGGGCCGACGTTGGTTTCGCTCCTTGCGCAGCGCGCGCCCACCTGGCTGGTGCAATTGCCCTGGTTGGTCAGCGCCGAGGAGTTGACTGCCCTGCAACAGCGGGTGTTAGGGGCCACGCGTGAGCGCATGTTGCGCGAAATGGTCGAGATGCTGGAAATCCTCACCACCCACCATCCCCTGATTCTGGTGTTGGAAGATCTACACTGGAGCGATTACTCGACCCTCGATCTGCTGGGCTATCTGGCGCGTCGGCAGGAACCCGCACGCCTGATGGTGATCGGCACCTATCGTGCAGTCGATGCCCAATTGCGCGACCACTCGTTGCACACGATGATGCAGGAACTGCGGGTGCGAGGACACTGTGTCGAATTGGCCTTGCCCTATCTGACCGCCGCAATGGCGCAAGAGTATATCGACGCCCGCTTTCCCCAGTCGACGCTCCCCGCTGAACTTGCCCTCTTGCTCCATCAACGCACTAATGGCAATCCGCTCTTTATGCAGAATGTAGTGGAGGCGTGGATTGGGCAAGGGGCGTTGGTGGAGCAAGAAGGGCAATGGCGGTTACAGGCCGAGTTGGCAACCTTGCACAGCGGCGCGCCGGAAAACCTGCGCGAGTTGATTGAGCAGCAACTCAACCAACTGCCCGCAGAAGAGCAGAGGATACTGGAAGCAGCCAGTGTGGTTGGAATGGAGTTTGCGGTGGCGGCGGTTGCAAGCACTGTCACCTTTGCCGAGGAAGACGTGGAGGAGCGCTGTCTCACCCTGGCGCGCCGTGGTCATTTTTTGCGCGCCGAAGGGATCAGCGATTGGCCGGATGGAACGGTCTCGGCACGTTTGAGCTTTATCCATCATCTCTATCAGGAGGTATTATACAACCGTGTGCCGATCAGTCGTCGGGTGCGCCTTCATCAACAGATCGGGCTACGGATCGAACGGGGCTATAGTGGTCAGGAGCAAGAGCGGGCGGCGGAGTTGGCTGTGCATTTTGTGCAAGGGCGCGATTTTGGCCGCGCCATCCATTATTTGCAGCTTGCCGCACAACACGCCTTGCAGCGCAGCGCCCCGTGTGAAGCCATCGAACAGATCAACCGCGGGCTGGAACTCCTACGTAACTTGCCCAACACCACCGAGCAGCAGCAGGGTGAACTGGCGCTGCAAGCCGCCCTGGCCCCGGCTTTGCTGGCGACTAACGGGTGGATGGCGCCGGCGGTGGAGCAGGCATATCTGCGCGCCCAAGCCTTATGCCAGCAGTTGGGCGATGTCAAACAGCTTTCCTCGATCCTATACGGTTTGGCCGTACTTTATGAGTTTCGCGGCGAATATCAGAAATCGCAGCGGTTGATGGAAGAACGTCTGCACCTATCACACTCTGTCCAGGAAACAGGCCCCCTCTTACAATCGCATATGCTGTTGGCCTGCTCCACGTTCCACCAGGGATCGTTCGCCCAGTCGGTTGAGCACGCTGAACAAGGGCTGGCGCTTTATATCCCCGAGCAACATTTGGCGTTGGATGCCTTTTATGGGGAGGATCTAGGGGTGGCCTGCTATTATTGGGCGGCCCAGTCGCTCTGGTTTTTGGGCTATCCTGCCCAGGCGCTGGAAAAAGCGCAGAATGCAGTACGCCTGGCGCAGCGCCTGACCCATTCCTTTGGTTTGGTTCATGCCCACGAGCAGGCGACCTTCGTCCGTCAATACCGGCGGGAGGTGGCGTTGGCGCGCACACAAGCCGAGTTGACGATCAAGCTTGCGACCGAACATGGCTTTCCCTATCGCTGTGCCACGGCGACGATCATCTGGGGCTGGACCTTGGTCATGCAAGGAGAGCAAGCCGCAGGAATTACCCTCTTGCGTCAAGGCATCGCGGCTTGCCAGGCGACCGGCGCTAAGATCGATCAACCCTACTTCCTTACCCTCTTGGCCGAGGCCTATGGCCGTGTCGGCCAGGTGACGGAGGGGCTGGCGACCCTAGACGAGGCGCTGGCGCTCGTGCAGAGCAGTCGCGCCTTCTTTTACGAAGCCGAGATCCATCGAATGCGGGGTGTGTTACTCTTGCTGCCCGGCGCACAGCAGCGCATTGCCGAAGCGGAAGTGGCCCTGCGACAGGCGCTCGACATCGCCTGCCGCCAACGGGCCAAGTCGCTAGAACTGCGCATCGCCATGAGTCTCAGCCAGTTATGGCAACAACAAGGCAAAGGTGAGGAGGCCATCCGACGGCTCGCCGAGATCTATGGCTGGTTCACTGAGGGGTTCGACACACCGGATTTACAACAGGCACAGGCCTTACTGCCGTTCACTATTGACTAGGTTTTGTTGACATTTCAGAATCAGCCGGTGGTACACCTGTCAGGTTTCCAAAACCTGACAGGTGTAGGCGTCACAAATGTCAACAGAACCTAGGCATGGCCCAGCTATAGTTTTCCGCCTCTTGTAGGCGAGCGACCTAGGTCAGATCAGCATAACGACTAACCCCAGGTGAAGAAACCAGGTTTTTGTTCAACCAATCAGCCTGGTTTGCAGGTGAAAAACCTGGTTTCTGGCTTGGTAGTTACAGATAAGCTAATTAATAACCAAACTGATCAAGCTCTTCGGGAAGCTCCAAAAAGCCGGGCATTCCCTGATGCCATAGATGGGCGCTAAAGGCCAGCCCGTTGTGGTAGATAACCAGCACAGCGCCGGCAGCCATGACGCCATTCACATTTTTGAACGGAATGCCGATGCCCAGATCAGCCTGTCCATTGCCATCAAAATCACCGACAAAGAGCCGCTGTCCGAAGAATTGCGGACCTGTTTGGGTAGCGCCTGTGCCGGGCATATCCGGGCGATAGAGCTGATTACCCACCGCGGTCAGGCCGTTGGGGCCACCGTTGATGAGGTGGACAATGCCGTCAACCGTTGACAGGAAGCTTTCTACCGGCACACCAATCACCAGATCATCACGGCCATCTTTGGTGAAGTCACCGGTCGCCAGCACGCTGCCAAAGTTGTCACTGCCTTCGGCACGGTCATAGATGCCGGGGCTATCTTGCGTCCACACCTGATTGCCAGCCGCAACCAGACCGGTGCTGGCGCCATAGATCACATTGACGGCGCCGGCGCCACGAATATCGGTTGTGCCTTCCAGGGTCTCCCCCGGCGCGCCGACGGCAAGATCCGTGTAGCCATCGCCGTTGAAGTTGCCGGCAGCCAGACTTGCGCCCAAGCGATCACCAGTTTCAGAGACGCCGATGATGCCGGCCGTATCCTGGCTGATCAGGCCATTGCGGTTATACCCCAACCCCTTCCCCGGCTGGGCAAAGATGATGTTGACGCCACCTGCCTTAATCTTACCGATTGTTTCCGCGGGAACGCCAATGGCCAGATCATCGCCATCCTTGCCGTTAAAGTTGCCGGCGGCCAGGGCGCTGCCAAAAAATTCAGCGCTTTCCGCCTCTTCGATAATGCCGGTCACATTTTGATGCCACATCTGGCTACCCGTCGCCGTGATGCCCGCCGCCGAGCCATGCAGCACATGGACAACCCCGGCATCGGTAAGGCTGTCTAGATCCTCGCGCGGGACGCCGATCGCCAGATCCGCAAAGCCATCCAGGTTAAAATCGCCGGTCGCCAGCGCTGCGCCAAATTGATCGCCACTCTCCACCTTGTCGGCAATGAAGAGGGAATCCTGGTGCCAGATCTGGCGGTTGGCGCTGGTCAACCCGTTGGCCGTGCCGTAGAGAATCTCAACCACGCCGGCATCTCTTTGCACCAGAAAGCTGCTGCTGCCCCAATCTTCCTGCGGCACCCCAATCGCCAGATCGTCATAGCCATCGGCATTAAAGTCAGCCGCCGCTAACACCTGACCGAACCAGTCGTTCAGTTCTACCCCATCCTTGTCGGTCAAGGTCGATTGGCCAAACATGGCATTGTTGGTCGATGTTAGACCAGCCGCCGAACCGTAGATGACCTGGATAAGCCCGCTGTTCGCCACATTGGCGAAGTCTTCAAAGGGTACACCCACCGCCAGATCACTGTAGCCATCCCCATTGAAGTCGCCACGCGCCTGGGGATTGGCCGACAGACTGGCGACCTCAGCGGTATCGGCAGCAGCAACGTCCTTGTCCTCACCACCCTGAACGAGCGGCAGGAAGAGTCGCTTGTTCAACGGTACTGACTGTTCGACATCTGATGTAGGTTGCTCGACACGATCCTCATCGGTCAAGGCATACTCACTCATCGTACCCGGTTCGACGGCGTCGAGTGTGGTGAACGTGGCCAGGCCATCCTCTTCACCCTGTGGTGCAGCAAACTCTGCGCTTGCCGGCTCAGGGCCGGTTTCCGCAGCCGGCGCCGTAAATGGCAGCCAGACCGGCTGATCGGCCAGATCGGCTGACGCCATCGGTTGTTCGACCACAGTCACGGCTGCCGGTTCATCTTGCGCCAACACGGGCTGGATGGTCGCCGTAAGCAGCATGAGACTCAGGCCGAGTCGCACCACTGTTGGCAGTTTTGTTGATTTGTTCATGATTGTTTCCTTTCTCTCTATTTGAAAATATAGTTGAAAACATGGTTGAAAAAGCTTGCCATTCCTCCCACCAGCGATCGTTTGGGCCGACCGGCCATCGCTTCGCGCTGTAAGCGACGGGTTGCAGCCTGTTGCAGGCGCCTGCTGTGCAGTGTGTAGGCAAGTTCAAACGCGAACTGATTGATCATGGTTATCCCTCTCCTTATTGGTTCCTTATTGGTTGCTCTACTTACCCTTGGATTGGCTACGGCTGCTTTCAGTATAGCGGGCGAGCGATCCGTCTTTGTCCCATAGAGCGATCCCAGGTGCGATCATAATTGCGATCCGCTAAACGAGTTTGAATTTCTTGATAGGATCGGGTACAATGGGTCGATAACCTGGCGAGATCCAAGTGCAAGGAGGAAAGCCGATGACGCGTCTGAACCTCTATCTGCTGGGGGCGCCCCATGTGGAAGTGGCGGGTAAACCTGTAGAGTTGAGCCGACGCAAGGTGCTGGCGCCTTTGATCTACCTGGCGATGACCCGCCAACCCCAGCGCCGTGACCTACTCGCTACCCTCTTCTGGCCCGATTCCGGTCAAGAGGCAGCGCGCGCATCGCTACGGCGCGAGCTTTATACGCTGACCAGTGCGTTGGGCGAAGGCTGGATCGAGAGTGACCGCGAACAGGTGGCCTTGGCAGACCAGGCGACGATTGTGGTCGATGTTGAGCAGTTCCGCCACCACCTGGCTGCCCCGCGCACCCACGGTCACACCCCGGATGAGGTGTGTAACGCTTGTCTGGAACCGTTGACGGCGGCGATTGATCTCTACCAGGGCGACTTCCTGGCCGGCTTCACCCTCTCCGACTGTCCTGAATTTGACGATTGGCAATTTTTTCACACCGACAGCCTGCGCCGGGAATTGACTGGCGCTTTGGAGAAACTGGTGCGCCTGCACCGTGAACGGGGTGAATATGAGACCGCCATCACCTATGCCCGCCGCTGGCTGCTCGTCGATTCGTTGCACGAACCAGTTCACCGCCTGCTGATGCAACTCTATGCCTGGGCCGGTCAACAGGCCGCCGCCCTCCGGCAATATCAAGAGTGTGTACGCCTGCTCAATGAAGAACTGGGCGTCGAGCCGGAACCGGAAACCGCCGCCATCTTCGAGGCGATCCGGGCGCGACGTCTTCCCGAACCGGAGAAGTCAAAGGCTGACAAGGTGACAAGGTGGCAGGGTGACGAGGTGACTTCGACAAGCGTTCGCGCCTGGGAGGCAACCGGCGCTCACGCCGAAGTATCAGCCACCTTGTTGCCCCGTTCGGCTGAACTCACGTCGAAGCCTCACCCTGTCACCTTGTCACCCTCTCACAACCTGCCACCGCAGACCACCCCCTTCATCGGGCGCGAACAGGAAGTCGCGGCAATCCTTGACCGCTTACAAGACCCTGGCTGTCGGCTGTTGACGCTGGTCGGGCCAGGTGGTATGGGCAAGACGCGATTGGCGTTACATGCCGCGCAGGCGATTTTAGAAGCGTCCAGCACGGCTGACCGCGCACACCAGCCACCAGCCACTATCCACTATCCACGTTTTGACGACGGTCTTTTCTTCGTGCCGCTGGAGGCTGTGCAGACGCCGGGCGGAATTATCACGGCCATTGCCGATGCGCTGGGGGTGCGCCTGGTGAGCAACACCGCACCGCAGCAGCAGTTGTTGGATCACTTGCGACCCCAGCAACGGTTATTGGTGTTGGACAACTTTGAACAATTGCTTACCCCACCTGTGCAAACGGAAAGTACGGAGTTGATCGCTGCGCTGTTGGCGACCGCACCCCACCTCAAAATGCTGGTGACTTCACGCGAAGCGCTCAACCTACGCGAGGAGTGGTTTCATCAGATCGGCGGGCTGGCCTATCCGACCGACGAATTGTCCAATGCGGATTTGACCCAACGCGCTGACGCCGTTTACCTCTTTGATCAATGCGCTCGCCGCGCCAGCCAGAACTTCTCACTGGCGTCGGCCACGGAACAACATCAGGTGTTGCGCATCTGTCAGTTGGTGGAGGGGATGCCGTTAGCGCTCGAACTGGCGGCGGCGTGGCTCAAGGTGTTGACGGTGGGGCAAGTGGCCGATGAGATCGAACGCAACCTGGATATTCTCACCGCCCGGCATCAGAACGCGCCAGGGCGACAGCGTAGTATGCGGGTGGTGTTGGAGCAGAGTTGGCAACGTCTGGAAGCGCACGAGCAGGCGATCCTGGCCCGGCTGGCCGTCTTTCAGGGTGGTTTTCGCCAGACCGCCGCCGAGCAGGTGGCGGGTGCGTCCCTGCTGACGCTGGCGGCCTTTGTCGAGAAATCATTGCTGCGGTTGACGGAAACGGGACGCTACCAACTGCATGAGTTGCTGCGCCAGTTTCTGGCCGAAAAGCTGGCCCAAACCCCAACTGCGCAGACACAGGCGCATGTGGCCCACTGTCAATATTATGCGGACTTTGTCACCTTGCAAGAGGCCAAGTTCACCAATGGCCAAGGCTTGGCCGCGCTCCTCGCCGTGAAGGATGAAGCCGACAACATTCGCACGGGTTGGCTCTATGCGATTGCCGCCGGGGGCGCCTTGGCGGTCAGCGCCCTTGGCCGCTATGCCTGGTCACTTTGTCTCTATTATGCCTGGCGTTGCTGGCCCCATGAGGGGATTGACCTCTTTCGCCGTGCGGCCACCTGCCTTGAAGCGGCGCAGTCGACGCCGACAGATCCACAGCATCCGTTGGTCTTAGGGCGGGTCTACCTGGGGTTGGGGTTATTTCACTATTATTTGAGCGATCTTATGGCGACCAGAGCAAATTGCCAGCGCTGTTTACAGTTGCTCGAACAGGAAGCTGTCCCTGCCGCTGGTTTTGAACGCGATGCGGGGATGGCAAGGCAACTGCTCGGTCTGCTTGCCAATCAGCGTGGCGACTATGCCGAAGCCGCCACGCTGCTGACTGCCAGTCTGCACTGGCTGCGTAGCGCCAACCAACTATTGTTTGCTGCCGGCACACAGGTTTCTCTTGGCGTCCTGGCCTATGATCAAGGCGATTATGCGCAAGCGGCCCATCACCTAAGCGCCAGCTTGGAAATTCTCGTGGCTGGCGGCGAAAATCGCTATCGAGCCGTGGCGCTGGGATATGTCGGGCGGCTGGCGCATCAACGCCGTTCCCCCCAACTTACGGAAATCATTGCGCAATTGCGGGCAGAACTGGTGGTCATTCGCCCGCTTGGCGACGCCTGGGCGCTGGCGCAAACGTTGTTTCAGTTGGGTGCGTTACTCACCTTGACCGCCCAGAGCGAGGAGCAACGCACCGAAGCGCAAACGTTGTTACACGAAAGCTTGACCGTGCGTCAAACCATCGGCGACCGTATGGGGCAGGCGCTTGTTCACAACCAACTGGGGTGGCTGATGGCGGCGTGCGCCCAGCCCCAGATGGCGCAAACGCATTGGCGGACGGTATTGGTCATCGCGCAACCATTGCAATTCCCCAAGCTAATGCTCGAAGCGCTCTGCGGGCTGGCGCACCTGCGTAGCGTGACGCACCCCCTAGCAAGCGATCCGCCAGCTTCCATCGTAACTTGGCTTCCGTTGATTATTACCCATCCCGCCAGTGATTACCACACGCGTCAAAGTGCCAGGAACCTTTTCGCCGGGTTGGAGCCACTTGCCGCGTCTGTCAGCGCGTCGGCCAGTCAACAAGCGCTGACGAATCTGCTAGAAACTGTTGTTACCCAAGTTTTAGCAGACACATGCTACCCCTAACCAGTGCAACGGTCAAATTGCTTAAGGACCCATGCACCGAGGGCCAGATATACGTCCACACGTTCCTCTGGGTCACCGCCGCAAAGCTGCCTGAAGTATTGCGGAAAGTCGGGCGGTAACTGTGGCAAGCTCGGGGTCAACAGAAAGGTGAGCTTGGCGGCAGGGATGGGTAAGCCATTCACCTGCCATAGCCCGCATAACAACTCCCAGGTGTTGGTGGCAACCAGATAACCGGCATAATGCAGGTCGCCGGTTGAGCGGGCGTCCACTATCTTTTGCACGGCGCTGGTTAGCCAATGCGCAGTTTCCCGGATTTCTGCTGGCGGTACATGATACGCCGCCAGCACTGCTTGCGCAGAGTGTACCAGCCGTTGTGTTACCTGTGGATCACCACTGAGATGTTCTGCGCGCAGCCATGAATGCGCCCAAGCGGGGCGTTGGCGCAGCTTTTGGTGAACGGCGGCCTCGCTGCTGATGTGTACTTCGACGCGATAGCCGTTGATCGCCGCCACCTTGAATGAGGGCGTGGAATCTGCTAAGAGCGGCGTGATCCCATGCAGATCGATGTCGGAATGGGCGGTGAAATCGCCACGAGCGTAGGAGCCATGCAAAATGACCGTCATCGCGTCCGACAAAGCGAGGTCAGCCGGCATCAGGTTTTTGGGCAGTGGCATGAGTAGCACCTCTTTCGGTTTTTAATGATAGCGCAACCAACGTAGATAACCGACCAGAAAAATCAGATGGAACATCGTCGCAACCACGCCAGGCGCAACCATGTCAAAGGCGACAAAGCTCGGCCAGAAGAGCAGGTTGGCGCCACCTAACAACAGGGAAACCGCAGTTCCCAACCACGCATCTTGGACAGTTGGCCCCATGTGACCGGCCCGCCAGAGTACCAGGCCAATCAAGAGCGCCAACCCATGCGCTTCGACAAAGCCGATGGTATAGGGCGAGTTGCCAAAGAGCGTGGCATAGGGGCCAATCTGCCCAAAATGGCCGATGCCTTCTAAGAGCAATTGTACGCTGCCGGCCAGCAGTAGAAAAAGACCGTGTAGGGTAAAGAGCCGCTTGCCCATTGGCGGCTGGCGGGAAAGTGCTCTGATTGCCATATCTTATTCCTTGCTTCAATAAACCAACAGACCCAACAGCAAAAAAACAACCCCGACGCCCAAAATGCCGCCATCGACCCGCACCCGCGTCTCCGCCTTGGCTGTGGCGATAGCCCGTGATAACGCCGTGCGGTGGGCAGACCAGCGCCACAGATTCTTGAGACCCAGTACGGCAAAAACGCTGAGAAAGGCAGTCACCACCCACCCCCACGCCACATAGTGGAAGAGGGTGGCATACCAGGCTGTCGCCGCCAGGGTGGTCACCAAGAGCGGCATCACGGTAATGCTTATGGGAATGCGGATCGCATCATATTGTTGCCGGCGAAACCCGTAGAAGAGGCTGGGCGCGGCTAAGGCGATCACAGCCTTGCCGACACAAATGAGCGCGATGGTAAGCGCCAAAACTTTAAACCACATGATCCCCCTCCTTGGCAACGAAACGTAACTGACCGATAAAGAGCGCCATTGCTGCCATCACCACCAGGATAAAGCCACTGTAGTTTTCCGGGAAGAGGCGAATCACTGGCGCGACGTCACCCGTGATAAAGGTTTGCCCATGAACGACAAGGCTGCTCGTAAAATAGATCACCAACAGTCCATAGAGTAGGCGCTGCCAGCGGGTCGGTAGGTTGAACCGTCGCCAGGCCAGCCAGCCCGTCAGCGCGCTGTAGGCAATCAACAGCGCCAACAGGCGATCCACATTGGGCGTTAGCACCTCTTGCAGAAACCGTTCGCGCCCGACGATCAGGTGGGTGATGTGCAGCCCCATGCCCATGCACAGGGTAAGCAGCATGGCATAACGAACATAGTAACCCTGGGCCTGAAAATGCTGCCACCAGGCAGGTTGTGCGTCGGCGCTGGCTGACGCATCGTCTGTCAATGGCGGGCGAAAGAGTTGACTGAATGCCGCCAGCCACGGAAAACCCATGACAAAGGCGGTCAAGACCACCCACTCGCTGGGGGTGTCATGGCGCAACATCATCTGCACGGCCACCAGCCCATAGACGATCAGCGGCAGCGCCAATACCAGCCGCGTCTGCGCTCCCAGCGGGTGGGCAGGGAAACGGCGTTCGTAAAGGCGATAGAGCAGAATCACCGTAAAAGCAGTCAAGACCCAACCGGCAAAGTTCTGCGTCGGCACGCCATAAAACTCCCCGCCCTGTTCCCACACCCACGAAAGCGCATTGGGGCCGGAAGCGAGCGGGTCTACCAGTACATCCCACGCCGTCATCACCATGCCGCCGACCAACGCCTGCCGTACAATGCTCCCTAGTCCCAAACGGGCATGACCCACGGAACCATCGGTCAGCAAGAGCGCCATGACGTAACTGGGGTAGAGCATACTATACCAGGCCACAGGAATGGCATAGGGGACATGGCCCAGCTTGGGACCAAGCGCCTCGCCATAGTGGTAGGCGCCGTAGATCAGACCGGTTGCCACGCCGGCTTGCTCAAAGCCCCAGGAGACAACCGCTGTGATGCCAAACATCACCAGCGTATTGCGCCAGCCCAACAGGTAGAAGCTGTGTAACAGGCTGAAAAGGGCGACAAACATGGCCACGCCGGCTTCGCTCACCGGCAATGTGGGGAGATTGCCGGCTGTCACCAGTATGTCTTGATAGACCAGCAGTCCCAATGGGATCAAGGCCAAATAGAGCGGCAGGCGATTGCTTGTTGATGTCGGCGTCTTGTCCTGCTGCTTTATGTTCGCCGTGGTTGTTCTGTACTCTGTTTCCTGATAGAGTTGTGTTGTCATGATTTCCTCCTAGCTATTTCCTTGTAAGCGCGTGTGTTGTTGCGCCGGATCGACCTGACGTTGCCAGGCGTCGATGGCGGCTATCATGCCTTGGCGATAGGTGGCGTACTTGGGTTGCCATTCCGTGGCTGCTTTGAATTTCTGGTTGCGACAACGGACAGAGGTCGTCAAGTTCTCGACCAAATGTGCGCCGACGGCCAGCTTGCTGACCCAAACCGGAAGATGCATCGGTGTGCGCGCATCCAACTGGCTGGCAATAAATGTCATCAATGTTTGGTAAGTCACTGGTTCATCGTCAACGACATTGAAGGTTTGCCCGTGGATAGCCTGGTGCGCGGCCACCGTTTTGACAATAGCTGTCGCAGCATCCGCTAGGTGGGTCAAGTTGGAGTAATTGTCTCCCCGCCCGATGATTGGAAAAAAGCCCTTTTTGAGCGCGCCAAACATCGCTTGCGTATGCGCCGCATCCGGGGCATAAAAGGTGCCAAAACGTAAGATGACACTGGGCAGGCCGGCCTTCGCCGTGGTCTCTTGCACGATGCGTTCCATCTCCTGCGCCGATTGGGTCACGCGTGCCTGACGGGCTGGGATAGGCGTTGTTTCATCGACCCAGGCGCCCTGCTGGTCGCCATAGAGCAAGGTGAGACTCTGTTGCAGATAGAGTTGGCACTGATGGTGGCAAGCAGCATCCACCAGAATGCGCGTCCCTTCACGGCGAATGCGGTCATTCATCTGCCAGTCGCGCAAGGTGGTGCGCGACTTGGTGGGGATAGCGGTGGCCAGGTGTAGAATGGCGTCACAATCGGCGGTGAGCTGGCGCATCTGGGCGGCGTTGAACAGATCGCCGGTTCGGGGGATGGCCTGTTGTGCGCTTAACCAGGCGTGGTTCTGCGGCGAACGGCTCAAGCCAACCACTTGATGGCCCGCGGCAATCAATTTGGGCGTCACCCAGCGACCGAGGGCGCCGGTGGCGCCGGCAATAAAAATCTTCATATCGTTCCTCCTTATGCGCTATAATCTTTGCTGTCCGCTAACTGCGTTAACTGAACCCAGGCGATGAGCAGTAAGAGCGCCAGCACCAACAAGGGCAACGTGGAGCCAAAGAGATGGCGCGCGTCCCAGTTGTGCAAGGCATCATCATAAAAATGATTGGCGGTATGCAATAGGCCGCTGAACGCCACGATACCGATCCAGAAGCGATGACGTTGCGGCTGGCGCATGGCGTAGATCAAGCCGATGCTCAACGGCAGTACAAAAGCGCCGGCATCGCCCATGTAATGCTGATTAAAGGGCGGAAAGTCCCCCAGATAGGTAAAAAACCAGGTGGGCGCCAGCAGCAGCGCAACGCCGGCCGTTCCATTCACAATAGCGTTTAAGGCCATGACCACTTTGACAAAGCGTAGTTTTGACTGCGTCATGCTGGTTTCCTTTCTTGTGTTTCATCGATTCAATCGATTCAATTGGGTACCGACTTCCTCTACAGGATAGGCGAGCAGCGATCCGCCACCGTCCCTTGGCGCGATCCGGCGTGCGATCATTGCGGGTGCATATCAACTTTGGGGCAATTTCCGAACGGCAAGCGTTAGCGACCCGACAGCGGGTCGCTAACGCTTGCCGTTCGGATAAAACGCGCCCCTAACTTGAAATAGACCCGGTCATTGCCCCTTGGTTGAACTTTGTCGCAACTTTTAGTAGAATCTAGCCAGAAACTTGGTGATGCTGGAACGACGGAGCGGATCAGTGGCCGAATTGAAATTATTTTTATTGGGCGCCCCACGGGTTAAACTGGATAGCAAACCGGTTGCTCTAATGAGTGGTTCGCGACCGTTCGCGACACGATTGCGCTGGCGTCAGCAGGCGAACGAGCGTCAAGAGATCATGAAAGCTGGCGTCGGTCTTGTGATACCAAGCCGCCTAGAGGCGAGGCAGGCGGCCATCGAGGTAGAGGGCATGAGCACATAAAGTGACGAGACTAAAAAAGGCCGAAGAGAGCGGGCGTCGTGTGTTCAATGGCCTTATCACTCCACTGACGTTGGGTCTCGCTCCCCAAATGCTGACGACTTTCTTCAAAGGTGACCTCTAACGACCAGCGTTTGACGAAGGCGGCCAGAATGGCGTGTGTCTCCTGGTGAACATCAGTCGAAGTGTGGTAATCAAGCGCACGCCCTGCTGCCGGCAGCGCCCTTCCGGTTTACCCAAAAACCTTTGATACGTACAGGTTTTCATACCGCATCGGGGGATTTGAGACCGTGCAATATGGCAACTCCACCGCCGATCACAAAGCCCGCACCCGTTCCCAAATCGCCGGCTCGACAGGAATGCCCTGCGCCAAATTTTCTTGACGCGTTCGTAAAGCCCGTTCCCCAGGGTACAATACCGCCCCGCCCTCCTTAACCGGCATACTGGCATGGAGATCTGCGATCACCCCTTCGACCGCCTGGTTGACCACATCAACGCTGCCGGTGCGGGTCACATCAAAGGCGATAAAAACCTGCGACACGCCATACTCTGTCACCTGTTGCCCAATCTGATAAGTCGCCAGCCCGCCGGCCAGCAATACTGCCACCAGATCCAGCAGAAGCGCCAGACTGGAGCCTTTCCAATAGCCTGCCGGCAAAACACGATTGGTGGTGAGAATGGCGCCGGGGTCACAGGTCAATTCGCCTTGTTCATCATAACCGCCGGCCATCGGCAACCGTTGACCGGCGCGTTGCGCGCCTTCCATCCGGCCAATTGAAAACTGGCTCATGGCCATGTCCAGCACAACCGGCCCGCCCGGACGTGGCACGGCCAGCACCAGCGGGTTGTTGCCAACATGCCGATCGGTGGCGCCCCACGCCGGCATATTCGGTTTAGTATTGGTCCAACTAATGAGGGCAAAACCGGCTTCGGCGGCCAGCCAGCCATAGTAGCCGCCGCGCATCCAGTGGTTGGTATTGCGTAGCCCCACACAGCCGACACCATGTTCCCGCGCCAGGGCCATTGCTCGTTCGGTGCAGGTATAGGCGTTGAGCGGCCCGACCCCCTGTTGACCGTCCCACTGTTCCCAGGCGCCACTGCCGGCCACTTTTGTCACAACGGCTTGCGGGTTGACATAGCCTTGCCGGATAAACTCGATCAAGCCGGGAAAGCGGTTCAGCCCATGCGAGGCGACGCCCACCAGACTATTTTCGGCAAAGATCGTAGCGCAACGGATGGCCCGTTCATCACGTAAGCCATATTTACGCAGGACGCGTTCAAATTCCTGCTGCAGCTCTTCATAGCGAATACGCATAAGGGTTTACTCAGTTCGTAATGCATCCAGCACTTCTTGGGTAAAGGGATTATCACCGGCCCGCATCGCCTTGATCCAACCTTTGCGCTGCTCTACCTCTGGAAAGGTCTGGTTAGGATAGCTTTTCTCGTAAAAGTTGACAAAGATCGTGAAGTCAATAATGGCGTTGCCGTAATCACCCAACAGCGCATAGACCAGACCACGACTATCATGAATGTAGGGTTCGGCGCGCAATTCGATGGCCCGTTCACAATATTCAAGCCCTTCTTCCGGCTCGTTGAAAACGCCATAGGCCCAACAAAGATTGTTGTACCAATCGGCGTTGTCCGGGTCCAGTTCGAGCGCTTTCTGGTAGCTTGCCACCGTCTTTGCCAGGTCGCCCATCTCTTGATAGGTTCTCCCCAGACCAATATAGGTGTCAAGATACTTTGGATCGAGGGTGCGCGCCTGTTCCAGATCGGCGAGGGTGGCCGACAAATCCCCCTGTTGGCGATGAACCATCGCGCGGGCATAATAGGCGCGCGGCAAGTTGGCATCCAGCGCCAATGCCTTTTCGATGGCTGCCAGCGCTTCTTCCGGTTTCTCCTCGCGCAGGGCAACAAAGGCGCGTTCTAGGTACGCCTCCGCTTGTGTCTGCAAGGGGGGGCCTTCACAGCCGCTTAGGAGCAGCAGCCAGGTAGTCAATAAGACGGCAAGCAACCAAAATCGATGTGACAGAGGCATAGACTTGTGCGGAGGGAGCAGCGCAACCATTGAATTACTCCTATCATCTTCATCATTCAACCTGAATCAGAGAATTCATTGTAGAGCAGATTAGATGCTTTCGCAAAGACTATGCCACGGGTATGTAGCCTATTGGTGTTACAATAGCTTCAAAAGAGCGGGGTGTGATATACTGCTGACAAAACCTAACCTTTGTACACAATGGAACTGCCATGCAACCACTCGCCAATCTCACCGTGATCGCCCTGGAACAAGCCGTCGCGGCGCCCTTTGCCACGCGGCAACTGGCCGATCTGGGGGCGCGGGTCATCAAAATTGAACGTCCCGGCGCCGGTGACTTTTCACGCCACTATGATAAAACCGCCAACGGCCTCTCCAGCCATTTCGTCTGGGTGAACCGTTCCAAAGAGTCATTGACGCTGGATGTCAAGCAACCGGCGGCCAAAGAAATTTTGCATCAACTCCTGGCGAAGGCCGATGTCTTTGTCCAGAATCTGGCGCCGGGGGCAGTGGATCGGCTGGGGTTTGATGTTGACACTTTGCGCACTCGCTACCCCCGCTTGATCATCTGCAACATCTCCGGCTACGGCGCCACCGGCCCCTATCGTGACAAAAAAGCGTATGATGCGTTGATTCAAGCCGAAGCCGGTCTCTTCTCGATCACCGGGAATGAAGCGACACCGGCCAAAGCGGGCATTGCCGTCGCTGATATTGCCGCCGGCATGTATGCCTACAGTGGTATCTTGACTGCTTTGCTTACCCGCGCCCAAACGGGTCAAGGCCGCGTTCTCGAAGTTTCACTCTTTGAAGCGCTGGCTGAGTGGATGGGCTACCCGATGTATTATGCCCTCGGCGGCAGCGCCCCGGCGCGCACCGGTACCAGCCATGCCACCATCGCGCCCTACGGCCTCTTTACCACCGGCGACGGCAACACCGTCATGTTGAGCATCCAAAATGAGCGGGAATGGGTGCGCTTCTGCGCGGAGGTATTAGAGCAACCGGATCTGGCGCACGAACCGCCCTTTGCCACCAATAGCCAGCGGGTCATCCACCGGGCTGAATTGCAAGCAATTATTGAAACCGCTTTTCGTCGCTTTACCGTGGACGAAGTGATGGCGCGGCTGGAAGCAGCGCAGATTGCCAATGCGCAGTCACGAACCCTTCAGCAATTTCTCGACCATCCGCAGTTACAGGCGCGCCAACGCTGGCAAAGCGTTGATTCGCCCGCCGGCCCCCTCCCGGCGCTGCTGCCGCCGGTGACGATGGCTGACGTGACGCCGGTCTGCAACCCGATCCCTGCCGTGGGTCAACATACCAGTGCCATCCTTGCCGAGTTGGGGTATCATGCGTCAGCGATTACCGAACTGCAGGCGCTGGGTGTGATTTAAATAGAGCGCTCATCAGGGAACAGTACACCCCGCCCATACCCGGTCCGTGACCGGGTATGGGCGGGGTGTACTGTTCCCTCATCCCCTATTATCAATGACCGCCAGACTCAGCGCCGTCGCTCACGCTCTCGCGCACGCTGCGCACCTGATCGGGGCTGACGGCGGCGGCTTCGTTGCCCCAGGCGTTGCGCACATAGGAGACAATGGCCGCAATTTCACGGGCCGAGAGATCAGCGCTAAAGCGGGGCATCCCAGCCCGACCGGTGATGATCACCTGGATAACTGGGGTTGGATCCTCCGTGTTGACAAAGGCGTTGCCGGCCAATGGGGGATAGGCGTTCGCAACACCCCGCCCTTCGGCTTGATGGCAGGCGGCGCAGTTTAGCGTGTACAAGCTTTCCCCCATGCTGATAAGTTCTTCAGGGCTGACCGGGGTTGCCTCTTCGGCGGCTTCATCCATTGCCGTCATGTTGTCCTCTTCGGGTGGCTCGACCACCGACTCGGCCTGCCGGGGGACGCCGGCTTCCGTTGCTTCTTGCTCTTCACTGCTCTGCACGCTGTCTTCTGCACCGGCCGCTTCATCCTCCGCCTGGTTAGGGTCGTCCGGGGCAGGCGTACTGGTGGTGTCAGCCGCATTGCCGGCGGCCTCTGCTTCAGGAGTCGCCGTTGTTGTCATCGTACCCGTAGCCGCGGGCGTGGCGCTAATGGCGGCTTCATCACCGGCGGCATCCCCCTCCGGGGTAGCCGTCGTTGTCATCGTACCGGTGGCCGCGGGTGTGGCGGCAGCCTGCGCTGCGCTTTCATTTTGGGGGACGGTGCTGTCGTCGCCGGTATCATCAGCAGGGGCGCCCTCTTGCGTCACCTGCTCGACTGTTACAGACGCTGCGCTATTGTCCCAGGCGCTGCGCACATAGGAGAGAACGGCGGCAATCTCCTCGGCGGAGAGCGTATCAGCAAAGGCCGGCATCTCCCCGCGGCCATGTAAGATGACCGTCAGCGGTGCGCTTGGGTCTTCACTCGTCACAAGCTCATTGTTGTTGAGCGCCGGGTAGCTCGACGTGCCTTCCCCATTGAGTTGGTGACAGGACGCACACTCCTGGGCATAGATCTCCTCACCCATACTGATTAACTGTTCAGCGTCAGCCGATGACGCTTGCGGTGCTTCTCCGGTCGCGGCCGGCGTTGCTTGCGCTTGCGGTGTGGCATTGCCGGGGGCTGTCGGCGCAGTTGGCGTTCCTGTGACAACAGAGGGGGCGGCCATTGTCACCGTCATGATCGGTGCGGGCGTCCAGGTGACGCCGGCGGCGGTGGGGAGGGTCGCCGTGGCTGTTGCTGTCGTGGTCATGGCGGCTGTCCCGGTCGGCGCCGCAGTTGCCGGAACCGGGGTTGCAGCGGTGGTGGCGGTCATGGTCGCCGTCTCTGTCAGCGGGGCGGTGGCGGCGGGCGTATTTTGCGCGGCGGCGCCTTCCTCGGCTGCGGTGACACCGTTTTCCGCGCCGGCGTCCTCTACACCAGCACCCTCAGTGGCAGCGTCTTGCGCGGCCGGCTCTTCTGCGGCGTCTTCCGCTGACGCATCGGCAGTTGTTGTGTCATCGGCTGTTGCAGCAGCGCTACCGCCATCGGCCACCTGATTTACCTGAGCAGGCATGACCACAGCGGCATTATTGTCCCAGGCGTTGCGGATGTAGGAGGCCACGGCAGCAATCTGTTCCGGGGAAAGGGTATCGGCAAAGGCCGGCATCTCGCCGCGCCCCAGCAAAATGGTGCTGATCACCGCTGTCGGCTCTTCGTCCGTCACCACAGCGTTGTTATTGAGCGCCGGGTAGCTTGACGTGCCCGCGCCGTTGAGTTGGTGACAGGAGGCGCACTCCTGCGTATAAACCTGCTCGCCGGTGCTGATAAGTTCGGTTTCACTCATTGCAAGGGCGGCAGGAGCGGCATTTGCCTGGTCGCCTTCGTTGGTCGCCTCACCTGATGCTGCATCGGGAGCGGCGGCGGTGGCACCGGCTTCGTTGGCTGTCCCTTCGCCATGCGCCGCGCCTTCGCTGGCGCCCTCTTCACTAGCGGTCACGCCCTCATCTGCCGACGCGTCGGCGGCTTCTTCCTGCTCCGCCGGGGTGGGCGTGACCACAACGACCAGCAGGTCCGGCGTTCCCGCTTGGGCCGCGTCCCCGTCAGTGCCGGGGGTGGGCGAGAAGATGAACGCTGGCGTCGTCCGGGTGTTTGCTGAGCGGTCGTCGGCAATGCCGGTGCAGGCGGCGACCACCAGCAGGATGATGATGAGCGTCGGCAACAACCAACGCACTGTTTGCCATTGTTTCATAACGCTTACCCTCCTTGTTCCTGGCGCACGCGTTGGTGTAACTTGTCCATCTGCAACCAAACTGACCGGATGGAGCCTTCCATCCACCCGCCCAGATAGCTCAGGTATTCGCCAATCAAGTAGACGCGGCCATCCGGTTCGAGCAAGCGGGGATAATATTGTTCGCGCGTTCGCTCGGTGTAGGTGGACCAGCCGCCCAACAGGTGGGGGACGCGGTGCCAGGCGACGGAAAAGCCGGTCTCAAAGGTGTCGCGGTAGGCCGGGTGGATCTTGCTGCCATAGTCGAGGGCATGTTCAATGCGTTCCTGGTTGGAGAGATTACTGATCTGGCTGGCATAGTGGCCGGTGTTGTAATAGCCCTGGATGACCCCCTTCGGCGTCAAAAAGCCATAGCTGGGGTAGGCCAGGCTGCCGATGGTAGGGACATTGGTACGGGTGACGCCGCCAAAGATGCGCTCATCTTCCTCCCAGAAGCGGCGGCTGAATTGCAGACCAATCTTGCCGGCCATCTCATAGGGGACATGGCGGATCGCCTCGGCCATCTCCGGCGAGAAATCGAGTTGCAGGGTGGGCAGAATGGTCAGCGGAATGCTCGACAGGCAGTAGGCGCCGGTCGCTTCGCGCATTTCCCCGGCGGCGAGGTCGTTGTAAACAAGGCGCACGCCCTCTTCATTCTGGCGGATCTCACGCACTTCGGCGCCATAGGTCACTTTGTCATTGCCGACGGCATTGAGCAGCGCATAGGCCAGCCGATCCATGCCCCCCACTGGCTGCATCATGGTCATCTGTTGGCTGAAGGAGGCGACCGACCCCAAGTAGTAGCCCTGCGCCCGATGAATCTCGGCGGCATAGGGCAGAATATCGGTAAAGGCCAGCCGTGGCTCCACGTCACCAGCCTGCATACCAGCGCCGGGCGGGGTGATGTAGCCGCGCCGGTAGCTGCCGGTGTAGGTGAGCGTATCGCGGTCCAGCAAGCCTTCGTTGACCAGATAGTCGATCAGTTGTTCAATGTTTTCCTGGGTCAGGTTGGCGTCCAGCCGTTGATCGCCGGCTAATTTCGCCAATAGCTCCGAGGTGTAGCCGGCCATATCGACATCGAGCGACCGCATCCGAATGGGGCGCCCGGCCAGTGGGCCAAAGTCGCCTTCGACATAGGCGTAGTCGGCCTCCTGGTAGTTGATAAAGGCTTCCATCGGCACGTTGAGGGTGCGGGCATAGTGCAGCACCCCCTCGTGATGGTGGGGAATGCGCCAGGGGCCGGGGTTGAAATATTGCCCTTCATCAAATTCGCAGAGCTGCCGTTCGCCGCCATATTCGGTTAATTCGTCGCCCCGGCGCACGGTCCAGTTGTGACCGCCAGGGCGGGTCATGGCCTCCAGGATTTGAATTTCATACCCCAGCTTGCCTAATTCATAGGCAGCGGTTAAGCCGGCCATGCCGGCGCCCAAAATCACTACTTTGACGCCGTTCACAGACCCGTCCAGCGGCGGCAGATCTTGACGGAGTGGTTTAGCCAGCGCCCACGAGTCAAGGGTGGCCCAAACGGCAGTCGAACCGCCGACAGCGGCCACCGTGCGTAAAAATGCGCGTCGTGTCAGCTTTGGTGAGCTTTTCATCGTTTCCGGTTCCCTTCACATATTCAGTTGCTTACGCAAGACGCCGGGAACGCCGGCAGGATGCCGGCGTTCCCGGCGTCTTGCGAAATAAACCAATGCCGCCGGCTGCGTTTACTATGCAACAAAAGGGTGGCTATTACGCTGGATAAAGTTATAGGCGAGGGTATAGCTCAGATATATCTGTGGCCTGTGTAGTGATAGGTTGCCAGCATGGATGGTTTTCGCCATGATGAGTAACACCCCTGGGCATTCTCACCAAACCTGACCGACCCGGTCGCTGAAGATCAGAACAGACTGTGAAGCTACACCTACTCAAACTCTACGATAAAGTGATCAATTCCTATTGGTTCTTGCCGTCGCTCATGGCAATCGTTGCCGGCGCCGGCGCAATTTGGACCTTGCGCATCGATAGCGCCGGGGATACTGACTGGTTGCAAGAGATCGGCTGGTTTTGGTCCGGCGGACCGGATGGGGCGCGGGCCGTGCTTTCGACGATTGCCGGTTCGGTGATGACGGTGGTGAGCATTGTCTTTTCCATCACCATTGCCGCATTGGCGCAAACATCGTCCCAGTTTGGGCCGCGCGTTTTGCGTAACTTCACCAGCGACTGGGGCAATCAATTTGTGCTGGGCGCCTTTATTGCGACCTTTATCTACTGTCTGCTGGTTTTGCGCACCGTGCGCAGCGTCGAAGAGAATCAGTTTGTCCCCTATTTGTCGGTAAATATTGGGATTGCACTCGTTATTACAACGCTGGGCGTTCTGATCTATTTCATCCACCACATCACCCAGCGCATTCAGGTGGAAAATGTGATTGCCGAGATCGGTCATGACTTTGCCGCCGCGCTCCCCCGGCTCTTTCCCAAAGAGATCGGCCAGCCGGCCAGTGACGCCGAGGTGCAGCCGCCGACAGAGGAAGCGTGGGAAGAGGCCATTCTCGTTCCCGCCCCCCGTAACGGCTATGTCCAACGGGTGGATGACAGCAAGTTGATGCGGATTGCCGACGGCTATGATCTGCTCATTAAGTTGGAGAAGCGTCCCGGCGACTTTGTGATCGTGGATACGCCCTTGTTGCGGGTGTTAGCGCCTGCCAAAGCAGAGGAGCGGTGGCGCAAACAGTTGCAAGCGTCATTCACCATTGGCGCCAATCGCACGCCGTATCAGGATGTGGGTTATTCGTTACAACAAGCGGTAGAAATTGCGGCGTTGGCGCTCTCGCCCGGCGTGAACGAGCCGTTCACCGCCATCACCTGCATTCATTGGCTGGGTACCGCGCTCCGTGGCATTCTGTTGCACAACCACGCCTCACCCTGGCGTTACAACGAAACCGGCTGCTTACGAGTGATTGCCCACCCGGTCACCTTTGGCGAGTTAAGTGCGGCTATTTTTGACCAGATCCGCATCTATGGCAGCACAAATCCACTGGTAATCGTACAGTTGTTACGCATGATCGCCAGCCTGGCGCCCCACCTGCAATGCGAGGAGGATCGCTGGGTGCTGATCGCCCATGTTCACCAGATCGGGCGTGACGTTGCCAATAACATTGCGAACGAAGCGGACAAGCGGCGAACTGTGGCCGTCTATTTTCAGACCTTGCGTGCGTTGGAACCGGAGGCAATGGAACGCGGATTGGACGGATGAAGCGGAATGACACGGATAAAAATCCGCAGCAATTCGCTTCATCCGTCCAATCCGCGTTCCATTCTGCAATGCTTGCTTAAGATTGCCGCTCACCGTTACTCTGGCGCAAGACCTTGACCACCTGTTCCATAGCGCCGGCAATCTTGCGCGGCTGGGGCGCCTCGCCCTTGCCGGCCGGCCACCCTTCGCGCTGGCGGGTGCGGTCGCCGTCGGTTTCTTCGGTCTGGTCGTGGAAGAGGATCTGCTGCGTGGGGAAGGGGAGATCGATGCCGTTTTCGTTGAGCTTCTGTTTGATGGCGCTCAACACCTCATCTTGTGAAGCGAAGGTATCGCGGCGACGGGGGGGATGAATCCACCAGCGCACGCGTAAATTGAGGCTGGAAGCCGCCAAATCGACCACCAGCACCTCCGGCGCCGGGTCACTCAAGACGCTCTCGCACTCATCCAGCGCCGCAAAGATCAGCCGTTTGGCGTCACCGATCTTGTCGCCGTAACCGATGCCCACATCATATTCAATGCGCCGATGTTCAAAAGCGGTGTTGACAATCACCGAATCGACAAAAAGATTGGCGTTGGGAATGACGACGCGGCGACCATCGTAGGTTTTGATCAAGGTGGCGCGGGTTTGAATCTCTTCGACGGTGCCTTCAAACTCATTGACGATGATCTGGTCGCCAATGCGGAAGGGCTGGGTAAGCAGGATCAGAATGCCGGCCAGAAAATTTTGCAGAATATCGCGAAAGGCAAAGCCGATGGCGACGCTGCCGATGCCCAGAAACTCGATCATGCGCGCCGGCGTGAAGTTGGGAAAGAGAATCACCGCTGTAATCAGAACGCCGATAAGGACGAGCAATAAAAAAGAAGAGCGCAAAGACCAGCAGCGCCACCACCAGATTGGGCAGCACGGCAATCAGGCCGTTGAGCATCGCTTCCAGAGTATCAAGCGCGGGTGAAAAATCAAAGTTCATGATCACGGGGACGTTCGCCCCATCTCCTCTCCACCGTTAGCGGCCTGTACCGGTGCGCCGCTTACCTCATTAACCTGGCTTGGCGCGATGACGGACGCACTGTTGCTCCAGGCGTTGCGAATATAGGAGAGCACCGCAGCAATTTCGCGGTTATTCAGGGTAGGCGCAAAGCCGGGCATCACCCCGCGACCATAGAGCACCGTCTGGATCAAAGCTTGGGGGTTGCGCGCCGTCACCAGCGCCTTGCGATTGAGCGCCGGAAAGCGGTTGAGCACCCCTTCCCCATTGGCTTGATGACAGGGCGCACAGTTGACGGCATAAAGTTGCGCCCCTAGCTCGATAGCTTCAGCGTCGCTCAGTTCCTCGCCATCACCACCAGCGGTGTGAATTTGCCGACTCGCTCGCGTCCAGTAGAGATCCTCAATCACAAGCGGTTGGACAAGGTTGGGTGCAGGCTGCACCCGTTCCGTGATGGCCGGCGGCGCAGTGCCGACACAGGCGAACATCAACGTACTGCCAACCAGGAGGATACCGATGGTGCGCCATTGAGCGTTCATCATCACTTTCTGCATACTCAAATCCAATCACAAAGGACTAAAAAGAACGCCGGCAGACCGGTCAACAGGATGACCACTGTAAAACCGATACTGAGCCACAGCCCGATAAAAGCCATAAAGGGTGGATAGCTGGGCAGGCTTTGGGCTTCATTGTCGCGTGTCCGCCGCCAGTTGCGATAGGCCAGTACCGCTCCATACGCCGTGAGCGCCGCTGATACCACCGTCAACAGCAGCACCCAGAACGAAATCGCCTCCAACCCCAGCACCCGATAACGCAGCAGGTTCGCCTGACAAGCCGCCTCGGCGATCCAATAGACCGCCAAAAAGTGCAAACTATAGACAACCGGCCCGCCCAACAACCCAAACCAGAGCGCCCAATTCGACCACCGTTGATTGTTGTAGGCTGCTGCTTCAAACATACTATCTCCTTTTTTAGGCGATTGAGAGATTGAGAGATTAAGAGATTTCGGCCAAAGTAGCTAATCTCTTAATCTCAGGACTTACGCAAGACGCTGGGAACGCCGCCATCTCTGGCGGCAGGCCGGCAGGATGCCGGCGTTCCCATCTTGCGTAAGTCCTGAATCTCTCAATCTTTATATAACATACGGCCCGACATACACCGTCCCCGCCAGCACCAGCCAGAAGACGACGGCGGCATACCAGTAGAGGGCGCCGATATCGACGGCGACATGTTCACGAGCCGAGTAACGCCCAACCCAGGCCCAAACTTGCGTGAAGAGGTTTTGTGCCAGACCACCCAATAGGATGGCGGCGGCGAAAATTGCCAGGGTGTAATAGAGCGAACCGTAGGCGTTGAGGGTGTGGTCAAAGGGTAGATGCAGGAGATCATAAACCACCAACCCCACCGCGGCAGCACCCAGGACAAAGGCCACGGCCAGGCTGATGCGCAGCCCCATGACATCTTCCTGCTCAATACGCCGATTGGCCCAGTACATGGCGGCGGCGGCGCCGATCACGCCCACGGTCGCCAACCCCGGCAACACCAAGCCCGGCAGCGGCAGATTGCCAAAGGGCCAGACGGCATGTTGCAGACGAATGTAGAAATAGCTAAATTCAAAGAGCGCCACGCAAATGGCAATCAGGGTGATCATAAGCCACATGGCCCAGCGGTTAATGGTGGGGCTGCCATTGGGGTAGACCAGAATATTATGTTCGCGCTCAAATTGTAGTTCCCGCTCCGTCGTTTCAATTCGGTTCGGCCAGTGCCAACCGAGTAACCCGATCAGCGTCGTCACCAGCCCGCCCAGGACCAGGCTGCGCAGGGTAAAAATTTCGGCAGCAAACATGATGATGACGCCAACCGCCGTCACAAAGGGCCAGATCGACGGCCCGGAGACGCGGAAGACTTCGGTCGGCCTGGCTTCCAGCATCGAAGTGGTCATCGCCGCTCGCCAGGTGAGCGGCCACCCTGAGAGTCCCTCTAACAACGCTTTGATCCTGGGGTCGCCCTGACGGATGCTCTCCTGTTCCCAAAGCGGGTGACGGGTATGCACCATCGGCAGTTCAGCGAAGCCATAGTTGGGGGCCGGCAAGGCGGTCGCCCACTCCAATGTATCGGCGCGCCAGGGGTTGTTGTTGGCATCTTCACCATAACGGATGCTGTAGAGGACGTTGATGATAAAGAGCAGCACACTAGCCCCCAGTAAAAAGGAGCCAGCCGTCGAAATCACATTATAGATATCCCACCCCAGGCCCGCTTGATAGGTATAGACCCGGCGTGGCATCCCCAACATGCCGACAATGTGCATAGGGAAAAAGGTGATGTGAAAGCCGATAAAAAAGAGCCAGAAGTTCCACTTGCCAATGCGCTCACTGAGCATCTTGGCTGTAAAGAGGGGCGTCCAGTAGTAGAGCGCCGCCAGGATGGGAAAGGTGACGCCGCCGATCAACACATAGTGAAAGTGGGCGACGACAAAGTAGGAGTCATGCACCTGCCAGTCAAAGGGCACCACGCCGACCATGACGCCGGTCAATCCGCCCATGACAAAGGTGATGAAGAAGCCGACAATAAAGAGAAAGGGGGTGCGCCAGATGGGCCGACCATACCAGATGGTGCTCAACCAGGCAAAAATCTGAATGCCGGCCGGAATGGCGATGAGAATGCTGGCGACCGCAAAAAAGGACATGACGATCTGCGGCAAACCGGTGGTGAACATGTGGTGCGCCCAAAGGGCAAAGCTCATGAAGGCGGTCGCAATGAGGGCCATCACAATATAGTTGTAACCAATCAGTGGCCGACGGACAAAGACGGGGATAATGGTCGAAACAAAGCCCGTCGCCGGCAGAAACTGGATATAGACTTCGGGGTGACCGAAAATCCAGAAGAGATGTTGCCAAAGAATCGGGTTGCCACCCACATCCGGGTTAAAAAACTGGGTGCCGAGCTTCCGATCCAACTCTAACATAAGGCTGGCGACAAGGAGCGTAGTGAAAGCAAAGATGATCGATACCGCCGTCACCAGATAGGCCCAGGCTAGAATCGGCATCTTGCCCAACGCCATACCCGGCGCCCGCATGCGCAAAATGGCAATGATAATCTCCACCCCGGCGGCAATCGCTGCCACTTCCGCCACCCCCAACCCCAGCAGCCAGAAGTCGAGCGGCAGCCCTGGTGAATACTCCGGCCCGCTTAGCGGCACATAGGCAAACCAGCCGGCATCCGGTACAGCATTAAAGAGAAAGCTGGCATAAAAGAGAATGCCGCCCAGCAAGAAGGTGAAAAAGCTAAATTGCCCCAGACGGGGAAAGGGCATTTCACGATTCCCCAACATAAAGGGCAACAGGAAGATGGCAAAGCCCTCCAGCACCGGCACGACAAAGAGAAACATCATGGTCGAGCCGTGCATGGTAAAGAGTTCGTTATAAGTATCAGGGCTAAGAAAGGTGTTTTCGGCACGATAGAGCTGCACCCGCATGATGAGCGCCAGAATGCCCGCCAGGACGAAAAAGCTAAAGCCGACGATCATAATGCGCCCGCCCAGCGCATCGTTTTGCAGCGCCCGGAACCAGCCAAAGAAGCCCGGCGGATCCGCCCACAGCTTCTCCAGCCGCTCCTGCACCGGTTCCGTCGGGGAAAGCACGGGTTGCTGCCCGCGCGACCGTGCGCGCTGCCGGGGAACCGCCACGTCGCTCGCTGCCGAAAGCCTTGATTCCATTCTGTTCCTCCGTGTTGGTGATTGGTGCGTTGGGTGGTGCGTTGGTTGAGCTTGTCGAAACCAACGCACCACCCAACGCACCAACTACTTATTTTAATGTCGCCAGGTAGGCTAATAGCGCCTGTAACTCGGTGCTGGTCAGGTCAGAGGGGGGCATGAGGTTGCCGGGTTTGATATGTTGCGGGCCAACGATCCAGCCGCCCAGGTTACCCAAAGTGTTCGCTTGAATCGCTGCGCCCAGTGTGCGCCGGCTGGCGAGGTGGGTGAGATCCGGCCCCAGGTTGCCGGTGGCGTCAGTGCCGCGAATGGCATGGCAGTAGAGACAGTTGGCGCGTAAGAAGACCTGCTGCCCCTGGTAGGCCAGGGTGTCGGTCGGCGTGGCCGCCGGTTGCTGCTGGAGTTCCAGCCAGGCTTGATACTCGGCTTGGGGTTGGGCAACAATGAGGAAATTCATTTTGGCATGTTGGGTGCCGCAAAATTCGGCACACTCACCCCAATAGACGCCGGGCTGATCAGCCTGAATCCACATGCTGTTGACCTCGCCCGGCACCAGATCCATCTTACCGTGCAGTTCCGGCACCCAGAAGCTGTGAATCACATTGGGTGAACTGAGGACAATGCGCACCGGTTGACCTACGGGGATGTGAATCTCGTTGGCGGTGACAAATTGCTGCTCCGGGTATTGCACTTCCCACCACCAGAGCCGACCGATGATATGGACAGTCAAGCCTTCGGGGATGGCCGGCGTCGCCAGCGCCCGGAGGGTCCAGAGGGTGGCAGCATAGACCACGGCCAGAATGATCGCCGGCATGACGACGCCGGCCAGAATAATCACTCGTGTGCCGGTCCGCTGCGCCCGTTGCGGATCGATCGCCGCCGGACGCCGGCGGAAGAGCGCCAGGGCCAGGAAGGCGAAGACAAAGACTAACACCGCCATTGCCATCCAGAAGAGCAACCACCAGAGATCGGCAATGCGCGCCGCCGCCGGCCCTTGCGGGTCAAGGATCGAAGGGGCGTTGGCGCAGCCGCTGAGCAAGAACAACCCCAGACCGCCAATGACAACAAAGCCTCCGCTTTTGGATTTGAGGCGCTTCATGCAGTGCTTTCTCCTTCATCTTGACCCAAAGCAGGTTGAAGTTAGGTAATGCGATGCCTGTCAGATCTTGGCATACAATTGATCGCTTCACATTGTGACAAGATACAAGAAGCAGATACACGCTAGTCGCATTTTTGAGCCGCGTTCTTGGCAATCTGCCTGATTCGGTGTACACTCTCGGCATAAACATACAAGCATCACAATCGCTTGCTCTGGGTTTTAAGACAACATGATCACAAACAAATCCACAGAAACCTACTTCCCCGAACAGACAACCCTTTCGTCGCCGACGAAAGCGATGGGGGCGACCAATCGTTGGCTGCGCTGGCTTTTAATGGGCGGGTTGCTCCTGCTGGTGTTGGGCGCCATCTTTGGCGATGTGCTGACAACCGGCGGGGGACGCATCTTTCTGGCGCAACGCTTCCAGACCTTTGTCACCATCTTTCTGGGCATCTTTATTGAAGCGGCGCCCTTTCTGCTGGTCGGCTCGTTGGTCTCCGGCTTTATTGCCGTCTTTGTTGACCACGATCTATTGGCGCGCTTTTTGCCGCGGCGGGCCTTACCGGCAGCGGTGTCAGGAGCGGCGCTGGGCTTACTCTTCCCCGTCTGTGAATGTGGCGTGGTGCCGGTGACGCGCCGACTTTATGAAAAGGGGCTGCCCATGTCCATCGGCATTGCCTTTCTGTTGGCGGCGCCGGTGGTCAACCCAGTGGTGATGATCAGCACCTACGCCGCCTTTGGCTGGGGACCGGTGCTATGGGGGCGCATCGCTTTTAGCTTTTTGGTGGCGGCCATTGTCGGTCTGCTCTTTCACCTGGCGCAGCCGCGCGAAGTGTTGCTGCCGGGGGTGCAGTATCATGACCACCATCACCACCCGGTCGCACCCAACCAGCGCTTGGGCGCCCGCATTCAAAACGCCCTCATGACAGCAGGCGATGATTTTCTGGACATGGCGCGCTATTTGATCATCGGCACGATTTTGGCGGCGTCAATGCAAACGTTGGTGCCGCAAACCACCTTGCTGGCGGTTGGGCAAGGGCCGGTGCTTTCGGTGTTGGCAATGCAGGCGCTGGCCTTTGTGCTTTCCGTCTGCTCCACGGTCGATGCCTTTTTGGCCCTGGCCTTTAGCGGCGTCTTTAGCACCGGCAGCATCATCAGCTTCCTCACCTTCGGCCCCATGGTGGACATCAAGAGTTCACTCATGTTCCTGGGCATCTTCCAGCGGCGCGTGGTGCTCTATCTGATTGTCCTACCGTTCCTGCTGACGCTGCTGATCGGGATCTTTTGGAATTTGAATGTTGGCGGATAGTTGGTTGGTTCGCCCGGTGGTTTCGACAGGCTCAACCAACGGTGGTTGAGCTTGTCGAAACCACCGGGCAGGCGAACCAACTACCCAACCACTGGAGGTGAACCAATGCGTTCTGTCCGTTTACAGAATACAATAAAGGCGTTGCTTCTGATTGCATTGGGCTTGTTCTTCTACAGCCATCTGGTCAGCGGCACGCTCTACTACTATATCAACGAACGCTTTATGGGCTTTACGGTGCTGGCCGTGGTGGGGTTGCTGATAGTGGGCTTAAGCTATCGCTACAGCGACCCCAAGCCAGCGCAGACGACGCATGAGCATCACCATGATGATCGTGATCATGATCGCGACCATGATCACGATCATGATCACGATCATGATCACGACCCTACACATGAGCATGTTCATCCCCATGACCACCACCATGATCATGCCGGTCACGGCCACAGTCATGGGTTAACGTGGGGCGGCGCGTTTCTGGTGGCGCTGCCCGTGATTCTGGGCCTATTGACGCCGGCGCAACCGCTCGGTTCAGCCGCGTTAGCCAATCGTGATATGGATCTGCAACTGAGCAACACCAGCCCCAGTGTGACGGCGCCCAGCGCCATTGTCAAACAACGGGAAAAGGCGCCTACTGACAAGAATATCCTCGACTGGTGGCGGGAATTCCGGCGCCTGCCCGATGCCAACACGGCGCTGGCCGGTCAACCGGTCAAAGTGAGCGGCTTTGTCTTCAAAGATGAGAAATATGGCGCCGATACCTTTATGCTCATTCGCTTTACGGTCAGTTGCTGTGTGGCTGACGCCGCTGTGGTTGGCTTGCTGATCCAATCGCCGGAAAGTCGAGAGTTGACCAACGACACTTGGGTTGAGGTGACGGGCAGCTTTGTCAGCAGCACGCAAGAGCGTTGGAAGCTGCCGATTGTCGTGGCGCAACAGGTTAGCAAGATTGATGTGCCGAGTCAACCCTATTTGTATCCATAAAGCTTCCGCTCTTAGCCAGTCCATGACTGGCGACTAGGCCACCACTCACGGACTGGCTAAGAGCGGATTCCGTATTCCCTAAATTCTGCCAACCACTATGGCCACCAATTCACTAAAACTCACATCCCTAAGCCATTTTGACCGCACCGTCGGTCTGACGATGCTTGTCATCATCGCCTTGATCGGGCTGGTGATCTGGCGCGGCGACCAGATTCAGTTACAAATCGTGGCGATGACGCCCGCTCCCGATGCCGTAAACGTCTCGACGCGCACCCATGTGCAGATTCGCTTCGACCAGCCGTTGGACCCACCGACGACCAAGGATGTCATCTTCTTGATCCCACCCCTGGCCGGCACGGTGCAGGTTGATAATCATACCTTGACCTTTGTGCCGACGGCGCCTTTGCAACCTGATACCGACTATCAGGTAACGCTCAATCCGGGGCTGTTGGGTCATTTGGGAGGCGAATTACGGGCAGCCCAACGCTGGCGCTTCCGCACCGGCGGCGTCCAAGTTGCCTATTCAACGCTTGATGAGGCGGGTAAAGAACAGCTTTTTCTGGCGCCGGCGCAATTAGAGACAACCGAAATCGTTACGACACCCCCCTTGCAACTAACGCAACTGAATACCAGTCTCTGGGAATTTGCCGTGGCGCCGGATGGCAGTCAGATCGTCTTTTCGGCACTAAAAGAAGATGGCACGAGCGACCTCTGGCGGATCAGTCCTGGAGAGCAGATGCCTGCGCTCCTGCTGGCCTGCCCCAATGCGGTTTGTAGCAGCGTCGCCTGGTCGGCTGATGGACAGGTGCTGGCCTTTAGTCGGCGCAATGCCACTCAATTCTCGGCGCCGGCGCTCAGTCCGCCCCGGTTGTGGCTGCTGGATGTGGCGAGTGGTGAATCGTTTCCGGCCTTTGCCGATGATCAGAAGCTGGCCTTTGAGCCGCGCTGGTCGGCCGACAGCCAATGGTTGAGCTACGTTTCGCCGGATCTGGGTGGCGTGGGCGTCTATAACCTACAAACCAACGCCGAACAATTTTATCCATCCACCAGCGGTGAGGCGGCGGTCTGGCATCCGCTACGCACTGAAGTCGTGATCGGCGTCGCCGAAACAGTCAATGGCAACTATGTGACCCACTTGCGCCTGGTCGATCCGGTGACGCAAAGCGAAACCAACCTGAGCGGCGCCCAAGCACTGGTGGAAGATGGTTCGCCGGCCTGGTCGCCCGATGGCGAGTGGCTGGCTTTCCGGCGCAAGGAATTTACCGGCCCCGGCGCCACCCCCGGCAAACAACTCTGGCTCATGCGGCAAGATGGTCGCGACGCCAGGGCGCTCACCGCCGACCCGGCCTTCGATTTTGGTCAGCCCCTTTGGTCGCCTGATGGTCGCTATCTGCTTTTTCACAAATTGCCGCTCAAAGGGCCGGATATTACACTTTCGGTTTGGATTATGGCGGTAGAGAGTGGCCGTACCTGGCAAGTCACCAGCCCCGGCCAGCGACCGCAGTGGTTTCCGTAAAGCAAGTTGGCTCATCTACGGAAAGTGTGAACACCTGTCAGGTTTTGGAAACCTGACAGGTGTGGCGGGTCGAAACCTCACACTTTCTGTAGATGAGCCAACAAGTTATTTTTGTCGTTCAAAGATTGCGCAGATTACTTTCTTTGTAGGTAACTACTCAGCCCGCTCTTAGCCAGTCCGTGACTGGCGATGGGCCGCCAGTCACGGACTGGCTAAGAGCTGAGTAGTTACCTTTGTAGTTAATCTGCATAATCTTTGAAGAAGCAACAGGTGAATTGCCTATGCTAATCCGCAAATTTCGCGAGGGTGATCGCGAGATCATCAAAACTATCACCGCCATCTGTTTTGAAGGCGTCGCCATCGACCACGCCATGGAAGAACGCTATGGCCTGATCGACGGCAAGGATTGGCGCTTTCGCAAAGTCCGCCACATCGATAACGACATCGCCGCCAATGCCGACGGCATCTTTGTTGCCGAAATCGATGAACAGGTGATCGGCTACATCACCACGCGCATTGATCCAGAGACCAAAGTCGGCGGCATTCCCAATCTCGGCGTCCTACCGGGCTATCGCGGCGCCGGCATTGGTCGCCAATTGATCGAAACCGCCATCGCCTATGCCAGAGAACAAGGCATGGCACACCTGCGCATCGAAACCCTGGCCCACAACCCTATCGGTCAATATCTCTACCCCAGTTGCGGCTTCCAAGAAGTGGCGCGGCAGGTGCATTATGTGCTGCCTTTGGTGACAGGGTGACAAGGTGAAGGGGTGAAGAGGTGAATGCTGATTACGACGCTCTGCGTCCCAACCACCCTTGCTACCCTACGTCACCTTGTCACCCTGTCACCTTGTCACCTTGTCAGGTCACTTTAACTCCGTCCGACTATAGCCCAAAATCTGGCGGGCGACGATCAGGGTGTTGATCTGGCCGGTGCCTTCGTAGATGTCGTTGATCTTGGCGTCGCGCAGCCATTTTTCGGCCAGGGTCTGGGTGCTGTAGCCGAGGGGGCCAAGCAGTTCGACGGCCTTCTGCGTGATCCAGGTGACGACTTTGCCGGCTTTGACTTTGCACATGGAGGATTCCAACTGGTTCTCCTGCCGAGCATCGAGCAACGCCGTGGCTTTGAGGGTGAGGAGCCAGGCGGCTTTGAGTTGCGCTTCCATCTCCAGCAGATCGGCCTGGACGGCGCTCAGTTTCCAGCGCGGTTTGTCATAGTCCATAGTCACGCCCTGTTTGGCCAAGGTGTCACGGGTGAACTCAAAGGCGGCGCGGGCAATGCCGATGGCGCTGGCCGCGACAATGGGGCGGGTGGCGTCAAAGGTCTTCATGGCGCCTTTGAAGCCCTTGCTGCCTCGTCCGCTCTGCACTTCGGCGTCACCTAACAAGTTTTCGGCGGGAACACGACAGTTGTCGAGGATGATGGCGGCGGTGTCGCTGGCGCGGATGCCGAGCTTTTCTTCCACCTTGGCAATGATCGCGCCCGGCGTCCCCGCTTCGACCACAAAGGGTTTCATGCCGGCGCGCCCGGCGTTCTTGTCCACCGTCGCCCAGACCACCACCAGGCCATTCGATTCTTCGAGCGCCAGTTTACCGCTGGTGCAGAAGATTTTCTGCCCATTCAGCACCCATTCGTTGGTCGCTGGATCAAACGTCGCCGTTGTCTGAATGTTGCTGGTATCAGAACCGGCTTGCGGTTCGGTCATCGCCATGGCGCCCCACTTGGGGTCGCCTTCGGTAAAGCGGCGCAAAAAACGTTCCAGTTGATCGGGCGAACCGACGGCGTTGATGGCGGCGCCGCCCAATGCGCTACCGGGAATGCAAAGGTAGACGCCGGCATCGCCCCAGCTTAACATCTCAATCATGTGAACTAGCGTCTGATTAGCAAGGCTGGCTTTGCCTTCGCCGTTGGCGCTGGGCTGGCCACCGTCATCATGGGTTGCAGATGCGCCATTCTGTGCTTTGTGGGCGCGTTTCAACGCCGCTTCCAGATTCACCAGCTCCATCTGCTTCATCTGCGGCCACATCATCTGGACAAATTTCACCGGACGCGCGTGTTCATGGTCATCCAAATAGCGACTCTCCGGGCGCATCACATTTTCCGCCACCGTGCGCACCGGCACGAGTTGTTTCTCAATGGCGTCTGGGGTTTTGAATTCGATTGCCATAATTTACTCCGTTAAGTAAGTTAGCAAGGTCGCGTAGTCGTGAAGTCGTTTGGTCGCGTAGTCGCGTGGTCGTGAAGTCGCGTAAGCTGAAGTTGACGAGACGCGCCAGACTACGCGACCAAACGACTACGCGACTTCACGACCACGCGACCAAACGACTACGCGACTACGCGACCAACATCCCATCCCACATGGCAAAACCGCGCCCATTGCGCAGCCAGAGTTCGACCGGGTGGTCGCGCACATAGCCGTGGCCGCCAAGCACCTGGACGGCGTTGTCGGTCACTTCCAGCACCATCTTGTCGGCGTACTGTTTGGCGAGGGAGGCGGCTTTGCTGGCGTCTTGTTTGCTGTCATAGCGGTAGGCGGCTTCCCAGACCAGCAGACGGGTGGCTTCGATTTCGATGCGCATGTTGGCGAGCATAAAGGCGATGCTCTGGCGGTAGGCAATCGGTTCACCAAAGGCGGTGCGTTCTTTGGCATAGGCCAGCGCATACTCATAGGCTGCGCGCGCCTGACCGACGGCCAGGGCGGCCAGGGCGATGCGGCTCACGGTCAGGAAACGGCTGAACCGAAGCCCTTTGGCGCCCCCCAGGCGATTGGCGGCGGGCACGCGCACCTGGCTAAAGGTGACCGGGTAGACGCCAAAGGCTTTGACGCCCATCAACATGGCCCGTTCACCGACGGTGATGCCGGGCGTGGCTGGCGGCACAATGAAAGCTTGGGTGGTGCCATTTTCTTTGGCGTAGACCAGAAATTGTTCAGCTTCCGCTGCCAGGGGAACATAGGTTTTTTGCCCGTTGATCAGATAGCTGTCCCCTTCTTTGACGGCAGTTGTTGCCAGATCGGCAGGGTCAAATTGATAGACCGGCTCGATCAAGGCGGCGGTGGCGCGGGCAAAGTGTTCATTGCAGAATGGGGGCAAGTAGTCGGCTTTCTGTTGCGGCGTCCCCCAGAGGGCAATCGGCAGCGCAAAGAGGTTGGGGGTGAGCAGATGGAGCGAAATGCCCACATCGCCCCAGCCTAGTTCTTCGAGGTAGAGGGCGCTGGTCAAAGCCGAATATTCGCCAAAGCCGCCATAAGCCGGTTCGATGCTGCCGGGGAGTAAGCCCAACTCCCAGCCGGTCTGCACTAGTTTGGCCGGAACGGCGTGCTGTTCTTCGGCTTCACGAAAGCGGGGGCGCACCTCCTTTTCGGCAAAGCGATGAACGGTTTCGACCAGCATCTTCTGTTCTGGTGTCATGTCAAATGAGTACATGGAAACTCCATTTCAGAATACTTCATAATACAATGCCGAGCGGGCGCTGATTTGTTAGGTGAAAAATTGGCTATGCTACGCCCGTTAGCTTGGTAGCGACGATGGATAAACGCTTGATAGACCTACTCTATGCAACGCTTGTTGTGCCGCAGTTGCGGCGCAGTTGATTGTCTGTTTGCGGAGATGACCCGCTTGCGGTAGGATTGGGGCATTCAAATCAAACAATCAGTAGTCCGCAGTCGGTCCCAGAGGGAACCCAGTCGCGTAGTCCAGAGTCAGGTTACTGCGATCGCGGCGGCGTTGCAGTCTACTGACAATGGGTCATAAATCTGTGAGATGCTGGATGATGATACCACCCGAAGCTTGTGCAACAATTGAGGAAGTGCGCCAGGGCATTGATGAGTTGGACCGCACCATTATTACGGCGCTGGGGCAGCGCTTTCATTATGTCAAGGCGGTGACCCGCTTTAAAAAGAATGCGGAGGAGGTGCGCGCGACCGAGCGCTATCAGGCGGTGTTGCGGTCGCGCCGGCTTTGGGCGGAAGAAGCGGGGCTGAATCCTGACGTGGTCGAAGAGATGTATCGCCTGTTGATTGGTCACTTTATCGAAGAAGAGATGAAGTTAGTCCACGACGCGCAAAAGGGGTAGAAGTTCGACTGTTGGCAAAAGGTAACGATTCAGTTCGCAGAGATCGCAAAGCTTTCGCAGAGCTTCACAGAGAAAATGCTCAAAAAACTCTCTGTGAAACGCTGCGCCGCCTCTGTGCTTCTCTGTGAACAATAGATATGCCAACAGTCGAACTTCTTTGTGGCCAGAAGAGAATGGGTGGAGTGAGTGTGGAGTTAGCGCAAGCCCGTGTGGCCCTGGTGCATGATTGGTTGAACCAGATGGGCGGGGCGGAAAATGTCTTAGAAGAACTGGTAGCGTTGTTTCCCCGCGCACCGGTCTATACCAGTATGTATGCCCCGGAACAGATGCCGGATGATTACCGCCATTGGACGATCCAAACCACCTTTATGCAGTGGTTGCCCGCGGTAGCGACCCATCATCAAGCCTATCTGCCGCTCTATCCGCTGGCCTTTGAGCGGATGGATTTGCGTGGCTACGATCTGGTCTTGAGCAACAAGAGCGGCTTTTGTCATGGCGTGCAGACGCAGAATGGCAACCAGCATAGCCAGCTTCAACAGCATCGCACCGTCCACGTTTGCTACTGCTTGACCCCCACCCGGTTTCTCTGGCTTTATGACCATTATCGGGAGCGAGAACAGATCGGCGGCGCACTCCATGCCGTGCTGCAACCGGTGTTACGCTTGTTGCGGCGCTGGGACTGGCAGGCGGCCCAACGGGTTGATTACTTCGTGGCGATCAGCAGTACAGTACAAAAGCGCATTGAGACCATCTATGGTCGGGAGAGCGTGGTCATTCACCCACCGGTTGACACCACCTATTTTGCGCCTGATCCGACCGTGCCGGTCGGTGATTACTACTTGATTGTCAGCCGGTTGATTCCCTACAAACGGATCGACCTGGCGATCAAAGCGTTCAACCGCTTGCCCAACGAGAAGTTATTGATTGTGGGCGATGGCCGGGATCGCGCGTCGCTGGAAGCACAAGCCCGGCCCAATGTGCAGTTCTTGGGTCGCCAATCGGACGAACGGGTGCTGGAACTGTTGCGCGGCTGTAAAGCCTTTCTCTTCCCCGGTTTGGAAGATTTTGGCATCGCCCCGGTGGAGGCGATGAGTGTCGGGCGCCCGGTCATTGCCTACAAGGGCGGCGGCGCGCTGGATACGGTGCTACCCGGCGTCACCGGTGAACTCTTTACCGAGCAGAGTGCGGAAAGCTTGTACAAGACACTAGTCAACTTTACCCCGGCAGCCTACAATCCGGCAGCTTGTCGCGCCCAGGCGGAACAATTTAGCGTGGCCCAGTTTCGCCACAAGTTGTTGGCCTTTTTACAAGATGTGTTAACGGCGCCGGCCACCCTTCCTGGAAGAGGCGGGAACCGTTCTGGATAACCAAGCGCTAGCTGCCGCTTCCCGGAAGTAGCCATGCACCATTGTGCGCCACAGCCAATGAAAACAACAGGGATTCCGCAGATTTCAAAGATTCATATTGCAAATTAATCTATACAATCTGCGAAATCTCTGTTATTTTCAGGGCAGGGTGGCCCATACTAAATAGAACCTGAAACGCTTATGGAACTCTACGAATATTGGCAGATCTTTCGCCGCCGCTGGTGGTTGCCGGTGGTACTGACGGTGGCTGTCGCCCTGATTAGTTTGTTGCAATTACGTCCCTGGCAAACCCCACCGCCCAGCTATAGCGCGTCGTTGCGGCTGCTGGTTGGCGTCCAGCCGGCGGCTGCGGCGGACACAACCGCTTACGACCCCTATTACTACGCATGGCAGACCAGTGAATATCTGGTCGATGACTTCACTGAAGTGGTGCGCAGCGATCTCTTTGCCCGCCAGGTAAGCCAACGGCTGGCCGATCAAGGGCTGACCATCCCTGCCGGCTTGATTCAGGGCAGTTCGGCCACCGGCAAACTCCATCGTATCCTCTCGCTGAGCCTGAGCTGGCCCAACCAGAGCGAACTGGCAGCGATCACCGCTGCCGTTGTAACCGAACTTCAGGAAAACACCCCTTTTTACTTCCGCCAACTCGGCACCGAAACCGCCATTGTCAGCATTCTCGACGAGCCGCGCATCAACCCCGTTGGCCCGCCGCTGCGTCAACGGCTGGAATTCCCCCTGCGTATTCTTCTGGCTTTCCTGGCCGGCGTCCTTCTCGTCTTCCTCCTCGCCTACCTCGACACCGCCATCCACCACCGCCAGGAGCTAGAAGCGTTGGGACTGCCGGTGTTGGGGGAGATTCCGCGGGATAGGTAGACAGGTAGACAGGTAGATACGTCCTATTTCCCTGTGTACCTGTTTCCCTATCTACCGGATCTTCCCGCGCGCATAGATCGGCCAGACTGCCTCGACGCGACCCTTGCGCACGGCGACGATTTCGTCGTGTTCGTTGACACAGGGGCAGGGATGAACGGGGAGGACTTGCACCCGTTCGCCGATAGCGGGCTTTTGGGCGCAGGCGGCAATATCGACGTGGCCATGTTCTTCCGAGAATTTGTAGAAGTGGGCGTCGGGGTATTCGACAAGGTAGCCGATGCTCGCGCCTTTGGGGGTGTCCAGCAGGGAGGCGCTCATGGTCTTGCTGCCGCAATCGAGGACGGCGCGACCATCCGTCGGGCGGCTGACGACGGTGGCGATAACCCGCAGCGCACACTGGGCCACCGTGTGACGACCGGCCAACAGATGCCCATAGCCGCCGACGGGGTATTCACCAATGCGATATTCGGTCAATTCCGGCGTCTCGTGGGCCTGGAGGGCATAGCGGGTGCTGCCGCCGCTGACAATGGGGTGGGCCAAGCCGTGGCGATCAAAGAGACCCAGCGTTTCTTGCAGAAGCGGGCGGGCGGCAGGGCTGGTCGGGAAGCCCATAATGCCGCGGAGTTCCAACCCAGGGGCGCGGTCAATGGCCTGCGCTAATTCTACGGCGCCGGCGGGGGTGGTAGCGCCGGTGCGATTTTCGCCGGTCTCCATCTCTACAACAACACCTAAGGTGACACCGGCATTGGTCGCGGCGGCGGACAGACCTTCAATGGTGTAAAGCGAGTCGGCCGAGACGGTCAATTGCTCTGTGCGGCGCGCCAAAGCCGTCAGGCGGTCGAGTTTTTGTTTGCCCAGAATATTGTAGGGAATCAGAATATCTTTGTTCAGGCCGCCGTTGACCATCACTTCGGCTTCGCCAATCTTCTGGCAGGTGAGACCAATCGCGCCCCGTGCCATCTGCATGTGGGCGACGGCCAGCGTTTTGTGGGTCTTGATATGGGGGCGCAGGCCGATGCCATGCTCGGTGTAGTAGCGTTGATAGCGGTCGAGGTTCTCTTCTAAGGCGTCAAGATCGAGGGTAAGGACAGGAGTATCCAGTTCATCAATATACATTGCATTGCCTCCCTGGTAGGTGCTTTGACAGGATCAGATCACGGATCCAACCTGGATAACGATTGCTGGCTGGCATTCTACCATAGAATGGCGGAAATGGTAACAGCCTGTCAAGGGTTCAAAACGGTGACGGGAAATAGGCGAACCGTGGGTTGACGTAATCTAATTTAATGGTAGAATGGCTAAAGAATCTGCTCTATTTCATCTCTAAGCGACTGAAATTTGCTCGTGCCGGTCCGTGACCGGCTACGAGCAAGATTGGTAGTTGTCATCCACGCAGTTGAAAGGATTGATCTATGAAAAAGGCCCTGATTGTTTGGGGCGGCTGGGAAGGCCATGAACCCAAACTTTGCACCGATATTTTTGCGCCAATGTTACGGGAACGTAACTATGCTGTCACGATTTCTGATACGCTTGATATTTATCTCAACACGGAATTCATGCTGGCGCTTGACCTGATTGTGCCAATCTGGACAATGGGGACGATTACCCGCGAACAGGAAAAAGGCTTGCTCGACGCGATTGCCAGTGGCGTTGGCGTGGCGGGCTGGCATGGCGGCATGGCCGATGCCTTCCGCAACAATACTACCTATCAATGGATGGTGGGCGGCCAGTGGGTGGCGCACCCCGGCAACATTATTGACTATACAGTAAATATCATCGACCACAGCGACCCCATCACTGCCGGCCTGAATGACTTTAAGATGCACTCGGAACAATATTATATGCACGTCGATCCATCGAATCAGGTGCTGGCCACCACTACCTTTACCGGTGAACACGCCGCTTGGGTGAAAGGCACGGTGATGCCGGTGGTTTGGAAACGCATGTGGAATCAGGGCCGCGTCTTCTATTCCTCCCTTGGTCATCACGCCAGCGACTTTAACGTCCCCGAAGCCAAAGAGATTCAGATCCGCGGCATGATGTGGGCGAGTCGGTAGCAAGTGGCAGGTGGCAGGTAGTGCGGGTTTACCGGCAAACGTTCGACTTGCCACCTCTGCATACCTGCCGCCATATCTGTTTTCCCTGAATCACTTTCTACGAAATTCTGCGTACTTTGCGTCTCCGTGCAGGTTATCCCTCGTCAACATGAATATCATCAACACGAATAGCTGTTCTTTTGCCACATATGATCGCGTTAGACAGAGTCGCTGAATTATACTCAAGTCAGAAGGAAAGCCGGCTTATGGTAGGGGCGTCCCCTACCATAGGCCGCTTCGCCATTTGATTTCAGTATAGCAGCGCACTGTTTGGTTCTATCATGAGTAAAAATCATGTTGTTCTACAAAAGTCTGCAAGGTCGGATGATGGTGGCGTTGGTGTCCGTGACGCTCCTCTCCATTGTCAGTTTAGGGTTGGTCGCGTTCTGGCGTGAACGCGCCGCTTTGGAAAATCAACTAAGTGATGAACTGACGTCCAGCGTCGAGTACACAAAACAACGCCTGCGGGATTGGTTGCGGGAACGCCAGTCAGATGTCCATTTTCTGGCTGCCGACGACTCGAATCGCGCAAGTTTTTCGCATCTGCTCGACGCCAATACACCACCGGCGCAGGAACAATTGCATCGCTCTCGTCTCACGGCCAGCCTGGTGAGTATGCAACAGGCCCGCCCCGAATATCAACGCATCCTCCTGGCCGACACGACCGGAACAATTATCGTTGCCGCCGATCCGTCGGCGGTTGGTCGCAAGGTGCAGAATGCGGCGGCGTTCAGCCAAACGCTTGCCCTGGCAACGACGACACCACTGCAGGGCTATATCGAAGATATTAGCTATGACGAACGGCTGGGTAAGTATATTATGTGCTTTGGTTATCCCCTACTGGCCCCGGCTGCCGACAGGGCGTCAGCCAAGGCCACGCCAGCGGAGGCGCTTGGCGTGGTCTTGATTGTCGTGGATGTGGAGACAACCGTCTTCCGGATTTTGGAGGAGTGGAGCAAAGGCGATTCAGGCACAGCCGTTCTCAGTCGCGCCGAAGGGGACAAGACGCGCATTCTCAACCAGGTGTTAAAGGATCCGGCGCGCCCCCTGGAACGGGTCTTACCGCCGCCGGCGGATCCGGCCCACGCGCGCCCCGCCTACTGGGCGGCGCGTGGCGATGAAGATATGCGCCTGACCATCGATCATTTGCAGGTGGAGGTATTGACTGTCTACCGCTATATCGAAGAGATGCAATGGGGACTGGTGTTGAAGATGGACACCAGTGAAATCTTTGCGCCTTTGCACGATCTCGTGCGCCATGTCACCTACATTACGCTGGGGGTGCTGGCGGTTGCGCTGCTGGTTTCGATCCTCATTGCGCGCACCTTAACCCGCCCGCTGGCGGATCTGGTGGCCAATGCGCGGGCGGTGGCGGCTGGTCAGACGCCGGTCTATACTACCTTGCAACGGCAGGATGAGATCGGCCTGCTGGCCCGCTCGTTTCGTGAGATGGTGGACACGCTGCGCCATCAACAGCAACAATTGAAAGCGGCGAATGAAGTGGCCGGCGGCATTTTAAGTTTGCGCCCGGTCGATGAAATTTTACAGGATGTTGTCCAGGCTGCACAACGCCTGACCGGCGCCACGGCGGCCCAATTTAAGGTAGCGCCCGCAACAAATCAACCCGCCGTTCGCGTGATCCAAAGCCAACGGTTAACCGATGACCGGGCGTCCGTCATCGCGGTAGCGCCACCGCTTGGGAATGCGCCTTTGTTGACAAAGACCAAGCATCAGGAGCGGCGACATCCTTTGCCACCCGTTACAGTAGAGTCTGAACCAGAGAAAGCGACTGTCGAGATGCGAGTAGAAGCGCCCCATCTTTTCAACGGCAAAGATCATACGGCGATGCCGATTTATTTACAGGACAATGGGTTGGGTACACTCTGGGTGCAGAAAGCGGCTGACCAACCCTTTAGCGCGGCCGATAACGATACTTTGCAGGCGCTGACCACTTATGCCGCAGTCGCCCTGGCCAATGCCCGGTTGGTGCAACGTTTGCAAAGCTGGAACAGCGAACTGGAACAGAAGGTGGAAGAACGCACCCGCCGTTTGGAAGAGGCCAACCAACAACTGCTGGTTTTGGATAAGATGAAGTCCGATCTGTTGTATAGCATCTCACACGAGTTGCGTAACCCCATTAGCAACTTGAAGCTCCAACTGGATCTGCTGCACCACCATATTGACTCGCCCCGCCGTGAAAAATATTTAGGCATGTTGGCGAACCAGATCAATATGCTGGGCAATCTGGTCACAGATATGTTGGAATTGATCCGGATTGATGGTACGCAAGACCAATTTGTCTTTACATCCATCGATTTCAATCATCTGGTTGCGGATGTTGTTCGTGCTTGCAGCATACAGCTACAAGAAACAACAAAGCCTATTGCTTTACACTTTACTCCTGATCCGGCGCCACTGATATTACAAGGTGAGCAGAAACACCTGGCGTTGGCGATTACCCATCTTCTGCGCAATGCCATCAACTTTACCAACGCAGGTGAAATTACCGTTACACTCAAACAGGAGGAGATGGGCGTCTGCTTACAAATTAAGGACACCGGCATCGGGATTGCCGAAAACGATCTGCCGCATATCTTCGAGCGCTTCTACCGCGGGACGAATGTGAGCCAGTCGACCATTCCCGGCTCTGGGCTGGGGCTGAGTGTTGCCGAAAAGATTATCCTACTGCACAAAGGACGCGTGCTGGTGCAAAGCACCCTTGGGCAAGGCTCGACCTTTGGCGTTTGGCTGCCGCTTGCGTCTGATCGAGAAATCAACTAGTGGTCACACACGAGGCGCCCAATGGGCGCCTCGTGTGCAGGTTTATCGATTAGAAAATTCCCAAAACAAAACTTTCCATCTTGTAAGTTTCAATCCGCCTATTGCCAAAATAAATTACCTATGGTATACTCCTGTTCTCTCGCCAGACTAGGGGTAACGACTACGACAAGGTTACCTTCGCGAATTGGTCGCCGCCAGACCACCGGGCGGTCTGGGTCTAAGGTAACATTGCCGTACTACCATCTACCGCTTGGCGCCAGTCCGTCATTGGTGCTGGGCGAATGGAGGGGTTATCTCACTGCTTGCATCCTTGAATTTGACGAGAAGCAAGCATCCCTGTTAAGCTGACTAATGCAACGCTACCCTACTTCCCCGCTCCATCATCGTTGTGGCATTGCGTCAGGTTTAGGACATCCAAGGTTCAGCGTCTGCGCTTTCTTGTCACATTCAACATGCGCAAATCAAGGAAAGGACCAATGATGAAAGGATCAATGATTATGCGAAGAAGTTTGAAGAAAAGTGCGATGGTAGTCGTGCTGGTTTTCCTCCTCCTCTGCTCGGCTGTGCCGGCCTTTGCCCAGGATCTGCCCGAACCCTTCTGCGGCAACTTGTCGGCGGATGACTGCGACATTCTCGTCTCAGCCCAAGAAGCGGCGCTGACCGTTGGCTCCGGCGTCTACAACTCTGAGATTAACTTCCAACTGGCCGGCATTCCTGGCTTGCCGGTGGAAGAAGTCTCCTTCAACTTGACCCAAGATGCCAGCTATGCTGTCGATCCGGAGTTGATGGCCGAACTGGCCGCCATGCAGATGATGAGCGCTGAAGAGATGGCTGAGAACATGGAAGCAATGGTTGATCTCATGCTCAATCTCTATGCCACGCTCGCTTACGACGGGGAGATGAATCTGACCCTGCCGGCAGACATCGCCGCCCTCATGTCGGCACAAGCAGGGACCCCCATTCCTGAAGAGATTCGCCTGCAAGTTCGTGTGGTTGATGGTTATGGCTATCTGAATCTGGAAGATCTGGCGCCCTTTGCGCCCCCGGATCAAGCCGAACAGTTTCAGGGGTGGGCCGGCCTCGACCTGCTTACGCTGATGAAGGCGGGCTTGCAGGAAGGAATGCAAGAAGGCGCCATGGATAGCTCGATGGCCGGGTTTGGCGTTGGTAACTTCCTCAATTCGGAAGAAGGCCGCGCCATGATCGAGCCGTATCTCATCGTTACCCGCGAACGCGCGGACACCGTAGGTGATCAGGATGTCGCCGTCTTTACCAACAAAATCGATGTGGGCAAGTTCGTCGGCAGCCCGCTCTTCCGCGATCTGGTCATCAGCCAGCTTGATGTGATCAATGAGGCGGCTGACACCAATCTGACGGAGCAGGAAGTCACCGAAATGTTGACCATGCTCACCTTTGTCGGCCCCATGTTGTTCACGGGGCTGGACTTCCACACCACCCAGGCCGTCGGGTTGGAAGATTTCTACACCTACCACAGTGACGTTGTCTTCAATTGGGATCTCTCCTCCCTGGTTGCCGTCGCCCGTATGGTGGACAGTAGTGGGGAAATGGGCCTCAGCGCCATAATGGGTGATGTGGCGCCGGTGATCAATTTCGAGGTCGCCACCGATACCTCCGACCATAATAACGCTCCTGAGATCACGGCGCCGGAAGGTGCGCAAATCATTTCGCCCGACGCCTTGCAATAACTGAGAACGCTGCCGATTCATCAAAATCGAGCGGCCTTTTACCACTGACCGATCAGTTTTTCTAGGATTCAGGCAGTTGGTTGGTTCGTTGGTTTCGACAAGCGTTCGGCTGAGCTCACGCCGAAGCCTCAACCAACAAACCAACCAACTGCCACCGCTGAATTACCCATTGACTTTCACTCCCTTATGCGTCCCAAACTGCGTTCCCTTTCGATTCGTCATCACACGCAGGATGGTCATCCCTACCTGCTTTTGCGCGACCCGCAACAGATTACTGACCATACGCTCCTCATTCCTCAGCCGCTGGCCACGGTGCTGGCCTTTTGTGATGGGGAGCATGAAATCAAAGCGTTACCCGGCGCCTTTCAGCGCTATGCCGGTTTTCGCTTGCCGTTCAAATGGGTCGAAGAGTTGGTTCATGCGCTCGATGAAGCATTGATGCTCGAAAATGCGCGTTTTTTTGCGGCCTACGAACGCACGCTGGCAGCCTATCGCCAGGCCTCCCATCGCCCTGCTGCCCTCGCCGGTCTCTCCTACCCGGCGCAACGGCATCAACTCTGGCAATTGCTGCAAGACTATCTCGAAGCGATTGATCCGCTCGAACCATTACCCATCGATTGGTCGCGCCCGGTGGGCCTATTGAGTCCCCATATTGACTATCCGCGCGGCGGCGCGGTCTATGCCCAGGTCTGGAAACGCGCCACCCGGATTGCCCAGGAAGCAGAGTTAGCTATTCTCCTCGGCACCGATCACTATGGCGGCGATCGCTTTACGCTTACCCGCCAAAATTATGCCACCCCCTATGGCCTGCTGCCGACTGATCAAGCGATTGTCAATCAGCTTGCCCAAGCCATCGGTGTCGAGGCGGCCTTTGCCGGCGAGTTGCGCCACCGTGGCGAACACTCGTTGGAACTGGTGGCGGTCTGGCTCCATCACCTGCGCGCCGGCCAACCTTGTGCGATTGTGCCGATTCTCTGTGGCGGTTTCCACCACTATATGAAAAACGGTGCAACGCCGGCCCAAGACCCCGTCATCAACAAGGTCATCGCAACGCTACAGCGCGCCGCCAAAGGGCGCCGCACCGTGGTGATTGCCTCCGGCGATCTGGCCCATGTTGGCCCTGCCTTTGGCGGCGCGCCATTAACTGTCCACGATCGCGCCCAGGTCAACGCCGCCGATGAACAACTCCTCCACCACATGCGTAACGGCGATGACGAAGGCTTTTTCAGCGCCATCCGCCAGGTGCAAGACGCCAACAACGTCTGCGGCCTCGCCCCGATCTACCTCACCATGCGCACCCTGGCGACCCATCACGCTCCCCTCCGCGGCCACCCCACCGGCTACGCCACCTGCCCCGCCGATGAGTATGGAACTTCGGTCGTCACGGTGGGCGGGATGATCTTTCATTAGGTAGACAGGTAGACAGGTACACAGGGAAATAGGACGTATCTACCTGTCTACCTATCTACCCATTCCCCCAAATCTCGTTGGAACATTCCAATTTCTCCTTTCGTCTCATTCCCGAAGCAACACGCAGCCGGCAAGCGGGCCCCTTGCCAGGCTGGTTGGTTCAATAACGGTCAATCAATTGCAACAGAATGAAACGATGTAAAGGATACAAGATCATGTTTCAACGAAAATCACTCACTTGGGTCAGCGCACTGGTTCTGCTGATCGCCTTGTTCACCGGCGCCTTTCGGGCCTTTGATTTGAGCGCAATGCAGGTTGCTCACGCGCAGAGCAGTGAAAGCGCCGCCGGCCTACCCCGCACTATTACCGTTGTCGGTGAAGGGAAAGTCACGATCAAGCCGGATATTGCCCGCGCCAACATCGGTGTGGAAGTGATGCGCAAGAGCGTTAAAGAAGCCAGCGACGTCAACAAGGCGGCTCTCGAATCCGTTCTTGAAGCCTTGAAGCAGAATGGCATTGCGGAAAAGGACATTCAGACCTCCGGCTTTAGCATCTATGCCGAACGCTTTGGCCCGGAAGGCCCATTGCCTGAGGATCAGACCAACTACCGCGTGAGCAACAACGTCTCCGTCGTCATCCGTGACCTGGAGAAGGTGGGTGCGATTCTGGATGCCGCCATTGAAGCGGGCGCCAATAACATCTACGGCATCGAATTTGGCCTGGACAACACCGAGGCTGCGCAAGCGGAAGCGCGCAAGGAAGCCGTCACCAATGCACGGGCCAAAGCGGAAGAACTGGCTGAATTGAATGGCGTCACCGTCGGCATGGTGGTCAGCGTGAGCGAGGTCATCGGCGGCAATGGCGGCTATTACAACGCCTCCAACTTCAATCAATTGGATCGGGGCATGGGCGGCGGTGGCGGCACCCCGGTCACCCCCGGCGAACTGAATCTGACCCTGCAATTGCAGGTGGTCTACGCCATCGGCGAGTAACCTCACCCCAGCCCCTCGTCACTTGACAAGGGGCGCAACGTAACAAATCCACTAGAGGCGACAGTGCGCAAGTTGGCGACTGTCGCCTCTTTATTTTTATCCAGCTTTTCACAACTAGTTTCTATTCCAATTTTGCCACATCCCGCGCATACCACCAAGTCCGGCTGAGCAGCACATAGAAGGGTGTCTCTTGGGTGCGCCAGAAGGCGACGGTATCGTTCAGGATCGAACGGGCCGTCTGCCAAGCTTCGCCATCGTTCCAGGGCAGATGCCAGACGCCGTCATAAAAGAGCACATAGCCTTGCGCCGGCGCCCACGATAGATCGCGGATCGCTTCTTCAAAGGCATCCCAATTTTGGCCGACATAGTTGGGAAAGTCCATCGCCAGGCCGGCCACCCGCAGAAAGGACGCTTTGTCCTTGACTACCTGCCCATCGACATAAAAACCACGCCAGCCCTGGCGCGTCAAGGGCTCCACTACAAAATCGGCATTCCAGTTGCTTGCCAGCCGATAAACGCCCGGTGGACGAGCGCCGCTCAATATCAACTCAGTTGGGTTCATTGGGTCACAATCCAGTAGAATGATTCATAATGATCATCAGTATAATAAAGTTCGCCGTTCGCCCCGGCAACGATGCGGCGGGCGCCGCGGTCATTTTCCCATGGTGTGATGACGGTATACTCCCGGTAGTAGCCGCGCGCTTTCTGCGGCAGCAACCGTTCCCGGTTTTGGAAAGTAATGCCATCGCGCTCAAAGGGGAAGGGGCCATCGGACTCGATTAAATCCAGGGTATCGAGCGCTTCGGGCGGCAACTCATCCAGGGTAATCACCGGCATCCCCGGTGGCCCGGCGCGGGCCGGCGGCGTGGGCGACGGTTTGGCTTTGGGCGGTTTCGTCGCCGTTGGCGCCGGTTGCGATGTGACGGTCGGCGCCGGCGTATTGACGGTTGGCGTGGGCGCAGCGGCAGCCGGTTCGGCGGTCGCGGTGGCGGCGGGTTCAGCCGGCGGAGTTGCCGTCGACTCGACGGTGGCGGCCTCGGCGACAGCAACAGCAGCGACTGTTTCAGTGGCCGTTGCGACGACGCCTGGTGGGTTCACATCGGCGCGATCGGTGGACGGGGCGCTTGGTGAACCGCCATTCAACCACCAGTAGAGCAGGGCGAGCAACAGGGTGACAACCGTGCCGCCCACGCCATATTGACGGCCGCCCCGCCGCTTGGGCGACTTCGGCGGACCGGCCACAAGGGAAGTTTGGGGAGGAGTTTTTGGGGAAGTTTTGGTTGAAGAACGATTGGATTTCGCCATAAGCTGGATTGTGTTCTGTAAAAAAGATCTTGTCGTTGTTGTAGTCCGCAGTCGCTTGGTCGCATAGTCCGGCGTTTATCGGTTGAACTCGACCGTGGTTGCGGGCTACTGATGTTGATTGTCAGGCAAAAAGTATACAGTTCTCTTTTCCTTTCGTCAATGATAGCTGCGACGAAATAACGCTTCAGGGCCGGCGCAGCTACCAAGCCTATAGCTCCTAGCCAGTCCGTGACTGGCGACCGCACGCCAGTCACGGACTGGCTAGGAGCTATAGATAAAAATGAAATTTTTCACGATTGATACACTTTGACAGGAATCCTACTTTCTCTGATAATAGATATGATCACAAACCTGCTGGCAGCGCGGGGCTATGCCCTGCGCGTGTGAAATCATCGACTACCAGAAATACCCCAATAACTCGACGGTCATTCCGCTAGAGAGGCAGTTCAGATGCTGGATCTGATCATTCGCAACGGTGTTTTGCTTGATGGCATCAAGACGCCCCGCTATCAAGCCGACCTTGGCATTCAAGGTGACCGCATTGTCCACATTGGCAATCTAGCCGAGACCACCGCCCGCAGCACGATCGACGCTGCGGGCAAAATGGTCGCGCCCGGCTTTGTTGATGTCCATAACCACTCCGACGCCTGGTTACTCAAAACGCCCCATTTGGTCTCCAAAACCATGCAGGGCTTTACTACTGAAGTGATCATGGCCGACGGCATCTCGTATGCGCCGGTCAATGCGCAGACGGTTCACGAGTGGATCTACTACTTGCGGGCGCTCAATGCGCTGCGCTTTGAGGAATATTGCGGCTGGGAATCACTGGCTGATTACATGGCGCTACTTGATGGCGCCAATGTGCAGAACAGCATCACCCACATTCCCTACGCCAACCTGCGCACCCTGGCCTGTGGCTTTGGCCGCGCCGCGCCTGATGATTACCAGATGCGCCAGATCCTCGACGAGATGGAAAAGGGCATGGCCGCCGGCGCGGTTGGCCTCTCAACGGGGATGGATTATATTGCTCAGTGTTTCGCCGCCACAGATGAGATAGTCGAAGCGAGCCGGGTCATGGCGGCGCAACAGGGGTTGTATGTTTCCCATGTGCGTTACAAACAAGGCACGCTGCGCGCCATCCAAGAAGCGGTCGAAATCGGCAAGCGCGCCGGCGTACCGGTGCATATCTCCCACTTCAAAGGCACGTCCCCCCAAGAGATCGATGAACTTTTGACCTACGTCGATACGGTGGCCGTCAACGAAGTCGATTTCTCCTTTGATGTCTATCCGTACATGCCTGGCTCCACCATGCTCAACTATCTGTTGCCCTACGAGGTGTGGGAAGACGGGCCGCTGGCGGTTCTGGCCCGGCTGCGGGATCCCGCCATTCGGGCGCGCTTTGCCCATGCCATCCAATTCACCCCCCTTGATGAAACCTATATCGCCTGGGCGCCGGGTAAGGAAAATTCGGTTTACCAGGGGCGCACGCTGGCGGAGTATGTCGAGGCTACACGCAAACCGCCTGTCGAAGCGCTCAGTAACCTGTTGGCCGAAGAGGGCCTGGCTGTGCTGCTGGTCTTCCACCAGGGTGATGACCGACTGGTTGAACCGTTCCTGCAACACCGCTGTTATATGATGGGGTCCGATGGCATCTACCACGAAGATGGCGGCATCCACCCGCGCCAATATGGCTCGGCGACGCGGCTACTTGGCCCCTGTGTCCGTGACCGCAAGCTCTTCTCCCTGGAAGAAGCGGTTTACAAGTTAAGCGGTCATCCAGCGCAACGCTTCGGGCTGAAAGATCGGGGTCTGTTGCAGGCAGGCAAATTTGCCGATGTGGTGATCTTTGATGCGGCGACCGTGACGGATCGTGCGGTTTACACGGCGCCCCATCAATTGTCGCAGGGCATTGAACATGTCCTGGTCAATGGCCGATCGATTATTCGTGATGGACAGCCGCTGCTGGACTTACCCCAGCCGTTGCCCGGTCGCGCGCTGAAGTTTAAACAATAGGGTGCATTCCAGAGCGTTAGCGACCAGCCGACTGGTCGCTAACGCTCCCAGTTCTGCTAAAACTTGCCCCCAAATTGAAATAGAGCCAAACAGTGAGAGTGTTTGACAGTAGATAACAAAAAAGGCTATTATTAAAGCGTTACCGGACTTACAATCCATTCAACGAATTCTCATGTCCACCCTCATACTGTAACGACATAAGTTTAGAATAGATCGGGTAAGGAGTTTCCGTGCTGATGAGAGAGAAGATGGTTAAGTTGCTCACGCTGCTGGCGACGGTAGTAGTGTTTAGCAGTTGCTCGTTATTGCCGGCCAGCCGCAGCCAACAGGCGGCCGATGAAGCCGCCACCCCGACCCCCATTCCCACGCCCGTTGTGCCGGTCAAGCCGACTTACAAGGTGCAACGGGGCGAGATTGTCGATGAGTTGACCTTTAGCGGGCGCATTTCGCCGGTGGTGGAAGAAGAGCTGTTCTTCCGCGCCAGTGGCCGCGTGCGCGCCGTCTTTGCCAAGCGCAACGAGATGGTCAAGAAGGATCAGGTCATTGCCGAACTGGAAATCGACGGGTTGGAACGCGAACTGAATAGCGCCCAGCTAACTCTGGAACGCGCCGAAGTGGAGTTGGCCTCGGCCCAACGCGACTTTGACACGCGGGTCCGCCTGGCGCAGATCGAACTGGAAAAGGCGCAGATCCGGCTGGATGCCATGCAGGGCCAAAGCTCCCCCGACGCCCAAGCCGTCGCCTTGCAACAAAAAGATGTGGAGATTGCGCAGATTGCGCTCGACAGCCTGGTAGCGGAAGGGGTCAATCCTCTGCTCAAGAATGATGTTGAGCGCGCCAGCTATGATGTGACCAAACTCAAGGCCGAAATTGCCGAAGCGCAGATTGTCGCTCCCTTTGACGGCCAGTTGCTCTCGGTCTCGCTGACGCCGGGACAGGCGGTGGAAGCGTTCCGCCCGGTCACGACCATTGCCGATGTCACGGCGCTGGAAGTGAGCGCTGAACTTCTGAGCGACCAGATGCAGGAACTGGCCGAAGACATGGCCGTTTCGGTGGTGCTGGTCAGCCGCCCCGGTGAAATTTTGACTGGTAAGATTCGCCAGTTGCCCTATCCCTACGGCAGTGGCGGCGGCACCGCCACCACGGTGGAGGATCAGGACAAATCAACGCGCTTCACCCTCGAACAATCGGCGGCAGAGGCCGGCTTTGCTATGGGCGATCTAGTGCGGGTGACCGCTGAGTTGGAACGCAAGGACAATATTCTGTGGGTGCCGCCCCAGGCCGTGCGTGTCTTCGATGGTCGCCGTTTCGCCGTATTGATCGACGGCGAAACACGGCGCCGCGTCGATGTCAAAGTAGGCATTGAGACGCAGGACCGGATTGAGATCGAAGAAGGCTTAGAAGAAGGCCAGGTCGTCGAGGGACCGTAACGGAGTCATGAAATTTCTATCCCGTAGTTTTGCAATTTTTGCCGTAGCGACGCGCCGCCTGCTCTCGCAACGCGGGCTGGCGCTGGCAACGGCGGTTGGTCTGGTGGCATCGATCGCGCTGGTCATGAGCGTTCCCCTCTATACCGATGCCGTCTACTATCGCATCCTGCAAGAAGAGCTAAGCAGCGCCGGCCAGGATGATACGGCAGCGCTCAGTCGCCCGCCCTTTGCCTTTATGTTCCGCTATGTCGGCTCGCTCTATGGCATGAAGGAGTGGGATGACATTACGCAGGTCGATGAATATCTGACGCAGCAGGGGGTGGCGGCGCTGGCCCTGCCCCACAAGATGACGGTCCGCTATGCCAAGACCGACAATTTCCGGCTCTTCCCCACCGCTGACATTGCCTATGCCGATGTAAAAGATCCGCTGGCCTGGGTCAACTATGCCTTTGTCAGTGAATTTGAGAACTATACCACGCTGGTCGAGGGCGCCTACCCGACACCGGCCAGCGCCAACCCTGAAGATCCGGTCGAAGTTGCCATCAACGACGCCATGGCTGAAGAGCTTGGTCTCCAGGTTGGTGAACAATTTATGACCTTCCGCCGCGTCGAGTTGGAAAATGGCTCGCGCGTTGTCCAGATTCCCATTATCATCACCGGCGTCTGGCGGGCGACCAACCCGGCGGACGAGTTCTGGTTCTACCGCCAGAGCGTTTTTGACAATCAACTCTTTGTGCCGGAAGCGACCTTTCAGGGGCGCATCTCCTCCTTGCTCAACGATGAGGTGGCCCAGGCGCTCTGGTATATCATCCTGGATGGCTCCGCCATTCATGCCGGCGATGTGGGCTGGTTAACGGCGCGCATTGAACAGGTGCAACAACGGGCGGCGACCTTGCTGACCAACACGCGGCTGGAAGTCTCGCCCTATGATGCGCTCAACCGTTACCGCGTCTCCACCCGCTTCCTCAACATCTTGCTCTACGCCTTTAGCATTCCGATTGTCGGTCTGCTTCTGGCCTTTATCGGGTTGGTTGTTGGCTTGGCCGTCAATCGCCAGCGCAACGAAATCGCCGTCTTGCGCAGCCGCGGCGCGACGGCTGTCCAAATTCTGGGCATTGCCGTCCTGGAAGCGTCGCTGTTGGGCGCGATGGCGTTGGCCGCCGGCATTCCCGTGAGCGAAGGCATTTCACGGCTCATCGGCGCCACCCGCAGCTTTCTCAACTTTAGCGTTGAATCAGATTTGCGCGTGGCGATGACCCTGGCGACCTTTCGCTTTGGGCTGGCGGCACTGGCGGTCACGCTCTTTGCCCAGGTGCTGCCTTCGTTGGGCGCGGCGCGCTATACCATTGTCTCCTACAAACAGGAACAGTCGCGCACGATCAAACCGCCCTGGTGGCAACGGGCCTGGCTCGATGTCTTGCTGATGATTCCGGCTGCCTATGGCGCCTACTTGCTGCAGCAGCAGGGCAGTATTTCTATGATGGGTACGGGGAGTAATTCTACCGGGTCGCCCTTTGAGAATCCCCTGCTCTTCCTGGTGCCGGCGCTGGGCGCTTTTGCCTTGACGCTCTTTGTGTTACGCATCCTGCCGGTTATCATGCGCATCATCGCCTGGATTGCCTCCAAGATGAGCAGTGTCGGCTTCCTGCTGGCGACGCGCTATCTCTCGCGCGACCCGGCTTTCTATACGACGCCATTGATCCTGCTGATTCTCACCTTGAGTCTCTCAGCCTTTACCGCGTCACTGGCCCAAACGCTCGACAATCATCTTTATGACCAGAGCTACTACCGCACCGGCGCCGATATGCGGCTGGTTGAGTTGGGCCGCAGTGATGCGCCAGCCGAAGGGGGCGCTGGTGGGGCAGCCGGTGGCGAAGGTAGCGCGGCGCCGGCAACCGGCAGTTCTGGCGCCGCCGCCGAGGATACTGGCCCTAACTGGGTCTTTATCCCGGTCTCCGAGCATCTCAAGGTGCCGGAGATTCTGGGCGCAGCCCGTATCGGCGAGTTTGGCGCTTCGGTGCAAGTGCAAGGCACCTGGACGGAGAGCATGTTCATCGGCATCGACCGCATTGATTTCCCGAAAGCGACCTACTGGCGCCGCGACTTTGCGCCGGCCAGCCTGGGGGCGCTCATGAACGCCCTGGCCGTCTCACCCGATGGCGTCTTGATGCGGCGGGATTTTATGCGTCAAAACTCGATCCGCGTTGGCGATGCGATTCAGGTGCGGGTAAGCAATTACGGTCAGCGCGCCGATATGACCATGAAGGTGGCCGGCGAGTATGATTACTTCCCCACCTGGTATGAAGATGAACCGCCGCTGCTGGTGGGCAATCTTGACTTTCTCTTTGAACAAGTCGGCGGCGAGATGCCCTATGATGTCTGGGTGAAGACTGTGCCCAATCCCGACTACGAAAAGATTGTGGCTGATCTGCGCAAACTGGACTTTGTCGTGCTGGACTGGCAGTCATCGATTATGCGCATTGCCAATGAACAGCGCCGCCCCGAACGGCAAGGGTTGTTCGGCGTCCTCTCCGTCGGCTTCCTGGCTGCGGCCTTGTTGACGGTCTTGGGCTTCCTGCTCTATGCCCTCTTCTCCTTCCGCCGCCGTTTTATCGAACTGGGTACGTTACGGGCGATGGGGTTGTCGCCCATGCAGATGACAACCTTCCTGGCTTGGGAATTGGCCTTTTTGATCGTCTTGGGCCTGGTCGCCGGCACCGTGGTCGGCGCGCTGATCAGCTATACCTTTATCCCCTACCTGCAAGTCGGCGCCGATGTGACGGCCAAGACGCCCCCCTTCACGGTTGAAATTGCCTGGCCGGCGATCTTCCGCATCTATGGGCTTTTTATCGCCCTCTTCCTGGTCGCCCTCAGCGTCCTGGCCGGGCTGCTCCTGCGCATGAAGATCTTCCAGGCGATTAAGTTGGGTGAAACGGTGTAAGATGACAGGGTGACAGGGTGACAGGGTGACAGGGTGACAGGGTGACAAAACCGGTCATCCTGCGCCTTTTGCCTTGTCACCCCTTCACCTTGTCACCTTGTCAGAATTAACAAGGGACAACGGATGAGTGAACCATTTATTTTGTGTGATGGGTTAGTCAAAATTTACAAGGTCGCCGAGTTGGAGATGGTGGCGTTGCGCGAGCTTAACTTTACCGTGGAGAAGGGCGAACTGGTCGGGATCATCGGCTCCAGCGGTAGCGGCAAGACGACGCTGATGAACATTCTCGGCGGGCTGGACCGGCCCTCGGCGGGGCGGGTGATTGTCGATGGGCATGATCTGCTGCGCATGAGCGACCGCGATATGAATCGCTACCGCCGTGAAAAGGTCGGCTTTGTCTGGCAGCAGAGCGCCCGTAACCTGGTGCCCTATCTCAACGCTATCGACAATGTCATGTTGCCGATGACGCTGGCCGGCATTACCGGTAAGGGGAAACGCAAGCGCGCCGAAGAGTTGCTCGATCTGGTCGGGCTGGCCGAGCGCAAGAAGCACCATCTGCCGGAGCTTTCCGGTGGTGAACAGCAGCGCGTGGCGATTGCTGTGGGCTTGGCGAATAATCCCACGCTGCTGCTGGCCGACGAGCCGACGGGTGAAGTCGATTCGGCCACCGCACAGACCATCTATAACACCTTCCACACCCTCACCACCGAGATGGGCATCACCACCCTGATTGTCAGCCACGATCCGGGGATTGCCCGCCAGGTGCAGCGGGTGGTCGGTATTCGCGATGGCATGTTGGCGAGTGAGACGCTGCGTCAATTCCGCACAACGACCACTACCACCGAAAAGGTGGATGGCAATCCAGAGGATGGCGTCGAGAAGAGCGAAGAGACCACCGAAACCCATGTCCATCTCGAAGAACTGGTGGTGATCGACCGGGCGGGGCGGGTGCATATTCCGCAAGAATATCTCGAACAACTCAACATCAAGGGCCGCGCCACGGTGGAGATCACCGAAAATGGCATTCTGATCCGGCCCACGTCGCAAGATCGCGTCGAGGTGCAGGCCGCACGCAAGCAACAACAGACCGAAGGTCAGGGCATTGGCAACCTGCTGGGCCGGCTCAGTTTGCGCCGCCAGAAGAGCAGTTGATGCTAGTCCAGAGTCCGTAGTCCTGCGTCGGACTGATGACTGTGGACTACGGACTGTGGACTACGGACTCTGGACTGTGTATAAGTACAGTAAGGGAAATCATGTCAGGCACGAATTATCAGGGGTACGCAATCGAAACCGCGGATTTGAAGCGCATTTATAAATTAGGCGACCAGGAAGTTCATGCGTTGCGGGGCATCAATTTACAGATTGCGCCGGGGCAGTTTGTGGCGCTCAAGGGGCGCTCCGGTAGCGGTAAGACGACCTTGCTCAACTGCTTGAGCGGCTTGGACCAGCCGACCGGCGGCACCATTCGCATCTTTGGCGAAGAGATCGGCGGTTGGAATGAACGTAAGTTAACCGCCTGGCGCCGCGAACAGGTCGGCTTTATCTTTCAGTCGCTGGGTTTGCTGCCGGCGCTGTCGGCCTATGAAAATGTCGAGCTGATTTTGCGCATGAACAAGCGCAAGCCCAAGGAGCGCCACCAGATCACCACCGAGTGTCTGGAACTGGTCGGTATCGGCAAGTGGGCTGATCACCGGCCCTACGAAATGTCCGGTGGTCAGCAACAGCGCGTCGCCATCGCGCGCGCCTTGGCCAACCACCCCAAACTCCTCATCGCCGACGAGCCGACCGGCGAGTTGGACAGCAAAACCGCGCGCGAGGTTTTGTCCCTCTTCAAACGCATCATCCGTGAACGCAACATGACCATGCTCATGGCGACCCACGACAGCCTGGTCGATGACTATGTCGATCAGATCCTCCACCTGCAAGACGGCCAGATCCACCGCATCGAAATCCCCGAAGCCGCTCGCCTGGAGCGGGAACAGCAGAACGCGGTTATTGACGAGGCAGTGGAGGTGCTGGCGTAAGTAAGGTAGATAGGTAGACAGGTAATAAGACCTATGTACCTGTCTACCTATCTACCTGTCTACCTATCTACCTGTCTACCTACCCTCGCGACGGTTCCTTCATCGTCAACTTCGCCTTGCGCACCTCTTCGACCAAGTGGCTCTGTTGGGAGAGGGGTTGTTGTAGGTGTACCATCCGTTCTTTTGTTGCCGTGTGGAGCATGGCTTCCCCATAAACCGAATCGATCCAGAAGCGAGCAAAAGCGCCGATCTCGTTGCGGAGGAGCGGTAGTTCCTCCTCACTATAGCGGGCCGTACAGTTGATGGTGAACATGCGCCGCCGGTTGTCGCCACCCCAAGCGCTGTGTTTGGTATTTTGGTTGAAAACTACCACGTCGCCGGGGTTGCTTGCCAGCGCAATGGCTGGGACTTGAGCGCCGCTGATGCCTAACTTGTCAGGTGCCATGCGTAGGGTGGCCTGTAGCGCCTCGGCAAACTCATCGCCATAAAGGGCACAATGCACGAGCGCGCCGTGCCATCGTGCGGCTTGCCGTTGTGACCGCCGCCGTGGGTCGCAAAAACATCTTCAAATTCGGCAATAATGCGGTCGATCTTGTCGCTCAGCAACCCTGGAAAGACCAGATAGCCAAAGGTGTCCATAAAGGCGATCTGTTGGGGTGTTAGTTGTAGCTTGTTCATGGCTGGATTCCTCCTAATGCCGCCGAGGAGTTCGCACGCCCACGTGCGAACCGATTCGCACGTGGGCGTGCGAACTCCTCGGTTATGGGACTTTTATGCTGCTGCCGCTTCACCAACGTTGGTGCGCAACCAAGCGCGCAACGGCACGTCAATCTCCTGCGGCGAAGAATAGCCATGATTGCCGGTGTGGCTGACGCCTAGCAACTGCTGGCGGATCGGGTCACTGCGATAGGCGTAGTGATCGACCGTCATGTTGTCGCGCGGGCGGATCCAGCGGTAGCTGTAGCCATAGAAGAGCACTTTGCGCGGAAAGTCGAGATAGTTGGGGCTGGAGGCGTGCCAGATGCGCCGGTCAAAGAGTACGGCGGAACCGCGTGGCGCCCGTACGGCAATGCCCTCGGCGGGGTCGGCCAACGGGTCGGCGGGGAAGTCGATCTTGTTTTTGACCTGGCTGCCAGGGATCACATACATATTGGCGCAACCGACCTGGCTGGTGTCGGTGAGAAAGAAGGCGACCTTGAGCGAGATACGCGGTTGCGGCGTGACTTCCATATCTTTGTTCAAGCGGTCGCTGTCCTGGTGCCAGCCCAGCCGTTTCTTGGGGGGCGTCTGGCCGTTGGGCAAGGGTGGCGTGACGATCAGATGCGAGTGGTAGAGTTGGATGTTCCAGCCCAGAATGCCCCAGACTTTGGGTAAGGTTTTCGGCCAGTCGATCAACGCCATGTAGGCGTCATCCTTGCCGACAAAGTCAAAGATGTTTTGCGAGACATAGGGGTCGCGCCCCTTGATCGCGCGTTCGGCGGCGTCCAGGCGGTCGGTGGCCGCGGTCAGGCGCTGGATCATTTCCTCCGGCAACACATCTTCGATGACAAAATAGCCATCCGCTTCAAAACGCTGGCGCTCCTCTTCGGTAAGGGCATACTGTAGGCAATCGGTGTTCATTGCATCCTCCTTGAGATTATGAAACGTGATGCGTGATGCGTGGGGCGTGAGGTGTACGTGGGCCGGCCGATCTAGTTCACAAAGCACGAATCACGTCGCACGCAGCACACTCCTACCACAAAGAACCGGCGGAAAAAACTAGATCCTGCATGGTCATGCCGATGGCGTTCTCCTGACAGAGGTAGAGAACTACGGCGGCGACCTCGTCGGGTTGGAGCATCCGCTTTTGGGGGTTGCTCTGTTTGATGCTGGTCAGGTATTCGTCGAAGTCGCGGCCTTCGGCCTGGGCATAGCGCTTGATGGCGGCCAGCGCCATCGCCGTCTCCACCCAGCCGGGGCTGATGGCATTGCAGGTGACGCCATGCGGCGCGCCCTCCAGCGCCACCGACTTGGTCAAGCCGACCACGCCCGCTTTGGACGCGCTATACGCGCCAAAACCCGGTGCGCTGACCGACGCCGCTGTCGAGGCAATCGAAATGATACGCCCCCAGCGCTGGGCGATCAGGTCGGGCAGCACCGTCTTGATCATTCGGTAGACGCCCGTCAGGTTAATGGCGATGGTCTCCTCCCAAATCTCATCCGGGTGATCAACCACCAGATGATCGGGCATAATCCCCGCCGAGTTGACAAGGATGTCCACCTGGCCGAATTCGTTGCGCGCCGCCGCATAAAAGGCCGCCACCGACGCCGCCGACCGCACGTCGAGATGGAAGGTGGCGATCCGGCCCAGGTCGGGGCCGGTCACGTCGCTAAAGACGTTGGGGCTGGCCGTGCGCGAGCCGACCGCCACATTGGCCCCTGCCTGCGCCAGGGCCACCGTCGTTGCCCAGCCGATCCCCGTCGCGCCGCCGGTCACAATCGCCGTGCGGCCCTGTAGCTGCTTTGTTTCTGCACTGCTCATGTTGCTTTGCCTGTCTTTCTGGTGAACTCGATGATTTCCACGTTGCTACCCCTGGGGCCAAGAAGCTGGGCGAGCCGGCAACTGCAAGGTTGGTTGCCGGTTAATGGGTAGTATAGACTTGAGTGGTGATTTTGACAAACAGGGTTTTGGTGACAGGGGAGTTGTCCAAAGTTGCCGTTTCCAGTATACTATCGCTAGTGATGGCGATGCGATATAGTCAGAAGGTGCAACCGATGAAAACAACCCTTACGGCCGAACTACTACTGCGGGAAATCTACCTGGCAGAGACGGAATTGCGCTGGTTTGAACAAAAATATGGTCTGCTCTCTGAGACTTTCTATCAGCTTTACGAGCAGGGGCAATTGCGGGATGAAGATCCGGCAGAAATCCAGACCTACCTGGAATGGTCCGGCTGGTGGGAGGTGTATCAATATCGGCGGCAACGCTATATGCAGGTGATTGCTGACCGTCTACAGACAATTGCTGGTCCAGCGTCACTGGCGGATTTACATGTCGATCAATTACCAGTTCCTGCTTAATCTTGCTGCTCCTGCCCGTTGAGAAGTTATGGCGTCACCACTTGACTCGCATTTGGCTTATTCGCAGTTCATTTATGATTTACTGACTGTGCGGCCAACCGTTGAGACGCATACGCTGTCAGTCTACACCCTTGGTCAAACCGTTGGCATGGTGCGGGGCGAGATCAAGTTTCATTCCGGCCATACCTTGCGTGTCTTTGAGCAGATTGATTTTCTCCAACAGCGTATTCTCAAGTATTCCTATGAAGTGTATCTCCACGACCAGCAGTTGTGGTGGTATGACCCCATGCCCCATCCCCATATTCCGGCCTTGCAAAGCACTCATCCCCACCATCAACATGTGCCGCCTGATATAAAACACAACCGCATCCCCGCGCCAGGGATTTCTTTTGTAAAGCCGAACTTGCCGCACTTGATTGCAGAAGTTGAAAACTCCGCTTCATCTTCGGGCATCGCGTCCCAATCCGCGCGCATGGCTGAGGCCGCGAACCAGTAGTCGCTTTGCGGCGATGGTTCATCCTGGGCAAAAAGCAATCCCAATGCTTGTTCAACCACGATGTCCTCGCTGACTCCCCGGCGGAGAGAATGTTCATGCAATTGACGGAGAATCTCTTCCGCCAACGCTAGTTTGATTTCAACCAGTACCGACATCTTTATACCTCTGTGCGCGAACTTGAAAGCACCAGCGACCATTGTAACCAAAGAAATATACAGCGTAGGATACCATAACCAGGCAAAGGTTTGAAAAGCGGCGAACAGGTATTACAGTCGATTGCATTACCCCGAAAGGTTACAGCGGCTTTAGGCGCAGCGGATGGGGCGTAGCGTGCGTGGCACTGACCAAGACCGTTTGCAATAACCTGTCGTTCACTGGTCAGTGCCGCGCACGCGGGTAGGACTTAGGACGCAACCGCGTGCGCGGCACTGACCACCAGTTGGCTCTGTCAACAGAACGATCTTGGTCAGTGCCACGCACGCGGGCAAGCGGGTGGAGCGCCACCAGCCCGGCCGTAGACCGGATACGGGTAGGGTGGCGCCCCGTTCTATCTTTGCCCACCGCCATCTGCTCCTCCCCTAGTCTGGGGGAGGTTGGGAGGGGGCGGCCAGGAACCGGTTGCGCCGGCGATCAATCCGCGCTGCGCAAGCCGTAGCCGACGTAGATTTCTGGCCCAAGCGATGCAGAGACCGCATGGGGTGAACGCCGTGGGGCAGCACCGCCCACCACCAACCGAAAACCGTCGTTGTTGTTGATGTTGTCAGCGTGGTTGTGGTCACGCCGCGGCGCACGCTATCAACCAGCCCCTGCAATAACGGCTGCCCAGGACAACCGGGATTGCCAAAGGAGTAAGTTCCCCGCTCGGAGCCGGTCCGTGACCGGCGGTCGGGTCGCCGGTCACGGACCGGCTCCGAGCGAAGGGGATGATTTTCCAAAAATTCGACCGCCCTCGGCGGTATTGGGCAGATCACGCCTTGACCGCCACTTTGTGGTTAGGTTGAAAACCAGAGAGACAGAGTAACAGAGCCAGCTCATAGTTCAGATGCGCCAGAGATTCAGAGGTTCAACTGACAGGGGCAGCACCGCCCACCACCAATCGAATACCGTAGCTGACGCTGATGCCGTCAGCGAGGCCGAGGTCACGCCGCGGCGCACGCATATTACTTACATTATCGTAAAATGATCCGCCGCGTAGTACAAACTTGTTGCTGGTCTTGACCCCCTCGACCTGAACCCACTCCCGTTTGCTGCGCTCTTGCTCATCGCTGGGATAAGGATACGCCATGTAACGGCTTCTTGTCCATTCCCACACATTGCCGCTAAGGTCTTCGACCCCTTCGGGCGTGGCACCGGCGGGGAAACAGCCTACGGCGCTGGTCGTTCCGGTGCCGGTTTCTTTGTAGTTAGCCCGGTTGGGGTCGACTTTCTCATCGCCCCACGGATAATGTCGCCCCTTGCTGCCGCGTGTGGCTCTCTCCCATTCTGCCTCGCTGGGCAACATGACCTGCCAGCCCTGCGCCAACTTTTCAGCCAGTGGCGCCGGTGTTTTGGCCCAAGCGCGCAACCGCCCGGTCAACCATTGGCAATAGCGCGTCGCCTCAAACCAGGTGACATTGCGCACCGGGTGGTTGTCTGGCTCAGTTAGGTCGGCCCACCTGGGTTGCTCACCCGTTGCTTCTACAAAGGCGCGAAACTGGGCGACCGTCACAGGGTAGCGGGCGATGTAGAAAGTGGGCAGGGTGACTTTATGCGCTTCTTCATCTTCCCCCATAACAAATGTTCCAGCGGACATTTCGACAAAGCCTAACATGGAGTCATCGGGTAGAAACCAAGCATCGGCGCGGAAACGGGGATCGCCCAACGCGGCCAAGGCGCGACCGGCCAACGCCCGCAGCCGGGGTTGGGTTTGGTTGAGCAGGGACGGGGTCTTAAAAAAATGCATCAACCGCTCCACCAACGCCTGGCGTAAAGCTTCATCGTCATGAACCCATTCCAGCGTTGCGGTAGCGGCGATTTCTGCAGCAGCCAGTTGCACATTGGGCGACCAGGTAGCGACCACCGCTTGCCATTCCGGCAGCGCCGCTAGGGCGCTGATCACTCGTTTGGCATTGAGCGGCGACTCTTCGCGCAGATAGCCGGGCAACAAGGTCGCCACCTCACGCCACCAACTGTTTGGCGCCTGCTGGGCTACGAAGTCAACGGTTTGTATCATATCTGTATTGCGCCAATACTCCACCGCCAGATAGCGGGCGGCCAGATATTCCTGGAAGGCGAGGTGGAGAAAACGGTAAAAACCGTCGCGTTCTTCAACCAATGTGCCACGCAGATGGATCAACTGTAAAAAGGCCGGCGTCTCCGCCACGTAATCGGGCGCCAACAACGCCCGCAGCGTTTCCAGTTCAACCTCACGCCCTTGCGCTTCGCCTTTGCGGTGCATGGCAAAGGCCAGATGGCTCATCAAGGCGAGGTTGTTGCCACGCAGGCCGCTCAACTCGTGCGCCACTTCCCGGTCCCACACATGTTCGGAATTGAGAATGGTCTCGACAAAGCGGCGGTAAAGATCAGCGCGGTGTTGGGGTAACTTGCGGTCGTTGAGATGGACGATCAGCAACATACGCACCAGCAACGGGCTGTTGATCAAGTGCGATTTGCGGTCGCGCTGGCGGCGGGCATGTTCGCCTTCCAAGCGGTCGATGCCGGCCAGCAATTCGGTTGTGCGCGCTGCCTGTTCGGCCTGGTTGGCGCTGTAAACGGCGCCGTAGGCTTGTTGCACCAGCCGTTTGACATGCGCCCGATCCAGCGGTTGGACGGTGACCTGGCGGAAATCGCGGGTCAACATCGCCTGCCCCTTGTAGGCAACCGAACGGCAGGTGACGACAGTCCGAATCTGTTTGCGACCGGCGACCAGCCGCTCAATGGTTTGGGTGACAATCTCGCGCTGTTTTTCATCTGCCACCTCGTCCAGACCGTCGAGGAGGAGAATGATGCTCCGTCCGCTCTGGAGGAGACGCGCAAAGAAGTCTGGTGGCAGCCCCCCAATGTTGCAATGGCTCTGGCGCAAATAGCGCTGAATAAAGTCAGGGAAGGTGAGCGCGTCGTTCTCCTGGCTGGGGCGAAAGCGCAGGCGGGCATAGGCGCTCAAGGGCAGATAGAGAGGGAGCGGCGGCAGCGGGTTGTCGGCGGCGAGCCTCAACCCCAACTTTTGTTCCGCCCAAGAACCATCGTTGTCAAGCAAAGCGGTTGCCAGAACCCAGGCAATGTATTGCAAGACGGTGCTTTTGCCCGACCCCGGGCCGCCAATGACCGCCAGCCGTTCGCCTACAGTCAGCACTTGATCCAAGTCAATTTGCCGTTCTTCGCCGTGGCGACGTTGATCCGTCACTTCAGCCCGCAGCGGAACAAAGATCTCAGCCAACGGCAGCGAGACCCGTGTGTCGCGCGCCGAAATGCCACGCAGTTCAATGGTGCGCGTGCTCTCTTCCAGCCAGGTCAGGTATTCAGTGATCTGCGCCGCCAGCTGGGTAGCGTCGAGCGGGTCGGTGGGCTGGCGGTAAAGTTGGCCGAGTTGAAAGATGTAGTTGTATTGGTCGCGCCCCACCACAGCACCGCCATTGGTGGTGACGTTGCCGCCAATGCTCGTACTTGCTGGTGCAGTGGCGTGGGAGGGTGCAATGGTTGGTTCGCTACTTGTTGGTGTTGTTTGCGGATCGGGAGTCATACTTATCCTCACGGGTAGATCGCTGGAATATCACCGCGAATCCCAGGATTCGCGAATTTACCGCAGAAAGATTCGCTAATCTCAGGATTCGCGGTGATAGGTTTCAGGCAACATAACAGCATTATCGTGGGTCAAGTGACGGGTTGGGCCACGGGCGGCATCGGTGATAACCCACCATCCATTATACGAAAAGGAAGGGACTTACGCAAACGTCGCATACCGATAGGAGCGTGCGTGGCACTGACCAAGACCGCTGACAATACCTTGCTGACTTCTGGTCAGTGCCACGCACGCGGCTTGGTGTCGCGGTCTACCCGCGTGCGTGGCACTGACCACCGGTTGGTCTTGTCAAGCAAGCGGTCTTGGTCAGTGCCACGCACGCTACCTTTACCCTTCTTGAAGCGACTTCCACCCCCGCCCCGGCGAGTAGACCTTGGCGGAATTGAAGCGTTCCCGCAACTGGTTGAACGCGTCCGGCGAGCGGATTTCGCGTTCGGGGTGGTGGGAATCGCGGATGACAAAATCGGCTTCGGGGGGATAGCAGGCCATTGTCACCGGGTCGCGTTCGGGGGTAACGTCGGTGGGGGCTTCGTCGAGGTTGTTGGGGGCGCTCATACTCTGGTAGCGGAGATCGAGGCTCCAGCGCACCTGGTTGGTCTGATTTTCAAAAGAGGCGTGGGGCGTCAGATTGGTCATAAAGAGGACGCTGCCGGCGCGCATCGGCACGGGGATCGGCTCGACCGGCGGCAGATCGGGGTCGATGATCTCCAGATAGCCGCCATGCCCGCCCCGATAGTGGGTGAGAATGCCGGTCTGGTGCGACCGGGGCAGCACCCAAAGACAGCCATTTTCCAGCGTGGCATCGACCAGCGGCACCCAACAGGTGACAATCAGATGGGTGTCGCAGTGGGGCAGGAAGTAGCCCGAATCTTGATGCCACGGCACTTCACCCCGCTCCCAGTGCGGCATCTTGGGGCGGATGCGATAGACCGATGAGCCGACAATGTCCGCGCCGATCAACGACATAATACAGCCGAGCAGCGGTTCGTGGCGCAACATCGCCAGCATGGCCGGCCCGCTGTAGCCGCCACCCCCCTTGCCCCAGATGTACCCGACAATGGCCTGGGCCGCCGCCTTGTCCACGGTTTGAATCTCGGCCAGTCGGGTTTCAAAGGGGGCGTCAGCACAGATGTCGGCCAGTTTCCCATCGGCGTGCAACTGGCGCGCCTTGCGATCCACCATCTCGTCGATGGCCTCTTTGATCGGCTGCATGGCCGCCTGACTGAAGATGGCAGGTTTGACGACATAACCGAGTTGGTGAAATTGATCGATCTCTTGATGGGTAAGTTGCATAGCGTACCTTCCTCTGCGAACTTTGCGTCTTTGCGGTGAGAATTTGTTTCTGCCTACTGCGGCCCCAATTTCGCCACCGGTTCGGTCTGGAAGCGGCGGTTTTCGACAAGCAGTTTCCACTGGTTGTCGCGCGCATCAAAATAGCTGACATCTTCCCGGTGATACTGTAGACCATAGGCAACGCGGGCTTGACTGGTATGATTTGGTCCGCTGCCGTGGACGGTGAGGCGGGTAAAGGCGACGGCGTCGCCGGCCCGCATACGGATAGGTAAAAAGGTCTGGGGATCCAGCTTAACTTTGCGGTGGGCGTCGCCGTCGCCGGCATTTTCCCAATCGAGGACGCCGGCTTTGTGCGAGGCGGGAACCATCTGAAGACAACCGTTCTCCGGCGTCATATCGACCAGCGCCACCCAGATGTTGATCGACCCCAGCGCCGGGTCGTGTTGGGTATAGTTGTTGTCCTGGTGAAAGTGAAACTGGCCGCCGCCGCCACCCGCTTTCACGGCGGTAAAGGGGAGATAACGCACGGCCTGCCCGCCGATCAACTGTGAGGCGATTGCCATTGTCTGCGGCCCATTGATCAACGCATCCAGCAGTGAACCGGCGAGATATTGGGGGTTCTGGCGCAGCTTATCGGCGGTGTCGCTGGCGTGATCCAGTTGCGCCCGGCTGATGCCGTTGGCTTCGAGGACATCCAACACCTGTTCGCGTAGTGGGGCGACCACCGTATCGTCAAGAAAGTTGGGCAGCAGCAGATAGCCATATTCACGGTAAAAATAGCATTCATTCTCGGTCAAAGTCAGTGGACGCACGACTGGCGTTGTTTGTGGCATGACGAATTCCTTTCGTAACGAGCCTAAAGCGCATGAGGAGATGAAGATATTGTTGTTGTTTGACACTCCTGCCGAAAGTGTTTATACTAAGTCTATTCGTAGAAAGAGTGAATGGCAAATCTGGGCAATGTAGCAAAATCTTCCCATCTTACCTATCTACCACGACGCCCCTGTCGTAAGTGTCGATTTTGCTGTATATACAATTTTTGTGTAACTACCACGCGCCAAGTTGGTCGCTAACTGCTTTGGCGCGAGATTGGTCGTTACCGTGTTGCAAACGATTCTTGTAGCCAACGCATGTCGAATTCACAAATCACAAAACCGTGGAGGAATCAAACAATGAGTAACCAATTGTCGCGTCGTGCTTTCCTGAAGGTGTCCGGTGTGGCCGGCGCCAGTGTCATGTTGGCCGCTTGTGTGGCGCCAGCCGCCGCCCCGTCGCAGGAAGCGTCTGAAGGTGCGCCGGCGAAGATGGCCGGTGAATTACGCGTGATGATCGCAAAGGGACCGCCAGTGGAGCCGGTCAACGAGTTCTTGACCGAAGCCACTAAGGAAAAATACCCCGAAGTCACCACCAAGTTTGAATACATCAGCGGCGATCTGGCCGAACTGGTCTATGCCCAGGCCGCGGCCGGCACCCTGGCCGATGTCTTCTTTAGCGCCGACCTCTTTGCCGTACCCTTTGCCAAAAATGATGTCTCGCTCGACCTGAAGCCGTTGACCGAAGGCGATGCCGATGTTGACCTGAACGATGTCTTCCCGGCCATGCTTGGCCTGGGCACGGTCGATAACGAAGTCCACTTCCTGCCCTCCGGCCTCGATGTTGTCACCATGTATTACAACAAGACGCTCTTCGAGCAGGCCGGCGCCGACTTGCCGACCGACACCTGGACGTGGGAAGATCTGGTCACTAATTGCCAGAAGATCACCGCGCTGGAGAAGGACGCCAATGGCAATCCCATGTACTGGGGTCTCTCCAATGCCACCTGGAGCTGGTGGGCGACCATCTACCCCTGGGTGGTGGGCTATGGCGGCCAGATTCTCGCCGACGGCAAATCGACCTGGTCGGATCCCAAGACCATCGAAGGGCTGCAAGCCTATGCCAACCTCTGGACGGAACACAACATTGCCCAACCGCTGGGCCTGGATGTCGGCGGCGACTCCTTCCAACTGGGCCGCGCCGCGATCTACACCCACATTCAAGCGCTGCGCACCCCGATCCGCGACAATGTGGGCGACAAGTTTGAGTGGGATGTGCAACTGATGCCGCTCATGCCCGATGGCAAACACCGCACTGGCATGGGCACCTGGGGCATGTCGGTCTACTCCGGCGGTAAGCAACCGGAACTGGCCTATCAATATGTCAAGAACATCATCACCCCCGATGTGCAGACCAAGATGACCCAGGCCGAAATCATCGTGCCGCTGCTCCGTTCCATCGCCGAAAAGGGCGAATGGACGCAAGGGCTAAAGACCCCGCCGCAAAACTTCATGGCCTTTGTCAACGGCGCCGATGACGCCATCCTCCCGGTGATGGATCACCCGGCGGACTGCGGCAGCTTTTATGTCGGCGTGGTCAACCAAGCCTACTCCGCCGCTCTCGAAGCCGTCATCCGCGGCGAAAAAGGCGCCGAAGAAGCCTTTGTCGAAGCCGACACTACCATTCAGAACTGCCTGGATGAGAATGCTTAAATAGTAAGACAGTAAGACAGTGGGTCAGTAAGTCAGTACGACATTAACTGGCTAACCATCCTACTGTCTTACTGTCTTACTGACCTACTGCTCTGGAGGTTGGCCGTATGGCCGTTGCAACCAACGCATCCCCCCGCCCTGTGAAAAGTGAAAAGTCTGTCTGGCAGCGTCTGGGTGGCACCAAGCGCCGGCGCGATACGATTGAGGGTTATCTCTTTATCATGCCGGTGGTCTTGGGGCTGTTGATCTTTACGATTGGCCCGATGTTGGCCTCGTTGTATTTTAGCTTTACCAAATATCCGATTCTGCGCGCGCCGGAGTGGATTGGCGTGCGCAATTATGTCAATATGTTCACCAAGGAGCCGAATTTCTGGCAGGCGTGTCAGGTGACTTTCACCTATGCCATCACGGCTGTGCCGCTGGGGATCTTGGGCGGTTTTCTGTTGGCGCTGCTGTTGAATCAGCGGGTGCGCGGGATGAACTTCTTCCGCACGACGTTTTACGTGCCGACCATTGTGCCGGCGGTGGCGAGTGCGGTGCTGTGGGGCTGGCTCTTGAACCCAGATTATGGCTTGATCAACGCCATGTTGAAGAGCGTCGGTCTGCCCACCTCACGTTTCTTGGGTGAACCCGAATCAGCGTTGGCCTCGCTGGTCTTGATGAGTCTCTGGGGCGTCGGCGGCGGGATGGTGGTCTATCTGGCCGGCTTGCAGGGGATTCCCGAATCGTTTTACGAAGCGGCCAAGATTGACGGCGCCAACGGCGGGCAACTGTTCCGCTTTATCACCCTGCCGTTGATGACGCCGACGATCTTCTTCAATCTGGTCATGGGCTTGATCGGCGCTTTCCAATACTTCACCGAAGCCTTTGTCCTGACGCAGGGCGGGCCGCTCTTTTCCACCTATTTCTACAGCTTGATGGTCTATGAACGGGCCTTCCGTTTCACCCAAATGGGCATGGCGGCGGCGATGGCCTGGTTTTTGTTGGCCGTTGTGCTGCTGCTGACGTTGTTGGTCTTCCGCAGTTCCGCCCTCTGGGTTTTCTATGAAACTGAGGTCAAGTGACGACTCCAACGACTAAAAGTCGTTGGTTTCTACAGTCTTTCAACTGAAACACTATCGTCCTAGTGATTGCGGATAATCGCTGAAATAATTGAATTGGTATACGCTTTATGGTTGAAGGTAAGGAAAGCTATCTAGGGCTGGGCGACATTCGGTTCGACCGTCCGTTGCAAACGCTTTACATTCTCGTGATCTATGCGCTCTTGGTGGTCGGCGCGCTGGTCTTTTTGTTGCCGCTCTTCTGGCTGGTTACGACAGCGCTCAAAGAAAATGCCGAGGTCTATGTCTTCCCGCCCACCTTTATCCCCCGCACCTTTCGCTGGCAAAATTTCCCCGATGGCTGGTTTTATGAAGGGATGAACTTTCCGCGCTGGCTCTGGAATACGGTCTTTATCACCGGGACGGTTACGTTTGCCGCCATCGCCGCATCTTCGCTCTGCGCCTATGGTTTTGCCCGCATCAAATTTCCGGGGCGTGACCTCTGGTTTATGCTGGTGCTGGCCTCGATCATGTTGCCGGGCGCGGTCACGTTGATCCCGCTCTACATTATGTACAACAAGATCGGCTGGCTCGATACCTTCTATCCGCTGACGGTGCCGGCTTTCTTTGGCGGCGGCGCCTTTAACATCTTTTTGTTGCGCCAGTTTTTCATGACCATCCCGATTGAGTTGGAAGAAGCCGCCATTCTCGACGGCGCCAACCGCTTTCGCATCTGGTGGCAGATCATGATGCCGCTTTGTAAACCGGCGCTGGCAACGGTGGCCGTCTTTACCTTCCAGGGTGTTTGGAATGACTTTTACGGCCCGTTGATCTTCCTGACCAACCCGGAAAAATATACGGTGGCGCTGGGGATTAGCTTTTTCCGTGAACTCTATAACACGCAGATCCCGCTGATGATGGCCATGTCCTTCTTGATGGTCATTCCGACCTTAGTCGCCTTCTTTCTCGCCCAACGGTTGATGATTCGCGGCGTGGTGATGACGGGGTTGAAGGGGTAACAGACGCGGATTTAGGGAGAACGGATCAATACTACGCCGAATCCACGTTCCCTAAATCCGTGTCTGTACCCCCGCCCCCACATCCCCGCCGGCTTTGACAAACAACACCAACAGCGTTATACTTGCCATAACTTCAGCAATACTACTCCTTTCAATCACAAGCAACGAGTGAAACTGGGCGATCCTGATGCAGAGCAATGGGCAAACTGGCGAACCGCGATCGGCACAACGTGCGCTGTTGTGGATGAAACAAGTCCACAAATCCTTTCCGGGCGTGCAGGCGCTGGATAACGTCAGCTTACAGGTCCGCCCCGGCGAAGTGCTAGGGTTGATCGGCCAGAATGGCGCCGGTAAATCGACCTTGATGAAGATCCTCTCCGGCGTCTATAGCATCGACCAGGGCGAAATCTACTTTGAAGGACGCCCGATTCAGATCCAGAATCCACACCACGCCCAGGAACTTGGCATTGCCATCATCTATCAAGAACTCAACCTGATGCTGAACCTGACGGTGATGGAGAATATTTTTATCGGGCGCGAACCGGGGCCGCGCTTCTTCTTCAGCCGCCGCCGCTTGCAACAGCAGACACAAGAACTCCTCGATCATCTCAAGTTAAATCTCTCGCCCACGGCCATTGTGCGCAATCTCTCGGTAGCCGAGCAGCAGATGGTGGAGATCGCCAAGACCATTTCGCGCCAGGTCAAGGTGATCATCATGGACGAGCCGACCTCATCGCTGAGTGAAGCCGAGGTGGCGACGCTCTTCCAGTTGATCGACGAGATGAAGCAGAACGGCATCGGCATCATCTTTATTTCGCACCGCCTGGAAGAGGTGCTGCAAATCTGTGACCGGGTCACGGTGCTGCGCGATGGCAAGCATGTGGGCGATGTCGCGGTCGAAAATACCAGCAAAGATGACCTGATCCGTATGATGGTTGGCCGGTCGCTGGAAACTTTCTTTCACAAAGCGGCCACGCCGACGACAACGCCGACCGCAGACCAGCGGGACATGGTGTTGGCAGTACGCAACCTTTCCCGCCACGGGAATGCCCAAAACCCCAACGCTGAAGTATTGCGTAATGTGAGCTTTGAACTGCGCCGCGGCGAAATTTTGGGCTTGGCAGGGCTGGTGGGCGCAGGGCGGACGGAGTTGGTGCGCACCATCTTTGGCGCCGATCCACGCGACAGCGGCGAAATTTTGATCGAAGGGCAACCGGTGCAGATTCATTCGCCGCTGGATGCCATCCGCCTGGGCATTGGTCTGGTGCCGGAGGATCGCAAGGGGCAGGGGTTAATCCTAGGGCTGGCCGTGCGCCACAATATGACGTTGGCGAATCTGGCGAGCTTTACCAACCTGGGCTTTGTCCGCTTGGCCGCCGAGGCGCGACAGGTGACAGAGTATGTGCAGCGCTTCCAAATTCGCACGCCCGGCATTGAGCGCCAGGTGGTCAACCTGAGCGGCGGCAACCAGCAGAAGGTCGTCATCGCCAAATGGCTCATGTTGCAACCCAAGATTCTGATCCTTGACGAACCCACCCGCGGCATCGATGTAGGCGCCAAGTCCGAAATCTATGATCTCATGCAACAACTGGCGACCAGCGGCGTCAGCATCATCATGATCTCTTCCGAATTTCCCGAACTGCTGGCGATGTGTGACCGCATGGTCTGCATCTGCGAGGGCCGGGTGACAGGGGTGCTGGATCGGGCCGCGGCGTCGCTGGAAAGCTTGATGCACTATTGCACGCAACGGCCGGCGGCGGTGATCGAGAACGCGGGGACACAACAACGGATTTAGGAAGCAACGGATTTTTTACCCTACCGCAAATCCGTTGCTTCCTAAATCCGTTGTTGTGTTTCGCCATTAACGATATAGGAATTTACTGTGACCACCAAACATGCAATTGTACAAGGGACGACGAAACCGCAATCGCGCGACTGGGTGGCCTTCTATGGGCAATTTGGCGCGCTGTTGGTCTTGATCTTGATCTGTATTATCTTTGCCTGGCTGGAGCCGGCCTTTTTGTCACAGCGCAATATCTTTAATGTGTTGCGCCAGGTCTCGATCTATGGCTTGTTGGCGGTGGGCATGACCTTTGTCATTCTGACCGGCGGCATCGATCTGTCGATTGGCTCGGTGCTGGCCCTTGCGGGGCTGGTGGCGGCGTCGGTGGAGAAAGGCGGGCGCGGCCTGTTGAGCGTCGGCGCGGCGGGGGAGTCGGCGGGCTATGGCGTTCCGGCGGCGATTGCAGCGGCGATTGCGGTGGGGGTGCTGGCCGGGTGGTTGCAAGGGGTGACGATTAGCAAGCTCAAGGTGCCGCCGTTTATTGTGACGCTGGGAGGGATGTCGGCCTTTCGCGGGGCGGCGCTGCTCTGGTCGGGCGGCCAGCCCATTAGTGCGTTTCGCGATGAGTATAAGGTCTTGGGCCAGGGCTTTATCGGACCGGTGCCGATCCCGGTGATTATCTTTTTGACCTGTGCGGTGCTGGGGTTTATTGTGCTGCGCTATAGCCGCTATGGCCGCCACATCTACGCCATTGGCGGCAACCTGGAAGCAGCGCGGCTGTCGGGGTTGAAAACCGGCAGTTTGTTGATGAGTGTCTACATCATCAGCGGCTTCTTTGCCGGCTTTTCGGGCTTTCTGCTCTCATCGCGCCTCAACTCGGCGGAACAGGTGGCGGGCGTCGGTTATGAATTAACGGTGATCGCCGGCGTGGTCATCGGCGGCACCAGCCTCTTCGGCGGCGAGGGGGGCATTTTTGGTACCATCGTAGGCGTTCTGCTGATCGGGGTGCTGTCGAATGGGTTGACGCTGCTCAATGTTAATCCCTATTACCAGCAGATCGTTGTCGGGTTGATCATCGTCTTTGCGGTTTACTTCGACCAAATGATCAAGCGACGCCGACGGTAGTAAAGACTTTAGTCTTCCATCGCCCCCAAAGACTGAACTCTTTACTACCGGATATGACTACCCATAACGCCGAAAGGACGCAATCGCCAATGCCGACGCGTGGTGCGCAGGTTGTCATCTTTAACCCTGATTGCAGCCAAACGCTACTGATCAAGCGGGAGGATATCCGCGTGTGGACTGTCCCTGGCGGGCGCATAGAAGCCGACGAAACAGCAGAGGCGGCAGCCCAACGGGAAGCGTTGGAAGAGACCGGTTTCACCGTCGCCATAGACCAATATCTGGGGGAATACTGGCGGCCACAATTGCCGAATGGGGGGGCTTTGGTCTACGCCTATGTCGGCTATGTGGTCAGTGGTGATAGCAAGGAACATAGTTGGGAAGCCGTGGCGGTGGAATGGTTCGCCGTCGATCAGTTGCCCAAGCGCACTTTGTCGTTTGCACGCGCGATCATCGACGACACCCGTTTTGCCACTGAGTTGCCGGTGAAACGGACGCAGTTGCTAGCCAAGTGGCAAGCCATCGGCTTCTTGCTTGGCGTGCCAATCCGTAACCTACGCAATCGGTTACGCGGAAGATAAGATTCAGTAATTCATGTTACGCAGGAGACGCTGCCAACGGACTCGGCGGGACCCTTTGGGCGCGATTGAACAAAATAGTACGCCCACAATCCGTTCTAAAGGCTGCTCTAGAACGGATTGCGGCAAAGGGAATCCGTTCAATTCGTTCCCCAAATCGGCTGACAGCGTCTCCTTCATAACAGGCTCAATTTCTCACCAAAGGAGACCATTTCTATGAGAAAAACACGCATATTCACCCTCTTCAGCATCCTCGTCGTCTTGGCGATGGTGTTGGCAGCTTGTCCGGGCGGATCGGCCCCGGCAAGCGAGGAAGCCGCGCCGGCGGAACCGGCCGCCGCCGAAGCCAAAGTCTACAAGATCGGCTTCTCGATCCCCGGCCTGGCCTTCCCCTTCTTTGTCCACATGGAAAAGCAGGTGCGCGATGAGGCGGCCAAGTTGGGCAACGTCGAGATCATCACCCTCGACGGCCAGGACAACACCGAAAAGCAGGCCGCTGACCTCGAATCGGTCATTGCCCAGAAGTTGGACGGCTTGATCGTCAGCCCGCGCACGACCGAAGGCTTGGTTGAGGTGATTCAAGCGGTGGTGGATGCCGGTATCCCGGTGGTGACGGTGGATCGCCGCGCGGAAGGGGTCACTGGCTTGTTGGCCCACGTCGGCGCCGAAAATGTCTTGGGCGGTGAGGCGCAAGGGCAGGCGTTGCTCGAACTCTTCCCCGACGGCGGCGTGATCTTTGAACTACAAGGCACACCAGGCGCGTCACCCGCCATTGATCGCGGTCAGGGCTTGCACAACATCATCGACCCAGCGGGCAACTTCACCATTCCCTGCCAGCAGACGGGCAACTTCAACCGCGCCGACGGCCTGAAAGTGACCGAAAGCTGCCTAGGCGCCACGCCGAACCCGGATGCTATTGTCGCCGCCAATGATGACATGGCGTTGGGCGCCGCCGAAGCAGTCAAAGCGGCCGGGTTGGACATTCCGATCATCGGCTATGACGCCCTGCCCGAAGCGATCAAGGCCGTGCAGGATGGTTCGCTCTATGGTTCGGTCGAACAGTTCCCTGGCGAACAGACCCGCACCTCCCTACGCACCCTGCTGGACTTCATCAACAACGGCACAACGCCGGAGAATGACGTGATCTTCATCACCCCCAAGATGATCACCGCCGAGAACATCAACGAAGCCGAACGGATTAGCGAAGTGCAGTAAGAAGTGCGGTAAGTGCGGTAAGCCAGCCAGAGGGGTTAAAACCCCCTGCTAACAGCGAGAAGCCGCCTCAGCGGCTGGTATAACCTTGAACCAGCCGCTGAGGCGGCTTCTCGCTGTTAGGGCAGGATTTCAATCCTGTTGTCTGTCATCAAATTTGCCACCCCCACACGGGTTCCGGCAGCGGTTCCTGCATTTCCGGACGGGGTGGGAAAGTTGGCGCCAGGTTGGGCGTTGGCAGTTCGGTGAGGACGGTAACAGGGTGGGGCAACGGTTGGTTGAAGAGATAGCCCTCGGTATTATATGGCACTTCGTCGGGTTGGCTGTTGCCGGCGACATCGGTGGCGCGTACCATCAAGGTATGGTCGCCCAGGGTCGCTTCCCAATGAAAAACAAAGCGCGCCCACGAGTATTGCAGTTGTGGCTCTAGAATGGTGGCGAGTTGCCAGTTTTGGCCGCGATCCGCGCTCCACTCGACCTTGGCGATCTTGCCGTGGGGCGAATGGGCATAACCATGAATGCGTTGCTGGCCTGGTGTAAAGGAGGCCGGCCAGGGCAGGGCCAACGCACTCTTGATCGTCTGTATCGTCACCACTTGACCACGCGCCTCGCCTTCCGGTGTATAGTCATCACCGACCAATACGTATTGGGTCGTGTTGTTGCGGCCCCAGAAACGCTCTTTGGAAACCACAATGCGTCCCAGCCACTTGATCCAACTGCTTCCTACCCAGCCCGGTACGACAGCGCGCAACGGAAAGCCATGATCGCGCGGTAGCACCTCGCCGTTGAGCGCGTAGGCCAGCAGCGTATCAGGATGCAACGCCTGTTCCAGCGGCATCGACCGGCGGAACCCATCTTCCGGTGACTTTTCATCTAAGCCAACCAAGAGGACATCTTTGGCGTCCGGTTGAATGCCCGCCAGCCGCAACACATCGCGCAGGGCGACGCCGGTCCACTCGCCATTGCTGACGCCGCCGGTCTTCCATGGGTTGCCTTTGGCCGGTTTGCCTTGCACCACTTCAAACATGGTGCGGTGGTTGCCGGCGCATTCCAAATAGGCAAAATAGGTGTGCATGGGCAGGGCGAGGATCGCTTGATAGGTGAGCGCAATGGGCTGGACAACCCCATCGCCTTCAATCACCAGCCGCCAGTCGTCGGCTTCGACGGCGACGCTTTGCGAGGCATTGCGGACAAAAAAGTGTGGAATCGGTGTAATAAAGCCTTGCATTAGCTCCAGCCTGGTTTCCAAGATCTTTCCCTCATGTTCGATGAACGGCGTCTTGTCCTTAAACCAGGCCTGGGTACAGTCAGCCTTCTCAGTCATAGTTACCTCCATTGGTAAATACAAAAAGAGCAGTATTTATCGTTCGATGAATGTGTGCCGATGGGTTATAACCAACTACGCGCTAGGTTGTTGGGTCGTGGTTAACGCTTTCCTGAAAATAAGTCACCCGTTAGTATACACCAAAGCCGCGGCGCCTAAAAAACCGTTCCCACGTCGCAAAACAATAAAAGAGTTTTCCCAAAGGGCTGGCCGTTCTCTAAACTCAGGCGGCCCTACGGGACGGGTACAACTGGGCGAGGAGTTCTGTCAACGCGGCCAGTAAGCATGGCCCTGCTTCGCGGCTGACGGACATGGTTTCTTCATAATGCTCCCCCGGCTCCAGGGGGTTTTCGGGGTAGATAAAATCTTCCGCAGGCAAAATGTAGCCCAGTTCATCATTAGCTAACCCGATGATGGCAGCGGTGGCAGCGCCGGTTGCGCGCATTTGGGCTTTGTAGGCCAACCCCAATTTGGGCAACAGTTCACCAGGGACTGTTGCCAGCAGCAGATCCCCGCCGGGGCTTTGCAAACGGAGTAAGTTCGCCTCAGTCAACACTGTGTCATCGGGTTGGAAGGTATTCGGCAACAGACCGTTCGCCACAGCCATCTGAAAGAGCGGATTGGTCATGGGAATGGTGAATTGTCGTTGCGCCACGGTCAATCCGGTGACCGGGTGCGCCGCTTTATCGGCCAGAGCGCCAAGGGCTGCGTTCCCCAGCAACTTCCCCATCGCTTCAGTGGCGGCGAAGTTCCGTTCCGGCACGTCCGGCGAAAGCATCCCGCCCAGCGCGCCGACACCGAAGAGCGCCGGGGCGCCTGTCGCCGCTTCGATGGTGCGCCGCAAAGCATCGGCATAATCAGAAGTGATGGCCGTGTTGTCACGCCACATTGCTTCCGGGTGACAAGGATAAATTAACAGGGTCGCAAAAACCTTGTCGGCGGCATCCACCCACTGAATGCAGGTCAATTCGGCGTCAAGGATAGCGGGATCGCGAAAGTTTTTGACCACATCGGGAACATCAACCGTGGCGGTGCGCATGGTCACGGGGGTTACACTCTGCAAGGCTTGCTGCGCACAAGTGACCACCGCTTGCTGGAGATCGTTCAGATAGTGGGGATCGACGCCGGAGCGTGTCTGGTCCGGCCCCCAAAGGCCAATCGTATCCGGCCCGTGGTGGGTATGGGTGCAGGCGACGATGAGCGCGGCTGTCGGCCACTGTTGCTGCAACTGCTGTTGGATGGCGAGGCAGTGGTGACGTCCCAAGCCGATCACATCCACACAGGCCAACACTAGGCGTGTTTCACCACAGGCCAAAGCCAAGGTACGCACCCACAAGTCATCATGTACACATTCGGCGCGCCGATTAGCGTCAAAACCCGCCAGGAAAACCGGATGGTCCAGCCCAGGGGTAATGATATGTTGGGCATACCCGGCAGACAGGTGGTGAACCATAAAATGCCTCCATTGGGTTTGCTTATGTAAGCGTAACCGATTCAGCGTAGTCCACCTGTAGCGCTTGTCCGGCGTTGATGGTGCTTGTCTCGGCAAAGGAAATTACGCCATCGTTCTGCCGAAAGGCGACCGGTTGCTCACCCAGTGTCACCGCGACCGGTTGCGTAAGAAACGGCAACCGCAAGGCATTCAGCGGCAATTGCCCATAGAGGACACGCACCACCGCCTGCTTTGGGGTCAACGCGAATTCGCCCCAGCCGCTATCCAATGACCAAAAGCAACGGAAGTGATCATCGGTAAAGCGAATCGGGTGAAAGCCAATGCTACGGTGCACCATGTCGAACTCGAAGCCGGCAAAGGTGAGGAGCAGCGCGTAGGCAGCCATCGAACGGGCATAGTTGCTGCCACACTCGATCTCATTCCAGGGGTTGCGCTTTTCGCCATCGTAGCGGTGGCGGATCGCCTGGATGGCAGCCATGCCTTCGTCGATCATACCGGTTTGGATCATCTGAATGGCGGCGGCGTATTCGTAGCCATTTTGTGTCTCCTGCGCATAAGGCAGCGGGATAATCGGCTTGTACTTGCCCTCGGGCCAGACCGCGATGATCAAGCCCCCTTCGTCGTTGAGGGTGTAGACACGGCAAGGGTTGTAGTCGTGGCGGCTGTTCGCTTTGTAGTTGTAGCGGAAGAGCGACCGATGAGTGATTTTTAGCTGCTGCGGGTCGAAGATTTCGCCCAGGCCATAGAGATTGGCATGCCATTGCGCCAACACCTGATCGATCTCGCAACCTTCGCCGATCTGGTATTTGATCTCCTGGTGTTCCTCGTTCCAATAGGCCGCCATAGCCGACCCGCCGACCAGCGCATTGGCGCCGGTGTCGAAGCGTGCGATCAGCGTTTGATCCTTCAAATCGATCTGTTGGTGGTAATACTCGCCGTTAAACAGATGTTGATCCGTCCACGCTTTGCCTTGGCGGAAGAGGGCGCGGTAAGCGGCGGCGGTCTCGGTTTCGCCCAGGTGTTCGGCCATCGCCGCCCCCGCCTTGAGCGCGCCCAAGTAGAAGCCGGTGAGCCAGGCATTCGGGCCGAACAACTCCATGTCCAGCGTGTGGTGTTGGCGCCCCCAGAGTACGCCGGTCTTGTCAGGGTCCCAGCGGTCTTCGTTATCGGGATGCCAGGCGAATTCAATCGATTGCTTGACGGCCGGCCAAAGGCGCTTAAGCCATTCATCATCACCGCAGATCTTCCAATCGCGGTAGACCTTCATCACCCCACCGAATTGACCATCGGCGCAAGGGCGATTCATGCGCGCCCCTTCCGGTGGAACGCCCAGCGGCAGCAGCAAGCGGAAGGGCATGCCGCCATCGGGGCGTAGATTGTACTGATAGTCAGCCGCGCGCATAGAACGTTCCAACGCCGGGAAGAGGAAGGGCAGCGTTTGGGCGTAATTCCAAACATGGGTGCAGGAGCCTTCACAACAGCCTTCGTTGGGGTGACAGCCTTCAAAGCCATAAAAGGCGCCATCCGCCAGCCGCAACACCGTCGGCGTCTTCAGGGTGGAGAGGTTGGCTGAAATGGCTTCGAGCGCAACCACAGGCAGGCTGGAGGCAAACAGCGCATCCTTAAAGCGGCGCGTCTCCTGGTAGAGGCGATCCCAGTTACCCAGGGCATAGCGGGCGCTGGCTTGCGAATCCGGCCAGAGCGTGGCATAGTAATTTTTCCAGGTCGGCGCCATGCCGGCCTTTTCCGCCGCGGTGCGCGCTTGTGCATTCCAATAGTTCTCGCAATTGGGAAAGTGCCAACTGATGACAAAGCGCACTTGGGCGCTCTGACCAGGAGCAATGGTGACATGGGCAGCCAACATGCCTTCGTTGCGCTCGCCGCTCTGTTGGGGTGCGTAGGTGCGATTCGGCAACTTGCCGGGCGTGGTGAACTCGCGCCAGTAGACTTCCAGACTGTCAAACCAGGCGCCGCGAAACCAATATTGCTGCCAACTGACCGCGTCGGCATCGGTCGCCAGCGTGAGATCGCCATAGGTGACCGCGTCGGCGGCGACCCCATCGCTGCGCAGATGGAGCAGATGAAGATTATCCACCTGTTCAATCGTGTTACGGTTGTGCTTGGGCAAGGGGTTAGCCAGAACGCCGGCCAGGGTATAGGTGATGGTCTCCGCGGTCGTATTCTTGACAGAAAACGCGAAAAAGGCAGCGGGGATGCCGGAATCTTTGTCATTGAGCGGGATAAAGGGATTGAAAGCGGTCAACGTCACCTGGCCGGGGAAGCTTTCATCGCGGAAGGTGAGTTCCGCCAGTGGAAATTCGCCCCGAAAATCGACCGCCTGAAAGTGGGGCATACCGGTGAGATATTCGCGGCGTGGCCCAAAGCCGTAGCCGGCAAAGCGGCCTAGATGCAAGTCCCCATTGTAAGGCGCTTGTAGATCGCCATGCAGGACGCGGGCGTCGATCACCGCCCCCGGCGCCGCTGCCCCTTGCCGTTCGGCTTTGATAGCAAAGTGGGAAAAGCCATTGACGCTGCCTTTGTTGGGCCGGTTAAAAATCTCCCAATCGAGCAAGCGCCCATTGCCGGCCAGGCCAATACAGCCTGTCCCAAGGCCGCCTAGCGGAAAACTGATCTGGTTGGTTTTCGCACCTGTATAGAGAAAATGGTTCATGATTACCTCAAGATCATCAGTAGCGTTTATATCATTTGTTTGCCTGCTGGTGACAGGATGATCAGGTAACTTCATCCTGTCATCTTGTTATTCTGTCATTGCTCTGGTTGATTGACGAACAACCAGACTGGTGTAGACCGCGGTTTTGACCGGCAAAGGCAGCTTGCCATTCACCAGATCGAGTAGCCGTTCCATCGCCAGCACGCCCATTTCGCTCTTGGATACACGCACCGTGGTTAAGGGGGGAATGGTGTGTTCGCTCTCGGCGACATCGTCAAAGCCAACAATCGAGATGTCATTGGGAACGTTCAGCCCGGCATCCTTGATCGCAGCCAGCGCGCCAAAGGCGGTCTTGTCACTGACGGCATAGACTGCCGTGGGTGGCTGTGGCAATGCGAGCAACTGCTGCATCTCCCGATAGCCTTTGTTGGGTTTTCCGCTGGAAACAGGTTGCTGGCGATACGCAGACGGAATTGTGTGGCCGTAATCTTCGGCAGCACGCAAAGCGCCCAGCAAGCGGTCGGTCAGCGTCTTGTATTTACGCGGCCCTTCGATAATAGCAATCCGCTTGTGCCCCAGATCGAGCAGATGTTTGAAAGCAGCATAGCCGCCGCCTTCATTGTCGGGGACAATGGCATCCACGGCGACGCCCATGACATAATTATCGACCAATACCATCGGTAGATTCTGCAAGACCAGGCGACTGATCAGCGCGTCGTTGACCGGCGAGCCGCCTACTACGATCACGCCCCGCACCTGGTTTTCTGTAACCATGCGGGGGATTTTGCCTTCCTCAATGATCGAAAATAACATACCATAGTGATGCGCTTTGGCTTGGGCTTCGATGGCATGGAGAATATGATTGTAAATAATATCGGACGAGGCCAACAGTGGCAGATCTTCGATCAGTAGGCCAAAGAATGGCGGCGCATCTTGCGTAGCGCGTGGCCGCCGTACATAGTTGAGCTTTTCAATGGCGGCCGCAATGCGATTGCCAGTTTCCGCGCTGACCCGTTGCTTGCCTTGAATATAGAGCGATACAGTCGAAATCGAAACGTTGGCTTCCTCGGCAACATCGCGAATGGTAACAGAACGAAATTTTGAATTGACGGTCATAAGTGCGACATCTAAATTGTGGCTGCGTAAAAAACCGGCGCCTGTTCAGCCTACGACAACGAGCGTTCCAGGCTCCTTCGCAAATCGGCGAAAACGTAAACTATTTTTGCCAAGTATAGCGTCAACACGCTCATCCTTCTAATTCTACATCGGCTTTCGTCACATCCACCAACTGCCGCGTCAGCAGTAAGGTCGCATTCACGACAAAGGGCGTCAGGATCAGCGGTAGAATCAGCCAGACCCCCAGCCCAAGCAGGCGCGCCAGGCTGCCGCCCAGAAAAGCCATGGCCGCCAACCCAAGCGCCACCAACGGCCAACGCACGACCAGCGCCAAGCTGACCGCCCACACCTGGCGCAAGGGCAGATCAAAGAGCGCCAGGAGCGGCAGCGCATGGAGTGTGAGCAATATCACGCCACATAATGCGATCACCTGAACCGTGACGCCGGCCACCACCAGCACGGATCCGGCTTGCACGGCCACGGGCAAAGCAATGTGTACAAGAATCGCCAAGATGGCAACCGGGATGGCAATCACCAGCGCGCGCCGGTAATAATGAACAAACGCTCGCCCCAGATCGCGCAAGTGCGCTTTATAGCCCACGGCATGGCGCCCCACCAGATAGCAGTAGGCCGTCCACAAGGGGGCGCAGACAAAAATCCCCCCTATGCAGGCCGGCGCCACCACGCCCCCGGTAACAACAAGCCACCAGCCTGGCGCTATACTGCCGGCAACAAGCAGCGAGCCGAGTAGCAGCAACGGCATTTCTTCCCACAATTGGGCAAGCGTGGCGCCCACATAGGTCGCGTCGTCGATAGAAATTTCCGCCGTGCGCAGCGGCGTGATCGGGTGTATAGTCATCAGCCGTCCTCGTTATTTGATCCCGCCGGTAAAACCGATACTCTCGATCATGCGGCGTTGCAGCAAGAGAAAAACGACAAAGACCGGAATCACGCCCAGGGTGATCCCGGCCATGATCACCGATACGCTGCCCTGGCCATATTGCCCGCGCAACATCGACACCCCCAAAGGCCAGGTGAATTTTTGCCACGAATTGAGAAAGATCAACGGGCCAAAGAAAGCATTCCAACTGCTGGTAAAGGTGATGATCGCCAGGGTCGAAAGGGCCGGGCCGATCAAGGGCAGCATGATCTGCCACCAGATGCGCACCGGCCCGGCGCCGTCGATGCGCGCCGCGTCTTCCAACTCATCGGGGATAGTGAGAAAATATTGGCGCAACATGAAAACGCCGAAAATGCTGGTGAGCGCGGGCAGGATCAAGGCGGCGTGGCTGTCGATCAACTTCAAGGTGCGCATCTCGATAAAGATCGGAATGATCGTGATCTGTGACGGCACCATCAGCGCCGTGAGCAGAATTAGGAAGATCAACTCACGACCGGGAAAGCGCAGGCGCGCAAAGGCGTAGGCGGCCAGAGAACAGGTGATCAACTGACCCAGTGTGATCAGGGTGGCAATTTTTAAGCTATTCAAGAAGAAGCGCGGCAGTGGCACCAGCGGATGATTGAGTACATAAGCGTAGTTTTCAAAACGCCACTCGTACGGCCATAACTCCGGCGGCACTTTGAACGCCGTGGCCGGCACCTTGAGCGAGGCGCTGATCATCCAAATGAAAGGAAAGACCATTAACAGACTCAAGAAACCGAGGGCAAGCACCGTCAAGATCGTTAGCGGATTCCCCAATCTACGCCCAAGCCGGCGATGAGCGGATAGTTTACCTGTTGCCATACTATTGCCATTCCCCTCTCTCGTCTTGATGAAGCTGATTTCTTTTATGCTGTCATGCACTAGCGGTAAAAGACCCAGCGTTTGCTGCCGGCAAATTGGATGATCGTAATGAGCAAGATGATCAGGAACAAGACCAACCCCAATGCCGACGCATAACCCAACTCGAAGACCTTAAAGGCCTTTTCGTACATGTACATCAACACCGAACGGCTGGCATCGCCGGGACCGCCCGCCGTCAGCACAAATGGACTGTCGAAAAGCTGAAAGACGCCAATAATGCCTTTGACTAGGATAAAGAAGATCACCGGCGACAACAAGGGTAAGGTGATCTTCCGAAAACTTGACCAACGGCCGGCGCCGTCGATGGCGGCCGCTTCGTAAAGCTCTTTGGGAATGCCCTGCAACCCGGCCAGCAACAGCAACATATTAAAGCCAACGCCATTCCAGACCGTACTGATGATCACGCTTGGTTTCACCCATGCACTTGCAATCAGCCAGGGAATCTTGCCGATGCCCAGGTAGCCCAAATAGTAGTTGATTACACCCAGGTCGGCGTTGAAGAGATATTGCCAGACAACCGCAATGACGGCAGCGGAAACCAGAATGGGAAAAAAGAAGACGGCGCGAAAAAAGATCTTCAAGAATGCTGGTATCTGGCTATTGATCGCCAAGGCCAGGGCCAACGCCCAGAGCAGATCAAAAATAACCATGCCGACCACATAGTAGACCGTATTGCCGAAGATTTGCAGGATACGCTCGTCCGCCATGATAGCGCGAAAATTATCCAGCCCGGCAAAAGTAGGGGGGGTGAAAAGATCGTAGCGCGTGAAGGCCAAGCCTAGCCCGGCCAACAGCGGTCCCGCCAGAAAAATCAAGAATCCCAATAACGTCGGCAGAATAAAGAGCCACGCCCAGAAGATTTCCTGGCGACGGTGTATACTCGTCTTTGGCAGCCGCCCGCTTTTGGCCGCTATCCGCACTTGCGTATTGACCGTATCGAGTTGGCTCATACCTATCCTCACTCGTTGTGAAAGCTGTTACTGCCCACAAAAGCAGGAGAACCACGATAACAGAACTACTGATCGTGACGAGCAGGCCAGGAAGTAACCGACGACTGCTGCCAAAAGAGTTACTTCCTGGCCCGTGCTGGCCTGATAGAAGCACTAGGAGAAGAGCGCAGCCCATTCTTTGGGTCGCTTGCCAACCATCCCCTGCAACTCCTCGGCGGTCGCCGTCATGGCCTCTTCGACCTTCAGTTCATTGGCAAAGACCTGGCTCAGGTAGCGATTACTGATCTGCTCCATCTCGCTAAAGTCGGGCGGAGCCGTGACTGAAATGACCGGAATGTCATCCCGATCAATCGATTCATACCAGAGATTGCCGCTCTTGGCCTGTAAGTTGACAAATTTATCGGACGTGCCAATGCTGCGCAAGGCCGGGATGTTGGCGCCTTGCGAGACAAAGTGGTCAATCGATTCGGCCCGCAGGCAGAAGGCTTCAAAGGTCCAGGCTTCTTGCGGATGTTTGGCGGCGGTGAAGATCGGCCAGGAGCCGCAACCGACTTCCGTCACTTGGCGCGCACCTTTGGGCCAATACTGAATGTCAAAATCAGTGAAGCCATTTTGGAGATAACCGCTCATCGGCCAGCGGCCGGCCATCTGCATAGCAATTGTGCCAGCTTCAAAGCTGCCCGGATTCTGGGCGTCGGGGCGCGGCACCACTTTGTCTACATACATGAGATCATAGAGGAATTGCACTACCTCGACATAGGCAGGGTCGGTTTGTAGTGGCGCCGACATGTCATCGCCACCCATCATGCCGTCTAGCCCGTTGTTGAAGAGCCAGGGGCAGAGACCAAAGGGCGCTGTCCAAAAGCTGAAACCATAGTGCGTGATATTGTCACCATCACGTTTTGTCAGTTTGTTGGCATACTCACGGAAATCGGCGAAGGTCCAATCCGCTTTGGGCATCTCTAACCCCTCTTCGGCCAGTCGTTTGGTGTTAAACCAAATCATCATGTTGTTGTAATCATAGGGCAGCGAATAGGTTTTGCCGACATATTTGAAGACGGTGGCTAACTTGGGGCTGACATCATTGAAGTAGGTTTCCATTTCCGGCGTCGCGGCAATAAAATCATCAATGGGTTGGATCAGACCACGCGCCACCGCCAAGCGCCCGCCTTCAGTCGGAATTTTGCCAAGATCCATCGCTTGTCCGCCGGCAATTTGCACGCTGAGCTTGTCGAAGTAGGCGCCCCATCCTCCTTCCGTCGTAATACCGACAAAAGTGACCTTGATGTTCGAGTGCTGTTCGCGAAATTTGTCATAGACTGGCTTAAAAAGTTGCGAGCTGGAGTCAGTCCCCTCGGTGGTGAGGAAGATTACCTCAACTTCCTCGCCCGCAGGGGCAGCGCTGCCCTGGGTGGGCGCTTGTCCCATGGGCGTACATGCGGCCAACGTTAATCCGGTTGCAGCAAGGCCCGACATTTTCAAGAATTGGCGACGGCTCAAATTGTGAACATCCATATTGCTCTTTGCCATGAGATTCCCCCTGTGAAATGGTGAAAGAAGTGCGGTGCAAGTGTCAAAATGTCATCGAAATTCTACAAGAAATTGTCGAACAAATAATTAAACACAAGTAAATTTTATAAGACTTCTTTGTAAATGTCAACTGGGGTTTTTCTGCCGTTTTTACAGGGTAAATCTTTGCCGACAGCATTCACCAATCTAGGCGGCGGTAGTGCTATTGTTCGGGCGCCGGAGTCACAGACAAAAGGCCAGCGGTAGGGGCGGCGCAACCTAGTTGACAGCGAAAAACATCAGTGCTACAATGCAAGCCGTCTCTGCGCGTATGTACGTTTATGTGTCATTCCATCCTGTGGCGCTTCTGGCCTCATCACCCGAACAAACACTTGTAAATTGTTCAAACCATGCCTCGATTTCTATAAAGAAGCAAAATTGAATTGGACAAGGAGGAACTGGATGTCTCCCAAACAAGGCTTTACTCGTCGTGAATTTGTGCAGTTGGTGGCGACCGGCGCCGGCGCGGCTGTTCTCAGCGCTTGCGTGGCCCCGGTGGCGCAACAAGGAGCCGGACAACAAGCCGGCCAGCAACCGAGCCAATCCCCGGAAGCGATGGAACTGGATGTCTGGTGGAATGCCGATATTCCCGATCTGACGACCACCTGGGAGGCCAACCCTGACAACGAAGAGTTTAAGAAGACCTGGTACTGGGGCGGTCTGGCGCGCCAACTCTTCCCACCTTTCTTGGAGAAGCATCCCGGCGTCTCGGTCAAGATCACCTCCCACAGTTGGGACTGGGATCTGCGCCAGAATCAACTCATGTCGCTCGCCGCCGGCATCGTGCCGGATGTCACCTATGGCGAGGCGTATGTCAATGAGTTTGTCCAGTTGGGGATCTATAACACCGTCTCTGACGAAGCGGCGCAACAATTCCCGTCCGGCACCGTCGCCGGCGCAACCGTCGATGGCAAAGTCTATGGCCTGCCCATGTCCTCTGGCGCGGATGTCCTCTTTATCAATCTGACCACCTGGGAGAAGGCCGGGCTGGATCGCACCAAGCTGCCGACCACCTGGGAAGAGCTAGTCGCCGCCTGTCAGGCTATCAACAAGGTCAACAGCGATGCCAAGTGGGGCAACAACTGTTACTTCACCTATGGCCCCGACCCCAACACCTATGGCACGGCCATGCGCATTCTCCACTGGTTCAATCAGAACGGTGCGCCATTGGGCAGCGACCTGGGCGTCCCCAGCGCCAACGCCGAGAAAGCGGTTGATACCTGGCTCTTCCACAATGAATTGCTCTGGAGTTCCACTGAAGCGCTCATCACCCAGGCCGAGAGCGAGGCCGGCTCCGGCAAGCTCTTTAACGATGGCGTGATTGCGGTCAAGCCGGGCTGGAACAACGATGCCACCTCGGTCGGTGAAGGGGATATTGACGCCGTCGCCATCCAGTTCCCACTGCCCCCCGGCGGTACACCGGCGACGATTGTGATCGGCAACCAGATCAACTCGCCGCTCAAGAATGGCAAGAACCCCGATCTGGCCGTCACCTTTGTCGAAGAGACGCTCACCAACGCCGACACTCAAGCCTGGCTGGCCGACAACGCCGGTATCTGGATTCCGGCCCTCAAGTCGCTGCTGGAACAGCACGAGACTTATGACAAGCTGGGCGGCTACAAGACTGATCGCGCCAAAGAGATGGTGCGTGTCACCATGAAAACCCTGCTCGACGGCGGAGCCGGTCCGCTGCCGGGGTGGCCGAAGAATGGCTCGCGCATCTGGTCGGAATGGAACAACAGCTACCAGCGCATCTGGAAAGGCAAGCTGGCCGCCGATGCGATCAAGACGGAGTTGGATGCCCTGCAAACGTCGATTGAAGGGTTGGTGCGCAAGACGGGGTAGGCGGTGGGTTGTCCACGGGAAGCGTGCTGGTTACGTCGTGATTGGCAGTAGAAACTATTTCCAACAGGATAGTGCGATGGCGAAGATCGCATTGATTGCGACCGATCTCGACGGAACCTTGCTGAATAGCAACAAAAAGGTATCGGCCAAAACCAGGCGTTTGCTGCAACAAGCCAACCGACAAGGGGTGTGGGTGGTGATCGCAACCACTCGCACCGTGGATTTTGTGCAAGAGCTTTGTGGGCAGTTAGCGATCACCGATCCGATCATCTGCGCCAATGGCGCGCATATCCTGAGCGCGCCTTTGGGCGAAGTTTGGCGCAATGCCACCATCCCGACCGACGTTGCCCTCACGATTGCCCAACTTGCCGATGACCATGATTGGGAGATCTACAGCACTATCGGTGCAATGAAATATCTGCGCCAGCGCCCCTACCAGGTGTTGGGGCCGTTTTCAGCCAACACCATGATTGTCAAGACGAATGTAGACGGTATTGTTGGCGCGCCGATGCGTATTCTCCTCTGGCATCCAGCCGCAATAGAATTTTTCCGCGCATTTTGTCGTACAGCGTTAGGACAGGATTGTTATGTAGAAACCTATTCCGAACCGAACGGCGAAGTTCACTCGCTAGGCATCTTTCCTGCCGGCGCTGACAAAGGGAGCGCGCTGGCCTTAGTGCTGGACAAACTGAACATCACTCCCGATGCCGTACTGGCGATTGGGGATAATGACAATGACGTCGCCCTGTTTTCCCAGGCCGGTGTGCGCGTGGCGATGGGCAATGGCACGGCTACGCTCAAAAGCCATGCCACCGCAATTGCCCCAGATCATGATAATGACGGTGTTGGGTGGGCGATTGAGCAGTTTGTTCTGTAAAGGTGTTACGGTGTTAAATTGCAATCAATCAAGATGATTGCACAAACTTCGCACGGCCTACCGCAGAAGCGAACGAAATGATTTATGGACTTCCACCCAGCAGAGTATACTAATTTAGCCGAATGTATTGATTTGTTCATTGATGTGTTCAATAGCCCACCTTGGAACGAACACTGGGAGATCGCCACTGCCACGCAACGCCTGGAGGCTTGTTACCATACACCTGGCTTCGACGGTGTTATTGGTAAGATTGGCGGTAAACCCATTGGGTTTGCGTTAGGGTATGTTGAACAGTGGGATAGAAGCAAGCACTTCTATCTAAAAGAAATGTGTGTCACCCCAAAGTGGCAAAGGCACGGTACAGGCACGGCATTATTGCATGAACTGGAAGAGATGCTGAAGCGTAAAGGTGTAGAAAAAATCTACCTGTATACGGCGCGCGAGACTGTTGCGCAAATCTTCTATGAGAAGCAAGGGTTTTATGTTAGTGCGAAGATGATTATGATGGCAAAGTGGTTAACGGAGAAGCCCAATACGGCGAACTAAACGAAATGGTTGGAAGGATAAGCTTTTGATCAAAGCCATTCTGTTTGATTTAGACGAGACGCTGCTGGATCGCGAAATCATGATCGAACGCTTCCTGGTAGGGCAATATGCCCGGCTTGCGTTGCAGACGCCAACCTACGCCGTGTACCATGCCCGGTTCAAAGCGCTTGATCAACATGGCTATGCGGATCGCTACCAAGTGTTTCAAACGCTGGCCGCCGAATTTGCTCTGCCGCTCTCCGCGGAGGAATTACTGGCAGACTTTCGCCGCCATGTCTGGCAGCACAGTCAGCCTTTTCCTGATGCCTATGCGGTTCTTAAAGCGTTACGGTCACGCGGCTACCCATTGGGCTTGATTACCAATGGTTCCAGCGAAGCACAGCGGGGCAAACTCCATGCCACAGATCTCGTCGCCTACTTTGATGTGATTTTGGTTTCGGAAGAGGAAAAGGTCAAGAAGCCGGAAGCCGCCATCTTTCTGCGCGCCGCTGAAAAACTCAAGGTCGCCCCTGCCGAATGCGTTTTCGTTGGCGACAATCCACAAGCGGATATTGGCGGCGCGCAGCAGGTTGGGATGAAAACCGTCTGGCGGAAGGGCGATGTCGTCTGGCCTGATCAGTTGCCATTCACACCCGACTTTGCGGTAGACGAGTTATCACAGTTACTGACGCTCGTATTTTGATAAAATGATGCCTGGATTGTGACTATGTTATTCAGTTTTCATCATCCGATACTTCTTGATCTTTTTGCGTTCTAAAGTTACCTAGACGTTCATGCGCATGTTGAATTGCAATATGGAGTTTACGTGCCAAAACCTCTTTAGAAGGCAATTCGGTTAGATATTCGGCAACGCGAATGCCAGAAGCATCTAGCCGTAACAATTCGATCGTTTCTGATGAACCTTCTGTACAAAGAATTAAGCCTAATGGTAATTCTTCCCCCGGTTCCATTTCATATTTTTCTAACCAACGTAAATAGAGTTCCATTTGTCCTTTATACGCACCCCGAAAGCGGTCGAGTTTAAGTTCAACAGCAACCAATCGCTTCAATTTGCGATGATAAAATAATAGATCCAGGTTATGATCTTCATTGTCAATGACCATACGTTTCTGCCGGGCAACAAAGGTAAAACCGCTACCCAACTCCAACAAGAAGAGTTCCATTTCCCGGATAATGGCTGTTTCCAGATCTTGTTCACTATAGGTATCTTTCAAGTTGAGAAAATCCAATACATAAGGATCGCGAAAGATTAAATCCAGAGACATTCGATTTTCGTTTCGTAGGGTTGCTAATTCTTGGCGAATCAACTCTTCTGGTTGCCGTGATAGGGCAGTTCGTTCATACAACATGGAGGTGATCTGACGGCGAAGTGTGCGAACACTCCACCGTTCGCTCCGGCACATTTCAGCATAAAACTCGCGTTGGAAGGGTTTATTGAGGTAAACAATTTCCTTAAAATGAGACCAACTCAATTGTCTCGACAGTGTAGAGACAATTTGTTCATCCGGAAATGCTTGCGCAAAACTGATCATGTGGCGCAAGTTTTTCTCTGAAAATCCTGACCCATACTCTATGATTAGTTGATGCGCCAGATTTGCGATAATTTGTCCCCCATAAAGCGCGCGTTCGCCTTCTAAAATTTCGATATTGATACGATGGCCGATCTGCCAATAAAGTTTGGTCATCGCAACATTAACAGTAAGGGCAACTGCGTTACGTGTTTCCTCAATCATCCGGCGAACATCTTGCAACAGGAGAGCAGTTTCAGGTGGCTGAATCTGGTTCATTGATTTACCTTTACCGATATTCAAAGGCTTAAGATTGCAGACATGTTTATGATACGCTTACCTGTTTTTTTCTGCAAGTTGAGGTGCAAATTGGTGATTGACAAGGCAAAGAGAGCATGATAGATTGCAACAAAGTTCATTTCTAAGGTGTATTATGAATATCCAGCCTATGATACGCGATCTACATTTGCAGAAAGCGCAACTCACCACACCACAACGTTTGCTCCGCTGGTATCGCCGCCATCGGGAAGCGATCATTGCCTGGTCGTTTCTCATCCCCATGTTGGTCTATTTTGTGGTGATGACCTATGTGCCGCTGGGCTTCCTCATCGGGATCAGTTTCACCCAGTGGAATATCATCACGCCGCCGCAGTGGGTGGGGTTGCAAAACTTTACCTTCATTTTCTCTGACTTTCAGAACTGGTTCTACCTGAAGGTGATTGGCCGCACGATTCTCTATGCCATTGCCATTCTCACCCTCAATATTGTCGGCGGCTTCTTCACCGCACTGGTGATGAACCAGAACCTGATCGGCAAGGGCATCTTCCGCACCATGTGGTATCTACCGGCGGTCTTCTCCGGCGCGGTGGTGGCGTTGTTGCTCAAGATCTATCTGGCTCCCTCGACACAGGGTGTCTTGAATATGCTCTTGTTCAAGTTTGGCATCGAACCGGTCGATTGGTATCGCAGCACCTTCTGGATTCCGATCATCACCGTCCTCTTTGCCGTCTGGCAGGGCATTGGCTTTACCGTGATCTTCTTCCTGGCCGGCCTCCAGGGCATCGACGAAAATCTCTATGACGCCGCCAAGATCGACGGTGCGAATGGCCGCCAACTGCTTTGGTATATCACCATTCCGCAGATGCTCCCGGTCTTGCTCTTTATCTCTGTCACCGGCATGATCGGCTCCATGCAAATGTGGGAGGTGCCAAAGATTATCACCGCCGGCGGGCCGGATAACCTGACCTATACGCTGATCTACAGCATCCATAACGACTCCTTTGGTGCGCTAGAGATGGGCTTGGGGACGGCGCAGTCGTTTGTGTTGTTCATCATGCTGCTGGTCTTCATTGGCTGGCAACTCAACGAGTATCGCAAGCAGTATGGAGTTTAGTCACTACCGAACAATTTTTGAAGAGTAGACAAGCTTTTAGGCTCACACGGATAGGAAGAAGCACAGATATTTTCGACAGTGCTTTTTCCTATCCGTGTGAGCCTATGGATGCGGTTTGTCCAGGTTAGGATCGAAGCCAATGCGTAGACGTTATCTGCTCACCAGGACGCTGAGTTACCTCTTCCTGAGCGTTTCCAGTTTCATCATGATTTACCCCGTTCTCTTTATGGCGCTGGGGTCGTTTACGACGAACGACCGCTTTCTGGAAGCGACCATCCTGCCGATTCCCAACACGCTTAATATTGAGTTATTTGGGCGTGCGCTGGCCGCCGGCGTCTGGGATTCGTATCTTTTTACCCTCTACCGTTGCGCTTTCTACATCGCTGTAACGCTGCTGGTCGGTCTCTTTGGCGGCTATATCTTTTCCAAGCTGCGCTTTCCGGGGAAGAATCAGGTCTTTCTGCTCTTTCTCTCCGGCATGGTGATGCCCGGCATTTTGATGCTGGTGCCGATGTATTTGCAGATGGCCTGGTTTCCGCTGGTGGGGGGTAATGACATCTGGGGGCGGGGCGGCCACGGGTTGATTGGCGAATGGCCGGTGCTCTTTATCTATGGCTGGGTGCCGCCCTTTGCTATCTTCCTCTTTAAGCAGAGCTATGACATGCTGCCCAGAGAATATGAGGACGCCGCCAAGGTCGATGGCGCCGGCATGTTGACCATCATCTTCCGTCTCTATGCGCCGTTGCTCAAACCGCCAATTGTCGCCCTGGTGATTGTCACCTTTCTGGGCGTCTGGAACGATTATCTCTGGCCCAGCATGACCATCGCCGGACGTTCTGAATATTACCCGATTGCCTACCGTGTACAAACCGTCATTCTCTCCGATTGGTCGCCCGTCGGCACCACGGACTATCCAGCGGTGATGGTGCGCACCTTTCTGGCGACTTGGCCGCCGGCCGCGGTCTATTTCTTGTTGCAACGCAATTTTGTCCAGGGATTGGTGGCCAGTGGGTTGAAGGGGTGAACTCGCCGGCTAAATCCAAAACCGCATATTCTCGAAACGGCGCTTGTCATGCTGACCTGTATTCGGATTGACACCGCTAGTAGGCCCAGATTATACTGAATCGGGCATGGTTGCGACCAAACTGTGTGCGCCTGGCGATGGCTGCTCTGTAAAGGGGAAGATAGAGGAAATGATGAAAAGGACAGCGCGTGTGTTACAATTAACTGCCGTGATTGAACGAGAAGATGATGGTTATGTAGCAACCTGCCCGGAGCTAGACATTGTAAGCGAGGGGGACACTGTTGAAATCGCGCGCTTACATCTGTTAGAGGCGGTTGAGGGCTTTTTTGAAGTTGCCTCGCCCTCAGAGATTCAGCGGCGTTTAAAGAAAGAAACCTACGTCATGCCGATCATGCCGACTGTATCGACAACACCATTCAAACAAAGAGCTAAGGTGCAGAGTGCCTAAGTTACGGGTGCTTTCCGGTCAGGAGGTGTGCAAAATTTTGGCCGACCATGGTTTTGCGAAGGTTCGGCAGAAAGGCAGCCACATCTTTATGCAGAAAAAAACAGGTCAGACAACAATTACCGTACCTGTGCCAGATTACAATGAATTGAAGAGAGGCACCTTGTTAGGGATCATCAAACAGTCTGGCTTGCCGCGCTCCGTTTTTGAAACTGGAAAATAATCACATTCATCAGGGCGTCTTTTCCAGGAGTGAATGAGGCATGACGAATCTCCGTAGCCCTTCTAGCACAGGCAAACAGAATCTGCCCGGCTTCCGCACCCCAAAAACAGCGCAACGATCGTCGCCCAGAGCCGCCATTGTCACTCAACCGCAGGTCTACCAGGATCTGCAACAGGGTGTTGACGCCATCATGGCTGCCATCCGACCCACCTTAGGCCCTTCGCCGCGCCTGGTGGCCCTGGCCCGCAGTAAAGGCAACGAAGCGCCTGAAATTCTGGATGATGGCGCGCTCATCGCCCGCCGCATTATCCAGATCACGCCGCGCGGCGCGGATGTGGGGGCGATGCTGCTGCGTCATGCCTTATGGCGGATGCACCAGGAGGTTGGCGACGGGGCGACGACAATGGCGGTGATCTACCAGGCGCTTTTGAACGAAGGCGTGCGGGTGATCACCCAAGGCGGTTGCAACGCCATGTTGTTGCGCGCCGGTCTGGAAAAAGGCTTGCAGGCAGTACAGGAAAGTTTGCAACATATGGCTCGCCCACTGGTTGGCAAAGCGGCCATTGCCCGTTTTGCCTGTGGGCTGGTACAGGGAAACTGCGCGCTGGCCGAGCTGTTGGGCGAAATTTTCGACATTGTCGGCGCGGACGGGCTGGTCGTGGTGGAGAAAGGCAATCGCCTGGGGCTGGAACGGGAATACATCGAAGGAACGTACTGGCATCTCAGCGGCTGGGTTTCGCGCCACTTTGTCACCGATACCACCCGCCAACAGACCACCTTTGAAGACGCCGCGCTCTTGATCAGCGACCTTGCCATTGAAGAGCCTGAGCAACTCATTCCGGTGCTGGAGCAGTGCGCCAAGGCCGGTGTGCGCAGGTTGGTGATTACTGCCAAATCTATCGCGGATCGCGCTGTCGGTTTGCTGGTACAGAACAACCAGGCCAAAACGGTCAGCACGCTAGTGGTGCGCACGCCACGGGTACAAGAGGCCGATCAGGTGGCGGCGATGGAAGATATTGCGGCTTTGACCGGCGGGCGTGTCTTTTATGCGGCGGCTACTGCCGATTTTCAGGATTTCCAGATCGCCGACCTAGGGTATGCCCGTCGCGCCTGGGCCACCCAAAGTTTGTTTGGCCTCTTTGGCGGCAAAGGCGACCCGCGCCAGTTACGCCACCATATCCGCCAGTTGCGCGGCCAGTTGAAAAGTGCGGTAGGCGACCATGAACAACAAATGCTGCGCGAACGACTTGGCCGCATGACCGGCGGGACCGCCATCTTACGCGTGGCCGATGCCACCGACACCAGCAGCGCGGCGCTCAAGACACTAGCCTTACGGGCCGTGACGACCTTGCGTCATGCGCTCACTGGTGGCGTGGTGGCTGGTGGCGGCACAGCGCTGCTCCAAGCCCAACAAGTGTTGTCGCGACTGCCGGCCGCCAGCGCTGAGGAAGCCATCGCTTACAACATATTGGGTCGCGCTTTGGAAGAACCACTGCGCACCATTGCCCACAATGCCGGCTATCATCCCACGATTGTCACCGAACAGGTTCAACGTGCGCCTGCTGGCTGCGTTTTTGACGCTCGCAGTGGACAGCTTGTCAATATACCGCAAAGCGGCATTCAGGATGCCCTCTTCATCCTGCAAAAAGCGTTGACCATCGCTGTCAGCGGCGCAGCGCAAGCATTGACGACCGATGCGATTGTCCATCACCGCAAACCGCCAGAATGTATTGAACCATAAGGATCCGCTGCTCCCGTTGTGGTACAATAAGGGAAGCGCCTGCGCGCTCACAGTTGTGTGTTGATGTCGCACTGACGGCAATGAACCAAGGAGTGTTGATGAAGTTTCCTTATGGTCTGGCCGATTTCGCTTCCATTCGGCGTGAAGGCTATTTTTACCAAGACCGTACTCACTATATCCGTATTGTCGAAGAGCGGGGAAAACAATTAGTTTTTCTGCGCCCGCGTCGTTTTGGCAAGAGCTTGTGGTTAAGTATCTTAGCCTACTACTATGATGTCGCGCTGGCTGACGAATTTGCGCTACTATTTGGCGACCTGGCGATTGGGCAGGAGCCAACGCCCTTGCACAATCAGCATTTCATTTTACGCTGGGATTTTTCTAAGATAGCCGTCTTTGGGGCTGTTGAAGAGATCACCCAGAACTTATACAATCACATCAATGCTAGAATTCAGGATTTTGGCGTGCGTTACGCCAACTGGATCCAACAGCCAATCGAGATCCATCCAACTGATGCCATCTATTCATTCGAGTCGCTCCTGTCGGCCATTGCTGGACAGCCATACAAACTTTACTTGTTGATTGACGAGTATGACAACTTTGCGAATGAAATTGCAATGGGCAGCACCCGCAGCGACGACGAACGCTACGCCAAGATGGTGACGGGGGACGGCGCTCTGAAAACGGTTTTCAAAAATATCAAAGCGGCAATGGGCGAAGGGCGCATGGATCGCGTCTTTGTCACCGGCGTCTCGCCAATGCTGCTGAGTGATTTGACCAGCGGTTTTAATACAGCCAGCGACATTTCGCTTGAACGACCAATGCATGAATTATGCGGTTTTACCGAAGCGGAGATAGCCATTTTGGCGGATCAGGTCGGTGGCGCTTGTGGTTTTTCCCCTGAGCAGATCGCGGCCCACAAGCAGTTAATGCGCACTTTTTATAATGGGTATCATTTTCGGCCCGATGCTGAGGAAGCACTGTATAATCCAACCCTTTCGCTCTATTTTCTTGACGCATTGCAACGCGAGTGCGCGCCGCCAGAAGAAATATTAGATGTCAATCTGTCCATGGATAAAAACAAACTGGAATATATTGCCAGCCGTCCAGGCGGTGAGCAATTAATTCAGCGATTGCTTGAAGATCAACCCAATTTAGGGGTTCAGCGCATCCTCAACCGCTTTAGCCTGAAAGATTTGGTAAAACCCAAGTTGAGCCATGATAGTTTAGCGTCGTTGCTCTTTTATTTTGGCATGACCACCCTGGATGGTCGCGATCCGCAAGGACAACCGCTGTTACGGATTCCCAATTTGGTAACGCGCGGGCTTTATTTCGAGCAGCTACGAGAATTGTTGCTGCCGGATGAATTTGATCAGGATGAGGGGCGTGCGCTGGCCAAGCTATTTTATAGCGCAGGTACCATACAACCTTTGTACGACTTTATCCAAGAGCATGTCTATCGCGCTTTTAGCAATCGCGACTATCGCCATGCCAACGAATTAACGGTAAAGGCGCTCTTCCTGTCGCTCCTCTATAACGATATCGCCTATATTGTTGATTCTGAACCGGAGTTGGAACGGCGCTATGCCGATTTGCTCATGCTGTTACGCCCAGAACAACGTATTTATCAACTGTTGGATCTACTGGTCGAATTTAAATATGTCGAATTAACCCAAGTTGGGTTGACAGCAGAGCAAGTGCGGGCCAAAAGCACAGCCGAATTAGCCGCTTTGGATGAAATCAAAAAGGCTTTTACAACAGCACGCACGGCACTACAAGCATATCGACAAACCCTGGTCGCCAAATATGGCGGCATCCTCAAGCTGCGCGTCTACGCCGTTGTCTCGCTGGGCTTTGAACGACTCCTTTGGCAAGAAGTAACAGGTGCAGATGGGCAACCTTGATCTTGACAAAAGCCAACGTCATGATTGGACGGTCATCGGTAGCCCTTCACCTGGCACAGTAACGGCGTTAGCAGTTGGTTTGAGGGAAAGCGTTACACTCTTCGCCGGTACACGCGTTGGGCTATACCAAACCAAAGACCTCAACCAAGATACACAGCCGCATTGGCGAAGAATGCCGAACGCCCCGGTTGAGATCATTGCCTTGGCTGTCTCCCCGTCCTACGACACCGATTCGACCATGCTGGCAGGCACCGGACAGGGCCTTTTTTTCGCGCGCGATCGGGGGGAGAAGTGGCAAAGAATGGCGACGCCTATGCCTGCCCCTGTCGTCCTTTGCCTTGCGTTCTCTCCCAACTACAAGACTGATGGGCTCATCCTGGCCGGTACGCTGGAAGATGGCATTTACTATAGCGACAATCGGGGCGAACGTTGGTCGTACCGCGGCTTTGGTTTACTGGATGGCACCGTATACACGCTGGCTTTCTCGCCGGACTTTGCGCGTGATGAGACGATCTTTGCCGGTACCGAAACCGCGCTCTATTACAGCTATAATGGCGGGCGCGCCTGGAAACAACTCGATTTTCCTGAAGAAGCGGCGCCGATCCTCAGCCTGGCGGTGTCACCGCACTTCGCCCAAGATCAGACCTTGTATGCCGGGACAGAACAGCAGGGTCTCTACCAGTCAGTCGATCAGGGGCAAAGCTGGGAGCGGGTAGATCTGCCGGCAACCAGCATCAATATGCTGGTCACGACGGACAGGGGACTGTTCGCCGCGACAAACACCGGACTCTACAGCTTTGGGCATGATTCAGCCGAACCGCAGGATCTTCAGCCACCATCTTCCGGGAAGGTTGGGGGGGACGACGGCGTTGACCGAACCGACCTTCCCGGAAGATTGCCCGGGGAACATTGGCGCTGTCTGCTGGCTCAGCCTGATGCCTTCGCGCTTGCTGAAGCCAACGACGTCCTGCTCGCCAGTTTGGTCAATCAAGGTGCGTGGCTAACGCACGACCAAACCCACTGGCAACCCTGCTTCACCCTACCAGCCCGCTTGTTGACCGGCATGGCGCTTGCCCCCCACTTCGACATCGATCCAGTTGCCTTCCTCTATAGCGCACAAGAAGGGATCTGGCGGACGACTGATGGCGGTCATTCCTGGTCCTGCCTCAACGCGCGCCTGCCGGACCTGGCAATCCAGGCGGTGGCGCTTTCACCCCATTTCCACCAAGACCGTACCCTATTGGCGGCCTCTAGCGACGGTCTCCTCTACAGCGCGGACGCTGGCGATCACTGGGCGTCCTTGATGACAACACCACTTACCCACGTTACTTTCTCGTCCAGCGGCAATCTGGTGGCGGTGGCGTCAACTGCTGGTGAAATTCAGGTCGCCGATACGGTGGCTGGGCCGTGGCGAACGCTACCGTCGGCGTGGGGAGAACCAGGCAACGTGTTAGTGCTCACCGTGAGCGATGATGCTCGCTTGTGTGTTGCGATCTTTGACCCAACCAGCGCCAGGGTGAGCATCTGGCAAGGACAGGGTGGTCACTGGCAGCGCCTACTCACCCAGCCGGCAAGCGCTAGGCCAATCGCAAGCCTTTGGCAGCCGCCCGCAGACCAGCCGGATCAAGCCTGGTACGCCAGCGTCGATGATCAAGTTTGGGCAATTGGCGGCTCGGCTGACGCCACCTTGTATTTTACGACTGCGGATGGCAACAAGATCTTACACCTGGTCGGTAGCCATGCCGGCGGGGATTCTCCGCTCTTTGTTTGTACAGCAGAGCGGATCTATCAAGCGACCGGGGTGGATCGCTGGACCGTCGCTCATGAGTTTGGTGATGAGCGGATGGTTGCTCTGGCCCTCGCTTCCTCGACTGCTGACAAGTCAACGGCTTACGCACTGTTATTGGGCGGCGCTTTCTGCCGTGGGCCGCTACCCTGACTCTTTTTTGCCACTTGTGCATCAATTGTTGCCGGTAGTATAATTCATCCAGCAAACTCAACATTCTATCCCTTCCCATATTCGAACAGGAGAACTACCATGATGAACGGGCAACGTCGAATTTGGTCATTTGCCATGTTTGTATTTGTGCTGTTGTTTGCCTTTGCCTGTGCGCCTGCCGCCGGCCCCGCTGCCCCAGCGGCTGCCGACGCCGAAGCCAAGCCGGATTTGACCATGTGGACCTGGAAAATTTTCCATGTCCCAGCCCTGGAAGCGATTGCCAAGAATTTTGAAGCCGAGACCGGCATCAAGGTGGCGATCAGCGCCTTTAACCCGGATGAAGTCTACCGCACCAAAATCACCACTTCGGCCCAGACCGGCGATCTGCCCGATATTTTGAGCTACTGGTCCGGCGCCCAGTGGGAGATGGCCGCTACGGATCTGCTGGTGGAACTGACCGACGAGGTGGATGGCGCCTGGTCACAGAATTTCCTGCCCGGCACCTATGACAAAGTGTCGATCATGTCGCAAGATCGCTTTGATGCCTGTCAGAGCGACCCCCAATGCACCTACAAAAATATTAAGGTCGGCCAATCGTTTAGCGTGCCCTATTTGGCCGGTCAAGCCTGGTTTATCTTTGCCAACAAGCAGATCTTGGCCGAAGCCGGGTTGGATGTCAACCAGGCGCCCGCCAATGCCGAAGAGTGGCTGGCTATGATGAAGACAGTTAAGGAAAAGACCGGCAAACCCGCCCTGGTGACGGGCGTGCAAAACCCGGATGTCTTGCACTACTGGCTCTTCAACCCCATGATGATGACCAGTTGCGGCGTCGAGCTATATGATGATATTTACAACGGCAAAGAGAGCTTTACTCACGCCTGTGTTGTGAATGTGTTGAACTGGATCAACGAAGTGGCAGAGAATGATCTGTGGACGCCCGATATTCTGCAAACCAATATCGATCCGGCGGATGTGGCCTTTGCACAAGGGAAAGCTGCCTTTGACATTGGCGGCACCTATACGCTGGGCTTCTTGCTTTCCCAAGGGATGAAGGCCGAGGATATTTTGTCGTTTGCGTTGCCGTCGCTTTCGGGTGGCGCTTATGAAGCGCTGGAAATGAGCGCCTTTCCGCTGATCGATGCGATGGTCACCAAGGACAGCCAACACCAGGAAGCTGCGTTGGAATTCTTACACTATTTGACCAGCCCTGACGCCATGGCGCTCTTTGCCAAAACCGCCGGCGACTTCCCCGCGGTCAAGGTGCCTTCGGATCCGGCCAAGGTGGGTAACGTAATGCCGGGGTTGTTGGCCGCCTTTGGCGATAAATCGCCCTTTAATGACAGCAAAGCCCAAATCCTGGAAGCGCCCGGCAAGGTGTTGAAGATCGGCTTGCAACAATTTATCACCAAGGAAACAACGCCGGAAGATCTGGTGGCAAAGCTGGACGAAGCCAACACCGCGGCGTGGGCTGAACGTGGCGGTTCCAAGTAAGTGGCATGGTTCGGGTGTCGTAGGTGCGGTTACAAACCGCACGGGCTTCGGTGGAGCCGTGCGGTTACAAACCGCACCTACGATCACAAATCACTCTGTGAGAAATTGATCGATGGCACACGCATTGCGTCATTCCACAACGGTCGCGCTCAGCACAAAGCGCAACAAATCGCTTGGGCAGTGGCTTCGGGCCAATAGCGGGTTCCTCTTTGTGCTGCCCGCGCTGCTGATCTTTTTGATCTTCGGGCTGTACACCGTCATCTATTCGGTCGTCCTTAGCTTCTTTCGCTGGAATGGCTTTGGCGTCTTTTCCCTCCTGCCCTTTGCCTGTGAACCACCCGCCTGCCAATTTGCCGGCTGGGAAAACTTCACCTATTTCCTCTACCGCGAACCGACCATGTCGGGTTTCTTCTGGCAAGCATTGCAACACAATCTGGCGATGGCGCTCTTTGTGACCGGCGGCACGATCCTGATTGCCTTGCCGCTGGCGATTGCGCTGAACCGGGCCAAACGGGGTCAGACGGTCTACCGGTTGCTGATCATGCTGCCGATGGTGACAGCGGGGATTGCGGTCTATTACACCTGGATGTTTATCTATGAGCCGGACGGGCTGCTCAACAGCGCTCTGGGCAACCTGGGCCTTGACTTCCTCCAGGCGAAACAGGGGTGGCTCGGTCAAGTCGATCGCGCCCTGCCGGCGCTGATGATTGTCATGATCTGGGCAGCCGTGCCGAGTGCGGTGATTCTCTATTTGGCCGGGCTGCAAACAATTGAGAAGGAACTCTATGAGGCCGCCGTGATCGACGGCGCCACGGACTGGCAACAACTGTGGCGGATCACCTGGCCGCTGCTCTTGCCGGTGACGATGGTCATTATCATCACCAGCGTCAATGGCGTGCTACAAGGGTATGAGATGGTCTATCTGATGACCTATGGCGGGCCGGCGGGACACACCGAAGTGGTGGGGTTGCAGATCTTCAAGTATGCCTTTGGCGACCAACGGCAGTTGGGTATGGCGAGCGCCATGTCCTGGGTGATGTTCCTGTTGGTCTTTGTCGTGGCCCTGGTCAATCTGCGGTTGCTCCGCACCCACAACGAGCCGTAAAGGAGGCATGATGGATCGACTCCGTAGCCGACTAACAACTGCCCTCTCTTATCTTGTGCTGACGTTCTATACGCTGCTCAGTATTTACCCGTTTCTCTGGATGATCTCGTCGGCGTTAAAGTCGAACCAGGAGGTGCTGGGCAGCCGCTCGCTGATTCCGCAAGAAGTGCATTTTGATGTCATTGTCAACACCTGGCAGCAGTTGGACTTTTTCCGCTATTTCGTCAACAGCGCCATCATTTCCCTGTTGGTGGTGGTCGGCATCATTGTGATCTACTCAATGGCGGGCTTTGGCTTTGCGCGCACCAAGTTTGTCGGTAGCCGCCTGCTCTTTATCGGCTTTCTGGCGATGTTGTTTGTGCCGGGCGTCACGGTGTTGATCCCGTTGGTGCAATTACTCAAGGGATTGGGGTTGATTGGGCGTGGCGCCAACCAGATCGCTACCTATGCGGGGCTGATCATGCCCATGATCAACGGCGCCGGGCCTTTTTCGATCCTGCTCTTTCGTAACTACTTTGCCGCACTGCCCAGCGAACTCCACGACGCGGCGCGGGTCGATGGCGCTAACCAATGGACGGTCTACAGCCGCATCTTCTTCCCGTTATCCACCCCCGTGATCGCCACGGTAGGCATTCTCAACTTTATCGGCGTCTGGAACGCCTTTATCTGGCCCTCTATCGTCCTCAACAACCCCGACTGGTTTACCCTGCCCCTCAAACTGAAAGACCTGGATTTGCAGATTGTGATCCAATGGAATGTGCGTATGGCCGCCTCGCTGATCATGGTGATTCCGGTGATTGTGGTCTTTCTCCTCTTACAGCGCTACTACATTCGCGGTATTACGGCGGGGGCTGTTAAATTGTAGAGCCGTTACGGCAAATCTGCTTGGTTGTGGTATAATGGCGGGCATTGAGCGAGAAACGGCGTGTCGAATGTACAGGAACCGTCAATGCCAAAACCATTGCCCATCGGCGAACAGACCTTTCGCAAATTGATCGAAAATGGCTATCTCTATGTCGATAAGACTCCGCTGATCTATGAGATGATCCGCTATCCCAGCGGCGTCTATTTTCTCTCGCGCCCACGTCGCTTTGGCAAGAGTCTGCTCATTTCCACGTTGGAAGAAATTTTTCTGGGCAACAAGGAATTATTCCAGGGGTTGTGGCTTTATACGAGTGACTATCAGTGGGAGTCACACCCGGTGATCCGGTTTGATTTTAGCTTGGAAAAAGCGCGTTCAGCCGATGAGATGCGGGAAATTATCAGCACCTATCTAAAGGAAATTGCGGCAAAATATGGTGTAAAGTTGGTGAAGGGCAGCTACCAACGGAAATTCCGTGGGCTGATTGAACAATTAGGGCAAGAGCGCAAAGTTGTTGTCTTGATCGACGAATACGACTACCCGATTATCGATAATATGGGTGATACCAAAGTTGCGATAGAAATTCGCGAGGTACTCAAAGGTTTCTATACCGTCATGAAAGGTATGGATCGCTACCTGCGCTTCATCTTTCTCACCGGCGTCAGCAAATTCAGTCGCGTTGGCATTTTCTCCGGGTTGAACAACCTGAAAGATATTACCATTGACGACCGCTTCGCCAGTCTGCCCGGCATTACCCAAGCAGAATTGGAAGCCTATTTCCCAGAGTATATTAATCGCTTTGCCCAGCGCAAAGGGGTGACGCAACAGGACCTCTTACATGACATCAAAGTTTGGTACAATGGCTTTCGCTTCTCCAAAGAAGGCGAAGCGGTCTACAATCCCTTTTCGCTGTTGCTACTGCTGGATATGCAGGATTTTCGCAACTACTGGTTTGAAAGCGGGACGCCAACGTTCCTCATTAAGCTTATCAAAGAACGCAATTTCGACTTACGCCAACTGAATCAATTGCAAGTGAGTGAATTGGCTTTCAGCAGTTACGAAATTGATCAGCTTCAGCTTTTGCCCCTTTTATTTCAAACCGGTTATCTGACCATCAAGGGCTATGATCCAGCGCGCCGGTTGTACGATCTCTATTACCCAAACTACGAAGTGGAAGACGCCTTCTCTACCTGGCTCTTAGGCGCTTTCAGCTATGCCGACCACACGCTCCATGAAAGCCATCTCTGGCGGTTGATCGATGCTTTGCGCGCCAATGATCTTGCCACTTTTTTCAAAGTGCTACAGATTTTCTTTGCCCAGATCCCGTATAACATCCAGATCAAAGATGAACATTATTACCAGAGCATCTTCTATTTGATCTTCACCTTGCTTGGTTTGCGCCTGGAAGCCGAAAAATATACGAACCGTGGCCGGATTGATACAGTAATCGAGTTGCCGGGTGATGTGTACATTTTTGAATTTAAACTGGATGGCACAGAAGATCAAGCGTTGGAGCAGATCAAAACCATGGGCTACGCTGATCCCTATCGCCATCAAGGCAAGACGCTGCATTTGGTTGGCGTCAACTTTTCGCTGCAACAGCGATCGATTACCGGGTGGAAAGTCGAACGGATTAAGCCATCATAGGCGCTTGACAAGCCACCGTTGCCTCTGCCCAACTGTCAGCCACCCATCCTCAAACGCCGCTCTGTCTCCTCTTGCCGCAATCATTCTTTTCGTCGGGATCAATATGTCACGAAGTAGCGCCAAGTTGGCTCTTGATCATAGTCGTGGGTAACACGAACTTTTCTTTGTTTTGCCAACCAACCATCCCTTTCTACTGATTCCTATGCAAGAGATCGAAACTTTAGTATTGGCCGCGCAAGGCTCCGATGGGAACCTGGTAACGCGGCAAGCGGCCTTTAGTGAACTGGTCCGTCGCTTTCAAGATATGGTTTATGGTTATGCGTTGGCGACGTTGGGCGATCATCACCTGGCCCAGGATGTCGCCCAGGAGACCTTTTTGACTGCCTACCGCCACATTGAACAAGTGCGGCAGCCATTGGCCTTCCCTGGTTGGTTGCGCCGGGTGGTGGTGACCCAGTGCAATCGCATCACGCGGGACAATCACTTGTCCACCCAGCCGCTAGAAAGTATTGGTCAGTTGCCCAGCCCGGAGCCGAGCCTGGCAACCCTGGTCGAAGGGTACGAACTGCACGACGAGTTATGGCGCGCCATTGAGACGCTTTCGGCAACGCAACGGCTGACGACGATTCTCGTTTACATCGACGGCTATTCCCAACAAGAGGTGGCCGCTTTTCTCAATGTTTCTGTCGAAACGGTGAAAAAGCGGTTGGAACGCGCACGAAAACAACTGCGCGCAAGGATAATCGAGCAAATGAAACAGACGCTTCATCAACAACGTCCCTCAAGCAATCAAACCTTTGTCCAGAAACTACAACTCGCCACGTTGCTGGAAACGGCGGCGCTGGAAGGCCAGCTAGCGACCCTGGAGTTGCTTTTACTTGATGGTCTGGATGTGAATGCACCTGGACACAAAGGGCAAACCCTGCTGCATTGGGCGGCGCAACAGGGACAATACGATGTAGTTGAATTACTGCTGCAACACAAAGCCGATCCCACCTTGAAAGATCGGAATGGCAAAACGGCGCTACAACTAGCTGTTGAAGGTAATCAGCACCAGATCGCCGAATTGTTGCGGGCGTGAGTCTTTACAGTTATCACCGCTGGGTCTCTATGTCGCCGGCCAGGTGGCGGATCGCTATGGCGCCGCCATCTGGTTTGTGCTGGCCGGGAGCGAACATGCCATCTCCGGGATGGTTGTCCCCTTTATCCCTGCGTTAATGCAGATCGAAGCGCAAGGAGCGTAGCCCGATCTATGATCCCAATCCTCGTTTTGCTGACCCTCTTTCTCCTGACGCTCATTGGTGTGAGTTACTGGATTGCCGATCTACTGCTCTATGGTCGTCGCCAACCCATCACTCGGACACCGACCGACTATGGCCTGGCCTACGAAGATGTTACCTTCCGCAGCAAGGATGGTCTGCTGTTGAAAGGGTGGTGGCTACCGGCGGCGGTCACGGCTGACGCACCGGTGATTGTCCTGCTCCACCCGCACTTTGGCAACCGCCACGGCCTGTCGGTGCAACAGCAAGGGTGGCCCCGGCTCTTTGCCACCGATGTCGATCTCTTGACAATGGCGCAGGCTTGTCACCGGGCGGGCTTCACGGTGTTTATGTTCGATTTTCGCAGCCACGGTGAAAGCCAGCGCAGCCTTTGTGCGGGTGGGTTGACCGAAGACCAAGATGTCATGGGTGCGGTTGATTACGTGTTCAACCGCGTCGCCACCAAAAACAACGCACTGGCGGTTGGTGTGGTAGGGTTCGGGTTGGGCGCGGCTGCCGCCTTAGCCGCCATCGGGCGTGAGAAAGGCGGTGCTGAGGTTATCCGTGTCTTTAGCGGCGACAGCGAAGGCGGCTCCGGCTTTATTGAAATTCCACCGCTCAGTGTGAAGCGATTGCGCTTTCTTGTCGCTGTTCAGCCGGCTTCGTTGGGTGTCTTGCTGCGGGGGTATCTGCACTCTATTGCAAGACCATTGGCTTGGCTCTTGCCGCCATTGGTAGACCAATTCTGCCAGTGGCGCGGCGGCTACCCGTTGACAGCAACCTACCTACTGAAAGCTGTACAAGCGGTGCATCTGCCGGTGCTATATCTACAAGCGCGCACCGACCCGTGGGGCGACTGTCGCGAAGTGCAGACCCTCTATAGCGCTACCCCCGGCCCAAAACAACTCCACTGGATTGAGGAACCGTTGGGGCGACTGGAAAGCTATGGCCACGTGACCAAACAGCCAGCAACGGTTCTCGCCTTTGCCACCCAACAAGTTAGCCAAATCCTCACGTCCAAGTGAACAAAATTCTCATTTGCCTTATAAAACTACAGAAACCGCCGCCAACGTGGTATGATATAAGTTATTTGTCCAAACGGTTCTGGCTAGGTAAAGGGGCAGGCACAGAGAATGGTCGCAGCACAAGAAGCATTGGCACGTCTACAAGCGGGGAATCAGCGTTTTGTCGCCGGCGTGCGCGATGTGCATACATTGATGAGTCAGTTACGGCGGGGGGATCTGGTCGCCGGTCAAACCCCCTTTGCCATTATTCTCGGTTGCTCCGATTCGCGCGTGCCGGCGGAGTTGGTCTTTGACCAGGGAGTGGGCGACCTCTTTGTGATCCGGGTGGCCGGCAATATTGTCGCGCCGTCGCAAATCGGCAGCATTGAATTTGCCGCGGAACGTTTTGGTACCCGGTTAGTGGTCGTGTTGGGTCACTCGCGCTGTGGCGCAGTGCAAGCCACTTTGGAAGAATTAGAGCGCCCCAACGAAATGCGCTCACCCAACCTGCGCGCTATTGTGGACCGCATCCGGCCCGCCGTGGAAACCTTGATGGAAACCGATCTACGGCGTGATCGTAATGCGTTGATCCACCATGCCGTGCGCGCCAATATTCGCGCCTCGGCAAATCAGCTACGTCACGGTTCGCAAATCCTCGAACAACTGATCCAGCATGATGATCTGCTGGTGGTGGGCGCCGAATATTCGTTGGAAACGGGCATTGTTGATTTCTTTGACGGTCTGCCGAGGGGCCGAAGCTTTGGCGTTCGCGATTGATTGCTATACTGAAATCAGGGTGAAAACCGGAGGTTTTCGACTTCCGGGTCAAGGTCAAAGCGTGGCCAAAGCCGCTGAATGATCTGAAAGGGATAGCGGT
>QWII01000212.1 GCA_021405325.1 Caldilinea sp. CFX5 | reverse complement strand
AGTATACCACAGCTCGGTGATTTTGTCGGCCAGTTTGCGCAACGGCTCTTGCGCAAAAATACCGGTCGCTTCCAGTGCGGCAATCGAATCTGGCGGCGTTGCGGCGTCAAAGCCGGCTTGCGCAAAGAGTTCGGTGACGCTCATGGCAAATTCATCGCTGGCTTGCAGACTTTGTAGATAAAGCTGGCCCAGCGCCGGGTTTAAATTTGCCACGCCGGTCAAAAGCGCTGAGAGCGCCAGGAATGAATGGAGCAGTGGCGGCTCCTGCGTTGTGGCAGCCGGGGTAGGCGGGGCTGGGCTGGGCAAGATTACTTGCGGCGTCGCTTGTGGGCCAAAGGCCATTTCCGCCTGGTTGGTGCTACGGGGTGGGCCACAGGCCGCGCTCAGGGCGCCAATCGTGGTTGTGACAAGGGCTTGTAAAAAAGTGCGTCGGCTTACGCGTTGCGATTGTTTATCCTGGGTCGCCGGCTTCATCCGCTACTCCTCAGTTATTACTAGTTGTCAAAGCGCAGCAAGTTAGTCATGGCGGTATACCAACGCTGATTACGGTGCAAGGTATAAAGATAAGCTGCCATGTTGCGTGCATCTTCCTCGGTTACGCCCAGGTTCGGCATGGCATTGCCCGGCTCAATCGCCTGGGGAAAGCGAATCCATGCGATCAGATGGGCCGGCTCGTTGGGCAAGGAACCGGCGATATAGCTGCGCTCCGCCCAACCGATGAGCGGCGGCCCGACCAGGCTATTGGCGCCGGTAACGCCCGGAATAAGATGACACGAATGGCAACCATAGGTCTGCAACGCCACCTGCCCCGCCGCCGGGTTGCCGGCCGGGACGCGGGCGACGCCAGTTGCCGACTGTGCTTGTACCATCGCGCAACCGGCCAGCAACAGCCCGACAAGCGTTACTATGAGATAGCGTGCCACTTTCCATTGCCGCGGTTTGCTTTCCTTCATGGTGTACCCCTCAAACGTAACCTTTCAGGCCGCTCCTCGCCAGTCCGTGACTGGCGGGTTTGGACGCCAGTCACGGACTGGCGAGGAGCGGCGGCACAGTTGCCCTCAAACTAGGAAAACTGGCGCCGGATCACCGCCAACTCCTGCTTGATTGTCTCAGCGGCGCGCAGGGCCAGGGCGGCCAGGGTCAAGGTCGGGTTGGCCGTACCGACGGTGGGAAAGACGCCACTGCCGACCATGAATAGATTCGGGTGATCATGGCTGCGCTGGTCGGCAGTGACCACCGATGTTTGCGGGTCGCTGCCCATACGGTAGGTGCCCATGACATGGCCGGCCCCTTCGTGCTCCGCGCCATGTTCAATCATGGTAGCGCCCATAGCTTGAAAAACCTGTTCGCTCACTCGGCGCGCTTCGGCCATTGCCCGTTCAACAAAGTCGCCCAGCCGGTAGTGAAGCCGGGGGCGAGGAATGCCAATAGCATCCAGTTGCTCAAAGGCGGGCACAATCCGGTTTTCCGGGTCGGGCAACTGCTCGATCAGGTTGGCAAAGCGGATCTGGCGGGCGACATGGGCGTTCATCTGTTCCACCAGCGCGGCGCCCCGATAGCCTTGCTGGATCAACTGGGTCGCCAGGGCAGCCGGCGGCGTGCCGGGGAAGCTCCACCCATCCTCGCCAATCGCCATACGAAAGGCCGCGCGTTCACGCCGAAAGTCACCATCGCGAAAAGTCTCGATCCCGGCATTTTCCAGCGGCGACCGGTACGGGTAGAGCGGCTCCTTGGCGAGCGCCCAACTCAGTTGCACCGGATGATCCATCAAATTGCGCCCCACCTGGTCGCTGCTGTTGGCGACGCCGTTGGGCAGCGCGTCGGTGCGCGACATGAGCAGGAGCTTCGGCGTCTCAATGGCGTGGGCGGCCAACACATAGAGATCGGCTTCGGCCCGTTGTTCGCTGCCATTGGGGCGCTTAAAGCGCAACCCTGAAACCAGACCCTCTGCATTCACTTCGACAAAGTGGACGACCGCCTGGTCGATCACCTGAACGCCCAGCGCTTGGGCCTTGCGCACATGCACGGTGGCATCATACTTGGCGGCAATCGGACAAATCGGCACACAGGAGGCATTGCCACAGCAAGGGGGTCGGCCATCATAGGTGACGGAATTGCGCGCTTGCGGCGTCAGATCGACGGTGTACCCCAACTGGTTAGCGGCCAGCGCCACCTGTTTGTCCAGGTAGGTAAGGGGGAGCGGTTGCATGGGAAAATTACTGGTGCGGGGCGAGCCGAGATCCTGTTTGCTGTCACCGGCGACGCCCAACTCTTGTTCCGCCTGGCCATACCACGGCTCTAGATCATTGTACGTGATAGGCCAATCCACTGCTATGCCATAACGCGTCTGCATTTGGAAGTCGGCCGGCAGGTGACGCAAGCAGGTGCCGAGCCAGTGCCAGGTGGTGCCGCCGACGCGGCGGACATAGGTGCTTTTGAAAAAGACCGGCCCTTCCTGGACATAATAGCCTTCGAGGTCGGCGACGGTGGGGCGGGGGGCGTAGGGGGTGTCCGGGTAGGGCGCTTCCGGGACGCGCACAACGGCGTTGCGATAGTTTGCCAGCGCCTCGACGCGGCTGATCGGCGGCCCGGCTTCCAAGACCACCACCTGCACCCCGGCTTGGGCCAGGCGATAGGCAACCAACATTCCGGCCACTCCGGCCCCGACAATCACCACTTGCGCTCTTACTGGCTCTGCCACAGATCGGCTCCTTGTTTCCTGCTGGCGGGCGTTTTGCTTTCCTGCGTTTGCGCCATTATGCAACAGAACTTGATTCGTTACCCTGGGAAAAGTAATGGGCAGGGGTATAGAGCAGTTACATTTGTCTGGCGCGGATCCTCAGACTACTGTTTTGTCAAATAAGTTGTGAGCGGTAGTAAAGACTTATGAACATTAGGTAAATAAACCGGTAATCGTAGGTGCGGTTTGTAACCGCACTTGCTCCCTGGGAACCGTGCGGTTACAAACCG
>QWII01000036.1 GCA_021405325.1 Caldilinea sp. CFX5 | reverse complement strand
GATCGGTTTTGATATGCTCGAACGATGCTTGACCAATGGGCAATCTGTCTCGATCAGACTCATTCCCTACTTTTTATGAAACCCTACGGTAGCTAGAACGCTAAACACAACAGCGGATTTAGGAAGCAACGGATGGTCTGCTGGTTCATCGAAAAACGGCTAAAACAAGGTGTCAAATACTTTATTTGCATCAAGGTCGTGTCGCCCGTAAAAATCCGTTGCTTCCTAAAGCCGTTGTTGTGTTTGCCGTACTCCTGTGCTTTCTTCGCCTTATGCACACGCGGACTCGCCATGAGCAAGGTAGGAGAAGGGGATGAGTCCTACCGCTTCACCACCGGCAGAAAAAGCCCGGGCGCAAGGTCGCTGCGGCTCTGCCCCGTCGTCGCCCAGATGCCGCCGCAGAGGGTGCCGGCCAGACGGAGATCGTTGCTGCCAAAGGCCAGTACGCCGGCGCGGGGATAGCCCAGCCCATCATTGAACGCTGCCCAGCTTTGACCGCCATCGCGACTTTCCAAGATCCCCCCAGCGCCATCCGCCGAATGCCAGCCGTCAAAGCGACTGAAGAGCAGATGATTGGCGTCCGCCGGGTTGACCGCCACGGCCATGCCCAGCACCCCACTGTCATCACTGTCCGCCTCGACCGGCAAGTTGGTCAGGTTAACCCAAGTGGCGCCGCCATCGCGACTTTGGTAGAGATTGCCGTCTTCCGCGCTGGCATAGACGACGCCGCCCCCTTGCGCCAGCCGACCAAAGTGCCAACGCTCCGGCAAGACCCGTTCCCAGGACGCGCCGCCATTGGTCGAGCGCCATAAGCCCTGCCAGAAGGTCGCGGCAAAGAGCCGGCCCGCGCCATCGACCAGCAGATCATTGAAGGCCGTCGCTTCCGGTTGACCGGCCGTTGCTTGCCAGGCGTCGCCGTGGTTGGTCGATTTGAAGATTGTGCCGCCATCCTGAGCGAAATAGAGAATGTTCGGTTGGTTGGGATCGGCAGCGAGGCTGCTTTGCCCCAGACCACGATTGCCGCTGGGCGTCGCCTGGGTGAAAATGGCTTGCCAGGTGACGCCATCGGTGCTGCGCAGGATCTGGGCATGGTTGCGCGCCCAGGGCGCAACGACGGTATAGAAACGTTTGACGCCGCCGCTTTTGGTGATCACGATACGCCAATAGTGACCGGCCAGCGCGTCCCGTTCGTCAACGCTGGTTGGCGTCAGCATCCGCCAGGTCGCCCCGTTGTCGGTCGAGGCCAGCAGACCGGCGTCGAGGTGGGTAGCATAGAGGGTGTCCGGTTGTCCAGTCGGGTGGTCAGTATCAATAGCCAGATCGGTGACGCAGGTGTCCTGGGCGCCTTTGATGCTGTTGCGCCAGCTTGCACCACCGTCTTCGCTGCGATAGATGCCGCCGAGGAGATAAAAGAGCCGTTGCGGGTTGTGCGGATCGACCGCCACGCGCCAGCTTTGGCTGGGGTAGAACCACCAGGCGTCCGGCGGCGAATTGGCCGGGTCGGTGATCACGTTGCCCTCGATTTCGCTCCAACTGGCGCCGCCATTGGACGTGCGCCAGATCGCTTCATGGATCACAGCCGCGTTGGCGGTGCGCTCTTGGGCCAGATAAACGGTGTTGCTATCGGTCGGGTGGACGGCCAGCCCCAACACATGGAAATCGTTGAAGGGCAAGCTACCGTTGACCGCCTGCCAACTCGTCCCGCCATTCGTGCTTTTGAAGACCCCGGCCCGCCCAGCAGCGACGTAGAGCGTGCCATTCGGCGCAATCACCAGATCATGCAGCGTTGGCGACGACGGCAAATCGCTATTGACCGGTTGCCACGAACCGGCCACGCCCCCTTGTGTACTTTTGAAGACGCCGGCGCCATAAAGGGCGGCGTAAACCAGCTTCGGCGTCACCGGATCAAAGCGCACCACCATCACCGGCGCCGGGTAGCTACCCGCTTCAGGGTCAACGATGCCCGCGCCCGCCGTAGAAAAGAACGGGGTGGCGTTGGTGGTCGGCGGGGCAAGCACCTGGCTCCAGGTGTTGCCGCCATTGGTCGAACGCCAGATGCCTTTGCTGCGGCTGCCGGTGACAAGCACGGCTTGTTGCTGCGGGTCGGGGGCAATGGCGTTGATGGTGCGCTGGACACGAAAGTCGATACCATTGGTTGCGCTGTTTTTAAGCTGTTGCCAACTCACCCCCGCATCCCGGCTGACATAAATCCCAGCCTTGTTCGAGTTGGCAAAGGCGCCGACGCCGGCATAGAGCGTCTGTGGATCAAAGGGGTCGATGGCAAAGGAGGAGACCTCGTAGTTGCCCAAGCCCAGGCTGCGCATCTCCCAGGTGGCGCCGCCGTCGCTGCTGCGGAAGACGCCGGCCACGTCGCTAGTGGCATAGACCACGCCGCTCTGGGCGGGGTCAAAATGGATCGTGACATAGGCGCCCGCGCCGCCAAAGCCGGCCCGCTGCCAGATGACACGAGTGGGGCCGGGCGGCGGGGTGACGGTGGCGGTGGGGGTTGGCTGGGCGGTCGGCGTTGGCGGTGGGTTGCGCACCAACTGCGCTGTGCCAAAACGGCTGGGATTTTCCCAGCCATCGTCAACGGCGCCGTGCCAACTCAGTTTGCGATCACGCGCGCCGCCATCGTCGTCGTCATTCAGGTGGAGATCCAGCCCGAATTGCGTACCATCAACCGCAGCAATACCCAGGTCGGCCAGCGGCAGCGAGACTTCCAGGCGGCTACCGTTGGCGGTATCGACCTGCACTGCGTTCATGCCAGTCGGCGTGGCGGCGGAGTTAGCCCCCAGTCGGATCTGCTGGTCTTGCCGACGAAAGCCGAACTGGAAGTCATTGACCCCGTCATAGCTGCTGCCGCGGCTGCGGTCGCCATCCAGGTAGAGTTCCACGCCGTCATCTTCCCACCAATCAGCGCCGGAGTCATTTTGGGCTTGATTGTCGGTGATTTCCACCAGCAGGTAAAGCCGCTGGCTGTCATAGAGCAGACGGAACGAACCGGCGAGATCCGCCGGCGCGATCGGGCCGCCGACCAAAACCGTGGTGATCGGGTTGACGGTGGCATTGGCCCAGATGCTATCGACGGCGCCGTCAATGGTAGGCGGCGCTGTGGTGCGGAAAACGGTTGCGACATCGGCGCGCCCCCCTTTGATCGCTTTCGGGATCAAAGGCTGTCGTGTCCCGCTTTGGGTGAAGCCGGTTACCGGCCAGAGGAGCAGGGCGATCAGCAACAAGGTTGTAGCCGGTAGCCACCAGGCATAATCGAAAGAACGCATAAACATGATCTCCTGAAGAAAAAGGGCCATTTCACGATGAGTCTATTGCAGTGTCAGTGCTGATGGTGAAGAGAGCGCGATGTTGCCAGGGCAAAGGAAACCTACCAGCCTGATGCTCTTTTGCTGGTTCGGTAAAATGTAATAAAATTTTGAGGTAGTTTACCAAGTAATATCCTGAAGTGCAAATGATAGATTCCACCAGCAGCGCACGCCCTGGTAACACACGCAAAAAGCGACCCAACACGTTGTTTGAAGTCGCGTTCCGTTTTATGGTATAATCACCGTACAGAAGTAAGGTCGACGCGTTGTAGCTATAGGCAGCAGCGATTTGCCTCAATCCTGTTGCGATTTGCGACGAGCTACGTACCAGCTTGCGAGGAAGATGATGTACGAATTAACCATGCAACATGAACTTGCCGAAGATGAAATTGAGGATAGCGCAGAGATGGGTTCTTACAATCATGGTTATGTCCAAGTGCGCTTGGGGATTTTGTTTGATCGATTAGGCAACTTTACGCCAATCAATGAACTGAGTTTGGATGTCAGCGGCGTTGATCTGACCAAATTTGATCTCAGAACCAAAGAAGAAATTAAACCCGATATTTCGCTCTATCCGAAGCGCGGGTTGAGTCAACCGCGCGATATTCTCAAAATGCGCGAAATGCCGCTCCTGGCGGTTGAAATCTTATCACCCAGACAAGGCATCTACGATATTTTGGAAAAATTCAGACTCTATTTTGAACTGGGCATTCACTCCTGTTGGCTCGTCGAACCGGCGACACGGGTTGTGACGGTCTACGCCTCGATCTATGAGTGGCAAGCATTCACCACCAATGAGGTGATTGATGAAAAGGTGGGGGTTCGCCTTCCCATTCATGAAATTTTTGCTTGACTTTCAGTGTCGGCTATCCAAAGCCACGCCGTCCGCCGCCGCCACTACGGCGCATCGCGCTGCTGCGCCCGGAACTAAAGCTCCCGCCACCGGATGAGGAACTACGGCGCGAACTGCTGGAACTCCAACTGCTGCCGGATGAGCCGGCACTGCTATGACCGCCACCACCACCGCTCCCGCCGCCACTGGCCGCTTCCTCTAGAATCTCGCCCAAAATCTCCAAGGTGGTTGAAGCCACATTCGCCCCTACACGACCGGCCACCTGGGTTCCTTGCCAGATGTTCTCAAAAGGCGTATCGGGCATTGCGTCACCGACGGCGGTACTCAACAGCGTCCCCAAATTCTGGCTGGCGTTGTTGAGCGCCTGCCCCAGTTGTTTGGAGGCGCGGCTGAGGGAAGGACGTTCGCTAATGGGTGGCGTCGCAGGTGGCGTCCCGCTCGTTGTAGGGGGCTTGGTGAGCGGGGGCAAGCGGCCGGCGGTTGGCGATCCGCTTTCCCCACCTGGCGGTTGATCCTGCCGCCAGGTGGGGCGACGAGGCGGCTCCCAAGTGGGCGCCATCTGGACGCAGGGTGATGGCAGGCGTCTGCGCGTGAGCTGTGCCAATCGTTAGGACGGCCAACAGAAACAAAAGCAGGAGACGTGACTCTACAACTTGACAGGTCTGGTGTTGCGTAAGTCCTATAAATCAACAACTCTCATGAGCCAACTTGCGCTGTTAGCCTGAAATTTATGGCAAGACGACGGGTCGGTACAGCTAGGCTTTCCGCTGCCACCGCGATTGGACAATCGTCACCCCCACCAACTCTTCCTCCGATAACCCCGTCCCATCCGACGCGGCCACATTCTGCCGGAGTTGTTCCACGGTACGCGCCCCCGGAATGGCGGCGGAAACGGCTTTGGGGGTGATGGCGTAACGCAGGGCCAGTTGCCCCAGCGTCCAGCCGTCATCGGGCATGGTGCGGGCAAAGGCGGCGGCTTGATCGACATAGTCGCTCACCTTGTCGCCCAACATGCTGGCGCGGTATTCCTTGCCCACGGCGCGACCGGGTTGGAATTTGCCGGTCAAAATGCCGCGCGCCATCGGCATCCGCACCAGAATGCCGACGCCGGCTTCTTCGGCCAGGGGAAAGAGCGCTTCACCCACCGCCGGCGCCACCAGGCTATACTCGATTTGGAGAACGTCGGCCAGCCCCTGTGCGATCAACCATTCGCCGCTGGCGACATCGTTGATGGAGACGCCGCTAAAGCGGATCTTGCCGGCGGCTTTTAACTGGGTCATGGCTTCCGGCCAGTCAAACTGTTGCAGGTCGGCCAGCGTGGGGCTGTGGAGTTGGTAGATGTCGATGCAGTCGCGCTGCAAGCGGCGTAGGCTGCTTTCCGCCTGGGTAAGGATGCGCGTAGCGGAGAAATCCTTTTCGTTGGTCCCCTGCACCCGACTGATCTTGCTGGCGATCAAAATATCGCTGCGGTTGCCGATGGCCTGGCCCAGGATCTCCTCGCTGCGGCCCCAACCGTAGGCTTCTGCCGTATCAAAGAGGTTGACGCCCAGCTCCACCGCCTGCCGCACCAGATCAATCCAATGAGCAGCGGGGCTGTGCGCCTCCCCCAAGCGGTTACAACCAAAACTGATTTCCGAAACTGAAGCATCATGCCGGCCCAGTTGTCGATAGTGCATCGCTCACTCTCCGTTAAATTGGGGTTGGTTGGCTCGTTGGTTCGTTGGTTGAGCTTGTCGAAACCAACGAACCAACGAGCCAACCAACTATCTTACACTTCCTGCCAGAGCAGGCGGTCAAAGCCAATGGCAACAACTGCGTAGGTGCGCAAACGAAGGGTAGCCCCGTATTTCTGCGTCAATGTTGTACGGTAGCTTTGCAGTTGGCTCTCGGCTTCGGTGAATTTCGCTTTCACTACATCCAGCGCCGCTAATTCAGCGCGGCTCTGCTGGCGCACAGCCTGGCCGTCAAGACCGGTTTCACCCAACTTGACAAACTTAAATTCAAGCAGAATATCAAGCAACTTATATTGGCGCATATCGGGACGAATGAGCAGAAGCAGATCGCCATAGCCACGCGCCAGCGCCGGTTCCGAATCGACAATAAAGAAATGGTCTTCAAAGAGCAACGAAAGAAAGGCCATCTTGATGGTCAACTCATTAGCGTAGAGGTAATCCCGATTATCAAGAACAGCCAAAATTTTCTCTTCGACAAACGCGCAAAGTGGCTCAATCTGCCCGAATTGATAGAGTTGCTCGGCAGCAACTTTGCCCAGATCCTGGCTTCGGCCACTCGGTAAGAACACTTGACGCAAACGGTCGGCATAGAGACGGCGAATCACCAAATTGGGAATCCGTAACATCAGTTTCCCAAGCGCGTTACGACCGGTCAGGGTGAGTACGCCCAAATAGTACAACAACGCCGTAAGCAATTCCAGACTTTTCTCGCTCTCCAGCATCTCGGCCACGCCAAAACGATGGGCCAGGGTTGAAATGACTAACGGGTTTTCCTCATTGAGCGCACCGGTAATCAACGATTCCGCCCCTTTGATTTGCGCGATGTAGGCAATCCGGTTGCGATCCATCGCCAGGTTATCATCCAGGATCTCCTCCGGGTATTCGCAGGTACGTTGCAAGATTTTGAGAAAATAAACGACCAGGGTCGGGTTATAGACCAACGCGCCGGCTTTGGTGCTGAACTGATAGCCGTTGTAGAAGAGGCGCATCATCGTCATGGCTTCCGCTGTTTTTTCCGCTGAAAAGCCACAGTGTTGCGCCACCTGCTGTAACGCGCCAAAGGTTTCCGCTTCGGTAAAGCCACAAAGGTCATTCAATTCGGGCAGCAGATAGATATTTTCGGCAACATTATAGCCGCTTGACATATCCGCCATAACGACGGGTGAGACGCCAGTAATAAAGACCCGTTCAACCCCGCCGCCACGGGCGCCGGCTTTAATATTTTTGAAGAGTACTTTAAAGACACCCTCTCCTTTGACCAACTCCTCATAGCGCTGGCGACCATCGCCGGCGTCGGTCATCAACACTTCGTTGGCAAAATTATCATATTCGTCAATCAACAAGTAGAGGCGATAGGGACTCTGTTGGACCGCATTGAGCAACGACCCAAACGAAGCCAGCGCATCCTCTGGAAAGATCTCAATGGCAACCGGCAACAGGTCTGCATAGCGTTGAGCAAAGAGGGTGATAGCATTATTCAGATGATTGTAAAGCGAGCGCAGCAACAGCGTCGAATCGTCGTGTGTCTGCACCGTCGAGAAATCCCAGACCATAACCAGATAGCGATTATGCAATGGCGTAGGGTTTTGACCAATGGCAAGGCGGCCAAAGATATGCGGGAATTCATCGGCCTTCGCCACGTCATAATAATTTTCCAACATCGACAGCAGCAGGCTCTTGCCAAAGCGGCGTGGGCGCAGGAAGATCAGTTGTTGCCCAAACTCCTCCAGCCACGAAATGCAGTGGGTGCGATCAATATAGAAGAAGCCTTCGGTGCTGACTTGATAGAAATTGCTGTTACCATACGGAAATTTGAGCATACCTGCTCCTTCTCTCTTTAACAACAGTGGTCAAGCGCAAGGGTGATCGCTTGTTCATAGGACAACGCCGCCCCTTCCGCCAACGCGGTTGTCACCTGTTCGGCTGTCAATCGGGCATAGAGCCGTTGACGCCACTGTTCATATTCCACCTGATCCACCGGCAGGATCGGGGCGCCGATGGTCTGGCGCAGGGCCGCGGCGGCGCCGAACAACTGGACAGCAACGGGCGCGTCCGCGACACAGTTGGCCGCACCCGCCAAGGCCGCCGCCGCGCCCAGTTTATCCACCATCTCTTTGTAGAAGGTCAAGCCGGCGCAGAAGTGCACCGCCGCGCCGGACCGATCGGCCTGCGCAAGCGCCAATCGCCCCAAGTCACAGTAGGCCGCCGCGATGTGATGTTTATGGCCACGCAGTTGCCAAAGCCGCAAGCTTTCGTGCAAGTGCATCTCGGCGGATAGGTAGCGCCCGCTCTTCAACGCAACCAGCCCCAGACCGTAACAGCTAAAGGCGATGCCTTCGGTCTCATTATCCTGTTGAAAAAAGGCCAGCCCTTGTTCAAAGTGGGCAGCCGCTTGATCAAGTTCGTTGTTGCAATAGAACGCAAAGGCTTGAAAATTCACATTGTCGCCCATCTCGCTGGGCAGGGCGCGGGTTTGGGCCAGGAGTGCGCTCTCGTTCAACAAAGTCATCGCCCGTGCGATATTGCCTTGGAAGCAGGCCACCAACGCCTGACTCTGCAAAGCCGCAATGATGCCTTCCTGGTTATTCCGTTCCCGTTGAATCTTCAAACTCTCTTGAATGAGCGCCATCGCCTCAGCATAATCACCACGGCGCCAGGCCAGGTTGCCCAGGCGAATGAGTGAATAGGAAATGCCGGCCTTATCACCCAACTCCCGAAAGAGTTCCAGGCTCTCATGCGTCAAGGCGCCGGCTTCGGGATAATCGCCACGCAGGCGCGCCAGATAGCCCAACGATCCCAACGCCACCGAAATGCCCCAGCGGTCGCCCACTTGCCGGAAGTGACGCAGCGCTTCGTTCCACTGTTGGCCGGCCTCGTCAATCTTGTCGCGACTCATGGCGAGCCAGCCCAGTCCGAAGAAGACCAAGCCGATGCCCCAAGGGTCGTTCAACCCGCGAAAGAGGGTGAGGCTGGCTTGTAGATAGCCCGCGGCTTGCTCCAAATCGGTCAAATTGGAGCTGATGATCACCAGACCACGCAGGGCAAACGCCTCCCCCCAGCGGTCGCCGACCTGCCGGCTGAGGATGAGACTTTCGGCATAGAAAGGAACTTCACTGCCATCAGCGTCAGCCAACCAACCGGCCCCGGCCAGGGCACGCGCTTTGGCGTGGGCCAGCGGATTGGGCAACGTTTGTTCGACGCTTGCTTGCGCTAACAAGCCCCGCAACCATTCGCGCCCCTCTTTCCAAAAACCGCGCAAGTACCAGAAGCGCGCTAAACTGCCGGCCATGCGCAACCCGGCCTCCAAGGCGCCGCTGCCCGTTGCCCACTTGAGCGCCGCCCGCAGATTGTCATGTTCCAGATCGAGCCGCGCCAGCCAAATCAATTGGTCGCCGGTGCGCAGCTTGGGTTCAATTTCTTCCGTCAATTGCAAAAAGAAGGCTAGATGACGCGCCCGCACGGCTTCCGCTTCGCCGGCTTCCAGCAACTTCTCGCGTGCATACTGGCGCAGCGTTTCCAGCAACAGATAGCGCGCGCCGCCGGTCTGCTCTTCCACCACCACCATTGACTTTTCGACCAGATGGGTGAGGAGTTCCAACACATCGGCTGCGGTTACGAGTTCAGCGTTATGAGTTACGAATTCAGAATTACGAATTACGGGTAAGGTCAGCGCTGAATCGCGTAATTCGTAATTCGTGATTCGTAAATCGCCACAGACAGTCTCGGCGGCTTCCAATGTCCAACCGCCGAGAAAGACGGCCAGGCGGCGGAGGAGCGTCTGTTCGGGCGCGCTGAGGAGATCCCAACTCCAGTCGATCATGGCGCGCAGGGTCTGTTGGCGGGGCAAGGCGGTGCGACTGCCGCCGGTGAGCAACCGGAAGCGGTCGTCGAGACGGGCGGCGATCTGCTCCGGCATCATGGCGCGCACACGGGCGGCGGCCAGTTCAATCGCCAGCGGGACGCCATCCAATTGCCGGCAGATTTGGGTGACGGCAGCGGCGTTGGCTTCGTTGAGCGTAAAAGTGGGGTTCACCGTCACGGCGCGATCCACGAAAAGGCGGATCGCCTCACACTGGGCCAGATCAGGGAGCGGCAAAGTGGCGTGTAGATCAGGCAATTGCAAGGAAGGGACGCGCAAAATCCGCTCGCCCATCACGCCCAATGTCTCCCGACTGGTGACCAGGATTTTAAGATGGGGGCAGGCGCGCAGCAGCGTCTCGACCAGTTGGGCGCATGTTTCGATCAGATGTTCACAGTTGTCGAGGATGAGCAGCAGCTTTTTCGTGCGCAACTGGGCGGTCAAGGCGCGAATGAGCGGATAGTTCGGTTCTTCACGCACGCCTAGCAGCGCCGCCAGCGTTTGCGGCAACAACACCGGGTCAGCAATCATGGCAAGTTCCACCAACCAGACGCCATCCGGAAAGGCATCCGGCAAGGGCGCCGCCGCTTGGAGCGCCAGCCGTGTTTTGCCCGTGCCGCCCGGCCCGGTAAGCGTCAGGAGCCGCACCCCTTCGCCGGTGCGCTCACCCGCGGGCGAAACCAATAGGCGGCGGATCTCGGCAATCTCCTGCGTGCGACCAATAAAACTGGTCAACTGCACCGGCAGGTTGTGGCTGGGCGTGGCGACTGGCGGGCTGACGGGGCGGGGCGCCGGCGGCGGGGTGCCATCGCCGGTGCGCAGTCGTTCATAGAGCGCTCGTGTCTGCGCCGACGGCTCGACATCGAGATCGCGCGCCAGCGCTTCCACCACCCGGCGATAGGTTTCGGCCACACTCGCCATATCCCCCAGACCCGCGTGCGCCATCATCAGTGCGCGATAGGCCGGCTCCGGGGTATAGCCCAGGGCGATCCACCGTTCGCCCCAGTGCAGAACGTCGGCCCAGCGTTGCGCCTCGACCAGTCGTTCCAGGAGCAAGGTCAGTTTGCGTTCAAATTGCGCCTGGAGCCGCTCCCGTTCCAGTTGCACCCATTCGTCATAGAAACCGGGCAACAACTCGCCGGTGTAAACCGCGACCGCGCGCATGAGATCATCGGCGGTGCCGGCCTCTTCCAAGGGCTGGGCGACACATTCAACATCCAGCCAGTAGGCGGTAGCGGTGTTAAAGGCAACAGTGACTTCATCGACCACCAGCAAGGCGTCCGCCTGTTCCCCCAGGGCGCGGCGGATCTGCCAGAGCGCCTGGCGCAAGTTGCGTCGCGCATTGGTCTCACTCGAATCAGGCCAGAGTAGACCGGCCAATCGCTCGCGCCGGTGGGCCACCGGGTTGAGCAACAGGTAGGCGAGCAGGGATTGCGCCGGGCGCGCCGTCAATTCAAGCGATTCGCCATCTACCTGCACCGTAAATTGACCCAGTAGACGAATTTCGACCATAACAGCACCAAATTTCAACGCTAACGTTGCAATAGACGCCACGATAGACAAGCAATGACGGGAGTGCGCTAAACTACAGTGCAAGCAAGTATTGTAGCCCAGATGAAGGATGATCCCCAAATAAGGGGGCGAAACGGAGGCTTCTATGCGTGGTACACTTGGTCTTGTCGCTTTATCAGCGACGCAACAGGGTAGTCGGGACGGAGGCGGACAGCCGGCGCAGCGCCTTTTTTTGTACGCCAATGAACTATATCGCGTGCCGGCGGCCTACCGGCAGGTGCGCACTCGGTGTGGTACTGCCCATGTCTCGCATCAGGGCAAAGATTTCATCGTCCGCCCCGGTGAAGCGCTCCAGTTGGAACGGGGGAAAGACGTTGCGCTGGTATCGCCTCTGCACAGCGAATCGCTGGTGCTGGAATTGTTCCAGTAAATGCCGCCGGCCATCCTTCCTGGAAGGGGCAACTACCATCCGGCCATCCAAAACGGTTCCCGCCTCTTCCAGTAAGATACTCATGCACACTGGCGCACCACAGTCAATGAAATCAACCACGAAGACACAAAGGACACGAAGAGTTTTCTTCGTGAACTTCGTGCCTTTGTGTTTGCTTTCAGGGCAGATATTCATGAATTTCATTAGCTTTGCCTTCCCCAGTCGTTACCACCTCTTTGGGTCACAGCAGCGCACACTTGGTAATGCAGGTTGAGCATTACAACCATACAATGGTATAATAGCCAAAACTTACCACTTCGCCGGTTTTATCCAGAAGCGTTTCTGTTGCCTTGCCCCGCGCGCAGTATACAAAATTCCGGGTAAACGCACACTAGAACGAGATCAATACCATGACTGCGACCCAGACGGTGGCTCCAGCCCACGCTCATCATCAAACGCGCCAGGCGCAGCGCGACACCCAGGATCTGGTGGCCCAATTACAAGCCCAGGTCAAAGGAGAAGTGCGCTTTGACAAGACCACGCGGATGCTCTACAGCACCGACGCCAGCCTCTACCAGATCCAGCCGGTGGGGGTGGTGATTCCCAAAGATGTCGATGACGTGCAGGCAACGGTCGAGATTGCGGCCCGTCATCGTGTGCCGGTTTTGCCGCGCGGCAGCGGCAGTTCGCTGGCCGGTCAGGCCATCGGCGCCGCGATCATTATCGACTTTAGCAAATATATGAACAATGTGGTGGCGGTCGATACGGAAGCCAAAACGGTGACGACCCAACCCGGCATGAGCGTGGCCCTTCTCAATCGCCAACTGGGCGCGCACAAACTGATGTTAGGCCCGGACCCCGCCAGCGCCGACCGCGCCACCATTGGCGGCAGCGTGGGCAACAACGCCACCGGCAGCCACAGCATCCTCTACGGCATGATGGCCGACAATGTGGTGGACGCCCATACCATTTTGGCCGATGGCTCAACCGCCTATTTTACGCCGCTGGATCTGGATGCCGTGGCGGCTAAGGCGCGCGGTTCATCATTGGAAGCGCGCATCTATCGCGAAGTGCCGCAGTTGCTCCACCGGGTCATGCCCGACATTCTGGCCCGGTGGCCCAAACATTGGCGTCGGGCGTCGGGCTATAACCTGGATCGGTTGGCCGCTGCTCTCCTGCCACCCGAAGAACGTTCCAAACTGAGCTTTGACACCCGCTTCCGCCCACCGCTGGCCGATCCGAAACGTATCGACCGCTTTAACATTGTCCAACTCTTGACCGGCAGCGAAGGCACGCTCGGCATTATGACCGATGTGACGCTGAATCTGGCGCCCAAGCCGACGCGCACGGGGCTGGCGGTTGTCCACTATGCTAATGTGGTTGAAGCCTGCGCCTCGATTCCCGATATTCTGGAGACCAACCCCAGCGCCTCGGAACTGCTCGACAAGCAGATGCTTGATCTGGCGCGCGCCCAGCCGGAATGGGCCAAGAAGATCCACTTTGTCGATGGCGACCCGGCTGCTGTGTTGCTGACGGAATTTTATGGCGAGACGGAAAAAGAGTTGATCAGCCAGATCGAACACCTGGAGCAACATCTGCGCAACCGGGGCTGGAAGGGGACAGTGGTCCGGGTGCTCGACCCGGCGCGCGTCAACGATGTCTGGACGGTGCGCAAGGCCGGCCTCAACATTCTCATGAGCCGCCGCGGCGATCACAAACCGGTCACGGGCATTGAGGATGTCAGCGTGCCTCAGGAGAAGCTGGCCGAATATCTCCAACGCATTCTCGACTTCTGCATGGTCAAGAATGATATTGGCGAAGTGGCCGTCTATGCCCATGCCTCGGCAGGCTGTCTGCATGTGCGCCCGCTGCTCAACATGAAGAGCGGCTATGATATTGAGCGACTACGCGCCGTCGGTGAATTTGCCACCGATCTGGCCGTCGAATACAGCGGCGTCATGAGCGGCGAGCATGGCGACGGTCTGGCGCGCAGCATCTACAACCCCCGTCTCTTTGGCTCGACCCTCTTTGGCGCGCTGCAAGAGACCAAGCGCATCTTCGACCCGGAAAACTTGCTCAATCCCGGCAAGGTGGTCGATACACCCTCTCCTAGTGATAACATGCGCATGGGGCCGACTTATCAGACCATCGAGCTAAAGACGGTCTTCGACTGGGGCGCCGATGGCGGCTATGCCCCGGCGATTGAGATGTGCAACGGCGCCGGCGTCTGTCGCAAACTGGGGGCCGGCACCATGTGTCCCAGCTATATGGCGACTCGTGATGAAAAGGACACCACACGCGCCCGCGCCAACTCGTTGCGCAACGCCATGGCCGGTCGCATCCCGCCGGAGGAGTTGTTCTCGCCTGAGCTTTATGATGTCATGGATCTCTGTCTGGGCTGCAAAGCCTGTAAGAGCGAGTGTCCGTCGGCGGTGGATATGGCGAAGATCAAGGCTGAGTATCTGGTGCATTACTACCAGCGCAACGGGCTGCCCCTCTTCAACCGCATGATGGGCTGGCTGCCGATGCTCAATGAGTTTCTCTTCAAATTCCCGGCGCCGGTCATCGATCTGGTCAACTGGGGCTTGAAAACGCCATTGTCCAAAACAATCATGGCAAAGATCGGCATCCACCCCGAACGCGATCTGCCCCGCTATGCGTCGCAAAGTTTCGCCCGCTGGTTTGAAACCGCCGGCCCCAAGCCTACCGGCGACGCACCGAACGGCACGGTGGTCCTCTTCCATGACACCTGGACGAACTTCAATGAAACACAAATTGGCGAGGCGGCGGCCTTGGTGCTGGCGGCAGCAGGCTACGATGTCCACTTGGCGACCGGTCGCAAATGCTGTGGTCGCCCGTTGATCACCGGCGGGCAGGCGGATAAGGCCAAGCCGTGGATCGATCACAATGTCGCTTTGTTGGCGCCCTATGTCGCCCAAGGCGTGCCGATTGTCGGCATCGAGCCAAGCTGTATCCTCACTTTGCGCGACGAATATCTTACCTTAGCCAGCGATCAACCACGGGCGAAGTTGTTGGCGAGTGGCGCCTTTACCTTTGAGGAATTTATTGTGCGCGAAGTGACGGCCAAACGCTTCCCGGCCATCTGGCGTCCCCAGCCGGGCAAGGCGCTCCTGCATGGTCACTGCCACCAAAAGGCGTTGGTCGGCAATGACGCCAGCGTTGCCGCGCTCAAAGCGGCCGGCTATCAGGTTGAGGTGATCGCCAGCGGCTGTTGCGGCATGGCCGGTGACTTTGGCTATGAGGCTGCTCATTACGAGGTGAGCCGCCGGATTGCCGAAGATCGCCTACTGCCCGCTGTGCGCGCCGCTGCGCCTGATACAGTGGTTGTCGCCAGCGGCACCAGTTGTCGCCACCAGATCGAACAGTTTGCCGAACGGCGACCAATCCATATTGCGGAAGCGCTGGCGGCGGCGTTGGCGTAAAAGCCGTTCGCAGAGAGCGCAGAGGAAGCACAGAGATACACAGAGATTTTTCTCCATCAATCTCTGTGTATCTCTGTGCCTTCTCTATGTCCTCTGTGAACCAATTTTATTTTGTCTTACGTAGGGTGGCGAGGATGGCGGGGCCATAGGTGCGCGCCTTCCAGGGGCCGATTTCGGGGATGGCGCGTAAATCTTCGACCGCCTTGGGTTCCATCTGGGCAATCGCCAGCAGGGTGGTGTTGGTGAAGACAATATCCGGCTGGACGCCCCGTTTTTCGGCCACGTCGGTGCGCCAGTGGCGGAGGGTTTCAAAACGATTCAGCACCGCTTTTGACACCAACTGTTCAGGGCGCAAGATGGTTTCCGGGGGGGTGGGCATGGGCTGTTGTTGACCCCGTTGGATCGTGGCGATCAACACTTTGCTATACTGTTTGGCAACCTTGGGGCCAAAGCCGTGTAGCCGAGAAATGGTTTCCTCGCTGGCGGGTTGGACGGTGGCGAGTTGCGCCAGTTGGGCATCGGTCATGATTTTGAAGGGGGGCCAGTCGCGGCGCTGAGCTTCGGCTTCGCGCCATTGCCAGAGCGCTTCCAGGACATTAAGCGCCGCTTCCGGCACATCGCGCGTATGTTTCATCTGCCAGAAATTGCGCGTCGCCGGCTCATGGTAATTGACATCACGCAGCAGGGCAAACGCTTCCTGCGCCTCTTCCCAGCGATCCGCTTGTTGCAACTGCTCAATCAGCCGGAGCCGCAGCGTCGGCAGGTAATGGGTATCGATTTGGGCATAGGTGGTCTGCTTCTGGTTGAGCGGGCGTTGGCCCCAGTCGGTGCGTTGCATATTTTTGTCGCTCGCCACACCGAACTGCTCTTGCAAAATGGCGGCCAACCCCACCTGTTTCCAGCCCAAAATGCGGGCGGCTAGTTGGGTGTCAAAAACATTACTAAACTGAAAGTTGAAATCACGTTGCAGAATGATAATATCGTTCTCAGCCGCGTGCATGATCACGGTCGTTGCCGGGTCACTGAGGAGCGGCGCCAACGCACTGATATTCTTGAGCGCTAAGGGATCCAGTAAATAATCAACCATGGCCGTCGGTTCAACCTGGTGCGCGTCCACGGGCGCCGTTAGCTGAATCAAGCAAACTTTGGGATAATAGCGGAAGAGGCTGTTGCTTTCCGTATCCAAGGCCAGCATGGATTGTGTCCGCAAGTGGGCGAGCATTTGGGTAAAGCCGGCCTGGTTGTTGACGAGAATGGGCGCACCTAGCGGCGTTGGGCGTGGATACTGCTTTTTTACCATAGAAGAATACTTTACATCGGCCTTTTGGCGCATATCGACGTTTTGTTTAGCTTCCAATGGTACTGTGTCTCATTGATTGTGTCAAACAGCGGGTTGGTTTCGTACAATTTTTATAACTTTTTAGGTAACTATGCCGCGCGTAGCCGGTCCGTGACCGGCGTCCAGTCGCCGGTCACGGACCGGCTACGCGCGGCCTGTATAGATAGTTACCTTTTTAGTCCTGAACTGACTACTTTTATGATTCGTACCCTCTACCGCCACCGCAGTGGCACCATTTTGATGGATCTGGCAAAGGATCAACTGACGAGCGCCATTCGCGATAATCAAGCGCGCATCTGGATCGACCTGATGGCGCCAACCGCCGAAGAGAGCGATTGGGTGCTGCGCCAACTCTATCATTTTCACCCTTTGGCCGTGGAAGACGCCATTAGTGATTCCCATGTCCCCAAAGTGGATGATTACGGCAATTACCTCTATCTGGTCTTTCACACCGTCACCCTGGGCGATGAGCGGATGGACATTCATACCGATGAGGTGGATGTCTTTCTCGGCGCCAACTTTCTCATTACCTTACATGACCAGCCACGCACCTCGATTGATCGGCTGTGGCTGCCGGAGAATCATCAGCAGAATGGGCTGTCGCGCGGGCCGGCCTTTTTGTTGTATGAGCTGCTCGACCGCCAGATCGACACCTATACACCGATCATCGACCGCTTTGAGGAGCAGTTGGAACTCTTGGGCGATCAAATTTTTCGCAGCCAGCCCAAGCGCCAGGAGGAAGAGCGGCTGCTCAACGACATTCTGACTGCCAAGAGCAGCGCCTTGCGGCTCACCCGTATTCTGACGCCCCAACGCGAGTTACTCTATAAGCTATCGCATAATAATTACAACATCATCCCCGCCGAGGCGCGCATCTACTTTCAAGATGCCTACGACCACCTGGCGCGCCTGAGCGACCTGGCCAACAGTATGCGCGACCTCTCCGGCAGCACCATCGAAACCCACTTTGCCCTGGTCAACAATCGCATCAACGAAACGATGAAGGTGCTGACCATGATTTCCACCATCTTTATCCCGTTAAGTTTTATCGCCGGCGTCTACGGCATGAACTTTACCTTCATGCCTGAAATTGACCAACCGTGGGCCTATCCGTTGGTCTGGCTCTCGTTCCTCCTGATCGGCGGCAGCATGGTCTACTTCTTCCGCCGCCGCGGCTGGCTATAGTAACCGAGAAGACAGCCACGCGCGTCCAGACGGTGCGTTCCGCTGCTCAGCGGCGGAATGCCGCGCCCAGGGGGTCCCCGACGCTCTGCGTCCCCCATCACTTACGCTTTAATGACCATTGGTCAGGTAAGCAATTGTCTGCGGCCCTTCCGGCATGGCACAGATCCGCGTTTGTGAGCCATAGTGCGCCTGTAAGCGGGCAACGGTTCCAGGAATATCACGACAAGGCGTAAAGAGCGCGCGTGTAATCTGACTGTCGCTCAACCCATCGCTGTAGACCTGAATGGCGGCGTGGAGTTGTAGCTGGGCTTGAATCTGCACTTGCCACTGATCCTGCTCACTAAAACCAGGGCGGGCGATGAGATCCAACACCCCTTGCGGCGACCCGCCTTCGCGTAGCAGCGCGGCATACTTGCCATGATCGGGCAGCCCATCTTGACACGCACCGGCCATGATGATCGTGCCCCCTTTGCGCACAATCTGACGGGCCGCGCTCATGCCCTTGACACATTGGTAGAGATTTTGGTCGAGCGGGTAGCCGCTGTTGGTTGTCACCACAAGGTCATAGGGTTCAGCCACTGGTGTCATGGCGCTCTGACGGACAAACGCACAGCCGGCGGTGTGGGCCTGCAACATGTCGCCGGCAAAGACGCCGGTAATCTGGCGCGCGGCGTTGAGGGTGACATTGAGCAGGAAGGTTGGTTTCGCCATGAGCGCCGCCTCGCGCATCTCTTCCCAAATGGGGTTGTCCTGCGTGTTGGCCCAGGTGGCCTTGGGGTGGGCGATCATCGCCAGCCCGTGATTGGTAAAGACGCTCTCCGAACCGGCAATCGACGGCAGCACACCCTTGGGGCCGCCACTGAAGCCGGCAAAGAAGTGCGGTTCAATAAAGCCGGTCAGGATCTTGACATCCGCCTCATAAAAACGTCGATTGATGCGCACCGGGTGGTTGTTGGTGGTGTGACCCAGATAGACCAGATTGGCGTCATCAAAGGCGTCATGTTGCAGACAGCGATAGTTGTCCACCACAAAATCGCCCAACATCCCCCGTAACTCTGCATCGGTTTGGGGGCGGTGGGTGCCGAGGGCGTTTAGCAAGGTAATGTCCTGGCGCGCAATCCCTGCTTCTTCCAACTCGGCCAAAATCACCGGCAGAATGCGGTCATTCGGCGTGGCGCGGGTAATATCTGTGTGAACGATAACTACACGATTGCCCGATTTGACCAGATTGCGCAAGGGCGGTGAACCAATCGGCGCACGCAGGGCCTGTAACAAAGCGGTGCGTTCATCCGGCGCACCTGGCGTAAAGCGGGCAGTGACGACTTCGGTGGCGGCTGGAAGATCCACGGCCAACCCATTCCGCCCATAGGCGAGTTCAACTTTCATGGTTTACTTCCTTTAAAATTTGCTCTTGTTTGATGGGTTGCACTTTAACCATCGAAACACCAATGTCAATGTGTATGGCGATAGTGAGTATAGCATGAAATGGACGTCACCATCAACTTACCCTGAAAAAGGCAGTTTCATGAAAAATGTTACTTTCTGCGTTGTGGAGGTATTTTTGCACTTACTGTTTCAATCAGCATACTATAGATGTAAAATTGCTTATTTCATTTGTTGTGCTATTTTGTAGAAAAAGGTTCAAATGTTATACTTCACTTTGAGTTCTTCGCTTTGCAGCACTATCTACCTCTAGGAGAAAGCTAACATGATGACTCTGCCAAAGTTTTGGACTTCTCTTGTTCTGTGTGCCATTTTTTTTTGCAATTGTTTGTGTTTTTGATGCTACCCCTTTTGCATGTGCATCGGTTGTCCCGTCGCCTCAACCAACCAGCCCCCTCGCAACTCCCACTGCATCGACAGTACCAGCTACTGTAACCCCCATCATGCTTACGCCAGATCCGGCTGATCCAACGCTGGCAACCCCCTACGTGCTTGAGTTGTTTCTGCCTAACACGTCGCCTTTTCAATCAACACCAGTACCAACACCCATTGTGTCACCAGAACCGACTATCACGGCACCGGTAACTGCTGTGCCAACCATCCTTCCCGCGTCTACGACAGAATCTTTGCCAGATCCAGAGCCCAAAAATGCTGCATTAGAAGCAGTAGCTGTGACAGGTTTTGAATCATCTATGGGAGGGCGAAGTTTGCAAGTAGCAACCAAGTTTTTCTTTCCATTGATTCACAGAAAACCAGCAACCTACATTACCTATGGCAAAAAGTCCATTGGTGATACTTGGCAGTTGTAGGCGACGCGTACGGTGGGAGCAAATCTTACCGCACTTAATTTTCAGTGGTACTACGATTGGCGATTTCGATATATTCCGTACCGAAGTAATGATGTGAGGTATGTACCCATGGTTTGGTGTACAGCCATGTCTGAAACCAATAAAGAGGGTGTACTGTATACAATTCAACAAGCAGCGGCGGAAGATTATCAGCTCGACTTTCGCGGTAGGGTTTGGCTTGTCCTTAATGAACCAGATGACCTAAACCAGTGTGGTCAATATCCGGTAGGCAGTAGTCCTCAAGTACGCGGAGCGCCTGAGGCTACCGCTGATTATTACATTACCGTTTACAATACCATCAAGGGGGCTGATCCGAATGCAAAAGTATTTGCTGGTGGCTTAACCTGGCTCAACAGTGCAGGAACGCGAGACTGGTGGACAAGATTTGTTACGCGAGTCCGAAACTCGAACCCCGGCCAACCCTTAAAGATGGATGGCGTCCATGTTCATCTGTATCCTGGCATTGCCAATGCTCCAGCTTGGCCAACAACATCAACTGGTCGCGTTTTGATTCTCTGTACAACGCAAGATTGTGTCACGCAATTAAGTAATGAGGCGATTGCCGCAGCAAACAAGTGGTACAGTGAGAGGCATGTTGACTTAGGTTTGGGGAGCCTACCAATTTGGATTACTGAAACAGGCTTTCTGAATTGTAGTGACAGTGCTGCAACACAGAATTTGAATCAAGTTTATACAGAGGTGATGAAGCCGATTCAAGACTGGTTTAAGGGTACCGGTAATCCAGGGTATGATGCTATTTCTTGGTTCACTACTTATCGACACGATGCAGGCCCCGACAAAGATTGTAAATATAGCCGCACAGATTTACTAACTCAGCCTGGTGAAACTGGATCCCCAACGCTGCTTGGCACAAAATGGAATGAATGGCAACCCTAATAGCTGATGATTATTGAGGGTGGAATATGCGAGGAATAGTAGCGCTCTTTCCATCCTCAATAATTACAAGGAGAGGAGTTACTTGGGAGAATTAGAGGCAATCATGTCAATTTTCAGACGATGGCAAATGATCAGGGTAGCAGTGGTTCTGTTTCTAGCTTGTTTGCCGTATATTACCTTTGCACAAACACAAGGAACACCTGTCAATTGTTATGATGACCAATTTATTTTCAATCAAGACTTGCTCATAGCCTCCACTGGTAATTTACTGTTTAGAGTCACTAATGCTGGCTGGAAAGAACTTTCAACACCAAGTCAGTGGCATCAACTGAGGGCTGTTCAAGACAAAATCCTTTATCTTTATAATGATGATACTAAAGAACTATTTCGATCTACCGATCAGGGTGCGACGTGGCAGATGATTACGCAATTACCCTTTGCCCAAGACGATAAGGTTAGATTTTATCCTTCGCCGGCAACAAATACAATGATGGTATCTGTTTACCGTAACGTTACCTTTCCAGGGCATGGGGAGTTGTACAAATCCATTGATGATGGCATGACCTGGCAGCAAGTATATACAGAAACTGCATTCGCTAGTATCTATCCTATCCGGTTTTCGCCTGCATTTGCTCAGGATGGGATGATATTTGCCAATGTCTATGGTCGTGGCACCTTTGTTAATGTCCTCAAAAGTGTCGATGCCGGACAAAGCTGGGCTGCTGCCAGTAATGGTTTAACAAGGGGGCAGAACACCAATGATTCCTGGTTGATCATTTCGCCCCAATTTGCTCAAGATCAAACACTATTTGTCGCAACACAGGCTTGGGGCCTTCGCGAATTTTATAAAACAGTAGATGCCGCCGCAAGCTGGCAACGAATTAACATATCTCCTCTCTCTGCTGTTCACGCTGCACTGTCGCCAACCTATCAGAGCGACCAAACTATGATCATTGTTGGTCGTAGTAGTTTGCCCACCGATTCAGGAATTTACATTTCGCATGACGGCGGCACTTCTTTTCAACAACTATGGCAGCAATCCTCGCCCGCTTTAGTCGGTATCCGGCATGCTACTCCCTTTGGTACAATCCCGCCGCTGGTTATCACTACCATACAACACAGCGCAACTTTCTCGCAAACATTGGAGTTTTGGGCAGTGGTCAAACCGGAGGGCGAAGGTAGTTGCCGCCTCTACCGTTCGGTGGATCAAGGTCAGAGTTGGGAACCGCAAACTTTGTTTGTAACACCCTACGCGTTTTACCTGCCAGTGATTTCACAGGCAAACTAAAGGTGTCGGTTGTTATGCTCATTCCTCGTCTTCCTCAAATAGCACTTCGACTAAGGGGCTGCCCGCCACCAATTCATCTAACGAGCCTACCTGTTGTTGATACCAACGCATGACTGGGTCGGCCAAAATGCGGCGGCGCTCGGCTGGGTCGGTAATCGGTTGCGCCCGCGCCGGCAGATCCGCCTGCACCGACTCTTTGAGATGAAAGGTGAAGCGCGGCTCGGCCAGCAGATTGGCGTACCAGTCGCGTTGCCCCGGCGTACCGGTGATATAGGTGCGCCCGGCGACCCGGCGGAACCAAATTTCCATGCGCTTGGGCTGACCACTCTTGCGCCCGATAGTCGTAATGTCAATCGTTTCATCTTGATCGAGGGCTTGTTGAATTGTTGCATTCATCGTTACTCTGCTCCTTTGATGATTGGGTGATTCGGTGATTGAGCTTGTCGAAATCACCGAATCACCCAATCACCTAAATGCACCGCCCGCCATCCACTTCCAGACAGACACCCGTGATAAACTCCGCTTCATCCGAGACTAGGAAGAGCGCGGCGCGGGCAATATCTAAGGGCCGGCTCAGGCGACCGAGGGGGATGGTGTTGATAAACTTCTGGCGGATCTCCGGCGTATCCTCGCCGGGCAGGAACTGGGCCAAGAGCGGCGTGTCACCGGCGACGGGGTTGATGGCGTTGACTCGAATCTTGTCGGGGGCCAACTCCACCGCCATCGACTTGGTGATGGTAATGACCGCACCCTTGGTGCCATTATACCAGGTCAACCCCGGTCGCGGGCGCAGGCCGGCGGTCGAAGCAATATTTAAAAAGACGCCGCCCCCCTGTTGGCGAAAAAGCGGCACGACATGGAGCGCACTCAAGTAAATGCTCTTGACATTGACGGCAAAGACCCGATCAAAGGTCGCCTCATCCACACCAGTGAGGGGGCCGTTCTTATGGCTGATGCCGGCATTGTTGATAAAGATGTCAAGTTGCCCAAAGGCGCCCTGCACCGTCTCCACCAGTTCCCCCATCGAACTGTTCTGACTGACATCAGTGCGCACGGCCAAAGTGCGGCTGCCGGCGGCGGTAATGGCGCCCGCCACTCGTTGCGCCGCGGCTTCATTGATGTCGGCCACCACCACAGTGGCGCCATGTTGCGCCAGATAAGTGGCAATGCCCTCGCCAAAGCCACTGCCGCCGCCGGTGATGACGGCCACTTTGTTAGTTAGTTGCATATAATGTTCTCCTTTACTGCCGCAGCAAATGCAATGTGTGTTATGGCAAAATTTCGTGTAATCAGTTATAATGTGAAATCTGCGCAATCTTTGAGCAAAAGCAGATTTTCATGAGTATGGGTGTAGCCAGTTCATGACGACTGATGTGTGTTGCGTCCGGGTATAGATGCGATTGCGAGATTACCTTGGCAAATCTCTCAATCGCTTAGCTCGATCCATTGTACCATTAATGAACATTTCGCCAGAACAACCTTTAGCCCCAGCCAAAGAGAGCGAGTTAACCGCACTTTGGCAGGAATTCCAACAACAATACCTGGGTAGTGAAGCGGCGCAGATGTTTTTGGCCGCGTTGGTCGATGCGCGTCAGGTCGCCCAACCACAGTATCAGCAAATTCTCAAGCAATCCCAACGGGGCGAACCGATCACCGATGCGGTGCTCTTCAAGTTATTGCCCTATATCGATGCGCCGCGCAATCGTTGGCGGGGCGCCTGGATCCACCCGGCAGCGGCGGTGGTGGGCGATTTGCGCAGTTGGTACGAAGCCGCCGGTTGGACGCAGCCGGACGAGTGGCCGGTCGTGGCGGCGGCGATTTTGAATTTTGTGCGCCAGGCCGTGGATGAACCGAAACAGTTGATCGTTGCCTGTCAAACTTTTCGCCTCTTGCCCTACACCACCGGTTTTCAGAGCGGGATTCTCTCGCCGATCCTCAATGCCCTGCGCCCGGAACAATATCAGTTGTTTAGCCAGCATGTACGGCGGACGCTCAACTATTTTACCGACAGCGCCTTTACCCAGTCACTGACCGACTATCCGGCGGCCAACGCTGCCCTCCAACGTTTGTTGACTCACCTGTCAGGGATCTTGGGTTGGAAAAAAGTGGCGCCGCTGCTGCGTAGTGATCACTTTCTGCTCTTCTGTCACTGGCTGGTGACGGCGAAGGATTTCCGTTTCCGCCCCCGCCGTTATTGGACGCTGGGCCTTGATGACGATGGCTGGCTCTGGCAGGAGTGGCGTGAAGGCAAAATGATCACCGCCGGCTGGGATGAACTGGGCGACCTGAGCGGGGTGCGCAAACAGGAGTTCGCCCAACGCCGCGACAGCCTGATTGCCCAACATCCCGACTGGCGCAAGGGCAGCGCCGAGCAGGTCTGGCGCTTTGCCCGACAACTGCAAGAGGGCGACCAAGTTTTGGTGCATCGGGGTAATATCGTCTTGGGCATCGGCACGATCGGCGGCTCCTATTACTATGTGCCGGAACTGCCCCAGGGGCATCGCCACCCGGTTGAATGGCGCGATTTGACCTCGCGTCGCTTACCGGGCGAAGGGTGGAGCCAGGGCTTGGTCGCGGTTGCTGCTGAACGGTTTGCGGCCTTAGCCGCCGCGCCGGCCATTGAGCGGGTTGAGCTGCCCACAACGCAGGCTGCCACAGAGAATGCGCCGCCGGAGTTTGTGCGTTTTCTGGCGCCACTGGTCAACACGTTGCAGGCGCTAGGCGGCAGTAGCCGCGCCGGCGAGGTGGTCGAGGCCGTGTTGCTACAGGTCGATGGCCCCAAAAGCAAGAAAGCCGGTCATGCTGAACAGAACAAACAACAGCTCTACCAGGCGCGCCGTCTCCTCTTACGCGCCGGTTTGCTCGATTCTGCCCAGCGAGGTGTTTGGCGTCTGACCCCCGCCGGGATGGCGCTGGCGCTGACCGAAGAGGGAGCCGCTACCCTCTTTACCGAGACGCTCTATCAGCAGCGGCTTTCCGCTTCGCTACGCGATGAATCAACGACCATCCGGCGTCTGGCTGAAACACCCGTAACCTATGAAATCACCCCGCCAACGACGGCGGCAGAGCCGACAGCAGCGCCGCCCGCTCCGGCAGGAACGGAAGCTGACCAGCCGACAACTCCTCTCTCTGCGCCAATGACAGCTACGCCACTGCTTGCGAATGCCCCACCTTATCCACTGGCGGCCTGTGCGGCTGTCACCTTCTTGCCGGAAACAACGTTGGCGCGCTGGGTCAACGCCATTGAGCGCAAGGGGCAGGCGATTTTCTACGGCCCGCCCGGCGTCGGCAAAACCTTTTTGGCCGAACAACTGGCCGCCCACCTGGTCGGTGGTGCGGACGGCTTTGTCGAGGTGGTGCAATTTCACGCCGCCTATGCCTATGAGGATTTTGTGCAAGGGATTCGCCCCCAGTCCAACGCTGACGGACAGGTGCGCTATGAGGTGATTCCGGGGCGCTTCCTGACTTTTTGCCAACGGGCAGCGACGTGCAGTGGGCGTTGCGTGTTGATCATCGACGAGATCAACCGGGCCGATCTGGCGCGCGTCTTTGGCGAGTTGATGTATTTGTTGGAATATCGCACCCGCACTGCCCGTCTCGCCGCCGATGGTCGCCCCTTTACGATTCCGTCTAACGTGCGCATCCTCGGCACCATGAACACCGCCGACCGCTCGATTGCCCTGCTTGACCACGCCCTACGTCGCCGCTTTGCCTTTATTGCGCTCCAACCCGATTATGGCGTATTGCGCCGCTTCCACGCCCAACAGGCCACCGGCTTCCCGGTCGAGCCGCTGATCGACCTCCTCCGCCGCGTCAACAGCGAGATCGGCGATGCCCACTACGCCATCGGTCACTCCTTCTTCCTCCGCCCCGCCCTGGCCGATGAGCTACCCGACATCTGGCAACTGGAGATTGAACCCTACCTGGAAGAATATTTCTTTGACCAGCCGGAGCGCGTCGCCGCCTTTCGCTGGACACAGATCGAGCCGCTGTTAGCAGGGTAAGTTTCTGCTCGTTCCGCTGCTCTGCGGCGGAATGCAGGTTGGGCGCTCCGCGTCCCTGCGGCGGATCAAACTGTAACGGCAAATTGTTGTCGCCGCTGGATGATCGCATCGCCATGTTGCGGCCAATCATGCAATACGATTGGGTCAATGTCAGCACCAGTGGGCCAGACCAACGTACCTGACTCATGATAATTGTTTACGTGTCGGTTGCTTTGCCGAAATTTTATACTCATGGTACGATAGCAGCATTGTTGCCAAACAAATGTTCTGCTGGGGTAAGTGAAAAGGGTTACGCTCATGACACAGGTAATCGCTACACAGGTGACAGTACGCATACCACAAAACCTATACCAACGCCTATCGCACCGTGCCCACCAAACGCAGTGCGCCTTTGAGGATGAATTGTTGGCAACGGTAACCACTGGCTTATCTGTTTTGTTCAATTAAGGGTGAGCCTATCAATGCGCACATCTTCGTCATCAATCACCCTAACCGAATACCAACCGCTCCTGGTCAACCCCAGCCTATTACCCGAAACCGCGGCCCAACTACTCTGGCGCGACTATCGGCATCTGATCGAGATCGAACCGCCTTCGTTCAAAACCGGCGGCTGTTGGCGGTTGACCAACTTGGGGTGGGCCGGCTACTTACCGCTGACACCAGCCTTGGGAATTTCCTTGCAGCCCAAAGTCGCGCTACGCACCCTCTTGCGTATGGTCGAGGTGGCCTACGACCTGCAAGCCTTTCGCCTCTTTGACGGTTGGTTCAATGCCCAGAGTATTCCCGAATTGTATGAACTGTTGGCGCTGCTGCTGGCGCAACGGGTGTTGAGCCGCTGCCGTCAGGGCTTGCACCGCGCCTACCGCACCCAGGAAGCCCTGTTGCCCTACTTGCGCGGACAACTTCAGGTGGCGGCGGTGTTGCAACGACCGGTGCGCACCGAATTGCCCTGTCGCTTTCATGAATACACCGCCGATGTGGCCGACAATCAAATTTTACTCTGGACCCTGCAACAGATTGCCCGTAGTACGCTCTGCCGTGAACGCTCCGCCTTTACCGTTCGCCAGGTGGTGCGCACCCTGCAAGGACAAGTCTCGGCGCAACCGGTGACGGCGTGGGAATGTCGGCGGCGCAGCTACAGCCGGCTGAATCAGGACTATGCGCCGCTCCACGGCCTCTGCGCCTTTTTTCTCGAACATAATGGCCCCTCGCACCTGCTGGGCGACCGGCCGGCCATCCCCTTTGTGGTCGAGATGGCGCGGCTCTATGAACGCTTTGTCGCCGCCTGGCTCCAGCAAAACCTTAGCCCCCAGTGGCGGCTGCAAATCCAGGAGACCCACCCCATCACCAGCGACCAACGCTTTGCCATTGACCTGGTGCTCTACGACGCCCAGAGCGGCGCCGTCCGCTGTGTGATGGACACCAAATACAAGCTTGCCGCCCGCGTCGATACCGCCGATGTCGCCCAGGTTGTCGCCTATGCTGAAGCCAAAGGCGCTACCGAAGCTGTCTTACTCTACCCCCAACCACCGGCTACCCCGCTCGACGCCACCATCGGCAACATCCGTGTGCGCACCCTCGCCTTCCCCCTCGGCGGCGATTTACACCAAAACGGCCATGATTTCCTGCACCACCTCAGTCACGTAGCGCCGACTGACGGCAGTCGAGGGGGCGGGAATCCGCTAGGCGCCGCGCTCCCCATGCCCGCTTAACCACACGAGCAACCATGAAAGCCAAAACCATCACCCTCACCCCCACCATTGCCCGTCGTCTTGCCATCGCCGCCCAGGGGTTAGCCGGCCCTTACCCCACCGACCCTCACGCCGCCATGCTCGATACCGTCCGCCAACTGCGCTGTCTGCAACTCGACCCGATTCGCGTCGTCGAACGCACCCAATATCTGGTGCTGTGGAGCCGCTTGGGCACCTATGATCGCGACTATCTTCACCGGTTGGTGCAAGAAGAGCGCCACCTCTTTGAATATTGGGCGCACTGTGCTTCGCTGGTGCTGGTCGAAGATTACCCGATCCACGAACGCATGATGCGCGGCTATGGCAAAAGCGGCTCGGCCTGGTCAAAACGGATTACGGCCTGGGTCAAAGAGAATGCCGCCTTTCGGCAGTTCATTTTGGATGAGTTGGCGGCGCGCGGCCCGCTGCGCACCCAGGATTTTGAGGACAGCACCCTGGTTCCCTGGTCATCCGGCGGCTGGACATCGGGGCGCAGTGTGGCGTACATGCTCGATCACCTCTGGCTATCGGGGCAGATCATGGTGGCGCGACGCAATGGCCTGGAACGGTGGTGGGACTTGGCTGAACGGGTGCTGCCGGTCACCAAACCAACCGGCGGCTGGCGTGACACCCAAATCACCTATGATGCGGCGCAGAAGTCGCTACGGGCGTTGGGTATCGGGCGAACACGGGATATTCAACGCCACTTTATTGAACGCCGTTACATCAAATTGCCCGAAGCGATGAAGCGCTTGCAAAAAGAGAAAAAGGTGCTGCCGGTTACGGTCGAAGGGTGGTCGGGCGACTGGTTTATCCATATCGATACGCTGCCGCTGCTGGAGACCATCCAGGCCGGCGACTGGCAACCGCGCACCACCCTGCTCTCCCCCTTTGACAACCTGATCCGCGACCGTGATCGCACGGAGTTGATGTGGAATTTCTTCTACCGCATCGAAATCTATGTGCCGCCTGCGAAACGCCAGTACGGCTACTATGTCCTGCCCATCCTTCACGGCGACCAATTGATCGGTCGTCTTGACCCCAAAATGGATTGGAAGAAAGGGGTGTTGACTATCAACGCCATCTACCCCGAAGCGACCACCCCGCTCGACGCCGCCACCGGCCAGGCTGTGGCCCAAACCATTGCCCACCTGGCAACCTTTCTCGGCGCCAACCAGATTGTCTATGGCGAAAAGATTCCCGTCGCCTGGCAATCGGACTTGAGATGACAGAATCTCTTCAACGCTTGCCGCATAATCGTGGCAATCTACCCACGGTACGTTGGCAAGGATGAAGGTATGCGGCGGTTTCGTCTGTTTTGGTTAGGGTTAATGATTGTTACTATAAGCCTGAGCGGGTGCAGCAGCGCCGACCAGACGCGCTTGGTCAGCGCCAATGTGGTTGCTTCGCTCAGTGGCCCGGCGGATGAAGCCTTTGCCCGCGCCTACGAACCGATGGCCTTTGTCTTCCCGCGCGATCATGGCGCCCACCCCGAATACCGCACCGAGTGGTGGTATTACACCGGCAACCTAACCGACAGCGCCGGCAACCACTATGGTTATCAGCTCACCTTTTTTCGCAGCGCGTTAACGCCTGACCTGCCGGAACGCACATCCGAGCTGGCGACCAATCAGATTTATATGGCCCACTTTGCTGTTACCAATGGGGCGGCCAATGACCACCAAAGCTTTGAACGCTTCAGTCGCGGCGCCGGCGGACTGGCCGGCGCCACCGGTGAACCGGCCTACGCTGTCTGGCTGGAAGATTGGTCGGTGCGCACTGCCGAACCGGGCGTCACCCGGCTACAAGCCAATGCCCCCGGCGAAGGGGGAACCGTCGCCCTGGATCTCATCTTGCGCGAAACGCGCCCGCCGGTGTTGCATGGTAAGCAAGGCTTGAGCCAGAAAGGGCCGGAAGCCGGCAATGCCAGCTACTACTACAGTTTAGTGCAAGTGGAGACCGTCGGCACGGTAACAAGTCAGGGCGAAACCGTTGATGTCACCGGCCTCAGTTGGATGGATCACGAATTTGGCACCAGCGCCCTCAGCGCCAATGCCGTGGGCTGGGACTGGTTTAGTATGCAACTGGACAATGGCGCCGTGTTGATGCTGGCCCAAGTGCGCACCAGTGACGGCGGCGTGATGCCCCAGTTTGAAGGCACCTATGTCGCCGCCGACGGCAAGCAAGAAACGATTACGGCTGCTGATCTCACGTTGACCGCATCGGCGCAGTGGAGTAGCCCACGAACCCAGATCACCTACCCGTCCGGCTGGCAGGTGGCGATTCCCCGGCTGAACCTTGTGTTGACTGTAGAACCACTCATCCAAGACCAGGAGATGGAAGTCAGTTTTGTCTACTGGGAAGGCGCTGTCACCATCGCAGGGACCATCGCCGACCAGACCGTTCAAGGCGTCGGCTATGTCGAATTGACCGGCTACGGGCAAGGCGCCGGGCAATATCAGCGGTAAGTTATCAAAGGTCGGTTGGTTAGTTGGTTTGTCGCCTTCGTGCTATACTAACCAACCAACGCAATTCCTACACCCAATCATACCAAAATCAACAAAGGAGTAGAAGTTCATGGCAAAGTTGACCGTCGAAGGGTATGGCACGTTTGAGGTGCCGGCGAACAAGCGGCTGGTTCTCGCCCTGGTGGACGAGGCCGGCGTCGATCAACTTCATGCGTGTGGCGGCAACTGTCGCTGCACCACCTGTCGCGTCGAATTTGTGGCGGGCGAACCGAGCCTGATGACCCAGGCCGAGAAGGATAAGCTGGCCGAGCGGGGTCTCAGCGGCGTGCGCCTCTCCTGCCAAATCCGCGTTGACCACGACATGACTGTGCGCGCCATCAGCCGCCTCGAAGGCAGTGGCCGCGCCGACGCCGGCTCCCGCCCTGAACCTGACATTCACCCTGACCCGGTTTGGGTGAGCAAGTAGCAAGTGGCAAGTAGCAGGTGGCAGGTAGTCAACATGAATTTGCACACTTGCTGCCTGCCACTTGCCACCTGTTATCTGCTACTTCTGCACCGCCCGACAAACCACAACTGCCACTTCATCCACAGCACTCCACAACTGGCTGCGGCGACCATCATTGTAGACATTCAGGTAAATATTCACCGTTTGACCGCGGTAGGGCAAGAGGTCATAGGACTGTTGGAGCCAGCGGCCATCACCAGCATCCCGCTGGCGAGCGAGCGTTGTGATCAAGCCCAAAGTCTCCGTTAACAGCAAAACTTCCCGATAGTCGGCGCTGTCGCCTTCACCCTGCGCTTGTTGCCAGAAGTAGAGGGTGGCAAAGGCCGCGTCTGCCGGGATAGTCACCGCCCGGCGCACGCTGGAATGGGCATTCGTGTTCGGTTCACCAGCGGGGACGCCAAGACGCAAGGCCGTTGTGCCGCTATAGGGCGCCGTGTTGTCCAACGCTGCCGGAGAGGGTGTGTTTCCCAGCGCCCACCCCCCTTGACCTGCTTCAAAGCCGCCATTGGTGATCACGTTGGTACAGCTTAAGTCGGCCATATTCACGGCGGCTTCATTGCTCGTCGTGGTGGCAACCGTGGCGGATACCGGCGCGGTTTGGCTGAGGGCCATTGTCGTCGATAGCTCACTCGTGCCTGTCGCTGATGCCGTGCCGGTGATGCTGGTAGCGGCGGATAGTGCACCCGTGGCTGTGAGTTCCGTCGTTGCGGTCAGCCCGGCGCGTTCTACCAAGCCATCGGTGGCCGAGACGATCCCCGTCCCGATCAATTTGCCGACCTCATTGAGTAGCCCATTGGTCGCGATCGTCGGGGTAGCGGAGAGAGTTGCAGTGGCGCTAATAGCCGTAACGGTTGTCACTGACGTGCTTGCGGTTACCGCACCGGTCGCGGTCAGCCTTGTGGTCGTCGCCAAGTCAACGCCGGCGGGAAGGACTGTGGTCCCACTTACTGCTGCGGTAGTTGACACGCTTGGGCCGGCGGTCACAACAGCGGTTTCCGTCAAGCTTGCGGTGGCAGAGACAACGGCGACCTCCGCCAGAGCCGCGCTCTCGGTCAATCCTTCCGTGACGGACAGAGCCACATTTTCGCTTACCGCCGCGCTCTCGGTCAAACTTGCAGTCGCTGACACGATGGCGCCTTCGGCGACCGCAGCAGTTTCACTCAGCGCCTTTGTAACGGATAGAAGCGCCCCTGCGGCGACCGCAGCGGGCTCACTCAACGCTTCTGTGGCCGAGACGATGACGCCTTTCACCAACTCCCCTGTTTCTGTAAGCGCCGTAGTCGCCGATATGACCGCGCCTTCGGCCAGTTTGACGCCTTCAGTTAAAGTGGCGGTGGCTGAGACGACTGCACCTTCGGCCAGTGCCGTTGTCTCGCTCAATGCCGCCGTGGCCGACATGACCGCGCCTGCCATCGCTGCATCTGTTGTCGTGAGCGCTGTGGAAGCGGCGACAATCGCCCCTTCCAGCCCCCCGGTTGTTTCCGTCAAAGTCCCCGTGATCGATAGCGCCGCGCCTTCGGCTAGTTCAGCCGTTTCCGTCAATGCCGCCGTGGCCGAGATGACGATGCTTTCGCCTAATTCGGCCGTTTCGCTCAAGGCTGCTGTCGCCGAGACAACAATGCCTTCCAAGATCTCACGCGTTTCGGAGAGCGCTTCCGTTGCTGATACGACGGCGCCTTCGGCTAGTTCCGCCGTTTCGGTTAAAGCTACAGTCGCTGACACAACGGCGCCTTCCGCCAGTTCGGTGGCTTCGGTCAACGCGGTTGTGATCGACACCAATGCGGTCTCGCCCAGCCCCACTGCCTCACTCAAAACTGCCGTGGCGGAGACAACCGCGCCTTCCGCAATCTCAGCCGTTCCCGAGAGCGCTTCCGTTGCCGACACAACGGCGCCTTCCGCTCGTTCAACGGTTTCGCGCAAAGCCGCGGTGGCTGACACGACGGCGCCTTCCGCCACTTTAGCGACCTCCGTCAAGGCTGCCGTAGCCGAGACCACCCTGTTTTCGACCAATGTCGCCGTCTCGGTTAACGTTTCGGCTGCCGCGCCGATGGCCGTCTCGACGATGTTGGCCTGTTCACCAATCGTCGCCGCTGCGGTTGCCACGCTGGTCGTGACCAGGGTGGCCGCTGCGGTTAACTGTTGGGTGGCCGAAACGACCGCGTTCTCGACCAACGTGGCTGCCTCGCTCACCACGCCGATGGTCAAGGGCGCGCCGGACGTAACCAGGGTTGCCGGTTCGGTCAAGGTCGCTGTGGCGGAGATCAGCCCACGCCCCGCTGCTACCGTTGTTTGACTAAGCGCAACGGTGCCGGAAACAAGAACGCTCTTTGCCAACGCGGCGCCATCGCTCAAGGTATCGCTCAGGGCCGCTGTGGCGGATAGCGCCATGGCGCCGGCAATGTCGGCTGTGTCGCTGACCAGTTCACCGGCGGAAACAAGGCCGGTGGCAACCACGGCAGTCGTCGCACTGAGGGCGTCCGTCACTGAGACGAGACCGCTTTCTGCCAGGGTGGCGGTGGTGCTGAGAACCGTGCCGGCGTTGCTCATGGTTGCGCTAACCAGCTCGGTGGCGGAAATGAGGCCAACCTGGGCCAGCGCTGCCGTATCGCTGACGGCCGCCGTGGTCGATGCGACGGCGCTCGCCGCCAGTTGCGTTGTTTTGCTCAACACCCCGGTGGCGCTTTGGACGCCGGCGGCGGCTGTGGCCGAGAGCGCATCGGTGGCGGAAATGACGCCAGCTTGGGCCAGCGCTGCCGTATCGCTGATGGCCATCGTGGTCGATGCGACGGCGCTTTCGGCCAGTCGGGTCGTTTTGCTTACCACTTCGGTGACGCCCTGCACGCCGACGGCTGTTGTGGTTGAGAGTGCGTTTGTTGCAGAAATAAGACTGCTATCTAAAACCGTTTTGCCGGTTGTCGCGACATCGGTCGCGACATTTTGCAGGCGTTGCGCGGGGTCGCAACTGCGAAAGAAGAAAAAGATGAGGAGGATCACGAGTAGAATGAGGACAGCGTATATCATCCTGCCAAAACGTTGCATCATTGTTGGGTTCCTTGCGCTTGCTGAATGAAAACAAATACAGTTCAGAAGAGTATTTTCTTGCAAAGCTTACACAACAATGGGCAAACCGTCAAAAAATAATGACAACTTTTCTGAACAGTAGTTTACGCGATTGTGGGTTTATCCGGGGTGTGAAAGTACAGACACGGATTTAGCTTACGCGGATTATGCAGGGTAGGGGACTGCTCCGCGTAAGCTAAATCCGCGCCTCTATTCTTCAAGCGACGGCATGTTGCGCCATCACCGGCGCTTGATAGCTTACTGCGAGCTGGGGGGTTGTCAGCCGTTCCTGTTGTTGCCCTTTTGAGGTCAGGCAGCTTTCTAACATGCCGCTCACCAGTAAAGTACGTTCAGCCGGATAGGGGGCGCGACCGGTCACAATCATCTCTTCGATCTTGCTGATCAGGCAAGCGGAATAGGTGACATTCGGGCCGGGCGTCAACAGGAATTGGGTGGAGACCGGCGTCGCTTCCCCTTGTAGCCGCGCCGCAAAGCAAAAATCTTTGATGGCGCCATTGAGCATGAGCAGGGTTGCTCGTAAGCCGTCGTTGTACTCAATGAAGTAGGCCGCCGGTTGCTTGACCAGGGCTTGCAACTGGCCGGTGCGGATCAGGTCAATCGTCCGTCCATCTTCATCGGGCAGGCCGCACGGCGTATCACTGCGCGAGAGCGCCGCTTCCAGCAGTTCCCACGACCAGCGCCCTTCATTGCCGGCTTGCCAGACGGCATCGCCATCGATGTACTGCACGGAACGCACGCCGGTTTCGCCCCCCTTGCGTCGCTCGACCATGCATTGCATGGCCTCCAAGGCATGGTAATCCATCGGGTCAGAGATGCCCACGCCGACCATGAGCGCCTCTTCGATTACGCAACCCAACGGCAACTCGACATCGGGCAGGCGCCACGTCACCGGCAGGGAAGAACCAGCCAGGAACGGAAAGGACAACCGGTGGGCGTCGGCGACCATTTCTTGTCCCTTGACAAAACTATAGGAAAGATGTTTGTCGTTGTAGATCGGCGCCGCGCGCCCGTCCGCCTCAAAGACTTTGACACACTCTTTGAAAAACTCGTAGCGCGGGTAGAGAATTTGCCCCTTCGCATTGGCGGGGTAGTCGCCATGTTCGGCCATAATCAGCACGGCATCAACGGCCAGTTTGTCGCCGCCACAGCGCAGGGTTTCGGCAATGGTGGGGTAGAGGTTGAAGCCAAACTCACGGGCGCGATCTACGCTCTGGTCGTTGCTGGGGCGCTGATCGACATAGAGTGAAACGACTTGCAGGTTGGGTCGATGCCAGCGTCCGGCCACCGGGTAGCCGACCATGAGGCGATCACAGAAGTGCTGGGCGTGGGAGCGGTAGCGATAAACCGTCGCCAACACAGCAACGCGCAAAGGTTGCGAACCGTCTGCTTGTGTCGCCGTTTGGCGGGATGCTGTCAAGGTCGGGGCGGTTTGCTGCGTTGGCGTAAGATGGGGGCGTTCCTCCCGCCAGAAGGTCGATGCAACGGTGGGCTGGTAGGCAATGGCGAGGTGGGGTGTTGCGATGCGTTGCTGCCCTTGGTGCAAGCTCTCGACGCCGGCAGTAGTCAGGCCGCTGGTCAACAAGGTGCGCTCGACCGGGTAAGTCGCTTTGCCGGTGAGAAACATCTTTTCCACATTGTTGATCTGCGGCGAGAAGAAATTCGCCAACGTGGTGCGCGCCGGCGGCATGGGTAGATACATCTGGGTGGAAAAGGGTTCGGCGCGATCCGCCAGGTGGGCGGCAAAATTGAAATCCTGCACCAACCCGTTGAGCAGCAACATGGTGCAGCGTAGCCCATCGTTATGTTCATAGTGATAGGCAACCGGCTCTTTCACCAGTTCGCGCAGCTCAGCAAGGGTGGGGAAAATGTGATTAAAGCCAGGGCGCGACGGGGTCAAGGTATGACTGCGGCTCAAGGCGCTTTCAAAGAGTTCGCGCGACCAGACCCCGCTGTGATGCGCTTCCCAAACAGGGTCGCCCCGGTAGGCTTGCAGCCACTTCACCCCACTTTCGCCGCCGGCCCGCCGCTCGACCATACATTGCAGCGTCTCCAAGGCGTGAAAGTCATAGCTATCGACGCCGCCATACCCAACGCAGATCGCCTCCCGCACCGGCGCGCCCAGCGGCATCTCCACCGACGGCGTGCGCCAAGTGACCGGCAAGGAAGAACCGGACATGAAGGCAAATCCCATGCGCTGCGCAATATCGACCATCTCCTTCGACCACACCCAGTTCCACGAGAGATGTTTGTCATTGAAGATCGGCGCCGTGCGCCCGGTAGTGCGATAGACGGCGACAATCTGTTTGAAAAGTTCATAGCGCGGGTAGAGGCGCTGCCCTTTTTCATTCTTGCCATAGTCGCCATGTTCACCGATGAGTAGGACGCCATCGACGGCGAGCGTCTCCGTCCCCAGCGTCAACGCGTCGGCAACAGTAGGGTAAATCCGCAGCGCGGGAAAGCGCGCCGCCCGCTCGCGGCTCAAATCGGTGTCAGGAAACTGATCCACATAAAGCGAAACGAGATCCAGGGCTGGGTAGTGATGACGACTGTCCCAGCCATAGCCTTCCAGAAAGCGGTCGATAAAGTGCTGGGCATGAGCATATTTGTGGACAACAGTGCAAATCGCGGCAATTTTCGGTCGTGGTTGCATGAAACGCCTCATCTGTGCTTAGGTAGTTGATTGACCCCAACCCTTGTGTATCGAGCGAAGACACTACAGCGGATGACGGCGGGAACAGATGGCCTGGTCGTCCAACAAAAACCGACGAAGCGCAAGGCATCATGCAAGATGTTCTCCCAATGATTCGGAAACGATTGTGATAGCAGACATCTCCGTTCCCGCCGTCATTCGCTGTAGCGTTGTGCGCCCACCGCCCCCTCACCTTGCTACACATGGGTAGGTAGATTAACCTGATTATATCACCACTTGTTGACAGCCCGCCAGCACCGTTATAATGGCCTTGATTGATGCTTTTGAAAGCGGGTTGTTGGTACTTCAGCGGTACCGAAGGGATGCGCTTCGGCGTCTCCAGTTATCGCGCCGAGTATTGGTTTTTCATGGAGGGCGGTCGGCGCTTTAACTCTGCTGTCAACAACCCAGCTCAAGTAACAACAGAGAGGAACAACCATGCGCACGGTGTTTATGATGACCGATATTGAAGGGGTGGCGGGTGTCGTCTCGTTTGCCGACCAGGCATTTCCTGATGGCCGCTATTATGACCTGGCGAAGCGGCTCTTGACGGCGGAGGTCAATGCGGCGGTGGAAGGGTTGCTGGCGGTCGGCGTCGAAGAAATTTTGGTCTGTGACGGCCACGGCGCCGGCGGCATCTGGTTTGAGGATCTGCATCCGCAGGCTAAATTACTGCATGGCCGCCCGATCACTGTGGCCCAACTCTTTGCCCCGCTGCCGGGCTATGATGCTGTGATGATCATCGGTCAACATGCCATGGCCGGCGTCGCCACCAGCAATCAGAATCACACCCAATCGAGCCAAACCATTGATTACATCAAACTCAACGGCCAGCCGATTGGCGAGATCGCCCAGTTTGCGCTCTATGCCGGCGCCTTTGGCATTCCCATGATCTATCTGAGTGGCGAATTGGATGCCTGCAAAGAGGTCGAGGCGTTGATTCCTAACATCGTCACCACCAGCGTCAAAGAGGGGCTGGGGCGCGGCGCCGCCATCTCGCTGGCCGCCACCGCGGCCCGTGACCTGATTCGCCAGGATATTCAGCGCGCCGTCGAGTTGCATCGCGCCAACCCGCTCCCGCCGCTGGTCTGGCCGGGGCCATATGTCATTGAAAAACGCTTCTTCCACACCGACAAAGCCGATCAAGCCGCCATGCAACCGGGCGCCATGCGCGTGGATAGTCAAACCGTGCGTTATGAAGGCGAAGAAATTCGCAGCGTGATCTACCGGTAATGCGCTAACCGGCAAAGAGCAGATCCAGAAAACTCCCTAGATCATCTTTGCTCTCTAGGACACGTAGATTATAGACTTCGGTATAGCCGCAGTTGTGACACGAAGCATAGGCGTAGCGGTAGGGTTGGAATTCCAACAAACGGGACAGCCCGATGCCCGACATGGCTAATTTTTCCACATGAGCGCCACGGCTGTGACATTTGGCGCAAACAAACGCATTGGCCAGTTGATCGGCGGCACGCGACATCGTATCGATCTCCTTGACAAAGCACAGCTATATGGCGAATAGCTGTTTTGTGAAAGAAGCAATGGTTGGGTGGGCGTGGTCAAGAATATCACAGCGAATCGTTGGATTAGCGAATCTTTTTTTCCTGGCGTGATTCGCTAATCCCAATGATTCGCTGTGATATGGGCAAGCACACAACCGATCCTGCCTTGAACCAACCCTATGCTGTTGCGTCCTGCATCTGGCGCAGCTTCCAGATAAAGGAGTCGGTCGGCAACGCGACCATGTCATAGGTGATGGCTTGACCGGCGGCGATATCCTGCTTGAGTTTGGCGCCCTGGCAGAGACCGAGCGGCAGCAAGCGTTCCGCTTTGGCGACGGTCGCCTTTTCACAATGACCCAAGACCGTATAGCCGCCGCCACCATCGAGCAACTCGCCCTCTTCCAAATGGCGCTTGGCGACGGTGACGCACTCCGCTGTGGGTGTGGGCAAACAGGCGCCGGTGGTCTGGCCGTAGAAGACGGCGTTCATGATCGAGATCGGCGCTTCCACCGCCACCAGATGATAGGGCCGCCAAAGCACGTAGTTGTTACCGTTGCCGCCGGGGGCCAGGTAGTAGGTGCGCAGATCTTCCTGGATAAAGGGGTGGTCGGTGCGGATGACACAGAAGACGCCCATCTTGAGCGCATTGGGCAGCAGACTTTTGCCATCGGGCGCAACACTGTTCGCCAATTCGACCACACCGTGGCGACTGAGCAAGCCGCCTTCCTCTTTCAAGCTAAAGACCCGGGCAATGTCCTCAATGTTGACCGCCGGCTCGTGCATCCCGCGCACATCGGGGACGAGACCGGCGGCATTGGCGAGGGCGGTCATCTCTACATTGGCTTTGGTGCCATCGCGAAACGAGTTGAACATTTTGAAGTTGATGGTGCGCCGGTCGATCAGTTCCTGGCTAAAGCCAAAGCGTTGGGGGACGCTGTCGGGCGTTCCTTGCGGGTCATCGGGGTAGAGAATGGTGCCGCGTCCCGCCGCCACAATTTCAAAGCCCAACGAACGCGCCCAATCGACCATGTTCATGGTGCAGCCCGGTTGGTCGCCATCGACCATCGTGTAGACCACCCCGGCGCTATCGGCCATGCGCCGCAAGATGCCGCCGACCGTAATGTCCGCCTCGACATTGACCATGATCACATGTTTGCGGTTGAGGATCGCCTCATAGGCCATGCGCGCCCCCACCTCCGGGATACCGGTCGCTTCGACCACCACATCGACCAGATCACATTGGGTCACCAACAGGCCATCCTGCACAATCGCCCGTTTGCCGCTGCGGATGACATCCTGCAACTCGGCCAGGTTGTTGGCGACGCGCAACGCCTCCGCCGGCAGCCGACCGGCCACGGTGTAGGCATGACGGGCGCGCTCGACGCTCAATTCGGCGATCACCGCCACTTCCATGCCGCGCATCTGGGATAACTGGGCCACGACACCGCCGCCAAATTTGCCCGTGCCGATAATGCCGACACGAATAGGGCGCCCTTCGGCGGCGCGTTGGGCGAGTAATGAGCTATACATGGGACTCTCTCCTTTGTGAGAATTGGTTTTGATCAAAGCTGATTGCGAACATCTAGTAATGTGTCCTTGTGCAAATCGTGGCCGACATAGTCAATATCCAAGGTGGGCCGGGGACTACCAAGCAAGCGAAGTGCACCACCACCTAAGAGGAGCAAGGTGGCAGGTTGTTGATGCCGTTGACCGACTTCGGTTAATAAGGCAATGATTTGACTGACTGCGATCTCCGCCATGATTGTCTGCGCTCATAGTGAGTTAAGAGGCGTTGTGCGCCATGTTCATACGTTCCCAACCAATTGATAGCGCGACCACTTAAGGTGCGCTGCCGTTCCGCCAACCACTGTAACCCTTGCTCAGGATGGGTGAACGTGGGTAGTTCTAAGTCACCTGTAAAGAGATCGGGCAACCGTTGCATATCACCGAAGAGGGCTTGTAGACGTACACAATACTTCTGTTGCAACAGGTGGGCCGCCGTATAATAGCATTTTAGCACCACTTGCGCCGACAGTGGCAACTGGGCAACCAGCCGACCGACATCCGCTGCCAGCAGTGGATGTCGCAACAACAAGGGTATCAACGCCAGGCGCAGGCGCGCTTCCTCGCTGGTGGCTAACTGCATGACAAGGCTAGCCGGCGTCATTGCCGCTGGTAGCAGTGGTGCAGTTTCGCCTTGCAGGAAGTAAACGCCCAACCGGTTGAGTTCGTTGACCAGTTGACTGGCGCTCACTTGTTCAAAAGCAGCATCGGGACAGACAGCAGCAATTATTGTCCCATCGTTCATTGCGTTCTCCTGGTAGCAACCAAATCGCAAGCTGGGTTAATTCTAGTGTGAGCCATGGCCACTGTCAAGTTGGTTAGCCTGGTTGCAGCCATTCCAAATTTGGAACCCCTGGCGGCGTGGCGCTGACATTGACAAATCGGCGTGCTTCCCCCTACAATAAGGGTGAGCAAATTTACCAGTGGATGAACGCCGGTTAAACACAGCGCCAAGCGTCAACGCCGGTTGAAGAACCCCTGAGGAGCTTATGACCTTACATCTTTCCCTGACGGTTGATGCTGATCAGTGTGTGGTTGCCCGCTGTGGTGAGCAGATCTTGGGCGCGCCCACGCCGCTGGCCGCGCTGCCGCGCATCACGCCGGACGCCAATCCTTTTCGCTATGACCCCTATGGTCTGGGGCGCCAATTGCTGGCCGCGCTCGGTGGTCCAGCGCTGCTCGACCGGCTCCAGGCCGACGCCGACGGCGCACTCTACCTGACCACCGATGCGGCCTGTGCGGCGCTGGCTTGGGAATATGCCGCCACGCCCGACCGCACCTTTCTGGCTACCCAATATAGCTTTTTGCGCCTTTTGCCCACGGCCCGCCCGGCGCCACCGGCCAGAAGCGGCCCGCTCAACCTGGTGGCGCTGGCCGCCGACCCGCTGGTCGATGACCAGGGCAACCCACGCACCGGCTACAAGCTGACCATTGAGACCGAACTGAGCGCCATGACCCACCGGCTGCGCCAGAGCGAGAACGCCGTGAGCGCCCGGCGCATCCCACCCACGCGCGGCCACTTGCAGCGCGCCCTGCGCCAGGGGCCGGCCATCCTCCACCTCAGTTGTCATGGCAACGTGATCCAGACCACGGCCGGGCCACAGGCCATTTTGCAGTTGGAAGATGAGACGGGCCGAGCCGAGCCGCTGCGCAGCGACCAACTGCTGCAACTGCCGCCGCCGGGGGTCTTGCGGCTGGCGGTGATGAGCGCCTGTCGCACGGCGGCCAGTGCGCTCGATGCCGACCTGGCGCGCAGCCTGGTGTTGGCGGGGGTGCCGGCGGCGGTGGGGATGCAGGGCGATTTTCCCGACCCGTTGAGTGATGAACTGGCCGCCACCCTCTATGACTTTTTGTTGGCCGGCTATGGGCTGGGCGAGGCGTTGCGCCAGGCGCGGCTGGCGCTGGTCGACCACCCCTATGCGGTGGGGCTGCCCGTGGGCTATGTGGCCCCCGGCGGCGACCAGCCGTTGCCGCTGACCGCCGGTCCGGCCCAGGTGTCCGGCTTGACCAGCCTAGGGTCGATCAACCTGCCGGCGCCGCTGCTGACGACCACCTTTCTGGGCCGCGAGGCGGAACAACAGGCGCTGGCCGCCGCCTTTGCCGGCCACCAAAACCCGACCGGCCACAAGGTGGTGACGGTGGTGGGCACCGGCGGCATTGGCAAGAGCGCGTTGAGCGGCGCCTTTGCCCGCCGCTTTGGCTGGCGCTGGCCCGGCGGCGTGATCGGCGCCACCCTGGCCGACCTGCCCTCCCTTCACCCCGAAAGCTTTGTCAACGAGTTGCTGCGCCGGCTCCTGGGCGACGCCACCGCCGCAGCCCTGGCCGACCAGCCCGCCGAACGCCAGGTCGAAACGCTGCTGGCCGAAGCCACCGCCCGCCAGACGTTGGTGTTGATCGACAATTATGAGAGCGTATTGGAAGAGCTTGAAGAGCGACAAGAAGACAAGGCGACAGGGAGCCACGAGCCAAGAGACACGCGGCAGGCGACAACGCGACCAGACGACCAAACGACCACACGACTACGCGACTACGCGACCCGTCTACACCGCCTGGTGGCGACGCTGGCGCGGGGTGGGGTGATGTTATTGTTGACCAGTCGGCGGCAGCCGGCGGGGTTGGCGGGGGAGTTTGTCTTTCCGCCTGGTGGCGCGCTGGCGGGGGTGACACCGGCGACCGGTGCGGCGATCTTTGTGCAGAACAGTGTGCGCGCCAAAGCGCAGCCGACCGCGCATGAAGCGCTGGCGCTGGCGGTGGCGCGCAGCACCGAGGGGCACCCGCTGGCCATTGCCCTGCTGGCCGGCGAGTTTGATGTGAGCGACGAAGTGGCGCCGCCAACCTTTTTGGCCCAGTGGGACGCCGAACTGGCGGCGGCCCGCCAACCCGGCCAGGCCAGCCACCATGTGAGCTTTGCCGTGGCCTTCCAACGCAGCTTCCGCCACCTGAGCGGCGACCAGCAACGCCGCCTGATCGCCTTGAGCCGTTTCCCCGCCCCCTTCTTTGTCGAAGGCGCCCACCTCCTCTGGCGCGCCCTCCCGCCGGCGGCGGCTGAGCCTGTCGCAGCCGAGCCTGTCGAAGCTGAGCCTGCTGAAGCCAAGTTTGCGGAGGCCGAGCTTGTCGAGGCCCGCCGCCACCTGGCCGAGTTTGTCCGGCGTAGCCTGCTGCGTGCCGATGGCGCCTTTGCCGATGAGAGCACTGCTACCTGGCGACTGGAGCCGGTGATTGGCCGCACCTTGCGCGCCCGGCTCGACCCCAGCGCTGCTGCCCTCTTGCCCGCCTATCTGACCTACGCTGATTGGTTGGTAAACCGCCTCTATGGCAAGACCGGCAGTGAGGTGGCGCTGGCGCAACTGGCCCAGCAGTGGCTCACCGAGTTGACCGCGCTGGCTCCACAACAAACAAGCGAAGAGCAAGCCGCTTACTGTTGGCGGCTGGCCGTGTTACTCCGCCAATTTGGCCAAATGCAAGAATCGATGACGATGTTGACGCTTGGTGAACAGGTCGCCAGCCAACAAAAGGACAACCGTCGTCTTTCGCGGCTCTGGCAAGCGAAAGCTGAATTAAACATCGTTGCCGGCGAGCTTGACGAAGCAATCGCAATACTAAATCGTTGTATTGCAGTGAACACACATCCAGCCGATGAGGGTGAAAAATCCGTCAATATCGCTACACTCGCCAACGTCTACGTCATGCGGGGCGACTACGACCAGGCGCTGGCGCTCTACCAAGAGAGCCTCGCCATCCAAGAGAAGCTGGGCGACCTCCAAGGCCGCAGCGCCACCCTCCACGCCCTCGCCAACGTCTACGTCACGCGGGGCGACTACGACCAGGCGCTGGCGCTCTACCAAGAGAGCCTCGCCCTTGACGACAAGCTGGGCGACATCAAAGGCCGCAGCGCCACCCTCCACGCACTCGCCAACGTCTACCGCACGCGGGGCGACTACGACCAGGCGCTGGCGCTCTACCAAGAGAGCCTCGCCATCCAAGCGAAGCTGGGCGACCTCCAAGGCCGCAGCGCCACTTTAAGTCAGATGGCAAACTTACATATGGCACGTGAAGAATGGGAAGAAGCGGAAGCTTTGGTCGCAGAAGGATTGCGTCTCTCACAACAGATAGGCGATCCATCTGGTGCAGCCTTTGATATGGTCAAACTTGGTCAAATTGCACAGGCGCGCGGTGATCGGACGTCCGCCCGTCAACGCTATGAAGCCGGACTGGCGATCTTTGCCCAGTTGGGCATGCCTGAAGCCAACCAGGTGCGCGCCATGTTGGCTTCGCTGGATCAATCTGGCGCTGGCGCTAACGCCACACCGGCCCCCACCCGCGCCCAACAGATCGCCGCCTTGCGTGCCCAACCTGATGACCGCCAGGCGCAGGAACAGTTGAGCATTCTCTTGTATAACCACGGCGGGGAATTGGCCCAAGCCGGGCGGTTGGCCGAAGCGGTGGCGGCGCTGGAAGCGGTGGTGGCGCTGGATGAACGCTGGGGGCTGGCTGATCTGGCAGCGGATCGGCAGGTGTTAGAGGAGCTGCGTCGGCGCCAGGCCGCGCCGTCAACGTCCGCGGCCCCCTCTGACGCCACGCCAGCCTTCGACCCGCAAGCGGTGATCGCCGCGCTCACCGCCCAACTGGCCGAGCTGCCGCCAACCGAACAGGCGGCCCTGCGCCAGGCCATTGACGCCTTTGCCCGCGCCAGCCCGGCCGAACAGGCGGCTATGCTCCAAGGCGGGCAGCAGAATGCGCTGGCGGAAGCGGCCGATGAACTGGTGGCGCTGGCCTTGGCCGCGCTGGCCGACGGGCAACGTCAGGCGGTGGCAGCCAAGCTTATCAATGCCGCCGCTGTCTATGGCGAAAATGAAGCCCCCGGTTCGCCCTACCAGCAATTAGCCGCGCTGGCCACCGCCATCGCCGCGCTCTTGGCAGATGAAGTCCCGCCGCCGGTGGCGCCGATCTATGCAGCGCGGTTGGCGCAGGTGCAACAGGCGGTGCAGGGGCGGTAGAAGACAGAAAGCCAAGAAGACTGTGGACTGCGGACTGCGGACTGCGGACTGCGGACTGTGGACTAACGACTAGAGACTGGAGGCCGGGATGGAGCGGTTTGAATTGCAGTGTACCCATTGCCCGCAGCGGTGGTGGGTAACCTATCAGGAGTTGCAGCAGCGGGCGGTGACCTATCGTGGGCCGGCGGCGAGGTCGGCGGATGGGGTTGAGGAATATGCGGTGAAATGCCCAACCTGTGGTGAGGTGAGCATTCACAGCTTTGTGCGCAAGGGCGGGCAGGTGCGGCATGGCGGAGCTTGAGTATGGCGGGTCGCGGGCGCCCACGCCGGCAGAGCAACAACTGCTCGCCGCCTTTGCCAAAATCGAAGAGGCGGCGCTCGCCACCCTGGACGAAGGCGCCAAACAGGTCATCCAGTTGGCCACGGGACTGCTGGGGTTGCTGCTGGGCGCCCTGGCCCTGGGCGCCGACACCTTTGCCCAGGCGTTGCAAGCGCCGCTGGTCAAAGGGTGCGCCATCCTGGCGGTGATCGCGCTGCTGGTCGCGCTGCTGGTTGCCGGCTGGGCGCTCCTGCCCCAACCCTATACCTACCGCCGCGCCAGCCTCAGCGACAAAGCGCGTGACTATGAGGCCATATTGGCGCACAAAGCCAACGGCATGTACGCCGCCTTTGTCGCCTTTGGCGTGGGGGTGATCAGCTTTGCCCTGCTCTTGATCTTGTTGTTGCTGCAACGGTAAAGACCAAAGGTTTGCTACGATTGCGCCGGTTGATGGCGCACCATGAAGTCAACCACGAAGACACGAAGTTCACGAAGGGTTTCCTTCGTGAACTTCGTGTCTTCGTGGTTGATGTTTAGAACAATATAGCAGCCAGCCAGTCAAAGATCACCCGATTGGGCAGCGCCAGGTTGTTGACTTGGCAGTGCGCTTCGCCCCCGTCTTCTTTGGTAAAGATGACCAGCTTCTTCTGCGGGTTGGGCAACTGGTCGTAACATTCACGCGCGATCTGCAAGGTAACGGCGGCCTCCCCTTCGCCGACCAGCAAAAGGGTAGGACAGACGATTTGGCGCAGGTCAGCCTTGCCATAGAAGAAATAGTCATAGGCTTTGGCAAAGCGGCGGGCAATGTCGCGTGGGTTGAAGCTGATGCGCAAGCCCATGCGCCAGACGATTTGGTCAAAGGCCAGGCGAGACAGCGGGTCATGGCGGTTATGCCCCTTCTGCTGCGCCAGCACCGAGCGAAAGACATTGGGCATGGGCGGGTTGGCGATAAGCGCTTTGATGCGCTGGTCGTGCTGGCCGCCTTTGAAGACAATATGGCCGCCCCAGCTAAAGCCAAAGAGAGCCAATCGTTGCGCATCAACCTCTGGCCGGCTGAGCGCGTAGTCGATCACGGCGCTTACCGGTTGTTCCATTCTGGCGCCAAAGTATAAGCCTTGATCGGGCGTCAACCCCTGTCCCGGCAGATCCACCGTTAGCACATTGTAGCCCTGTGCCGCACCGCTCGACCCGATCATAAAGTAGCAATCCTCGGCAAAGGTCTCGATGCCGCCGATGACGATCAGGGTGGGGCGCGGTTGTCGGCTGCTGTCCACTGGCCAGAGATAGCCGGTGAGTGATTGACTTTGATAGGTCACTGCAATGCGCTCAAGCGGCGGTTGACAGAGCGCGGCCGCCTGCCGGAAAGCGGCTTGCATCTTCTGCACGGTTGGATGGAAGACGGCGTTCTGCGCGCTCATGAGAAAGAGCGGCGCCCGGTAGTAGGTGCAGGCGCAAAAGAAACGTTCACGGGCAAGCGCGGTTTGGCCTTGTTGCAGCGCACTCTGCGCCTCGGCTTCCACTTGTTGGGCCAACGTCAACCACCCCTGTTGCCAGCTTTGCGCATCGGCTTCCTTGATCTGCGCCGCCACCGCCAAACATTCGGCCGCGCGACTCCCCTGATAAAGTTCGCGCCCCATGATCCAGCTCAGGTAGTAATCCATGTCCTGATGATCAAAATGAATTTTCGTCAGCCTACGCTGCGCGATTGCACTTGCTTCCGTCGGCATAGTTGCCCCCTTTTATCGAACGTTACGTTGATTTCGACTGCTCAGCGCCCCCATTTAAGCACAAGTTGCCGGTTGAAAACAGCACAAAGTGCTACAATGGAGTGGTACAAAATGTATTACAACAGCGTATCAACCAAGTTATCCCATATCCAATAGGGGTATAGCTTCTTTGTTGCCGCAAGTGGTAATATTTTGATACCTATGTTAACCTTACTGTATCTGTGCATTCACAGAACGCTTCTTGCCAAGAACTTACGCACGCACGCCATGTGTGCAGCAAGCTTCCCTTCCCCGTCGGCCTTGCCCGGCATTACCAGTACGCAACCGTGGGCAAGAAGCGCAAGTTCTTTCGCAGTGATATTCATTGTTACCTGTAGAAAGGAAGAAGTTCGTATGGCAATTCAGATGCAACCCCAGTCAACGCCACTCGCCGCGTCGCTGACCCGTCGCCAATTCCTGCGCGGCGCGGCAGCGCTCAGCAGCGCCCTGGCGGTCACCGCCCTGGCGGCCTGCCAACCGATCGGCACGGCGCCGGCGGCTGACAGCGGTCCCCTCACCTTACGTGTGTGGGGGTATGGGTTGGATGACACCCGCGCCAAAGCACGTGTGGCCGCGTTTCAAGAAGCCAACCCCAACATCACCATTGAGCCGGTGGGGGGCGGGTTGAACACCCAGCAACTGCTCACCGCCGTGGCCAGCGGCGATCCGCCCGAAGTGGTCAATGTCAACCGTTCGCAAACCGGCAGTTGGGCCGGGCGCAATGCCATCGACCCGATTGATGATTTGATCACTCGCGATGAATTTGACCTGGAGCAATACTATCCCTTTACGATCGGGCAAGTTACCTATAAAGGCGCGGTCTATGGGCTGCCCCAGTTTGTCAACGTTGATCTCATCTTTATGAACCTAGATGTGTTGCAAGAAGCAGGGGTCGATCCGGAGTCAGTCAACCCGGCCGATTGGTCACAATTGCAACTCTTAGGCGAGCAGTTGCACAAGATGGAGAACAACCAACTGACGCGCACCGGTTTCGACACCAAGATGCAAGATGGCCGCCTCTGGCTCTGGTCGTGGGCAAATGGGGTGAATCTGATCAGCGACGACGGCGAAACGCCAAACTTCAATGACCCCAAGGTGGTGGAAGCGTTGACCTGGGCGACTGAAACGGTCAACAAGCAGGGCGGTGAAAAAGCCCGCGCCGCCTTTGCCCAGAGCCAAAACTTCTTCTCACCCGAAAACCCGGTGCTGATCGGCCAGACTGCCATGACCGTCTTCGAGCAGTGGCTGATCGGCGTGATGAAGGTCAACCCGGAGGCCAACTTCCGCACCTTATTGCCCCGTGTGCGCGACAGCCAGGATCCGTTGACTGATGCTACCGGCAATGCCTTTGCCATTCCGCGTGGCATTAAGGGCTCCAAACGCGAGGCTGCCTGGGACTTTATGACCGGCATGACCTCCACCGAAGCCTGGATCGCCGGTGAAAACGCCACCGCCGCCGGCAACAAAGCCAACGGCGAACCCTATCACCCCACCATCACCGGCAATGTCAAGGCTGATGAGGAAGCCTGGAACAACATCTACCAAGGCATCAGCGCCGGGTACGACGAAACGGTGCAGCTCTTCCCCGAAGCCGTCAAGGCCGCCCGCTTCCGCTATTCCGGCCCGGTCGCCGCACAGATCAATGATCTGATGACCGCCGCCGTCAATGACGCCCTGCAAGGCGTGCGCCAACCGCAAGAGGCGCTCGACAGTCTGCAAGAAGGCGCGCTCAAGGCGATTGAGGAGTTTAAGACAGCGCCGGGAAACCGGTAGGCAGAAGACAGGAGACACGAGATACGAGATACGAGACAGGAGACAGGAGACAAGGCGGAAGGTGGAAATTCTCTTTCATCCTTCATCCTTTAGATGGGTGGGAGACAAAGAGAAATCGACGATCTATTTCTCGTGTCTCGTGTCCCCTGTCTCGTGTCCCCTGTCTCGTGTCTCCTGTCTCGTGCCTCCTGTCTTTTGCAAAGAAGGTAAGGAATGAAGCACGTAACGTTGCAAGTCAAGAAACGGCGGGGTTGGCGGTTGAATGAGGAGGCGCGGGCGGGATTGGTCTTTGTCAGTCCGTTTTTGATTGGCTTTGTCATTTTTACCGCTGGGCCGCTGTTGGCTTCGCTTTATTTGAGCTTTACCTATTATGATGTGATCAACCCGGCGGTCTGGACGGGGCTGGACAATTACCGACGCATGTTGGCGGATGAGCGCTTTACCAAGACGCTCTACAACACGCTCGTCTATGTGCTGCTCCATGTGCCGACGGCAATTCCCTTTGCCCTGGGCTTGGCGCTGCTGCTCAATGCGCGGGTGCGCGGGCTTTCCTTCTGGCGCGTCGCCTTTTACCTGCCGCAGATTACGCCGGCAGTGGCGGCAGGGGTGCTGTGGCTGCGCATTTTAAGTCCGCAGGATGGACTACTCAACGAAGCCCTCGCCTTGATTGGGATTCAGGGGCCGGCGTGGACCATTGACGCGGCGTGGGTCAAGCCGGCGCTGGCGATTATGAAGTTGTGGAGCGTGGGCTGGATGGTGGTGGTCTATCTGGCGGCGTTACAACAGGTGCCGAAGGAGTTGGTCGAAGCGGCGATTGTTGACGGCGCCAGTGCGCTGGAACGCTTCTGGTATGTGACGCTGCCGATGATTTCCAATGTCCTCTTTTTTACCTTTGTCATGATTACGATCTTCAGCTTGAACATCTTTACTGAGCCACGGGTTATCTTCCCGCCGCAAGTCTTTGGCGGCCAGATGGGGCCGCAGGACTCGGCGCTCTTCTATGTGCTCTATCTCTTTGATCAAGCCTTTACCAACTTCCGCATGGGCTATGCGTCGGCGTTGGCCTGGGTGCTTTTTGCCATCACGCTGGTCATTGTCACGGTGCAGGTGCGGGTCTCGCGCCGGTTAGTCTATTCAGAAAGCGGCCTGTCATGACTTCATCCGTTGCGACGCGACCAGCTTCCGCGTTGGCGCTTTATGTGTTAGGTCGCGTGTTGCTCTATGTGGCGCTGATCTTCTTTACTATCCTCTTTATCAGCCCCTTTCTCTGGCTGATTTCCAATTCCCTTAAAGATGCGGCGCACGCCTTTGACAGCAGTTGGCTGCCGCAGCCAGTGGAATGGAGCAACTACCGACGTATCTTTGCGGAAGTGCCCCTGTTGCTGATGGCGCGCAATAGTGTGATCGTGGCGGTGCTGGGCGTGACAGCGGTGGTGGTATCGAGCAGCATGATTGCCTACGCCCTAGCGCGCCTGCGTTTTCCGGGCAGCAATGTGGTCTTCTTGCTCGTGTTGGCGACCATGATGTTGCCGGGGGCGGTGACGATGGTGCCGGTTTACTTGATCTGGAAACAACTGCATCTGGTCAATACGCTCTACCCGCTCTGGCTGGGCAACCTCTTTGGCTCGTCGTTTTACATCTTCATGCTACGCCAATTCTTTCTCGGCATTCCGCAGGAAATTATCGACGCCGCGCGCGTAGACGGCGCCAGCTACTATCGCATCTACGGGCAGATGATGTTACCTCTGGTGCGCCCGGCGCTGCTCTCGGTGGCGATCTTCGAGTTTCAGGCCAAGTGGAATGACTTTATGGGACCGCTGATCTATGTGCAAAACCCCAGGCTGCGCACCCTGCCGCTCGGTCTCCAAATCTTTGTCGAGCATTTGGGCTACGGGCAGTTTCGCTGGGAGTTGCTCTTTGCCGCCTCGGTCGTCGTCACCTTGCCGATGGTGATTCTCTTTGCCGTGGCGCAGAAACAGTTTATCCAGGGGATTGCCACCACGGGGTTGAAGGGGTAACGCAAGAGTATACTTTATTCTACTGAGACCAATGTAGCTAATAGCTGCGCTACATTGGCGGTAAATGCCTCTAGCGAAGGGACCGTTAAGGCGGCATCGGTGAGGGTTTCAAGTTGATTCAGAGAAAAAGGTTGCAACGATTCGACCAGTTGCGGTTCGACCGGCCCAAAACGATGCTGCAACACGCGAACCAACTGCCGTTGCGCGATCTGTAAGGCTTCTTTGCGGCCTTGTTCCAGACCTTGTTCCAGACCTTGTTCCAGACCTTGTTCCAGACCTTGTTCAAAACCCTCTTCGAGAGCGAGTTGCTCAATGCTAGTAATGTAATGCATTCGTTTTGCCTCCTCGTATAACAACACCTCTTGCTTGTATTCCCGATTCAAGTCTTTGGGCAACTGCATCATCCAATCAATAAAACGGTAGAGGTTGATAATGTCCTGCCGGCTATACCCTCGTTCATAGAGCCGCCGTGTCAACCAGAACTTCCACTGTTTGCGGGATCTTTCGTCGTTCTTCGTTTCCAGCGTCTTCAAATGGGCCATCACGACGGTAGCAAATGGGTTATCGTTCGCTTCCAGTTCATCCCACCGGTCAGCATAATCAAGCAGCTTGACAATGGGAAATTCAAAGGTGACTTTGCTACCCCACAACTCCTCTTGGTATTGGTTGGGCCGCCAGTTTGGATCTGTATCACACAGGATGGCGACACTGGAAACATTCACCCCATAGCGATCCCCACAGCGGTAGCGGTAGATGTACATACGCCGAGTGAAGCTGTTCTCCGGCTGACCTTGCACTTCGAGATGGGAGTAGACCCACTTCTGCTCGCCATTCTTGCGATAGACCCGCACCAGTTTGTCCACATAGCGACGCCCTTCAACGCCATCGGGCGCCATCTCCTGTAATTCCTTGTCCAGAAACTCATAGCCTTTGGTCCAATCAATATCGGCATAGATAGCCGGAAAAAAGAAGGCCAAGCACTCCGGGTAATACGGGTCGAGAATTTCTTTCCACGGTGAATCAAAATCGTCACGCACTGTATTCATCGTTGGCTCTATCATCGTTTGCGAGTTGCTGAAGACCATCGCCTATTCATCCGCCTTGAAATCGACAAAGCGATAACCGAGACCGCGCTCGGTAAAAATATAGCGGGGATCGGCGGCATCGACTTCGATTTTTTTGCGCAGGTAGGTGATGTAGAGACGCAACAGGTGGTTGTCATTGATGTATTCGTGGCCCCAGACCTTGGTGAGCAGCGTTTCATGAGGGACAACCCAGCCGGCGTTCTGCACTAGATGATAGAGCAGGCGATACTCGGTCGGGCGCAGGCTAAGCCGCTCGCCTTCGACAATGACATCGCGGCGTTGCAGGTCGATCTGTAAGCGGTCGTCGATCTTGAGCAGTTGTTTGTCGGGGCGGCTGGCCGGTTCAATACGGCGGAGAACGGCGCGGATGCGGCTGGACAACTCGCGTGGGCTAAAGGGCTTGGTGACATAATCATCGGCGCCCAGATCCAACCCTTTGATGCGATCATCTTCATCCGAACGCACGGTCAGCATGATGACGGCGGCATCGCTGATCTCGCGGATGCGCTTAAGCGTCTCAAAACCATCCATGCCCGGCATCTCTACATCCAGCAGCACCAGATCAGGGTTGTGGTCGCGCACCTTTTCCAACGCCTGTAACCCATTGTTGGCTTCCAGGGTGATGTAGCCTTCCAGATCGAGATTCATCTTGACAAAACGCACCATGCGCGTCTCATCATCGACGACGAGAATGGTAATTTTAGGTTGGTTGGACATAACTTCCGCAATCATTCTTGCTACAATAACGACGATAGGTGTACTTTAGCAGAGAAAACAACGAATTGGCAAATTGCTTGCGTAGGATCACAAAAACAGACAGGCTCATCTACGGAAAGTGTGAACACCTGTCAGGTTTCCAAAACCTGACAGGTGTGGCGGGTCGAAACCTCACACTTTCTGTAGATGAGCGAAACAGACAAACCTTCCTGAGAGCCAAAGGGCTTTCTAGAAGGTTTGTTAAAACACGCTTGTTGATTTCTGCTGGGCTACCGGCTGTGTGGTGTTCGCGGCGATTACCTGATCTTCAGTGGTGCTAATTGTCAACCCCAGGTAAGGGAATGGAGGGATAGACCATGTTGCCCAAATCCGTCACTTTGTTGGCTTCTACAGTAATAACCAAGCTGTTGTCAGGATTTTCCATTTCTTTGAGCAAGATCGATGTTGTCACCGCATCCAGAATCACCCCATAGCGGCCCGGCGGCACATTGTCAATGACAAAAGCGCCATCCGCTCGTAGTTCACCGCGCGGGGCAGTGGAAGGATCATAACCGGCAGCTTTTTCTACCCCGTCGTCACCTTTAATTACCTCCGCCAAACCGACAAGAAGACCGGAGATGGCGCGAAAGCCTTTATCATTGTTGAGGAAGATACGGCCCGTCACAGCGCCGGTTGTCGTCGATGTTTGCGGATTAACCGGGTCGCCGGCCGGAATCGCGGCGATGGCGGCCGCCCCAGCATCACTGACCGGGGCCGGTGTTGGTAAGGGGGAATCAGCATTGAGCGGCGATTCCGGTTGTGCAGCCGTCGGGGTGGCTGCGGGTGCGGTGGTTGCCGTTGGGGCAGGGGCCGCGACTGTCGGCTCCGGCGTCGGTTCCTCATCTGAACAGGCGGCTAACACCAGACAAAGGCAAAAAATGAGCAGCAGGTAACGTGGTAATTGATGCAAAATGGATTTCTTCATAATCGTTATCCGAAGCGTTATAAAAAAGGTGACACCGGGCTTGCCCGATGTCACCCTCTCATTGTTTTATACGTTGATATGTACGAGTCGTCCAGAGTGGAACCCAAGTACTCTGATCAATTAGGTCACACCCTGGCGCTCGTCACTATATGAACGTGCTTGCCTTACTGGGTGGAAATGCCTTCGTAGACCAACAGTTGGTCAGCGGTGGTGCTGGCGCCAAGTTGGTTGACGACCGCCACAATCTTACCGCCGGCGGTAGCCGTACAAGTGGCGGCGCCGACATAGCGATCACCAAGCTTGTTGGCTTGCAGATCCGCCAACGCGCCACCCGGTTGCAGGGTGGTGGCCGGAATTGTCACACTGGAGTTGGTGAAGGTGCAGCTCACACTGGTGGCCGCATCGCCAACGTTCTGGACGCTAAAGCCGGTATAGTAGCCACCATTGCGATCCATAATCAACGGCATGACAACCTTCGCCGTTGCTTCATCAGCGCTGAACGAGCCATAGGCTTCGCCGTTGCGACCCGGATACAGTTGGTTGCCAATGCCGACCAGCGGTTGGTTGGCCGAGTTCGTCGTCACCTTGGCCGAACCGATGAAGCGAGCGCCATTGGCGCAGTTCTCGTTCGGGTTGGTGGAATTCGCAAAGGCCGCCAGTGCAAAGGTCTTGGAAGCGCCTGGAGCGATGCTCTGCGTTTCGGTACAAGCATTACCGGCTGACGACGGGGTATAGCTGACCGTCACATTGGTTTCCTGGGTGCCGGCATTCTGAATTTGCAGACCGGTGATATAGTTCGCATTATTGGCGTTGATCAACGGGAAGACCGGGGCAGTCGAACCAGCGCCCGTGAAGCCGGTGTAGGCAAACATAACGGCGTTGCTTTCCTGGATCACAGCCGCAACCAACGGTTGATTGTTGGTGCTGGTCACCGTGCCGGCGAAGACGGTTGCCGTGTGGGTTTCCTGGGCCTGATAGAAGACCTTGGCAGCGCCCGGCTTAATGGTGGCCGTCACGTCGGCGCCAATGCCGTTGTCGCTATAGTCAATCGAGATATTGGCATCAGCCGTACCAGCGTTCTGTACGCTGAACCAGGTGTTGAAACCGGAGTTGCCCTTGTTCAACAGCGGCAGGCGGATGGTGGTGGCGCCGGTGTCGCGACCGACATAGGAAGCGGCAGCCTTACCGGTCACGCCGTCGGCAATCGCCAGGATGTTGGAAATCGCCGCAATCTTCTTGTCAGAGGAGAAGACCAGCGAACCATTGAAGCCGGCCGACACATTGCTAATCGGGAAGTAGGTCTTGGACCCGTTGGCCGGAATCTTGTCGGTCAGGTCGTTCCCATTCTTCGTGCCATCCTGATTGAAAGCGCTCAGGGTAATGTTGGCTTCGGTCGCTTCCAAGTTGGCGACCTGCACACCGGAGGTGTAGGCCGGGAAAGCGCCCTGGGCCATGGCGGCGCCGCTCGACGCGCCGATCAAGGCGGCCATGAGCGAAAAGACCAGCAACAAACGTAGTGCTGCCTTATTCATTTTGAACTCTCCTTTATTCCATCGCTTACCATTGAAAATCGATTTTTGATCGGACATGATGACAACTTTGTACAACAACGTGTGACGGCAAGACATTGTCGAAGCTCATTGTAGGCCCTTTTCCCATCCATTTCAATACCTTCTATGGCGTATTCTCTGCACACCAAAACCCCAAAAAATGACTAACCCGAACGGGGTATTACCACTGGTAGAGCCGTTTGCCGTTGCTTGTCGCGTAGTCGATAGTCGTTTGGTCGTGGAATTGGTCATGCAAACGTTAACCCACCCACATTACCGCAACAGCAACTAACTGTGGACGATGCGACCAAACGACTATCGACTACGCGACAAGCGAATGAGCCAAACAACGACGGCGATGCCGGCGATTTCGTAGATTAAGACAATCACGCGATTTACAATGGCAATGACAACGGCCAATGCGGAAGGCACAATCGTTGCCAACAATAAACTCAACCCGACTTCGGAAAAGCCTAAATTGCTCGGCAGAAAAAGGACTAGAAAGGCCAATGTGCCAATCAAGCTCCAACAGCCGATCAGATAAGGAAGATGGGACAGGGGGACAGCGATCACCAAATTACAAACTACAAACAAAATAAGACCGCCGACGATCCAAGCCAGACTATAAAGCGCAATCCAAAGCAATAGCCGCCCAAAGTGAAGCGTTGGGAGATCGCTGATGTTGAAGCGTTGCGACCAATAGTGTAAGGAACGCGGGTGTAGTAATAGTAAGCCCAATGCCGCCAGCGCGATCCAGCCCCACCACGGCAAACGCGTCAGCTCGGTCAGAGAATAACCGAAAAAGAACAGGCTGGTTAACATGCCGGATAAGAAGGTAATCAACAATTCGACACTACTGGCAAAGGTGACTCGTCGCAACGATTCACCCACTTGTTTATACAAGTAACTGCGCCCGGCCAAATACCAAACTGTGCCGGGCAACCGTTTCGCCAGATGCGATAAACAGAAATATTCCATGTGGGTGGTGGCCGGTAACGTACTGCCAAAACAGTGCATAAGATCAGCCCACACAAGGACAGCCATCATTAAACCAAATACATAGGCCAGGAAGGCGCCAATGACCAGCCACGGGTCAAAACGCCACTGAATCTGTAAGAGCAGTTCCCGTTCCCGATAGAGCAAAAAGGCCAGAATCGCCAGGGTACAGACCAGCGTACCAGCGATCAAGAAAAGCCGCGCCGGGGAACGGCTGGTCAGGCGTTTTACCATGGCAGCGCCCACATCGGATATGGTTCATTGCTGGGTTCTTGTGGCGCCCGCCGACAGAGGAAAACAAGTTGGTTGGCAAAATTATGGGGGACAAAGGTAGCTAAAAAGGCGCGCACTACTTTCTGTGGTCTACGCGCCAGCCAAAGCCAATCTTGACACGTTCGGGGCCAGTTTACTTCACTATAGGGAACAAGGCGTTCTACCTGTAGCCCCCCGCGCGCTAACAAGGTTTCCCAGGTTCGCCGGGTGGCATAGCGTTGGAGCGGCTGTCCATCATCAAGTACCTCACCCGTTTTTAAGACATACTGAATATTGCCAAATAGCCCATAGGCATTGGGCAAGAGAATGCAGGCGCGACCATTCGGTTTTAAGAGGCGGGCCAATTCGCGCACCCCTTGCAAGGGATGTTCATAATGTTCCAGGCTACCAATATTGAGCAGACAATCAATCGAGCCATCGGCAATGGGCAATGCCTCGCCATCGGCCAACAGCCATTGGGCGGCGGGCGTCTGTTGGGCGGCAGTTGCCATGCCGGCGTAGGAAAAATCGACACCGGTAGCATTGAAGCCCTGTTCGGCGGCCAGTTGCACCAGGCGCCCTTGGCCGCACGCCACATCCAACAAAAGCTCACCCGGTTGGGGTGCGATCAATTCAATGAGCCATAAATAAAAGGAGTCGCGCATGAGAATTTCGCGCGCTTGATATAAGTGATCATAGGCCGCTTGGGTCGATTGCCCCTGGCGGATGGTGCGGTGACGAATTTCAATCATGATTTTTCCGCCTCAACTTTGCGGGCGACCGTGACCAGTAGTGGGCCACGCCGGGTCATACTAACCAGGTAAAAGAGCGGCGCACTGAGCAGACGCGCCACCGGATGATATAACAACTTCATCAGCAGCGCTTTGGTTTTGGCCGAGACGCCGCGCGCCGTGAGCCAAAAACGAATGCTCAGGACAAAGGTCACATAGCTGCCGATGGCGCAACTATGCTCGACTACCGCAAAGCCCGCCTTGGTCAAAAAGGCCGTCAGCGTTTCCGGTGTCAAGAGATAGAGGTGGCGCGGCGAATCCAGCCCGGCCCAGGTTGGGCCAAAGAGCTTGGCATCCCAACTTGCCAGATTCGGGACACGAATGACCACAATCCCATCCGGGCGCAGAATCCGATGGATCTCGGTTAAGGCATGGTAGGGATCGTGCAGATGCTCAAAGACATCCCAAAGGGTGACGACATCAAAGGCCGCGGTGGGAAAATTTGCTTCTTCCAGGGTGCCGGCAAAGACATCGAGGCCATGCCGTTCTCTGGCTGCCGCCGCCACCGCCTGATTGACCTCCACCCCGCTCAACGTCCAGCCACCCTGGTCGCGCATGCCCAGCAAAAAGCCGCCCATGGCGCAGCCGATGTCAAGTAGCTTGCCGGCCGGTTTGTGTTTGGTGACAAAGCGGCAGCGCTTGTTGGTGCCATGCTGAACCGCCTTTTGCAACAGCCAGTTGCGTTTGGTCTGCACGGTCTGGTCGGTGTAGGATTCATACTCAGGCGGGTAATGTTGCCCCATTTCCGCCAGCGTCGGGCGTGGATTCTGGTAGACCAAGCCACATTGCCGGCAGCGCACCAACGTCGTCTTGACGTTCAACCGCTCCAACAACAGATCGACGACCGCGGTAAAGGGTTCAGTCGTCGCCGAGCCACAAAGATTACAAGGTACTGATTCCATTACGCCACCATCCATCACGCCAGGCGCGTAAAGTCTCTTGCGCCAGCAGCGTCCGTTTTTGCGAGAAATCAACCGCCGCCAGTTTGAGGCTGCGGATCAACGTAAAGCCGAACATCATGGGGAGTTGCCAGCGCCGGGCATGGGTGCGATAGACCTTGATCTGGTTGCTGATGCGCCAGTAACGCGCTTGGGGATGATAGATCCCAGTGCTGCGCGAAACTTTGTGCCAGATGTGCGCCTTGGTGGCACAGCCCAATTGGATGCCGGCCCGCCGCGCCCGCCAGCAGAAATCGACATCCTCGGCATACATAAAGTAGTTGGCATCCAGCAGCCCGATCTGTTCAAAGACGGTGCGGTGGATCAACATACAGCAGGCATTGAGAAAATCAACCGGGATGAACGCGGCCAACGGCTCTGGCACCGGCTCATCGTGCCAGAGCCGGCGGGTGATGAGCGTGCCCGGCACCAGCCGATCACCGAGCGACCAGATGCGGTTCGGTTCGCTATAGTAGAGAATCAACGGGCCGATGATTCGGTAGTCCGGCTGCTGGGTGATGGTGGCCTCCAGCTCCTGTATAAACGTCGGCGCCGCCACCGTATCATTGTTAACCAGCAACACCCATTCGGCGCCGGCTGACAAGGCCACCTCAATGCCGATATTGTTGCCGCCGGCAAAGCCGAGATTGGTCGGCTGGCTGATTAAGCGGATCTGGTTGCCAAAGCGCGCCGTCAGTTGCGCCACGGAGTCATCTTGTGAACCGTTGTCCACAACAATAATCTGCGCCGCCGGTATGCCGGCCATGAGCAATGATTCAACACAGGGAATAGTCTCGCCGGCCAGATTCCAGTTGACAATAATTGGATAAATCAGGTGAGTACACATTTGTTCTTCGGCAATACTTTGTTTAAGATGAACACAGTATACACCGCACAGCGGCTAAAAGGATAGTTTTTGATAAGCCGATCAACTTTGAGCAAGTGATTTCATATCGTAGGGGCGCTCCCTTGCGGGCGCCTCTGGCTTGCCGAATATACGGGAGCGCCCCTACGATTGTCCAAGGAAAAGGGAAGATGGATCGTCGTTGCAAGGTGATGGTGATTGGGCTGGATGGTCTGACATTACAGATGCTCCTACCCCTGGTTGACCAGGGGCAGTTGCCGCACCTGGCGCGCCTGCTGGCGACCGGGGCGCATGGTGTTCTGCAATCGGTCACCAACATGACCACCGGGCCGACCTGGGCTACCTTTGCCACCGGCTGCTTACCCGCCCAACATGGCATTCTCCACGATTTTCACCATCAAGCCGGCGGCTATCAATTGCAGGCGACGAAAGGCGCCGATTGTCGCCGACCCTTCTTCTGGCAGGTGGCCGGCCAGGCTGGTCGACGGGCCGTTGTCCTCAATGTACCCATGAGCTACCCGGCCCAGCCGCTCAACGGGGTGCTGCTCGCCGGCATTGATGCCCCTAGCGAACGTGCGCCCGGCTTTGCCTATCCGCCAACGCTCTATCAGGAGCTGCGCCGCCAGGGGATCGACTATATGATTGACTGTGGGCTGGCTTCGTATATGCAACGGGGTCAACTCGACGCCGGACGCCGCGCTGTTCAACGCGAAACCGCGGCGCGGACACGCACTGCTGAGTATCTGCTGACCCAGGAAGCTTGGGATCTCTTTGTCGTCGTCTACAGTCTACCCGACGTCTGGCAACATTATTATTGGGGCGCCGCGCCCGGTTCTACCGGTTATAACCAGATGAGCGAGGGCTATCGTCTGGTCGATCAACAGCTTGGCCGCCTCCTGGCGCATCTGCCGCCCGATGGGGTAATGATCCTCTGTTCGGATCATGGCTTCGGCCCCCTCACGGGCACGCGCGACCACCTCAACCGCTGGCTGGCCGCGCAAGGGTTTCTCCACTATCGGCCCGCGGCCCGTTCGACCAAACGCACCGTCAGTCGTTGGTTGCTCTCCTCAATGCGTCGGCTGGTCAGCTTTCGCCGCCGGCAGCAGTTGTTGGCAAGTTTGCCGGCGCTGCGCCGTTTGGTAGAGACAGAATTGCGTATTGGCGGCATTGATTGGCCGCGCACCCAAGTCTACGCCGCCCTCGATCATCTGGAACTGTGGATTAATCGCCAGGGCCGGCAAGCGGAGGGGTGTGTGACGGCGGCTGAGTACGAAGCAATTTGTGCGCGGGTGACAACGGCGTTGCTCAACTGGCGTGATGAAGCGAACGGCGTTCCCTATCTCACCCAAGTCGAGCGCAACCCGGCGGCGATCATGAATGGTACTGACCACCTCCTACCCGACCTTTTGTTGACCTGGAACCCGGCCGTGATTGCCACCCACCTCCATCCCTTGATCACCGGCGATCACACGCCCGATGGGACAATCGTGGTCGCCGGGCCAGGCGTCAAAGCCGGCGGGCAGTTGACGGCATCGCTCTGTGACATTGCGCCGATTACCCTCCATGCCCTCGGTGTGGCGGCGGCGCCGGCAATGGATGGCAGGGTGCCGGCGGGACTTTTTGATGAGTAAAGGACAATGCTTCATGCAACCACAACCAGACCGCACCGCCCAGGTTGCCCTCGTTCACAGCACCGAACGCACGACGGCGGTTCGTCAGGCATTGGGCGAAATCATCGCGACGCTGCCGTGGCATGACTATGAACGCGTTGTCGTCAAACCGAATCTTGTCATGTATGATCGGCCTTACGCCAACACCCATCCTGACACCTTGCAAGCTGTGTTGGCAATGATCCGGGATCACTACCGTGGCCCGTTGACCATCGCCGAAGGCGCCGCGCTCCACGCCACCACCGCAGCCTTTGCGGCGCATGGTTATCCGGCGTTGGCGCAGCGCTATGGCTGTCAACTGCTCGATCTGAATGGTGATGAAACCGTTGCCGTGCTGCTGCCGAATCAGACGAAAAAGCCGTTGACCTTACGCCTGGCGCGCACCATCGTCGCGAGTGATTGTCGCATCTCGCTGTCGCTGCCCAAGACCCACGACACAGTGTTGGTGACAATGGCGTTGAAAAATATGATCATGGGCGCGCTGGTCAATCGCCGGGTGGCCAAGGCGCACACGCGCCCCCATTGGCTGGACCGCCTGGGGCAGATTGTTCTGGGACATGGCAACGGTTGGGGCAGTGACAAGCGCGCCATGCACCAAAGTTACCCCCTGATCAATCTCTATCTCGCCCAATTGGCGCCGCTGGTGCGTCCCCATCTCAGCCTTGTGGATGGCTTTGTGGCGATGGAGGGCGCCGGCCCGATTGATGGGGCGCCGGTGCCGTGGGGGATTGCGCTGGCGGGGACTGACCCGCTGGCGGTGGATGTGCTGGCTGCCCACCTCATGGGCTTTCGGCTGGATGAAGTGGGCTATCTTGCCTATTGCGCTCAAGCCGGGCTAGGCGTCGCTGACCTAGATGCGATCACCGTTGTCGGTAATACCACACCAGGTGCGGTGCGGCGTTCCTTCACACCCCATCCGCAACACCAAGCCCAGCGGCAGTGGCAGCACCCACAAGCGCGCCAGCTTATCCAGCAGCGGCCCGTGTTGTCAACCTGAGCCAGAGATCGTGCCGTGGCTTGAGAATCATGGCGAGTTGTAAACGGGGATGATGGAGCGTGTGGGGCGCCAGATGATACCGTTGTAAGAGGGCAATTAGGACTAATTTCATCTCCAACAGCGCCAGATCCTGCCCCACACACTTGCGGCTGCCCAGGCCAAAAGGCAGCCACGCCGGTGTTGTCGGCAAGCCGGCCGGTTCCGTCAGAAAGCGTTCCGGGAGAAAGCGATCCGGCTCCGTCCAAAAGGCCGGATGCCGGTGGATCAGATAGACCAGCGTCAGCACCGACTGGCCCGGCGCAAGCTGAAAGCCATCAATCTGATCGGCGGCCACGGCAACGCGTGAGAGGCGCCAACTCGGTGGGTAGAGCCGCAAGGTCTCGTAGATGACGGCGGCCAGATAGGGCAAGGCCGCCAGCTCGGCGGCGGTTGGCGCCCGGTCGCCGATGACCTGAGCAATCTCCTGCTGCACAGCCGCCAACGTTGCCGGGTGTTGGCTCAATAGATAACAAGCCCAACTCAAGCCGGTGGCGGTCGTTTCATAGCCGGCCACCATGAGCGCCAGCACTTCATCATGAAGCTGTTGCCGGGCTTGGGCCGGATCAGCCACCATCTGCGCACGGGCCGTCAGGGTTGCCAAGAGGGTGTCTGCATCGGTGTTCTGCTGCTGACCGGCGTCGATCAGGGCATCGATCACGCCATGAATCTGCCGGATTACCGCCTGATGACGCCGCCGGCCGGACATAGGCAACCACGTCGGCGCCAGTGGCGCTAAAATGCCGTGGAGGGCCTGCTGGTTGAGGCGATTGATGGCGCTATCCAATTGCTGACCTTGTTCGAGCGCGAAGGGGACGCTCAGAAGATTGGTGGCGGTAAGCTGGGCGGTGAGCAGGGCAAAAAATGCGCTCATGTTGACGGGGGTGGCCCGCAGCGGCTGGGGCGCCAAGCGGGTAAAATGTTCGTCGAGGCTGCTCTGGATCGCAGGAATTTGCGCCGCAATGTGCTGCCGTTGAAAAAAGGGTTGGATGGCCTGGCGTTGTGCCCGCCAGGCCTGACCGCTGACGGTGGTCACGCCGGCGCCGGAAATCGAACGCAAAGGGGTCATGATCGCTCCCCCTTTGGGATAGTTGGCGGCCTGGTTGCGCAAGATGTGCTGGGCATAATCAGGATGGGCCAGGATCACTGCCTGCTTTATGCCAAGATCCAGGCAATAGATGTCACCATAACGGCGCTGGGCATTGGCCAACAAATTCAAAATCCAGTGCCGGTGCGCGCCACCAAGGCTAAAGGGAAAATCAGGGTAGGGCAGATAAGCACGCACCTTGGGTGGTGATTGAATGATGGTTGTCATGAGTGGATAGCTACCGATGCGAGTTCTCTTTTTAACGGGTCGCGAAATCACCTATGCGCGCAACGAAGTTCTCTTACGCGCCTGCCAACGCTTTAGCGCCGTTGACGTCATTGCCGCCGCAAAACAGCCGGCTTCCCTGCTCACCAATAGCCTGCGGATTGCGACGGCGGCCTTGCCCCGCCTCTTGACCGGGTCGTATGATCTGGTCTTTATCGGCTTTTATGGTCATCTCATCCTGCGCTTGCTCAGTGGCCTGATTCGGCAACCACTTCTCTTCGATGCCTTTGTCTCGACCTATGACACCCTCAGCTTTGATCGCCAACAGTTTACCCCCAACTCGCTATCCGGGCAAGCCGCCTTCTGGTTGGACCAGGCAACTTGCCGGCGGGCCGATCATGTGCTGTTGGACACCATACAACATATCGATTATTTTGTCGAGACCTTCGGTTTGCCACGGGCAAAGTTTACCGCCCTGCCGGTCGGTTGCAGCGAAGCGATCTATCACCCGCAGCCCAAGCCGCCGGACGCGCAAGGTCTACCCGCCGGAAAGACCATTGTCCTGAGCTATACCACCTTCCTGCCCCTCCACGGGATGGAGACCGTTCTCCACGCCGCCGCCCGCTTGCCAGCAGCGCCCATTCACTTTCACGTGATCGGCGCCGGGCCATTGCTGCCGGCGATGCAAAGTCTGGCGGCAACGCTGGGCCTGACTAACCTCACCTTTGCACCGCCGGTGCCGCCGTCCGGGTTAGCCAAAGCGCTGGCTGCGGCGGATATTTGTTTGGGCGGTCACTTTGGCAAGAGTGACAAGGCCGGACGGGTGGTGCCCGGCAAAATCTACCAGATGTTGGCTATGGCCAAAGCGGTGATCGCCGGTGACACCCCCGCCAATCGCGCCTTGCTGGCGCCGGGGGAACAGGCGTTGCTGGTCGATCCGAGCGATCCGCAAGCGTTGGCCGCTGCAATCCTGACCTTACACGATGATCCGGCTTTGCGCGCCCGCCTGGCGACACAGGGCCATCAGTTGTACCAAGCCGCCTGTAGCGAAGCGGTGATCACGCAACGGCTACAGGCTGTGGTTGCGCAGGTGCTTCAGCGGTGATGGGCGCCTGCAATATCATTGCTGAAGCACAGGATTAGCGGATCTTTTGTCCCGTTAAGCCCGCTCACAGCCGCTCTTGGCGAGTCCGTGACTCGCCCTGTGCTGGCGCCAGTCACGGACTCGCCAAGAGCGGAGAGCTTAAGCGGTATAATCTTTCAAGGTTCATCGGCTGCTAATGTCTTCCCATAGCTTTCCAATGTCAAAGTTGTCATACGCTGGTAGGAAAACTCGGCCAGGACATATTCGCGGCCCCATTTACCCATTTGCCGGCGGCGCTCAGGGTCGGCTAACAGGGATTGGATGGCTTCGGCCAGCGCCTGTCCGTCAAAGGGGGGCACCACCAGCCCGGCGCACCCGATCTCTTCCGGCCCGGAAGTGGCGGCGGTGACAATGGCCGGCGTTTCACAAGCCAGCGCTTCAATCGGCGTCGCGCCCAGCCCCTCTAAAAAGGAGGGGGAAACATAGAGATCGGCCATGGAATAATAGAGGGGGCGCTCCCAATCGGCAATAAACCCCACTTCATGCACCCGTGTCTGCGCGGCCCCCAGTTCTTGGAAGACCCGTTGGCGATAGCCGCGCGACCAACAACCGGCAATGACCAGATGTACATTGGCCGGCAGCCGCTGCAGGGCCTGCGCTAAATACTCCAGCCCTTTACGGGGGGTGATAAAGCCCATAAAGAGCAGAATTGCACAGTCGCGCAAGCCCAGGCGTTGCCGCAAGTCCTGCGCAGCCATCGGCTGAAAGAGCGTTGTATTGATCCCCTGGGGCACGCGATCCACTTTGTGCGACGGCAGTTGATAGTGGTGCAAAAATTCATCTTGTGTTGACCGACAACTCGCCAGCAGACGCTGCGCTCGTGCGAGACTGGGTTGCTCCATCCAGCGGCGGGCGATCTGATAATAGCAAAGGCGGCGCCAGAGATCAACGGTTCCCGTATGATAGGGCCACCCTTGCGCCGCCGTGCTCCGTTGCCGAAAGGATTGCCACAAGGAGGCCACAAAGGGGGCGTGGTAGTGATAGGCAAAATGCACATCAAGAAAATGGACAACGTCGAAGGGGTTTTGTTGTTGCAACTCATGCAGGAGTGTGGCTGCCCGCCAGCTATAGGTGATCCAGTCCAACCGATCAATAGCGGCGCGCTGAACAACAACCGCATCGATCTGCTGACAGGTCGGAAGACCGGCGCGACGGGCGGCAATGACCGTAACTTCATGGCCTTGCTCAACCAGACCAGTGGCTAAATCTTCGGCGTACATGGTAAGCCCGGAACTGCGATACGGCTTGTAATCCAAACTGACTAGACAGATACGCATGATCGATCTCGGAGAATTGTGAGGGGTGGTTAGTTAGTTCGTTCCTGACGCTACCACCAACCAACCGTCTAAATTCACAAAACGCTCAACCTTTTACCCTGACTGAAGCGGTTTGCGCACTTTCAGCACCATGTGATGGGCATGGGCAGGATCAAGTTGACTCATGATTTTTGCCAGGGCCGGCGGCAGTGGGTAGTAGCCAAAGCCAAGAGCATCTTCGATGACAAAGCCGGTGCGGACAAGTGCTTTTTGAATGGAACGAAAGGCCACTACGACCAGATGGCGATGGCGTTCCGGCTCCGGCAGCGTTAACGTTTCGGGTTCTTCGGGTAATTGGTAAGCGCGCCGGTGCATCCGGCGCACAATTGGCACATCCGATTCGGTCATTGAATCGATATTGGGGCCAGAAAAGGGTTGTAGGCCCATGAGCAGCGCGGCGATATTGTGCCAAGAGGCCAGATTGGGCGTATTGATAATGGCATAGCCGCCGGGGGTCAATACGCGATAGATTTCCTGTAGAAAGCACTGGGTTTCGATCAAGTGCTCCAATACATTAAAGGCGGTGACCACCGTTACGCTTTCTGACGGCAGCGGGATGGCGCGATTCAGATCGCTACAGAGCGCTTGCACGCCGGCTTGGGCCGCTTCTTGCGCCAGGGTATAGTTGTATTCCAGACCGTAAATTCGTCTGGTGCCCAACTGTTGCCCCAACTGGAGCGAATAGAGACCATTGTTACAACCACAATCCAACAGCACGGCATTCGGATTGGGTTCCAGTAAGTAATTTGGTGAACTATAGACGCCGCGCACCGTTTCATGAAAGCAAGCTTCTAAATAGCGTAAAAGCCAGCCTTGCCAATCAATCGACAAGACGATTCTCCTTTTTTCGTTACGACTAAGCCTCTGCCCACTCGCAGTTACACCCAGCGAACTTAGTAATTACCTTTTTTCTTTGTTCGTAATAATTAAGCTTGCTCCTAACCTCTTACGGCTCGGCCAGGGGTGGGTAGAGATGATAATTACCTCAACACTATTGCATTATTTCTTGGAGAGCCAGTTCAAAGCGGTCCACAACAGCAGGCCATTGATACCGTTGCGCTGTGATAGCACCATTTTCCGCCAGCCGCTCCGCTAGTTCCCGATTATTTAAAAGCTCTAGGATCGCTGCCGCCATCAGTGCCGGCTGGCGCGGCGGCACCATCAAGCAGTTGACTCCTGGCTCAGCATATTCCTGTACGCCACCAGAATTGGTTAGGATGACCGGTGTCCCACATGCCATCGCTTCCAGTGGGGGTAACCCAAAACCTTCACCCCACGAAGCTGAAACGAACAAACCACAAGTTGAATAAAGTTCGACCAATTGCGTGCGGCTAGGCAAATGAAACTGTTTATAAGGCGCTTGGCAAGTAACCTGCGTATGCTCCTTGGAGGCAAGCCAAAGTTTGATCCCAGGCATTTTATGGTAAACCAGATCCGCGGCGGCAAGAAAATCTGCCAGTCCCTTGCGCGGGCGCATATCGCCGAGGAAAAAAATGGTTAACCGTGCATCGGGTGGGCGATCTGCCAGGGGAACAGGTTGAAAAAGCTCAGCGTCGCTTAAGCCCTCGCCGACAACAGTAACACGACCTGGGGCATGCTGCTGTAGTTCCCGTTGGCAGTAGGTTGAAACCGTCAATGCCATGCGATGCCACCGGAGAGCATACCGCATCAACCAACTTTCGAAAGGGCGCTGGGCAAACATTTCGGGATAATCTTGAAAGAGCCAAAGCAAGCGCCCTTTTCCCAACAAATGTCCAGCCAGCAAACTAACGAGTGTGGTCGGTGTATGTGTAGCGATAAGGATGTCAGACCGGGGGACGGCATAAGCTAATGACAACAGTAAACGCAAGTTTTGTAGGCTGCTCATCTGTGTTTGCCGCCCAACGCGGCTTTCAACGATAGTGACACGCTGGTCTAGATAGATGAGCATTTCCGGCGCTATCGTTCCGCTGGGAACCACCAAAGTTATGTGATGCCCCCGTTCGGTTAGACGATTGGCAAATTCGGCAATGACCCGCACACCGCCAGATAGCCATAGCGAGGAAAGAATAAAACTAATGTTCATAAGGCTGGCTGACGCATTTTTCCGCTAATTCCGCTTTGCGCAGGCGATAGAGCGCCTCTTCCTGAATCTTGCGGCTGAAGCCCATGAGATCAGCCAGCAGCCCCAACATGATCACCTGGAAACCGACAATGAGCAGGATCGCAGTCAGAATCAACGACTGGACATGACCGTTGCCCTCACCAATCATATAAAAATAGAGAAAGCGCATGCCCAGCAGCAGCCCCGCCGCAATCGAACAGCCGCCAATCGTCAAAAAGGCGCGCAGCGGGCGGTAGAGGGTATAGGCCCGCAAAATAGTGACGGCAGAGTGAGAGAGGAAATGGGGCAGGTTGCGCATCAAGCGCGATGGTCGCGTCGGCGCATTGGTGCGAATCGGCACAAACTCAATGGCGACCTGTTGCGCGCCGGCCTGAATTAGTGTCTCCAGCGTATAGGAATAGTTGCTCAACACCAGGGTGCGCATGGCGACCTCGCGCGTAAAGGCGCGAAAACCGCTGGTGGCGTCGGGAATGCTCATCGCCGCCGCTTGCGAGACCACCCAACTGCCCAGTCGTTGCAGGAAGCGTTTGATGGGCGAAAAGAGCGCCAATTGTGCAACCCCGCGATCGCCCACCACCATCTGCGCCCGCCCGGCTAGAATCGGCGCCACCAAGCGCCCAATCTCTGTTCCCATATATTGATTGTCGGCATCGGTATTGACAATAATGTCAGCCCCACGCGTCAGCGCCGCTTCCAATCCTGTGGCAAAGGCCCGCGCCAGCCCTAAATTGCGCGGATGTTTGACAATATGATGGACCCCCAACGCCTGCGCCACCGCCACCGTCTCATCCCGGCTGCCGTCATCAATGACCAGTAGCTCGATAACATCAATGCCATCCAAGTGGGTCGGCAGATCGGCGACGGTCTGCGGCAGCGTCTGCGCTTCATTGTAACAGGGAATTTGGATGATGAGTTTCATGGATGCGTGTTGCATGTTGCGTGTTGCGTGATTTGTAATTCGCTACCGGTTCACGCAATACGTAACACGCATCACGAATCACGAACCACGAATCACTTTTGATTTTTTCGCTCGCCGCGGCGCCCACCCAGATTGCCAAAGAACATCTGGCGGAACATGTTGCGGCTTTCGGCGGGGGGCTGGTTGGGCGTGGTGACAGGGTCATCCCACCGTTTCAGGAAGGCTTGCGCTTCCCACTGTTCGCGCTGGGCGACAACCTGTTCGAGAACGGTCAAGAGCGGATGTTTTTCATCGGCGGGCGGGTTGGCGTCCAGCAATTCGCGCCAATGGGCCAGTTCGGCTTGCAACTGATCAATCCGTAGCCGTAAATTGTCGCGATTGCTGAGAAAGGCCCCCAAAAGTTCCTTGGCATTGCCATCCAATTCCGTCGCCTGGGCAAAGGTGCGACCGGCCAGCCGGCGCGCCTCGCGCCAACCGGGATTGTCGGTGCTGGAACGCATGAGCGCTGTCGCCAACAACTGGGGCAGATGTTCGACGCCGGCAATAATGCCGTCATGTTCGTGGGCATCGACAAAAAGTGGTTTGGCGCCTAGTCGCTCGACAAAATCGCTGGCTAACTGCACCGCCGTCGGGTCGGTCTGCTGACCGGGGGCGAGGCCAAAGGTCACTTCGTCAAAGAGATCGGCCCGCACGGTCAACGGCGCGCCGATGCCGGTGAGGATCGGATGGGCGGCGACAAAATGAGTTTCCGGCGAAAGCAATTTGCCGGCCAGTTCGACCGCCGGTTGCATGACATTGGTCACGGTAAAGAGCAACGTTTCCGGGCGCAAGTCCTCACGAATGTGGGGCAGATTTTCTTCCAGTTCGGGCAGCGAGAGATTGAGGACAATCAACTCGGCGCCCTCACAGGCGTTGTGTAGATTCCAGTCGGTGCGATGAACCGCTTTGCGGTCACGGGCGCGCGCCGTATTTTCCGCATCGCGATCATGGCCGACAAGCTCAAAATTGCCCGGCTCGCGCTGTAAGCCCAACCCGATACTGGCGCCAATGACGCCCAACCCGATAATCGTGATCTTTGGTTTTGCCATGCACACAATCTTTCGTTATGTAAATAGTTCGTCAAGCGCAAGATGGAGATTCAACGTCTCATCCACCACATCGCCGGACGTGAATGTCCGCCACCGGTTACTCGCTGAATAGACCGTTACCGTTTGTAACACCGGCTCAACCAACCAACAAGAGCGAATGCCCAATGCAAAATAAAGTCTGAATTTTTCTACTATATCATACAGCCCCTGCTTGGGCGACAAAATCTCAACTGCCAGCAACGGCATCTCTTTCATCTTCAAAATGTCTTTAGGCTGGAGCAGCCCACGCTTAGGGTAGAGACAAATATCCGGCTTGATCTCTTCTCTTGTCTTTAAGTCAAACTTACTCAAATCAACATTGCTGACATCTAGACTAACATCCCCAACGGCTGTATAGGTATCCAGCCGGTCTAGGAGTATGCCCAGTCGAATCAGAAGATAGCCATGATTAAATGAACCCACGTCGGTATACTCTTCAAGGTCATCTATTTCGCTTTGACTACTGCTAATTTCGTCGAGTACTGCGTCTGTGTACATGGCAGACTCCTTTTATACCTTTGCCTAATTCAACTCATCCGCCCACTGTAACAAGACCAGCAGCCGCTCCGCTTCATTACTCGGCCCGCTAGTCAAATCATCCTGATGATGTTCAATCAACCAACAAGTAAGCGGCGTACACTCCCACGCTGTCGCCCACTGCGCGCCAATCGCTGGGTGCCTGAGATGGACATAAAGCAGATAACGCCACCCCTTTATCTTTTCGGTGGAAGCCCAGCGTTCCAGCCAGTGCGGGGCCAGCTTGTCTAACAACACGAGCGGGCCGCGTACCCACAAGTTGATCCGCAAGCCCGCTTCATCGGCGGCTAATTTGCCGATATCATGTAACAGCGCCGCTGCCGCCAGATCAGCGGGGATGGCGCTACGCCGTTGTAAGGTTTGCAGCACGTTCAGGCTATGCCGTTGGGCGTCGATGGGCAATGTCTGAAAGCGCATCTGCGCCGCCGGCGGCAGATAGGCAACCGCTCTCTGCAACTCTACCGGATCAATGGCGGCAAACCAACCACGCCAAAATTGTCGTAAGCGGTAATAGCCTGTCTGCCACACGTTTGTCTTTATCACAGCAGGGGCGCCTTGAATCATTTACGCATCAAAAATGTGCGCAACCGCGCTAGATGATCAGGTTTAATGTACCCCACACAACCTGCACTGGCACACGAATGATCCAACCGGCCAGGATAATGATCGCAAAGAGGATCAAAAAGCCATATTGATCCAGGATACCGCGCACTTGATAGCTCATACCGGGCCATAGGGCATAGAGAATATGCGACCCATCGAGCGGCGGCACCGGGATCAGGTTGAAGACAAAGAGCGCCACGTTGATAAAGGCAAACGCCTGGGCGAAACCGCTGAGAAAAGCGCCGGGCAATAGCCCCATGCGAATGAGCAGGAGCGCCAGAATCGCCAGCAGCAGATTACTGACCGGCCCCGCCAGCGAAACCAGGATCGAGGCAGTGCGCTCATCGGTGTCTACATTGCGCGGGTTCCACTGCACCGGGCGCGCCCAGCCAAAGCCGGTAAAGAGAATCAGTAGCGCACCTACTGGGTCTAGGTGAACCAACGGGTTGAGCGTATAGCGGCCCTGCCACTTGGGGGTGTTATCGCCCAGGCGCACCGCCATAGCGGCATGGGCAAATTCATGAACCGGCAACGCGACCAAAACGACCGCCGCCACCGCCAGCAGACGGGCGGGCGCAAAGGTGCCACTAAAGAGTAAACCCAACAGCACCACCGCGGCAATGGCCGCAATGACCAACTGTTGATTGCGAGTAAGGGTATTCCAGCGAGCGCGAAATGTGTTAATCATAGGTTTTATTATAAAGCATGGTTAAACGAACTGACAACTGGGCAGGTAGATAGGTAGACCGGTAAACAGGTAGACAGGTGGACAGGGGCGAAGACGTATTTACCAGTCTACCTGTTTACCTGTCTACCTATTTTCCAATCTCCCGTTACTTTGACTATAATGCTGCCATGAAGATTCGTTGGTTACGCCACTTCCTCCGGCAGCTTACTGAGCGACCACGTCGCCGTTTAGTAATACGTATCGGGCTGCTAATGGTCGCGCTCATCGGAATTGGTTGGGGGGGTCGGCAGCTTTGGCGCACTTATCGCGATTACGTCCCGCTTGGCCCCCAGCAGACTGTCGCCACCGGCAATCCCAAGATCGGCGTCCACACCCGCCTCACGGACGAGGTGGAGCCGTGGAAGATCAAACGCACGTTGGAGATGGTGCGGGCGATGGGCGCGCCGTGGATTGTCGAATATTTCCCCTGGGCCTACGCCGAACCAAGTCCGGGGCGCTATGATTGGTCGCACCACGATCTGGTCATTGACCACGCCACCCGCCAGGGGCTAACCGTGATCGCCCGCCTCGGTTTTGTACCGGAGTGGGCGCGACCGAAGGATAGCACGCCCCTCTACCTCGCAGAAGAACACTTTCCCGATTTTGCCAACTTTGCCGCTCAGTTTGTCAAGCGCTATGCCGGCAAGGTGCGCTATGTGATCATCTGGAATGAACCCAATCTGAGCCTGGAATGGGGCTATGAACCGGTGTCGCCGCAAAAGTATGTCGCCATGTTGCGCACCGTCTACCCGGCCATCAAAGCGGCTAACCCGGAAGTCCAGATCTTGGCCGGCGCGTTGGCCCCCACCCTGGCGCCCCCCGGCAGCCCCGACGGCATGAATGATCTAACCTTTCTACAAGCCATGTATGACGCCGGCGCCGCCCCCTACTTTGACCTGCTGGCGATCCATGCCTACGGTTGGTACTCGGAGCCGGACGAAGCGCCCGCTGCCGATGTGGTCAATTTTCGCCGTTCTGAATTGCTGCGTGACTTGATGGTGCAAAATGGCGATGAAGCCAAAGGCGCCATGATTACCGAAGGGGGCTGGAATGACCATCCCCGTTGGACACGGGCGGTGCGTCCCGGTCAACGCGTTGCCTACACCCTGCGCGCCTATGAACTGGCACAGCAAGAGTGGCCGTGGCTACAAGCGGTCTGCCTCTGGGCCTTCCGCTACCCGTGGGACGCCAAGAGCTATCAGGATTACTACACCTTTGTGCGTACCGACTTTGAGCCAAAGCCGATCTACCTGGAAGTGCAACAGTATGCGGTGGGTGGTGCGCCATGAATCGACAAAACAGTTCCCATAATTTGCGGTTTATTGCTGGTGGCTTATTGTTGGTGGCGCTCATCGCCGTCGCTGCGGTGCTATGGCTGGCGCCGGGAACAATTCCTTTTCTGCGCATCGACACCACCTGGCGCACGATGCAAGCCAATGGCGTCTGGCGCGTCGGCATGGACCCCAGCTTTCCTCCCTTTGAAACGCTGGATGATGCCGGTCAGATTGTCGGCTTGGATGTCGCCCTGGCCGAAACTATCGCCGCGCCCTGGGGGGTGAAGGTGGAACTAGTCCCCATCGGTTTTGACAGCCTGCTCGATGCGTTGCAAACCGGCAAAGTGGACAGCGTCATCAGCGCCCTGCCCTATGACGAGCGGCTGACCAAAGATGTCGCCTATTCGGCGCCCTATTTCGAGGCCGGCATCTTTCTCGCTGTTCGCACCGACAGCACGATTACGGAAACAGCAGCGCTGGCAAACCGCACCGTCGGCGTGGAGTGGGGTAGCATGGGCGACATGGTGGGGCGGCGGTTGCAAAAGGTGGCGCCGACTCTACAACTACAGCCCTTTGACACCCCTACCGCTGCTATTGCCGCGTTGGTTGAAGAACGCACTGTTGATGCTATCCTGATCGACCATGTGACCTTGCGCATCGCTCAAGTGCAGGGCGCCCCGCTCATTACCGTCGGTCCGGTGTTGGAGAGCAACCCGTTTGTGATCGCAATGCCGGTCAATGCGCGTGAGTTACAGGCCGCCGTTGCTGAGCGGTTGCTGACCCTGCAAAAGCAAGGGGTTATTGCTGATCTGGAATTAACCCATTTTCAAGAGGCGCCCTAACTCCGGAAAGACCAGACTGCGTTCTCTTGACGAAGAAGTCTCTGGCCTCTTCCCGGAAGTCTGGCCTGCTAGCGCGCAAGAGGGGCGGTTAATGCGCATTGTGGTATAATGATTGCAGGAGGCGCAATAACATGAAGGTGCAATTACCCAACAATTCAGCAAAGGCAATTTTGCAACGACTTAATGCCGAGTTACGTGAACCGCAAACGCTCTGTCAAGCTGTCCAAGCGATGCCGCAAGAGCAATCAGGGGGCGATTTAGTAGCTGTTTTAGCTGGTTCTTTAGGACCGGCTGTCTCGGGTGAAGCTGAACTCTTTAATACATTTGAACTGACTTGGCAGCGGTTTACTGATGAACCAGAGGATTGGTCAAAGTAATAGACAAACAGTGCTGATATCCTATGGGCAATGATCGCGAACTACGCATCCTGAACGAAATCGCACAGGCGTTAAATCGCTCCATCGATCTGGACGCCGCCTTGCAGACGACGCTGGCGCAGATGGCGGCGCTCTTTGATCTGCACACGGGTTGGATCTGGCTGCGCAACGAACGGACGCAGGAGTTCTATCTGGCTGCCGCCCAAAACCTGCCCCCCGCTCTGGCCGACAACCCGGCGCGGATGGAGGGGTGGTGCTACTGCCTGGAATCCTATGAAGAGGGTGATCTGGACGGCGCCGCCAATGTCAATGTCATCACCTGTACCCGGCTCAAAAATCTGGTGCAGGGTACCGACGGGCTGCGCTACCATGCCAGCATCCCGCTCTACGCCCACGGCAAAGAGTTGGGTGTTCTCAATCTGGCCAGCACCGACTGGCGCGAATTGTCGGCGGATGACTTGCGGCTGCTCTACACCGTCGGCGATCTCTTGAGCATCGCCATTGAACGCGCCCACCTCTATGCCCATAGCACCGAAGTGGGCGCTGTGGAAGAGCGCAACCGTCTGGCCCGTGAGATCCACGACACCCTGGCGCAGGGCTTGTCTGCCATCGCCCTGCAACTCGAAACGGCGGATGCGCTGCTGGAAAGCGGTCGTGAACCGGTGCGCATCCAACAGGCCATCCAACAAGCCTTATCCCTGGCCCGCACCAATCTGGATGAAGCGCGCCGTTCTGTTCTTGATCTACGCGCCGCGCCACTGGAAGGACGCACCGTCGCCGAAGCAATCAGGCAGTTGGTGCAGGAAGTGACCGCCAAAACAGCCCTAGCCATTAACTTCCAGGTAGTGGGCGCACACCAACCCCTTCCTGTCGCCATTGAAGCGGGTCTCTACCGAGTCGCGCAGGAGGCGCTTACCAATATTATCAGCCACGCCCACGCCAAACGCGTTGAAGTGCATCTACTGGCGACGTTGCAAAGCGTCCAGTTAACCATCCAAGATGATGGTTGCGGTTTTGAACCGGAAGAAGTGACGCCTAATCGTTACGGGTTGATGGGCATGAATGAACGCGTGCGTCTGCTCGGTGGCCAATTACAAATTGAAAGCGCATCCGGCGCGGGAACCAAAGTTGTGGTGACGATTCCTTTTCTATGATCCATATTCTACTGGCCGATGATCACCCGATTGTGCGCGATGGCTTGCGCGCCGTGTTAAGTACACAGCCTGATTTTCAAGTCGTTGGCGAAGCCGCCAGTGGCGGGCAAGTTCTGGCCGCAGTTGCCCGGTTGCAACCCGACATTTTGCTCTTGGATCTGGAAATGCCCGACGGCGACGGCGTCGCCACCCTGCAAACATTGGCCGCCACCGGCGCCAGCGTCCGCGTGATTATCTTCACCGCCTTTGACACTGATGACCGTATTGTCGAAGCCGTGCGCGCCGGGGCCAAAGGTTATCTGCTCAAAGGCGCGCCGCGGGCCGAACTCTTTAATGCCATTCGGGTTGTCCACAGCGGCGGCTCGTTGCTGCAACCCGTGATTGCCTCCAAACTTATCGGTCGGCTGACCCAGCCCGTCACCATGCCGGAGCCGCTCACGGCGCGTGAGCAGGAAGTCCTCACCCTGATCGCCCAGGGTTTGCCCAACAAAGAGATTGCGGTGCGCCTGGTCATCACCGAACGCACGGTCAAATTTCACGCCAGCGCCATCATGAGCAAACTGGGCGCGACCAACCGGACAGAAGCCGTCGCTTTGGCCCGGCAGCAAAACCTCCTCACGTAACGAGCAGTCTCCCCTTGACCGACAATGTAAGTCAACTTCGCTTGCTGAATCGTGGAATAACATTCGGGCAGTGCATAGATCACCGATTATGCAGATTTTCGTTAATCGGCGTAATCGGTGAAATCCCTGTTATTTACACATCAGGCCACATGCCTTAGCGGCGCCGCAAATGATGAAAATGCAACAGGGATTTCACCGATTTCACAGATTTTTCTATTCGTGAATCGGCGTAATCGGTGAAATCCCTGTTATTTACACATCAGATTGTACGTAAGATTGAGCAATCACTGATGAGAAGTAGGGCAAACAACCAGCAATGAACAACGAAGATCAGGGAAAGCGTCAGCGATTGTGCAGGCGCCAGTTTGCTTTAGGTAGAATAAGCGTATAGTAGGTAATCCTGCCGTATAAGTTAAGCCTTTTGTACAATTGACAGCATTCCAGGCCATCCCTATACTGACTGATGCTTGTCCTGGGAAATGTGTCAAGCCCAGGTTTATTTGAGCTTGCGAACAGCTCAAACATCCATAAAAGAGGAGGTTTTTTAATGCCAGAAATCCAACCGGATCGAATGGCAAGCCCTTCCACTGCACCTCTCATCGAACCCCATTCTACCAGCACAGCCCTGATAACCCTGGATCCAACAGCAACGGATCCAACAGCCGATCAAGCGGAAGTAACGGCACTATCCTATCACCCCCAGCCACTGTTCACCAGGCGCAGTTTGCTCCTTGGCAGCGGACTGGCCGGCATTGCCGCCTTTGCCCATGCGCTGAATCGCGAGAGCGCCGCAACCGCCAATGCACAAAGTGCAACCGACAACATCCCCCGTATGCGATCGACAACAGCGCAAGCGGTAGCAGCCGGCGCCACGCCAGCCCTACCATCCCTCGGCATCATTGCCCTTAATCGCATGGGCTTTGGCCCGCGACCGGGTGATCTGGCCGCCTTCAATGCCCTCGGCGCCACCCCTGAAGCTTGTCTGACGGCCTATATTGAGCAACAACTCTACCCGGAGGCGCTTGATGACAGCGCCTGTGAAGCCATTATCAGTACATACGGCTTTACCACCCTCGGCAAATCGCAGGCGCAACTGTGGGCCGATCATGTGAAGAAGCCCAACATGACCTACGGCGAGCGGATTCAGCCGGTGGAAGAGACACGCAAGGTGGCTTTTCTGCGCGCGTTGCACAGTCGCCGCCAGTTGAACGAAGTCCTGGCCGACCATTGGCACAACCACTTTAGCATCTATGGCTGGGACAGTTGGACAGCGCCCATGTTTGTTCACTACGATCGCGATGTCATTCGCGCCAATATGTTTGGCAACTTCCGCACCATGTTGGAAGCGGTCGCCACCAGTCCGGCCATGCTCTACTACCTGGACAATCAATCCAATTCGGGCGGCAATCCCAACGAAAACTATGCCCGTGAACTCTTTGAGTTACATGCCATGGGTGCCGAAAACTATCTGGGGGTGGTGCCGTTGATCATTAATAACGGCAACTATGAACACCCGGCGCCCAAAGACGGCAACGGCAAACCGCTCCTCTATATTGATGATGATGTCTACGGCGCCACCACTTGCTTTACCGGCTGGCGGGTGAACAACGACACCGGTCTCTTTGAGTTTGACGCCAATGCTCACTTCCCCTACCAAAAGTTGGTGCTGGGGCGGTTGATTCCGGCCGCGCAGGGGATCAAAGATGGTCGTGATGTGCTGGATGTACTGGCGCGCCACCCGATGGCCGCCCGTTATATCTGTCGGCGGCTCTGTCGGCGCTTGATTCATGACAATCCGCCGGAACAGGTGGTGCAAGCCGCCGCCGATGTCTTTATGGCTAACCTGGACGCCCCTGACCAACTACGCCAGGTAACGCGCACCATTTTGCTCTCACCGGAGTTTCGCACTACCTGGGGCGAAAAGATCAAACGCCCCTTTGAGTATGTGGTCAGCCTCTTGCGCGCTGCCGAGGCCGATTATACCCCCGACAATGGCTTCTTTTGGAGCTATGAAGCGATGGGGCAGCCGCTCTTTGCCTGGTCGCCCCCCAATGGCTACCCCGATGACAAGGCGACCTGGAGCAGCACCATGCCCATGTTGCAACGCTGGCGTGTCTGCAACAATATGATCGATTGGAAGTATGGCGGCGAAGGGCCAAACAAAGACAATTATCGCTTAACTTTCGTGACACCCGCCGGTATCAAAACCCCTTATGCGGTTGTCGATTACTGGACGAATCGCATCCTGGGCCAGCCCCTCCCCGATAGTGAACGCCAACCCATTGTCGATTTTATAGCCAGTGGGCGCAACCCGAATTTTGATCTGCCGGACAAAGAGTTAACCGACCGGCTCCGCTATATGATCGCGCTCATCTTTATGGCGCCGTCGTTCCAGTGGCGTTAAGTGAGTCCTGCTAAAAAGGGGGTAAAGATGTTTGAAGTAACACGGCGCGGTTTTATGGTAGGTTGCTCGGCGGCTATTGCCGCCATGGCCGGTGGTCGTTTGGGCTATATCGCCTTTGGCAGCCCGGAGCAAGAACCCAATCAAGAGATCTTGGTCGTCGTCTTTTTGCGCGGCGGCATGGATGGCCTGAGCGCCGTCATGCCGCTGGCCGGCGCCGACCGCGGCTATTATCAGGCCAGTCGCGAAAATGTAGCCGTACCGGTCAGCGGCACAAATGCGGCGCTACCCTTGACCGATTTCTTTGGTCTCCACCCGGCCGGCGCACCGCTGCTCGGCTTCTATCAGGATAAAAAGCTGGCGATTATCCATGCCGCCGGCTTAACCAGCGACACCCGTAGCCACTTTGATGCGATGAAATATATGGAATTGGGGACGCCCGGCAGCAAGAGCGCCACCAGCGGCTGGCTCACCCGCCATCTCCAGACCTCAGCTAATTTGCCGGGTGACATCATCATGCCGGCGTTGACGGTGGGCAACCTGGCGCCTACGTCGTTGGCCGGCAGCACTGAAGCCATCGGGATGACCAGCCCCAACAGCTTCTCCTTCAACGGAAACTGGCTTTATGAGAACGCCCAACGGGTGGCCCTGCGCAAACTCTATAGCGGCGCGACCTGGCTCCACCTGGCCGGCCAACAGACAATGGACGCGATTGATGTGGTGGAATATGGCAATCCGGGCAATTATACACCCGAAAACGGCGCCGCTTATCCCAACAATGGCTTTGGACAAAACCTCAAAACCATTGCCCAAATGATCAAATTGCAACTGGGGATGCGCGTCGCCACCATCGACCTGGGCGGCTGGGACACCCATGAGTATCAAGGCGATGCTGGCGTCGGCTACTTTGCCAATCAATTTGGCAGCCTCGCCAGCGGTCTGGCGGCCTTTATGACCGATCTGAGCAACTCCAATGGAGTCAACTACACCCAACGCATCACCATCGTCGTCATGAGCGAGTTTGGGCGCACCTTTAAGCAAAACGCCAGCCGCGGCACCGATCATGGTCACGGCAATGTCATGTTTGTGCTGGGCGGACAGGTCAACGGGGGCGTGGTCTATGGCAACTGGCCCGGCCTCAACACCGAGCAGCTTTATGACCGGCGCGACCTGGCGATCACCACCGATTACCGCACGGTGCTAAGTGAAATTTTGATTCGGCGGTTACAGAATCCCAACCTGGGTTCTATCTTCCCCTATTACACGAATTATCAACCAACGGGCATTGTGCAGGGGGCGGATCTACCCCCGGTCTACGAAACGCCAACCCCGACCCCAACGCCCACCGTCACACCGCCGCCGGGATCGACGATTCCAACGGGCAATAGTTCACGTGTCTACTTGCCGGTGATTCAGCGGTAGTGAGGTACGCTTGCTCAACTAGTACAGAACGGCGTAAAAGAAACCAGGGTTTTTGGCTGCTAAAGCAGGTAGTCTACCACTGGAAAACCCTGGTTTCTTATCCATTGGCTTATTTAGGCCGTTGTGTACTTGCCGATGGCTGCGGTCTGTATGGCGAGAAGTAACTTCTCGACGCCTTCGCCATAGAAGACCGTGCCATCGGGGCGCACCTGACGGCAGCCCAACAAGGTGATGTAGGCTAACACCAGACTGTGCCAAAGTCTCATGGCACCCCCTTTTCTTTAGGGCTGTCCATAGGTTTTGTGTAGGTAAAAAGCAAACGCAAATGCGCTAACCGCAGCAACCAGGAGGGGCAGCCACCACAGTGTAAAGCGTATAAAGCCGGTGTGTGTAGCAAAAACTTGGTCAGCATCACCCACAACATGGAGACGAAGGCGCCACTGGACATATCCACCGATGGCAGCCAGCAGCCCCAGCAAAGACACCTCTGTGCCAAAGGCGACCCTGCTTTGATCCTGCGACACAAACCACAACGGCCAGCCATACCGCCGCTCAACCAAATCGGTGGATTGATAAGCCATCGCTGGAATCACCAGCGAAGTGAATGACGCCGTCAGACCCAGCCAAAGCAGCAGAATTACCGCACCCAACGTTGGGCGCAATGTAGTCATGGATTAGTTCCTTTGTCACAGCTACCATCTTTTCGTACTAGACTAAAGCTAAAGTAGATAAGCCAACTATATCAGAAAAGTAGTGTTGTTGCCTGCACCTGACTGTTCTATGCCATGCACCTGAGTGCATCACGACCTAAGCATATAGCTATGCTTACATGATCTGAACATCACTGCCTATAACTTGATAACGATGAAACTGGAGAAAGGAGAGAAAAATAACGATAATGGTAGGTTCAAGGTTGTAAAAAGCGGTCAAAGCGGCTGAAAATATTTTCAACTTGTTCTAAATAAAAGCTCAAGATTAAGGCACTAACAACAGCAACGAGTAGGGGGCCAAAAAGAAGTGTTAATCTTATAAATCGGCTTTGTCTGTTAAAAGATTGTACAGTAGATAAATCAGGTTGTATTAGCCCATAAGCAAGTATAAAAAGAGCAAAGAGAATACCTAATATACTTCCACGATTAATCACAAATAAATATGGTAAAGCAAAGTCAGTGACACTTGGTCCTCCTCTACCTATGAGATAACCTACCTGTACACGTGAATAAGTAAAGACAGTAATATAGCCAAGTACCATACAAATTCCTAAAAGAAGCAGCCCGGTAAACATCCATTTAATTAAAATTGATTTCATTACTGATTGATACCTCTCCCCGTAGAAAAAATAATAAAGGTAACCGCTGGATTACTTTTACATAGAGCCGTGGTTACCTTTATTATTTCTCTAATTCACGCCGTGCGTGTTAATTGTGCCAAGCACATCCCAACTTTCGGGCCACCAATTGCCAATGGCACTAGGAACAGTGAGTTCTGATTCCATGTAAATATATGTAGTATAAGGATCAGGAGGACACGGTGCAAACATGGGGTAATATTTTGTCCAAATATACTTCATATAATTTCCTGGAATTTGTACAGATGGTGTATCCCATCCGAGTTCCCTTTCTTCGTAGCCATCCAGGATTTCTTCTCCCCAAATACTATCTTCGTTATGATCGGGTGTAGGAAGTGAGGTCCAATAGTAGCTGTCAGCCTCGTAAGCAACGTAATCAGTTTGCCATTCGTGTACGTAATTTTTAGTCGGCACACTTGCCCATTGCTGTTGGATATTGGCAGTCCATAGCAGCATAGCATCATAAACATAGTCCTCGTACCCGCACGCGTTATTATCCCGCCACTCGCCAAAATGAGTTGTACTATTCGGCGCGTACCATCTATTTACTCCATCAGGATTATCGCTCCCATCATCACCATCATTATGGAAGTCATGGGCAAAAACAACAGGCGTAATCAGTAGCAGGCTAATCAGGAACCCGACTGTAAATTCCCCGATCCATGATCGATAGTAAGGGTTAATTGACATTTTCATGAATGATTCTCCTTAGAATTTCATTACGTGGTCAGCATTGGGGTGTGGCGCAACGCACTGCTGACCACGCTATGGAAAAGGTGTTTGAAACTACTTGAACAGTGCTAACGGAAGATAGAATTTCTTCTGAAGATGCTCAGTTGTGGAACTACTGTTTGATTGATGAAGTGCTTGTAACACTTCCCGCTTTGCATGTAAATTGGGAAGATCTACGATAACGACATCCATTGCTTGATCAAAATATTTGTCGAAGAAATCAGAAACAGGATCAACAAGGAGGACAGCATCCATGCGGCTAAATTCTAAAGCTGTGCCAGCCTGAATTTTTGCCTGCATCCACTCAGCTTTAAAGACAACTTTTGCCGGCTCAGGTAAGTCATTGGGCATCCCCTCAGCAGGATTGCCAGGACGGCTGATTAGTGTATGTAGTTGAGTTGTAAAATCAGCTAAAGAGGTGTCAAAATTAATGTAAGACTGATCATCGGGTTCGCGCGGATCGCCAACAAACATCACACTGTGCCACTGATTATCAACAAAAAGGTGAATCGTCATTTCATCAATATCAATCCCATAAGTTTCCTTAAATTTCCAAAGCATATCTAAGTCTGTGTACCTATTGAATGAGATTGATAGTTTAAGCACCCGATTGGGATCGGCGTCAACTAGCTGTTGAAGCGTTTGATTCCTTGCTGCGGCATAGGTTTCAAGTGCAGCCAGATCGGGTAACTCTGGTTCATTATATAACTTAAGATAATAAGGCTTGCGGCCCTTTACGACAATCGTTGTGCCGTTCATCCGGTCTTTAAATCCTACATCTTCCTCAATAGGAGATGTAGGTTGCCGCTTATCATGCAAATAAGCGTGCAACCGTTCAAGATACGCTGTTGCGTATTGGTCGCCACCCTTAGCAAGTTTTTGGAGCTTGTCATATAAAGACTCAGACTGCGCCGTTACTGTTTGCATGTTGGAAATCGACATGATCGCAGCTACTGCACCCAAAATTAGCATAATGCTAAGAAGGTACAATCCCTTTCTTCTGTTTGTCATAGGAACTCCTTGTTTGCTCAATCCCTGCTATGAAAATTGAGAAGCAGTATAGTTAGTGCCTCGTGTCCAACCTTATCACAAATCTTGTGTGAGTTACATGAGACTGTATAATAGTTTATGATTCATGTACCCAACTCATGATTCATGATAAAATTGCTTGGTAGTAGTGAGGCAGAAGGTTACTGGTTAACTTCAGAGGTTTTCTTTGAGGTTTTTATGATGTTTTATGATAGAGATATTCCCATTTTGGGAGAAGAAAATCATAAAATAAAAACCATGAGCATGTTACTGAGTCCATGCATCATGAAAGAGGAGTTCACCAAAGGGAGACTGGCGTTCGTCCTGTACGCAGCGGCTATCTACAGCAAACGTAAGCTGCCGGATTACCAGTGGCTGCCAAATTGCATTTGCTAAAACGATTCGTTGCGCCGCCAACAAGTGTGATTGACGCTGTTCATCGGTGGCCGCCATCCGCGCTTGTTGGATCAATTCAGCAACGTCGCCATTCGGATAGCTCAAAAGGTTCCGTGGACCGGGGCCGAGAAAAATCGCAAGGGCAGTGTAATCGCCCCAAGCATAGTCAAAAAGTAATAGATCAAATTGTTGGCGTTGGCTGGCGATCTCTGCGCGTGACGCCTCGCGTAACCTGACATTGTTGATGCCGACTGCCGCCAAATCTTGGACAATGGCTTCCGCTAATCGGCGATAGGTATTGCTCTGTGGCAGCAGCAGGATAATTTCAGCCGAAGGATCAAAGTGAACAGCTTGTAATTGTTGACGGCTCTGCTGAGGATCATGGGGGTGGGCATAGGTGGCGGCGTCGCTATCATACCCTGTCATTGCCTGATTTAACGGTGTATCCGCCACATCAAATGGCCCCATAGCTGCTAATGCTACTTTGTTGATTGCCATCGCAACGGCTTGTCGTAGGCGCACATCCTGCCAACGCGGTTGTAAAAAGTTAAAACCCAAATAGGTTACACCGCCACTTGCTTTGTATAGCTGAAGGTGTGGTTCTGTTGAGACACGATCAAGCTGATCACGGTCAAGACTTAATACACAAACATCGCCACGAAGTAAAGCATCTACTCGTTTTTCCGCTTCTGTTTGAAATAAGAATTGTACTTTTGGAATATAAGCATACCTACGATTGGCAAAGTAAGCGGGCGGCCATTGATAAGCGCCATAGCGCACTAACGCTAATGATTGCTCTGGCTGATATAATTCTGGTGCAAAGCGATAGGGGCCGGTACAAGCAACAAATCCTGGCTCTTTTCGTACGTCGGTATTGGGTGAAATAATCACAGCATAAGGATTACTTAACACTAAACGAACAAAATCATAGTCAGGGAATGGCAAAGCAAATTCGATCAACCGCTCATTGTGAGCGATGAACTTCACCTCTTTCAGGTTGCTGATTAATGGTGAATTGCCCAAATGCAGTAAGCGTTGAAAACTCATTTGGACGGCAGCAGCAGTGAGCGGTGTACCATCGTGAAAAGTAATGCCAGGACGTAGGTAGACCAATAAGCGGCGACCATCATCGGTATACTTGAAATTATCTTCCGCTACTAAGCCACGGACAGCGCCATCAAAATCTTCATAAAAGAGTGGTTCACAAACGTGGCGAAAGATCGAATAAGCAACCGGGTCAGTGGTTTGATGTGGATCAAATAGAGCAGGATCATAGCTCCAGACTATGTTTAAGGGACGACCGCCAACGCCATCACTGCGAACAAATAACCAACTGCTGATCAAAAGTAGCCATACCAATAACGCCAGAGCCAGCCATTGATTTGAATGACGAAACCATTGGCTACTCATCTTTTCCCCTGATCGTCTAGATTTTCTCGATATAACGTATAACCGACGCCATGTGCCGTTTGTAAATAGCGTGGCGTACGCGGATCAGGTTCAATGCGCTGGCGCAATTGATAAACCAACCGGCGGAGCCGATCTTTCTGTTCCGGCCGCAAGCCCACGCGATCGACAGGATCATCCGGCCAAATGGTGGCAAAGAGCAGTTCGGCCCTTTGCACTATGTTGGCGTAGCTCCAGAGATGACGCAACAAAGCTTCTTCTAAATAAGTCAGCCGCTCCTCTTGCCAGCTAGGCGCTGGATCAACCGTTGATGTACTGCGTTGCACCCGAACCAATGGTTGCTGTGGGTGTACTTTTACCTCTTTCCCCAGGATAAGCCAACGCTCTTCTTCCCCAATGAGCGTTGATGTAGTAGGGGGCGGTGGTAGCGGCAGGAGAACTTTTTCCGCCAAATCGAAGGATCGGTCGTGTTGCGGTGGCGTAATTTCAGTGAAAACAATGAGCAGAAGCTCAGTCACTTTGTCGGCGGTTGTCTTGAATGGGATCGCCAACAATGTCTGATCGGCCTCCGGCCACGCTTTTTTCACTGCTTGCCGTCCTTCCACCATGGCTTCAAAGGCGATGTCGGTTAAAATCGCGGCTTGCAAATGTTCGTCTTTTTGCGTCAGACGCAATGCTAACTGGCTGCCGGCCCGATTTAACGGTTGAATGCCCCTGGTTGGGCTAAAAAAGAAGAGCGGCTGTTCGTTCAGGGCCGGATGAACGCCGGCAAGCGCATCGGCAACATCGGGACGACGCCAAGCCCGTATCAATGACCAACCGATCATGATGAGGCCACTACTAACAACCAGTAAAACTTCCCATAGCGGTGCGTGCCAATAAATTTGTTGGGTCATTGGGGTTTACGGTCACTGACAGCATGAGAGTGAAAAAGATTCCAACGTATTATAGTGGTAGATTCTACCTCAGGCAAGTTAGGATTGCTGACGGGTATATTTCAGCTTTAGGATGAGTTGGCATCGTCCGCGTACGGTGCAACGCACGCAGGTCTACCCCCTTGGCAGACCTGCGAAGCCATTTTGTTGCCATTGTACTTTTTTGGAAGCGTCTAAGGGCGGAAGAGCAGAGGGAGATAGAGTGCATGGGCGATTGGCCCATTGCCGGCGTTGGTTTCATCATTAGCCGCCGGTTGTTCAGCAGGCGGGGTTTGTTCACCACCGGCCACGGCCGTTGGCGGCGCCGGCGCCTCATAAGCTAATGCACGCACCACGTTGATCCGGCCATAGCCGAAGTAGGCGTCACGCGTGGCGGACGTTGACCGGTCAGCCGTTTTGGTCATGATGTTATAGAGATCGGTGGGAGTGCGGGTTGGTTTTTGGCTTAACAGTAAACCGGCCAAACCAGCAACGTGGGGGGCGGCCATGCTGGTGCCGCTCATATAGTTGTAGCCGCTATAATAATTTTGCAGATCATAATAGGTGCTATAGACGGCATGACCAGGGGCGGCCAGATCGATATGATCGCCCATATTGCTCAATGCCCAGCGTTGGTCATTCGCGTCGGTCGCGCTGACGGCCAGCACATTATCCAGCGCCGCCGGGTAAAATTTGCGATCCGTTCCCATGTTACCGGCCGCGGCGACGATCAGGACATTGCGCTCAACCGCGTAGCTGACCGCCGCTTCCAACGTCTTGGACGAGACACTGGCGCCCAGGCTTAAGTTGATGACGCGTGCTCCCTGATCGGTGGCAAAGATGATGCCCTGCGCCACGCTCGACCAGGTGCCGGCATTGTTGAAATTGAGGACCTTCACGGGGAGCAGCGTACACTGGGGGCAAACACCGACCATCCCCACGCCATTGTCGATGCCGGCGCCAATGATGCCCGCCGTATGCGAACCATGACCATGATCATCGGTAGGGTCAGCATCGTTGTTGATAAAGTCATAGCCCGGCAGGAGGCGCCCACTGAATTCAGGGTGGCTCAAGTTGATGCCGGAATCGAGGACGGCGATGATGATCGAACTGTCGCCACGGGTGTAATCCCAACCTTCAATCGTGTGGGTTACGGTTAATGGGTAGGTGCGGGACGGGTTGGCGACATCGGGATCACTGGGCAAATAGGCGCCTTCGACGACAACATCATTCTCCACATAGGCCGTTGCCGCCAGACTACGCCCGGTTGTTTGTAAACGGCGTTGGGCGACATCCGCCGCATTCCCTTTTAGCAGAGTTTGTTCGGTTTCATTGTTGGCAACCAGGCGGACTTTCGCGACCTGGATCTGCGGCAGCCACTCAACCAGTTCCCCCTGCATGGCGCCAATGGTCGCCGCCCGGTCGCTATCGGTGGCAGTGGGCGCAAAGTGGACCAGCACCATTTGCTCGATCAAGGCGCTCGTATCAGCCGGCGCCGCCGCCGCCACAGGGCTATGTTGAAGATGCCAACCACTAAGTGCAAAGATCTGAATGAGAACCAAGAACAACAAATTGATTTTCTTAGCGAGAACAGGCATAATATCTTCCTTCAACCCTAGACGCACGTCAGCAAATGGTGCGATTCACATAGTACATGGAACTACGGCAAGATAAATCGTCGGTTTGCTCCGTCTTTGTCCGTCAGTTGTGGAAGTGCGTTGAAGCCAAGTCGGACAAAAGTCCTT
>QWII01000035.1 GCA_021405325.1 Caldilinea sp. CFX5 | reverse complement strand
CTGGCCCAAAACCTGGACAAGATCCCGACCGATCAACCGGTTGTGATCTACTGTGCCTCAGGCTTCCGGGCGGCCTTGTCAACCGCCGCCTTACAGATCCTGGGCTACAGCAATGTCCGCTCCTTCCCCCCCAGCTATGCCGGCTGGGAAGCGGCGGGTGAACCGGTGGAGTAAGGTCGTTTAGTCGTGTGGTCGTTTAGTCGTTTAGTCGCGTGGTCGTGTGGTCGTGTGGTCGTGTGGTCGTGTGGTCGTAGGGTCGCAGAGTCATGGGGTCGTTTAATAGGTTACTTCTTGTGCTGCTCGTTCGTATCCATAGGAGATTTAGCAACAAGAACCGATCTGGCACAGCGCTATGTGACCACGCGACTAAACGACCACACGACCACGCGACTAAATGACTAAACGACCACGCGACAGCTTCCTCAAATAAAGATAACCTGCGCCCCTTCGGTCATATCCATAAAATCCCCGGCGGTGACAATGTCGATCACGCCGTCAACAAAGTCCTTTTTATCCAGCCCCATCATGTCCACCGACATCTTGCAAGCATAGAGCTTGGCGCCGCCATCGACCATCATTTCCAGATATTCACGCACGGGCGGCACTTCGAGTTGGTTCATCTTGTCTTTCATCAACTTGGTGGCAACCGCCGTCATGCCGGGCAGCACACCGACGATGTTGGGAATGCCCAGATGGCCGGGGACGCCCATCATATCCATCTTCATGCTGGTGTTGGCGACAGGCGCCAGTTCCAGATGATCAACGCGTTCTTTGTTGATAATGTCCAGCCCCCAAAAGGTAAAGAAGATGGTGACATCAATGCCATTACCCAACGCCGCCCAACCCATAACGAGGGCCGGATAGGCCATATCGAGGGTGCCTTTGGAACAGATAAAGGCAACTTTTCTATCTTCGCTCATAAGTAACCTCTTTTTCGTGATTCGTGTTGCGTGCTTCGTGTTGCATGTTCAATTACTTCACGAATCACGCAGCACGAATCACGCCCCAAAATAGTCTTAAACACAACCTTCCGGTTTGCCTAGCCCGGCAATTTTGGCGACCTTCTTGGCCGGCCCTTTGGGGAAGAGGGCAAAGAGTTCTTTGGTCGGCACGTTGGCGCCATTCGTGATCTGGCGGAGCGTTGGGGATTTGCCGTTGAGTTTGGGAGCGCTGCTGCGACAGAAGTCGATCACCTGCCAGTGGGCGGGAGTCAGTTCCGGGACGCCCTCTTCCTGGGCAATCGACATGGCAATTTCTTTGTCCCATTCGGCGGGGTTGATCAGGAAGCCTTCGTCGTTGACCTGGATGGTTTTACCGGCGATTGTACGGGTTGTCATAAGTTTGCTCCTTGCATCTTTTTACATTCACAGAAGCGCTCACCGCCTCTGGTCAATCTTGGTTGAAACGGTTATATCGTTTTCTATCCTTCACACCGTGGTTGGCGTGGCGGTTTGGGCGCCGATGGTGCCCAGCACCCGCATGGTCAACGCCAGCCCACGCCGCACATTGGGGTCTTTGACGCCGCGCAATAGGGACATGTAAGAAGTGTCGAGTTCTTTATCTTTCTCCCCTTCCACCACCATGACCGTGTTGCGCACAAAGTTCAGAATCTCCGGCTGGGTCATCGACTTGATGGTCTGGAGGATGAGCACAATGTTGTCGCCCAGCGCTTTGACATCTTCCTCATTAAAGGAAGTGACGATGTTGTCAAGGATCTGTAGACCGCCACGACTAAAGGCAAAATACCCCTTGCGCTCCATCTGTTCCAGTGTTCCGACAGCACTGTCAAAAGCCGCCTTGCTGACCGGCCCCACGGTCTCGACCAGATCACCGACACTTTCTAGTTGATCAAGCAGCAGCTCAATGTTGCGTCGATTGCGCAGCAGCCGCTTGAGCAGGGCCATCAGTTCTTCGGGCCGGACATAGTCTTCGACTTCCTGTAATTCGCTCACGGCAATGCTGTAGAAGCCATTGACGGCCGGCATGAGATCGTGCATCAGTTCCGCCCGCTCCTGGCGACTGCGCTCGGCCAGGTGTGCTTGGTCGGTCAGGTAGGCGACTTGAGTGGTCAGCGCATCGATTTTTTGGGTTAGTTCAGTCAATTCACGTTCCATAGCCTGCCTCCTCAATTCTGGCGCCACTTGCCGGCCATGCTCATGAGCGCGGGCAACGGCATGTCTTGACCCTTGAGCAGGATATTCCAATACATCCAGCGGAACATCAGCTTGCCCCAGTGGTTGGCCTCTGATTCTTCGAGCAGGGTAAAGGGGCCTACACCGGGAAGGGGGTAGCGACCAGGCAGCGGTTCAGTCTCATAGTTAAAGTCGATGAGCAACCCTTTGCCAAAACCGGACTCAATAAAGCAGTTGGCATGGCCGTCAAAGGCGACTGCCATTTCCTGCCCTTGCACATAACGGACAAAGTTCTCGGCAAAGCAATCAACGGCAAAATGGGCCACTGAACCGGCTTTCGAGGTTGGCACCGCCGCCGCATCGCCCAGGACAAAGATGTTGGGGTGTTTGGGCGAAACGAAAGTGTGCTTGTCCACCGGGATAAAGTTCAGTTCATCGCCCAAACCGGAGCGGGCAATGGCTTCGTTACCCATGTTGAGCGGAATAGAGACCAGCAAGTCATAGGCCACTTCGGTCTCGTCATAGGCGACAATTTTTTTGTCCGTCGGCTCGACCCGTTCGATCATAAAGTCGGGGACCACTTTGATACCCTTCTCTTCGAGCAGATAGCCCAGTTTCTTGGCCGCCAGCGGTTTGGTAAAGGCGCCGGAGAGCGGGGTGGCGTAGATCAACTCCACGCGGTCGCGCATTCCCTTTTCATGGAAATACCAGTCGGCCAGCATGAGGAATTCCAGCGGCGCCACGGGGCACTTAATCGGGTTTTCCACCACGTTGACCACCAGCCGTCCCCCTTGCCAGGTAGCAAGTTGACGGGCTAAGGCCAGCGAACCATCAATCGTGTAGAAATCATAGATCGACTTGTACCACTCGCCGTCTTGCAGACCGGGCGTTTGGTCGGGACGCGTTTGGGCGCCGGTGGCAATGACGAGAAAGTCGTAGGACAACGTGCGGCCATCGGCCAACTGCACCCGATTCTGGTCGGCGTCAATGACTTCAATCGCCTGTTGGATCAGTTCGACGCCATAAGGGATAAACGCCTTTTTGGGCTTGATCACATCCTGTTTTTGGTACAGGCCAAACGGAATAAAGAGGAAACCGGGTTGGTAGTAGTGGGTCGCGTCCTGGTCGACCACCGTGATCTGCCATTCGCCCGAATCGAGCAGGCGATGCAGCCGGTTGACAACCATGGTGCCGGCGGTGCCGGCGCCGAGAACGAGTAGACGTTTCATAGCACTTCTCCTTTGAAGTGTAAACGCATCATTGTGTAAGCCTATTTTTGGCTATGCGAAGTAAAATTTATCTTACAACCGGGGGCTACGCTTTCACTGTTACCGTTTGCCCCTGTGGCGTCGCTAACATGTGATAGAGATCCGCTGTCTCCTTGCCCGCCTGACTGCGATCTTCCAAGAGCAGGGAAAAGATGTCGGCAATGCGTTGGACAAAACTCAGCACCCGCTCCCGCTGGCGCCGATCCAGCCGATAGACCTCATCAATGTGGGGGGCCAGGGCTTGCGGCGTCATCTTGAATTGGGCGGCGATCGCTTTCACCTGTTCCCTGGCAGGCGGCCACTGCTCGGGCGCAATGCCGCCGACAAAGACCATACCTTTCAACAGGTTGCCGGTGCGGATCAGGCCGCGAGCGCAGAGCAAGCCCAAGTCGTTGGGGGAAAATTTGGGTTCCAGCGTCACCGCGCCGGCCAGCCGTTGCCACTCGTGGATGCAATGGGAGACCGCTTCTTCATCCGCCAGCAGCGTATGATAGAGACCGCAAGGATTGCTCACTTGGGTGACGGGCTGGCCGGCCATGTCGGTGATCACCATCGTCACGCCTAGGGCATCGGCCACGACATCCTGAATCATCTGCGCGGCAGCCAAGGGCAGTAATTCGCCTAACGGCTGCTCGTTATTGGACTGGGTGGCCATAGCAGGGGCCGGCTGAACCAGCGCCGGATTCATCTCTACCGGCGGCTTGGCCCCGTTGAGCAACTGATCCAGGTCAGTACGGGCAAAGCGCCACTGTTTGCCAACCCGTACCGCCGGCAGTTGGCCGCTTTCCACCATGCGGTAGATGGTGGTCCGATCAATTTTTAAGATTTCCTGCACTTGACGGGTTGTTAGCAAGTTAGCCATTGGTACGCTTTGCGCTCCATTTGCTCTTAATTTCACAATCTTGTTTATAGTATAGCGCACTTTATTTTTGCTGTCAATACATCAAAAATAACTATTTGCATCAAAAACAACAATAATAAACAGTTTCTGCAAAATAACATGGTAAATTTTTGTTATCAACAATATAAAATGAAAATGCTTGCATTGCTTATGTTGCTGGCGTTTATAGCAGTCTGATCATCCTTTTCTAAGCTATCTGAGGATACTCCCTACACAATAAAGCTCACTTTTGTGCTATCGTAGAGACTTACACAGCAGCAGCCCTCCGCCTGTTGCAGGGTGAGGTATAGAAAATAGATTGTTTTCGATCATGCGTGACGATCGCATTGCCGTTCAATCGGCAGAATCCGTTCCGGCGGCGTCGGTGACGGCTCGCCATAACGGCCAGCCCCCCGTCGACGCCGCTGCGGTGGAGACGCCGGGACGGTTGGCCTATAAATGGCGGGTTTTGATTTCGGTGCTTTTTGGGATCTTTATGATCATCCTGGACAGTACGGTGGTGAATGTGGCCTTTCAGACCTTACGCCGGGAGTTTGGCAGCACGCTGGCGGCGGCGCAGTGGGTCATCAGCATCTATGTGCTGGCGTTGGGCATCACGACGCCTATCTCCGGCTTTTTAGGTGACCGTTTCGGCACCAAACGGGTCTACCTGACTGGTTTAGCGTTATTTGTCGTGGGGTCGTTGTGTTGTGGCCTGGCGTCGACCTTGGGCTTTTTGATTGCAGCCCGCGCCTTACAAGGCATCGGCGGCGGGCTGGCGCAACCGTTGGGACCGGCCATGCTTTACCGGGCGTTTCCGCCGCGCGAAATCGGCACGGCGTTGGGCCTCTTTGGCATTGCCCTGGTGGTGGCACCGGCGTTGGGGCCAATTCTCGGCGGCCTGTTGGTGGATGCCGACTTGTGGCGCTATATCTTCTTTCTCAATCTGCCCATCGGCATTGTCGGTGTGTTTCTGGGTTCGCGCTTTTTGCGCAATGAGAAGCGACCGCTCAAACCACGCTTTGACCCGTTGGGGTTGCTCACAGCGGCGGTTGGCTTTGGCGCCGTCCTCTATGCGGCCTCCCAGGCGGAAGCGCAGGGCTGGACGGCGGGTGGCGTCATTTTCTGGTTTGGGGTCGGTATAGTCTCGCTGGCGGCCTTTGCCATCATCGAGTTGTATGTGGTGAGCGATCCGTTGCTCAATTTGCGGCTCTATACAAACCGGGTTTTTCTTAATGCCACCCTGGTCGGCTATGTGGCAACGGTGGCGCTCTTTGGCGCTGAGTTTTTGATGCCGATCTACCTCCAGGCCATGCGCGGACGCACGGCCTTGGAGAGCGGCTACGTCTTATTAGCCGTCGCCATTGCCTCCGGCATTACCACACCGCTCGCCGGGCGGCTATATGACAAGGTCGGGCCGCGCCCGCTGGTGGTGGTCGGCTTTATCATTTTGTGCATCAACACCTGGCAACTTTCCCAATTAGAAGCGCTGACGCCCATTGGCTACATCATGTTTCTGCTGGCGCTGCGGGGGGTGGCGGTGGGGATGACTTTGCAAACCACCTTTACCACCGCCATGAGCAGCGTCCCGCGTGACTTGTTGCCGCGTGGCTCCTCACTGCAAAACTCAACGCGCTTTGTCGTGCAGGCGGTGGCGGTGGCGGCGCTGGCCTCGGTGCTGGCCGGCAGCCTTTCCGTGTCCACCCAGCAACAACAGCAAGCGCTGGTCTCATCCGAGGAGCAACAGGCGGGCCATATCCAAGCCTTTGGCATCTGTGAAACGCCCGGTGTTGCCCCGGAAAACAATGTGCTGCCGGCGGTGCAGGCACAAGGGGAGACCGTCAAAGCCCAGGTGCGGGCGCAGTTGGATCAAATTTGCGCCGAGAATATTCTCGGCTTTGAACATACCTATCGCATCACCTTTTATGCCGCCTTGGTGGCATTGGTCATCGGCGCCTTTTTGCCGGGTTGGCCGGGCCGCTGGCTGGGCCGCGGCGCCTATCAGACGGTCCAGGGGACGACCGGCGGACATTAGGCAAGCCGCACATGGTAGCCGCTTTGGGTTACAGTAGCTCCGCCTCCGCCAGTGTCAAGGCATGTTCAAAGATCGCCAGCCCTTCTTCAACCTCGGCCCGGCTGATAATCAGCGGCGGGATAAAGCGGGTGGTGCTGACGCCACAGCCGATCAGTAGCAGACCATGTTCAAAGGCCAAGTGGTTGACCCGATTGCGCAGTTCGGGGGCCGGCGCTTTGGTGGCGCGATCCTTGACGAACTCGACGCCGATCATCAAGCCCTTGCCGCGCACGTCGCCGATGCTGGGGTGGCGGGTTGCCATTGCTTCCAGCGCCGACAAGAGGTAAGCGCCTTGCTTGTCGGCGTTGGCAATGCCGCCATTCTCTAAAACATTGAGTGTCGCCAGCGCTGCGGCACAGGCGATGGGGTTGCCGCCAAAGGTATTGCCATGTGCGCTGCGCGGCCAGCTCATGATGCTTTTGCGCCCGATAATGCCGCCTAATGGCACGCCGCTGGCAATGCCCTTGGCCGTGCAAACAATATCCGGCTCAATGCCCCAATGCTCCACCGCCCACCAGCGACCGGTGCGCCCGACGCCGCTCTGCACTTCATCGACAATCAGCAAAATGCCATGTTGATCACATACTTGGCGCAGACGGGGCAAGAAGCTGGCCGGCGGCACCAGATAGCCGCCCTCGCCCTGAATCGGCTCGACCAAAATGGCGGCGACTTCATCCGGCGGCGTCATGGTCTTGAAAATGACATGTTCCAAATAGTTGACCACCGTTTCGCCATAGTCGGCGTCGGTGGGTTGCATCGCCAACAAGGGGCGATAGGCGTTGGGGTAGGGAATGTGGGTGACATAGGAAGGATCGGCAAAACCGCGGCGCTGCACCGGTTTGCTGGCGGTGAAGCCCAGTGACCCTTGCGTGCGCCCATGAAAACTGCCGATGCAGCCGATGGCGCGCGGGCGGCCGGTGTGATAGCGGGCTAATTTGATCGCTGCTTCCACCGCTTCGGTGCCGGAGTTGGCCAGAAAAATCTGGGCATCTTCGTCAAAGGGCGCGATCTCATCCAGTTTTTCGCTTAAAGCCACCCACGGTTCATGATAAAAATCAGAGGAAATGTGTAAGAATTTTTCAGCTTGCGCTTTGATGGCGTCAACGACAAGCGGGTGACTGTGACCAGTGGAGTTAACGGCGATACCGCTGGCAAAGTCGAGAAAGCGGTTGTCGTCGACATCAAAGACCTCACACCCGCGGCCATAAGCCATGACAAATTCATGTTCGCGACCGTAGGCCGCGGTGACGACCTTCCGGTCGCGCGCCAAGATCGCCTGGGCTTTGGGGCCAGGCACGGTGAGCCGGATCAATGGCGCTTGTTGTCGTTCTGCCAACATATCGTACTCCTTCCGCAGTACACTCACTTGACTCTTTTACTTTACATGCGGCGCCACCGGCGCTGCGCCGCAGCCTGGTCGATAGCCAAGCTGGCGCGAAATGGTGCGCCCAGCGATTTGCAACTGGGCGATCAGCACCGGTAAACGTTCCTCTGTGATCCAAATTCGGGGACCGCCAAGGCTGATCGCTGCGATTACATGATTCGTATAATCATAGATGGGCGCTGCTATCGCCATAAAGCCCACCTCTAATTCCTCGCTGGCAACGGCATACCCTTGCTGCCGAATTTGGCGTAATGCCTCCCGTAGTTGCGCCGGTTCGGTCATAGTCCGGGCTGTCAACGCCAGGAGCGGCGTTCCTAGATATTTTTCGACCTCCGCTTCCGGGCGGTAGGCCAGGAGCAGCTTGCCGGTCGAGGTGGCGTGCAGGGGGAGGCGTATCCCCATATCGCGGGGGGCGCCGGCCGGCTCGCGGCTACTCACCTCGTCCAACACCAGCATTTGACCACGCTGCAAAACCTCTAAAGCGACCGCAACACCCGACTCCTGCGCCAGTCGTTCCATTTCCGGGCGGGCGACCGTGTGGAGATCATTGGCGCGTAGCGCCGCACCGCCTAGGGCCACTAACTCCAAGCCCAACCGGTAGCCGCCGGAAATGGGGTTGCGTGCAATCAAGCCTTCACTTTCCAGCGCCGCCAACAAGCGATGGGTCGTTGTCTTGTTCAAGCCTACATGCTCGCTCAATTCGCTCAACCCCCATTCAGGGTGGCGGTCATCAAAGCTCTTTAGGATAGCGATTGCCCGTGCTATGGCTTGGGCGCCCGGATAGGCTTCTACCAGTTGCGAAGTTGTCATCGGCCTTCTGATGATAATCAACAGTTTGTTTCACAATATGGAAATATATTACAAAATGTGAACTATTTTGTCAATCCATCAATTGACTAAATCGCGATGCGACCGCTGACGGGCAGGAAAAGCAGCAGTCCGCCTTTTGGCAAAAGGCGGACTGCTGTCGATGCGATCAATTTGCTTGCCCTATGAACCGGGAGACCCAATCGGCTACCCCTTCTTTGCCCGTTGTTTCCCGTCATCGCTAAGCGCCATTTTTTCGCTGCGCGTCAGTGACTTGATCTTGCTGACATGACGGACGCGGAAGGCTGACCAATCGTCGTCGATGGCGATCATGCGCACGCCCTCGTAGCCAAGTACACCTAACGGTTGCCAACCATCATCGCGACCGAGATCCGTTTTATATTTCTTCGATGACTTCTTCGGGTAGGCAAACCAGAGGAGTGCATCCTCCTTGACACGCTTGACCGCCGGTTCGGCATTGGCTTGCACCTCGGCGCACGACTTAACAAAGACCATCACAAAGTCATAGCGCTCGTCACCGACGGGCTGCGTATCGACGCGCACGCGGTCGGCAATCGCCGCCAACTGGGGTTGAAACTCATCCGGCGCATTGAGAACAAGGATTTTGTCACTGCCTTTGTATTGCAATTTTTTGAAAAGTTCATTCATCTGGTTGCTCCTCCGGTTAAAATTTTATAGCGCTTTTGGCGGCAAAATCGGTTCGCTCATCTACAGAAAGTGTGAGGTTTCGACCCGCCACACCTGTCAGGTTTTGGAAACCTGACAGGTGTTCACACTTTCCGTAGATGAGCCAATCGGTTAAATTTGGTTGTTACCGCTCGCGTTTGCCGGCTTTTAACAGTTCGATCATCTCCTCAATGCGCTTGGCCCGTGTTTCCGGGCGCTTGGCGCTCTCCACCCAACGCATGTAATTCTTTTGATAAAAGGTGGGCAGAGAATTGAAAAATTCCTGGGCGGTTGGCGCACCGGCAAAGGCGGCGCTCAGATCCGCAGCCATAGTTGCCACTTGTGGACCTTCCGCCGTTAACTGCACGGTTACATTCGCCCCGGCTTCAATGCCACTAGCGCGCCGCCAAGCCGGCCCCAAAGCAAGGTAATAGCTGCCACCATCCAACAGTAACGTGCCACGAATCGTGACGCCGTTGATGGCGCCGTGAACATTATGACGCTCCTTGGCGCCCCAGCTTTGGTTTGGGTCAAACGGCAAGAGAACAAAGACGCGGCTGCCCTGTTTCTGTACGGTGGTTTGAAAGCTCTGCTCCGTCATCACGCCTCCTCTCTGCTTTTAGGCTGGATACTTGCTTTATTTCTGTATTGATTAGGCTTTCTGTTAGCTTTTATACTGCTATTATTTCAAAGATTATTAGCTATCTCAATACTTTAGCATGGCCATATTTTATCATTCTGAGCGCTTTTTATTGGCTTTTTAGCGGCTTTAGGGGGATCTTGCACCAATGACTGCATCACTGGGTCAGATTAATGCGGTCAAACATACCAAATAGGGCGTGATTTGCGCCTGGCCGGCAGCCGACCAACGGTCAACTACGCTGATTGCCAGGAGAGCAAATAACAACCCTTACCTCCTCAATTGCGGCAAGAGGCGACCCGTGCGCGCCATGTACTCACGATATGCCGCGCCAAACTGCTCGATCATCATCTGTTCTTCCTGCGGCACGCGCAGGAAATAGAAGGGGATAAAGCACAGCAGATTGGCCGGCCCGGCAAGCCAATTTTGCAGCAGAAACAGTTGCGCCAGGACAAAGAGCCACTGTGCGGCATACATGGGGTGGCGAATATGGCGATAGACCCCGTTGGTCACCAGTGTATGCTGCTCAATGATCTGCAACGAGGGCGACCAGTTGCGCCCCAAGTCTACATGGGAACGCCAGAAGAGCCAGAGCGCCAGCAGGAGCAGCAGGATGCCAACATTGCCCAGCCAGGGCGGCAAGTGATAGTCCGCAAAGGCCAGCCAATCGGTAAAAATATAGATCAGCGAGAGCAGCAGGCCCAACAAAAGCAGCCACAGCAACACCATTTCCTGGGTGGTGACCCGATCCGTGGTGACACGGTTCTGCTGTCGTAGCCGGTTGTAGGGGCTGCGAATCACAATTTGCGCCACGATCGCCACCAGAAACGCGGCCTTCAACCAGAAATCGCTCATGGCATTGCTACCGCGCGTTGCTGTACCCGGCTGGTCTCTGGACGACTTGCCGTAATGAGCGCAACGGCGCACGCCACCCCATCTTCGGCCCGGATCCGGGCGCCAAGTTCCGCCGCCCGTTGTTGCATCGCCCTATCATTGACGGCGGTGGTGATGGCCGCCGCCAACTGATCGACGGTGAGTTTTTTCTGCGGGATTGGCTGCGGCCCGACGCCACGGTCATAGACCACTTTGCCCCAAAAGGGTTGATCGGCAATAAAGGGACAGATCACCGTCGGCTTGCCGGCGCGCAAACCCGCCGCCGTTGTGCCGGAGCCGCCATGATGGACGACAGCCGCCATGCGCGGAAAGAGCCAATCATGGGGCGCCGCGTCGATTGGAAAGATGCTCGCCGGCAGATCGCCGGCCTGGAGACCACCCCAGCCGCTCGCCACGACCCCGCGCTGACCGGCCTTTTGCAACGCCGCCACCACAATCCTGCCCCGTTCGGCCCCGGCGCTGCCGCTCATACTGCCAAAGCCGACATAAACCGGCGGCGGCCCCGCGGCTAAAAAGGCCCGAAGTTCCGGCGATGGTTGCCAGGCGGGCGTGTGATCGAGAAACCAGAAACCGGTCACATGCACTTCCGGCGGGAAATCGTCCGGGCGCGGCACGAGCTGCGGACTATAGGCATAGAGCACCGGCACCGGCGCGCCGTTGGTTTTGATTGTGGAACGGGCAAAGCGCCCTTTCGGCGGCAACCCCAGTGTCTTTACGCGAAAATCATTGGTGACGCCGCCATACATCAGCCCGGCCAGATCCATCAACCGGTAGCTAACTCGGTTGAACCAGCCGCCCAGGCTTCGACCTAAGCTCAGCCCAAGCTTGACGCCGGTAAACATGGGGTTGGGAAAGGCGCGCGTCGGCGTCTGGAAGGGCAGCGCCAGGGAAAGCCAACTGGGAATCCCCAGCTTTTCGGCAATGTGATAGCTGCCCAGCATCTTCGGGTGATAGACCATCACGTCCGGTTGAAAGGCTTGCACAGCGCGCCACTCATCCTCCAACGAGCGACGGATGATCGGGCCGATCTGCCGGTAGATTTCCCACACCCCGCGCTTGCTCTCGATGGCGGCCTGCCCGGTCTGCGATTGGATGATCGCTAGAAATTCATTGTCCATAAAGGCGTAGGGGACGCCATATTCCGCGATAAAGGGGCGGTAGCCTTCGGCTGTACAAAGCGCTACTTCATGGCCGGCGGCCTGTAACCCCTGGCCCAGCGCAATGAAGGGCTGAATATCGCCACGGGTGCCCATTGCACTTAGAAAAATTTTCATGAATTGCCTTCCTTTGCGGCCCGATACATCAGATCCAATTGGGTGCGCGCTGTTGCCGCCAGGTCACGAATGACCTGCTTCCCGGCGGCGCCAGGATCACCCGCTGTCGGCGTCAACATGCGATCCATCATCTCGGCGATGGCGTCGATCACGGCGTCAAAGGGCGGGATCTGGTGGGCCGGCTTGCTGGTCGGCAGCCCAACCAGCCCATACGAGAGCATGTCCATAATGTGGCTCATCACCTGTGGGTCAACATCACGACGAATGGCGCCGGCGGCTTGCATGGCCTGCAGAAATTCGACCCGCAGCGCCGGCGAGGCGCTGGCGGTAAAGAGATGCTGCGGCTTCCGCAGATAGTTGCCAAAAATGCGGGGATCTTGTTTGACAATCGCCCGCATAAAAGGGTTGTGGTTGATCGCATACAGCACCGCCTTATAGATGCCGCCGATTGTGCCGCCTTGGGGGTCGGCCTCAATATGCGCCAACCAGCTTTCGCCATACTTGATCACTTCGCGGTAAAGCAGCGCTTCAAAGAGGTCATCTTTGCTGGTGAAATGTAAATAGACCGCCCCCTTGCTAATACCCGCCGCCTCGGCAATGTCGCTAACGTTGGTCTTGTCATAGCCGTAATGGACGATTAGCTGGGCCGCCGCAGCAAGAATGCGTTGTTCACGGTCGGTGTTATCGGATCTATTTTGACTCATGAGTATTCTTCGATTGACCTATTGACCAAAAATAAATAATTGGTCAAATCTTATCATGAATGATGAGTGTTGTCAACTATTTTCCATTCAGGCCACATGAATGACTACACCGCAAACCATGAAAATGAACCACGAAGACGCCAAGGACACAAAGGTTTTTCTTCGTGAACTTCGTGCCTTTGTGGTTGATTTTCCCATCAGGTTACATGTCTTCGACACCAATAACGATGAAAATGCAACAGGGATTTCACCGATTGCACCGATTTTTCTATTCGTTAATCGGCGGAATCGGTGAAATCCCTGTTATTTTCATATCAGGTATTTTCCATTCAGGATGGTGGCGCCACCGCGCTTACCGCATCCGCACAAATTCGAGGATGACAAAGAAGGGGAAGCGGTCGTACATGGCGAACCAGGGCATTTCCTGGTTGGACGCCGGCAGTTGTGCGACCATGTCGGCGGTCATCTGCACGTCGGTCAGGCTTTGCAAATAGCAACCGGCGTCGCGGAAGGCGGCCATGTATTCTTGCATGGTGCGGTGGTAGAAAAAGACTTGCCCCGCGCCCCAGGGGTAGGGCGTCGCCGTGCCGGAGTCGAAGTAGCTCGCCACCTTCTGGCGCATCACTGCTGAGTAGGGGTTGGTTAGTGACAACATGATCCGGCCCCCGGCTTTGGTCACAGCCGTAAGGGTGGCGGCAAAGCCGGCGTAATCGGCCACATCAGTAAGGACAAGATTACTGACCACCAGGTCAAAGTGATCCGCATATCGAGGCAAGGGTTGGCTCAGATCATGCACGGCATAGTGGATAGACAGCGCGGTCTTTTGCGCCTGCGCTAGTTCGATTAGCCGGGCAGAGATGTCGATCCCGACCACAGTCGCTCCCTGTTCGGCCAGGTAACGAGCGACGACGCCTTCACCACAACCGGCATCCAACACTACGCGGCCGGTCACAGCACCCGCACCTTGCAAGAGCTTCGGAATGACCAGATCATGGTTCCAGGAAAAACCGTCATCAGCAGAGCGCTGTTGTGACTGGGCATATTGGGTGGCGATTTGATCGTAGGCTGCTTGGGCTAACAGCGTTGACATGAGTGGTTCTCCCTAGGCATGGGTTGTATAGCTCAGGCCATGACCAAACGGAAAGAGCGGATTTGCCGAATCACAGGGCAGATCAGGGTGTTGACTGCGCACAGCGTCCATCGACGATGGCAACTCAAAGGGTAATTTGCCGGTGGGGTTAAATTTCCCCCACAGCACATCCAGCACGGCAGCATCACTGGCGCCAAATTCGCCAAGCAGCGCTGCGCAACCGTCGGCAATTTCAGGGATGACGGCAGGGCGATCCAGGTGGATGACGACAATGGTGGGCCGTTGGGCGAGAATATTCAGAATGCGACGCTTTTCCGGCTCTTTGAAATCGAGATCGCCGGCATGAAACATCTGCTCCAGGAAATTGCCTTGACGCTGTTCCCACGGCGTGGTGAGGCGTAGAATGGCGAAATCAGCATCGGCCAGCTCTTGTACGATTTCGCCGTAAGTAGTGGCTACCGCCGGGGCAATGTTTTCCACATAAAGCTTCGGTCGCCCACTGAGCGGTAAGCTAGCGCCGGCAGCGCCATTTTTCAGCAAAACGATGGCTTTGCGTTGCGCCGATTCCCCTGCGGCGGTAAAGGCCGCATTGCCAACCAATTGCCCAGCCGCCTCTACATCCACATAGGGATTATCGAAAAGCCCCAACCGGAACTTATCACGCAAGACGCGCCGCACCGATTCATCAAGGCGCGCTTCGCTGATCTGCCCGCGCTGCACCAGTTCGACGATCACCTCCGGGCAACTCTCGCCACCCAGGATGTCGCAACCGGCGTCCAGGATTTTCTTCACTCGTTCGGGGATGCTCAGCTCCTCGACACCCCAGGCGGTGGCAAACAAGATGCCGCCCCCCAGTTGTTTGTCCGTCACCAGGCTGTAGTCGGTACAGACGACGCCGTCGAAGCCATATTTGCCGCGCAGCAGGTCGGTGACAATGCCTTTGTTGAAGCCAAAGCCGACCTCCTCATATTGCAGACCGATGGGTTGGCCGTAATAGGGCATCATCTGGGCGGTGCCGGCAGCAAAGGCCGCTTCAAAGGGAATGAGGTGATAGTCAAAGTTGTTGCCGGGATAGATCTGCTCTTTGCCATAGGGGAAGTGGGGGTCTTCGCCATCCTTCTGCGGGCCGCCGCCGGGGAAATGTTTGGTCATGCAGGCGACGCTCTGCGGGCCTAGTTCGGCGCCCTGAAAGCCGCGAATGTAGGCGCCGGTCATCCGGGCAGATAAGTGAGCATCTTCGCCAAAGGTGCCGTTAATGCGCGCCCAGCGCGGTTCGGTCGCCAGGTCGGCCATGGGGTGGATCGCCACACGAATGCCGACGGCGCCATATTCCTGGCGGGCAATGTCGGCAAATTCTTGCACCAGCGCCGGGTCGCCGGTCGCGGCCAGGCCAATCGGCTCCGGCCACTGCGAAAAGCTGCCGCGGTTGGCGCTCACCGCCGGGTTGTTGGCAAAGGCATGGCGCGGGTCGCTGGCAAAGGTGATGGGGATGCCAAGTCGTGTGCTTTCGGCCAACGCCTGCATCTTGTTCTGCCATTCGGCCGCCGCCCGCGCCGTCGGGAAGTTCGGGAAATTGAAATGATTCATCAACAACGTAACCACCATTTGACCGGCTGGGGTTTCCCGTAGATCAGCATTCAACAATGAAGCGCGATCCATCGGTGAGGCGGCAAAGGTTTGAAACATCAGCCCCGCCTTTTCGGCCAGCGTCATCTGTGCGAGGAGATCGGCCACCCGTTCCTCAAGGGGCAGGCGAGGATCTTCATAGGGATCGAGGCGACCATTTTTGTTGAGATCGCGAAAAGCGAAACCATCTTCGGTAACAGCGCATTGTGTGGACATGATTTCTTCCTTTCATCACGCTTCCTCAGTCACCAGCCCCTACAGGTGCGCTTTCGGCAAAGTCCTGCCCCTGCATGGCGCGCCGATAGGCAACCGCGACCGCTTCGTTTTACTTGTCATCTTTGCTCACAAAGACAATGGTCGTGTATGCGTCATTACCGCTCGTGATCTAATCCCTGCTGAAAAACGTCGGGTTCGCCGCTAAGGGTGGCAACCGAGAAAACAACTATGCCAAAGCTACCAGATTTCCAAACTGATGAAGAATTGATTGCCTGGTTTCAAACAAATGATACCGCTCCTTACATCGGCGAAATGGAGCCGGCTGAAGAACCATTTGTCTTCATTCGCACCGACTCTCTCACCGCACCCGTCGATCTGCGCCTACGCACGGACTTCCTCAAAGCGTTGGAAACCCTCGCCGACCGCTGTGGGATTCCTTACCAACGCTTGATCCAAACCTGGCTCACAGAAAAACTCGCCCAGGAAGCCCCAGACCTGCTTACGCACGCCTGAACCGCAGCACAACACAGGCGCTGACACCTTGCCGATCAGTTAGTCCTCTACATCAGGAAGCGTTTGAAAATCCGTCACCGCCACCCGGTACACATTCCCATACCCCGACACATCGCTGGTGAAAACCACATAACCGCCATCGGGGCTGAAGCGCGGGTGGACGTGGGTCTGTTGGATGTGCATACTGCTGCGGTGTTGACAGAGCGCTTTGGGGCCGTCAAAGCCGTTGCCATTCCACTGCCAGAGGCGCACTACCTGGCCGCCATCGCCGACGATCAGGTTGAAATCGTTAGAGTGGATGTGACCGGTGGTGTGGGGGAAGGCGTACTCCTGCCGTTCGGTGTTGTCATAGCGCACTTTGCCGAAGAATTTGTCGCCACTGGTTTTCCAGCCATGATAGCTGACATGAATACCATCGGCGTGCCAATATTCATGGCCGATCCGCTCTTCCGGCTCTTCACGGGGGCGGATTTGCCAGGCGCGACCGGTGTCCATGTCCAGCCCCCAGATCCGATTATCGACCAGTTGCCAGGGGCCTTCATGACAGAAGGTGAGCAGATGGGGTTGGGTCGGTGAGGTGTTGACATGGCCGACCCAATATTCCTCTTCCCAGACGACATCGGCGCCGCGGCCATTGACCGCCACCCGCATAATCCGGCTGAGCGGGCGCGCCTCCCAAGTCTCGCGAAAGCCGACATAGCCCCGCAGCAGATCAACCGGAAAGCGCCCCGACATATCTTCAGAGATGCTGGCACAGACAAATTTACCGTCGGCCGTGACGTTGATCATGGAGACATCAAAGTTATAGGGCATCGTATAGAGTACCCGCTCGTCCAACGTCGCCAGATCGAGCGCCATCAGTTTGTATTCGTGCCAGAAATAGGCTTCGTTGTTTTGCGCGCTGACACAGGCGCGCAGGAACTCAACTTCGCGCGGCAAAGGCACGGGGTCGAGATCGGTCAACTGGGTAATTATCCCGCTCTCTAGTTCAAGGCTGTACAGATTGGTGCGGTTGCCTCGATCCGATGAAAAGAGCAGCCGGCGGTCATGGTCATACCAACCGGGATTGGTGAAATAGAAATGGTGGCTATGCCCTTTATAGTTGGTCAGTTGCTGCACCGGCACACCGCTGATCGGGTCGGGATAGATACGCCACTCGGTCGGAAACTGCTCACCTTTGCTCATTGTTGTATCTCCATGTTCACTAGCGTTTTTGGCTACGCATCCAATGGTAGTATAGCGTAAGATGGCTAGAGACGGCAATTGATGGGAAGGGGTGGCCCCGAGATCGACTTGTAAATTTCGCCAAATCCCTGGGTAACGCTATAATGGTTTGCCATGAACTATCAACGCGAAACGCTTGTGGCAACTTTGCGCCAACAGGTCATTCGTTATCTCGCCCCCAGCGATGCCCTGTTGCTCGACCCAGCGCCGGATGATGAGGCGCTGCTTTTGGCATTGGTCAGTCAACCCGATTCACGGTTACAACTGGCGTTGGTACCGTTGTTTATCCGTCGACCAGAGTTAGCGCCAATCGTCGAACAACTCGTTAATCAACTCGATTCAGGGTTAGCGCTAGATCTGAAAACTTATTATATGGCTTCCGTCTACTTACAGCGGCTGTGGCGAATGCGGCTTGGTTTCTATATCGACAACACTCGTTTATTACCTGACCTCTTCTCAGCGCAAATGGGGTTGCGCCCGCTGATGAGCATTTCGGGAAAGCGGGACTATACGATTTAGCAGATATGTGGAAAGCCAGATCGCGTTATCCGTTCAACCGGTTAGCGGCGTTGACGACTACGATCGATCTGTTTTTTGGACAGTTACGGTTACTATTTGGTTGGCGGAACCACCATGGTCTAAGGTGCGGTTTGTAACCGCACTTGTTCCCTGAGAACCGTGCGGTTACAAACCGCACCTACGATTACTACGATTACCGGTTTATTTTCCTAACCTTCATATAACCGCACGGCCTCGTAGTTCCGATAAACCCGTGCGGTTACAAACCGCACCTACTATCCCCGAAAGTTCCCTTTTCAAACAGCCTCTTAGGCAAAATAGGCTTCAACTGTCGCCGGCAACCGTTCAATCTCCACCGGCTTGCCGCCATTCCGCAACGACTCTGTCGCCGCACAGCCCGCCGCCACACTGTAGCGCGCCGCTACCGGTGACGTGCTTGGCCTGGCATTCCCACGCACCACTGCCAAAAACTCGTTGACAATCTTTGGATCAGCACCGCCGTGGCTGCCTTTTTCGATGGAAATGGGGACAATGACATCGGCTTCGGCATAGCCATGATGGCGCTTATTCCAGATCTTGATCACCGTTTTCTCATCTTCACCGTTGCCCACATTTTCGAGCCGGCCTTCGGTGCCGATAAAGGTGTAGTTGCGCCAGTAGTCGGGCGTGAAGTGACACTGCTGGTAGGCGGCATAGATGCCGTTGTCGAGCAGCATGTTCATCATGCTCACATCTTCGACATCGACGGTGTGGAAGAGTTGCTTGTGGGTGAGCGGCGGCCAATGTTCCAGGCGCGCGCCGGGGTTGCGCCCCTTCTCGTCCGGCCCGATACGGTCGGTGATTTGGCCGAAGAGGGTCAAGCCGCCGAGGGCGTTGACCAACCGGCTGTACCCACCACAGAGCCAGTGCATCACATCGAGATCATGGGTCGCTTTTTGCAGCAACAAACCGGTGCTGTAGCGGCGGTCGGCGTGCCAGTCTTTGTAGTAGAAGTCGCCGCCGTGACCGACAAAGTGGCGACACCAGGCGGTCTTGATTTCGCCGATGGCGCCGCTGTCGATCAGTTCTTTCATCTTGAGGACAAAGGCCATGTGGCGCATGTTGTGGCCAAGGTAGAGCGTGCCGTTGGTGCGCACAGCGGTTGCCAGAATGCGGTCACAGCCGGGGATGGTGATGGCTAATGGCTTTTCCAAGTAGACCGCTTTGCCGGCGGCGAGCGCGGCAATCGCATGTTCTTCGTGCCAGTAATCCGGCGTGGCGACAAAGACGGCGTCCAGGTCCCGTTCCAGGAGCGCTTGATATTCGTTTGTGGTAAAAATGTCGTTGCCGTAGCGTTCGCGACAGCGTTGAAGAGTCGCCGCATCCATGTCGCAACAGGCCACAATCCGTGAACCCGCGCCCGGTTGATGGGCATAGGCCGCCAGTCCACCTCGCCCCCCGGCCCCGATGACGCCGATTTGTAAGTCAGTCATACATGTTATCTTTCTTTCCACACAACACAACAACGGATTTAGGAAGTAACGGATTTTTTCTGCAAGAGGAGCAAATCCGTTACTTCCTAAATCCGTTGTTGTGGTTCGTATTCACTCACAACGGAAAGGTTACCCGGCGTCCTTCTTTGGCCGATTGGTAGGCGGCCAGCACCATTTCTACCGACATGCGGCCATCGGCGGCGGTGACATCGGGCGGGGTGTCATTTTTTAAACAATCGACGAAAGAGCGCGGGACGCCGGCAATACGTTCACCGTGGCTGGAGGGGATGGGGATGCCCAGGTCTTCCCAAGCTGGTTTGGTTTTGGTCCACACTTTGAGGTTGATCGCACCGGGCGGTAAGGGGGGCGTTGTCGATGGGGCGTCGTCATGGTTTTGGATCAAGACGCCCTGGTCGCCATAGATTTCGGTGGTATTTTCACCGGCCAGCGTCACCGAGGAGTTGACCAGCACGGCCATAGCACCGCCGGCAAAGCGATAGATGGCAACACCCGTGTCATCCGGCGAGAAGTCGGTGACGGTGTTCTGAATCTCGGCCATGACGCTGATCGGCTTGCCCATCATCCAGTGGATCAAGTCGGTGGCGTGGGAGGCGTCGTCCATGAACATACCCATATTCTTTTCCGGGTCGAAGTGCCAGCGGGTCAAGCCGTTGACAAAACCGGGGTTGAGCAGCACCGGAATCGAGTGGCGGCGGCGGAAGAGGCTGATCTTGCCCAGCGCGCCGCTTTCCAAGATCTCTTTCATCTTGATGTTGGAAGGGTCACGACGCATCTGGTAAGCCATCATAAAGCGGACCCCGGCTTTGTCCACGGCGGCGGCCATGCGATCACAGTCGGCCAGGGTCAACGCCATCGGTTTTTGACAGAGGATGTCCTTGCCCGCCGCGGCTGCCGCCAGCACCATCTCAGCATGGCGGTTGGTCTCGCAGGTGATGATGACGCCGTGAATCTCCGGGTGATTCAGAACATCTTCCACATGAGGCGTAAACGTCATGCCATATTTGCCGGCGGCGTCCTGGCCTCGTTGTGCGTTGTCATCCCAGCAGGCGACCAGCTTGACATCGTCATAGGTCAACATGCGCTGGCAGTAGGCGTTGGCGTGGCCGTGGGCAAAGCTGATCACACCGATACCAATTTTTGTTGTCATAAACAATGCCCCCACATAAATTTAGCTTGAATTGATCTTGTTTCGTTTCACTTTAATCGCAAAGAGCCATAGCGGTAATCAAAAGCCATCCATGCTAATTCAAATTTCACCAAAGGAACAGCAATTGGGTAGTTGTCAAAAGCGGGATCATTGACATAAATATTGCGATCATCACAACCGACAACAACCAGCGCGTGGTCGGTTGTGAAATGCCAATAGGGGAGGTCTGCGGTGCGTACAAGCACAATACAAGGATCACCTTTTGCCAGATGAGCCTTTAATTCTTCCATCGATCCTTCACGGTAAAGCACCTGTAGGCCCAACTCAGTCAAATGCAGCAGGTGGTGTCCCGGCGTACCGAAGGATTTCGTTTTCAGCAGGTTTTTAATACGACGGTAACTCACATCTTTACCAAGATAAGCCAGCACCATTGCCACACAAGTCGGCAGGCAATCTGCGTCTTCACGTTGGCGTTGATGTGGGACTGGTAGCGAGATAGTCGGCACGACGTTCAATCTCCGTAATAAGTTTGGAGGTAATTTGCAATTGACCGGTGGCAACATCGACATCTATCGCGCCGACCTGTCCACGATCACCAGTGGGTGGTAAAGAAAGGATGATGGGAACACGCCAGCAAATCTTATCACCCACAATCAAGGTAGGGTCTGCGGCGTGCATGTTAGTGCTAATGGCATCTGCAACAAAGCCTGTCACCTTCTGTTTGGCGCTAAACGCCGTTACATTAATCGTTGCGGCGAGTTGGATATTAATTTGTAGTTGTCCTGTACTCGGTAATAAGCTTTCGATCTGAACGCTCATTGCTGCTCCTTCATCTAGCCACTTCAACATGAGTGACCGGCAAGCGATCACTCATGATTATACCACAGGGACGCCAAATCAGTCGCGTGACTTCGCTTGCAGACGCGCCGCTTGCGCCGGATCACCAATGTGCAGGGTGTCATAGGCTTGCTGCGAGGTTTTGAACGGACCGACGCCTTCATGGCCGTGCCAGTCGCCCTGGTGGTGCATGGGGTTGGGGAAGCCGGTTTCGGTTTCGCGCTTGATGATCCAGGCGTTCATACGGTCGCGCAACATGGCGACAACGGCGGGTTGGCTGTCGGCCAGGTTGTTGTTTTCGTCGGGGTCTTCGACCAGGTTGTAGAGTTCAACGGCGGGCTTAAAGTGGAAATCCGGCTCCAGTGCGATCATCAGCTTCCACTGCGGCGTGCGCCAGCCATGTTTGCGCATCCAGGTGCACTCGGTGATGTAAAATTCGCTCTCGTAAGAGGGAATTTCGCCGCGCATGAGGGGTAAGAGGCTGCGCCCGTCAAAGGCCAGATTGGGGCGTTCAATTTCCGCCAGTTCGAGCAGGGTCGGGACCAGATCTTTGTGTTGCGTAAAGCCCTTCACGCGCACGCCCGCCGGCACCTTGCCCGGATAGCGGATGATCAACGGCACATGCAACACGTTGTCATACATGCCGTGATGATCAAACCAGCACTCGTGGTCATAGAGCGTCTCGCCGTGGTCGCCGTTGATGACAACAATGGTTTCGTCGAGAATGCCGTGCGCTTCGAGGGCGTTGAAAATGGTCTGGATACAAGCGTCCATATAAGCCACGGCCCCATCATACTGGGCGATGATGTACTCCTTGTCGGTGATCCCCGGCGGCATCCAACTGGCAAAGTAGTCGCGGAAGGGTTTGAAGCTCATCACCGGCTCCATCGACTTGTTTTTGGGGTCGGTCTCGTTGCCGTGGTAGAACATGCGCTCATAGGGGGCCGGCGGCAGATAGGGCGAGTGGGGGTCCATGTGGCGCAGGAAGAGGAAGAAGGGTTTGCGCCCCTTAACCAGCCGGTTCAGTTCGGGAATGGTGACATCGTTGAGATTTTGCGCCTTGGGGCTACGCCCCTCGTTCCAACTGCCCCAGTTGGCGAAAGAAAGATAGTTGTCAAAGCCGCGCGACGAGGGGTTACCGTTGAAACCGACACAGGTGCTTTCATAGCCTTCTTCGCGCAGAATCTCCGCCAGCGTCGGCACTTCGGCGCGCAGCGGCCCTTTGTGGCGCAGGGCAACTACCTGGGTGCCAAAGCAGTCGCGCCCGGTGAGCATGGAGGCATAGGCGGGTGTCGTGGGAACGCTGGGGCTAAAGTTCTTTTCAAAGAGAGTGCCGCCTTGGGCAAAGCGATCCATGTGGGGCGTAGTATGCCGGCGGTAGCCATAGCAACTCATATTGCGGGCGCTGATCGAGTCGATGGCCAACAAGACAATATTCGGGCGGCGCTTGCCGCGACGTTGGGATGCCATAGGTCAGAGTCCTTGTCTAGATGTGATGCGTTTGTGGTATAATGGTTGATAACAATACTTTACTTGATTCTTGATAGTTGGGCAAAGTTAATGACAGAGCAAGGTACAGTAATTTTTTATCATGGCACTGATTTAGATAGTTTATTGAGCATTTTGAATGAGGGCCTACAAGTAGACAGACTTCGCTATTTGCAGTCCATGCGTACAGTACAGACTGGCACAGGTTGGTATGTTACCGATGATATAAGGGCTGCCTGGTATTTTGCGACAATTGCTTATGGCAACGCGTATAAGGGTAGTGCAGTTGTCGAGATTGAACTTTTCATCGAACACTTTGAACTGTTGGTCGAGCAAGGGTTGGTGAAAAAGAGCAAGATTGTTAACGTACATTTTAATGCTGATCAATATCTTTTCGACATACAAGCTTTTGAATTTTTAAATCAGCACGCTGCGTTCAGGCCATACGAACCGCCGGAGGAATGATGGAAACCAAACGAAAATATACAGAGGCCGATATTAAAAAGGTTAGTAAGATTGCTAAATTTGTACGCGAAGGGGATGTGATTAGTCATACCCATACGGTCATCTTTGGCAGACCATTGTCAACAGCAGAACGTCGCCTATTTGCCGAGGTTTTAATTGGCTTTTATTATACTGTTTACTTTTCACAACAGTTTGAAGCTGAATTTGTCAGTGAACCTGTTGTCGAGTTTGATTCACCGACACAAGCCCGCTATACATTCCGACAAAAAGCGCTCTATGGTTCATGGAAAGATTTATTATTTGCCGTTCTTTTTAACTTTAGCCATGAAGTTGTTCCCATCTTGCGCCATGATGAAAGTACGGCCTTCGATCCAGCAGATGTGAAAACGACAGCTTGAAAGGGTGCGGCATCTATTGTTTACAATGCCGCACCATTTCATCTACGGAATTTCATACCCGTAGGTTTTCATCCCTTCATCCAGAAAATCAAAATAGCTTACCCCATCTGCCGCCGTGTAGCGACCGACCGATTCGGCGCGCACGGTGATGGCATCAAGCCGATGGCCCAAGAAGGCACTGAGGCGCTCTAGCGTATCGGCTTGCTGCTGGATAAAATCTTCAAAGCGCACAATAATCCAGTTGGCCGGTTTGGGCGTGGCTTTGACAATCGCGTATTGATATTGCCAGGAGATGGCGCGCTGCAACCGCTCGTCATCAGTTGGCGGGTAGTCGATGCCAAAGTCGCGCAGGTCATCGGTGAGGTGACGGGCCAGGATGTTGTCGCGCGGGTTGCGCACCCAGTGGATATACTTGGCGTCGGGAAACATCCGTATAATCCAGGGGAAGACCAGGGTGGTTTCCGGGATCTTCCAGCCTTTGTGCGGAGCCGGGGCGTTGAGGACATTGACCAGGTAGCTGTGGATCAGGTCGGTAAACTCCTGGGGAATCGGCATGGTGTGGAGGGCGCTAAAATCCCATTGCAAGCCGCCTTGCCACTTGACATAGCGCGCCAGCACCCGGCAGGCGTCATACATGGCTTGGGGCGGCAGCAGATCGCCCGAAACATTGAGCGGGTGGCCCATATAGACGCCGCTGGCTTGTAGGGTGTGCGACATAGCGCGCGTACCGCCATGGCCGCGCCCGATAATGGTAATCAGGGACATAAACGTTCAATGACTCCTCACCGTTGTGGCGGTGATCTAGCATCAATAGTCCGCAGTCGCATAGTCGCATAGTCCAAAGTCGATCTATGCAGCTTCTGGTGCGTTGCGGTCTATTGAAAATGAATTGGATGAATCGATTGGACCTCACGCCGCGGGTGCCGGATCGGACGCAAGGTTACATTGATAGCGTATACTATACCTGATATGCGCTATTGGCGCAAACAAGGGGAAAGGAATTGGCTGACGCCTATAGTTGTAAGTTATCTGAAAGCAAAAATGCAAGGAAGTTGATGTATACTAACAACCATCAAGCAACACACAGATGATGTTGCTTATCAAGCCAACCAATATCAACATTCATCAATTGCGGGGGTGTGGCCAAAGTGACCCACTCTGGCGCCAGAGACCTACGAAGGGCCGGTCGGGCTGACTGGCCCTTTCGTATTTTAAAGAGGTCGCGTAGTCCTGAGTCCCCACTAAACGATTGAGCAACTCCATGACTACGCGACCACACGACCACGCGACCACGCGACCACACGACCACACGACCACGCCATGCCCTACCCCAAACTGGTTAAGAGTTCAATTAGTTCAGTCACGGCTCCTCTGTTAACTCGGTAGACCTTTTTTGCGCCATCGACCCGTCGTTCTTCAATCAAACTAGTGGCGACCAGTTGGCGCAGGTGGCGTGAGGCGGCGGATTTGTCCAGGCCAAAGCGGTCGATCAGTTCTTGCGTACTCAACTCTTGGGCGGTGCGAAGCGCCAACAACATGGCCAGGCGTGTTTCATCGGCCAGGGCCTGGTAACGATTGGTCAGCGTGCCAAGATCAAAGAGGGCGCCGGCTTGGGCTGTCATCGGCGGTTGGTGGGCGGCAAAGCCGATGCGTAATTCTTCGTCATCGCCAAACCAAAGCACGTAAGGCCCATTGTGCAGGTGTGGAATGAAACGGACGCGTCGATAGGCCAACAGCGCATCCAAGCGAAAAGCCGGACGCAAATCACGCCCTGTGACCACCTGGATCGCTTCCAACATTGGCAGCCCATCTAGACGCGCGGCTTGAAAGGCATCAACCGTGGCCTGCAATTTGGGCTGGACGCGCTGCCATTCAGCAGCCAAGTACTCCTCCCAGAGCGTTTGCAGATGGGTGACTAAAGTAAGTTGCAATTGTTCCGGTTGGTTGAAGAGGGTATACATCTGATGGACACCGCTCACTTCATCGATTTTGGCGCGTGCTCGCTCCTCCATAAAAAGCGCAAAGGCGTCATAATCAGCCAGGAGGTCAGCAGGTTCAGGGGGCGTTATCAAACGATATTCATAGCCCACCCGCATATGTGGCGAATGCAAGAACCAATAAAAGAGCTTATCCCGCAACCCAGTCGCCGGTTGCGCAGCCAGTGCCGCCAGGTAAGCCGGAAAACTCTCCGTCGCCGGCCCACGGTCAACGGCATTGGTCAGAGCATCCAGCCAGAGCCAGTCAAAGAGCAAGCGATGTTGCTCTTGCAAGGCCGGCGCCATCCGGCTAACGACGTGCAGCACCCACTCATCCAAACCGCCGTAATTCTCCGGATCACGCAATGCCACCATGCTCATTAGAATATTATAGACCGGTTCCAACGCCACCACTGCGGTCACCGGCTGCGGCAGTGGGGTCATGAGGGGAGATATGGGCATGGGTCGATTGCTCCTTCTGGTTGGGCAAGAAGACAAGGAGACAGAAAAATATTTTCGTGTCGCACTATCTCCAGGTCTTCTTGTCTCCTGGTCTGCTTGTCTTCGCTTACGCCATCACTGCCTCCGGCGCCGGCGCCGCCACCGCTTCCGGTTGGGCGACGGGCGCGTAGTCGGGGAGGATGGTTTCAATCTCGCGCACAGCCGGGATAGTATACCCCAAGAGGGCGGCAAATGCACCTGTCAGGCTGGTGATCACAAAAAGGAGACCCATGCCGGCGCCGGGGCCGACGCCAACCAGCCAGCCGCAGAGATCGGCCCAGCGGCTGCCGGCTTGCATGGCCGGTTCAAAGAGCCGGTCGGCCAAGGGACCGGCGGTGAGCATGGCGAGGGGGGCGGTGATTTGGGCGATCAGACGGCGGGTGGCAAAGACGCGGCCCTGGACATCGGGCGCCACCTTCGCTTGCCAGATCGCTTGATTGGAGCCGTTTAAGACCGGGATAAAGAACATGGCGAAGAAGGCGCCGACCAGCCAGACCGGCACCGATTGCCCGATCCCCAGCACAAAGGAGCCAAGCAGCGAACTCAGCACCATGCCCATGAGGACGCCATGCACCTTGCGCCGCGGGCCGCCCCAGAGGCTCAGGGCAATCCCGCCCAACAGACCGCCGATCCCCAGCGCCGATTGCACCGTCCCCAGCAGCAGTTCATTATTGGCGGTGCGCGCCAAGATCAGCGGCGCCAGCAACACCCAACTGTAACCGCCAAAGAAGTTGGAGAGAAAGAAGATCATCTGCATTCCCAACAGGCTGGGGCGCGCCCAGATGTAGCGGAAGCCAAAGAGCGATTCCTGCCACAGGCTGCCCTGCGCGGCGGCGCCGACAGCAGTGGTAGCCGGTTGGGGGATGTGGGTCACCAGCACCGCCAGCACGGCCAGCACAAAGGTGATCACATCAATGGTCATCACCCCGCCGATGCCGATCAGGGTCAGCAAGATGCCGGCCAGGAGCGGCGCCGCAATGCCGGATGCCGCTTCGGCCACCGCCATCATGCCGTTGGCGCGGCCATATTGCTCTTTGCTCAACATCATGGTCATGGCCGCAGAAAAGGCCGGAAATTGGAAGGATTCAAAAGCGCCGGCCAAGGCGCCCATGACATAGAGATGCCAGATCTGGAGGTTGCCGGTCGCGTAGAGCAACAGTAAGAGAATGGTCGTCGTGCCGGCCGCCAGGTCGCTGATCATCACCACCAGCTTACGATTCCAGCGATCCACCAAGGCCCCGGCCACCGGGCTTAAGAGGACAACCGGGCCAAAGGAGAAAAATGCCACCAGCGCCAGCGCGGTGGCTGAACCGGTTTCCTGATAGGCCCAAATCGTGAGGGCAAAACGCGTCATCCCTGTGCCGAGTAATGAGATCAACTGTCCCAACCAAATCACCGTAAAGCCACGCATCCCACTGTGTAGTAGCCCATGATTTTGCATAAAGTCGCTCCCCATCTCGCAATTTCTCACATTATCAAGAAATCAAGAATAACATAACACATGGTTTTCCTTTTGTCAATAGGTTGATGGAAAAAGCGATCACGAGTATGATGAGCAGACAAATATACCGCTTGCTGGCCTATGTGCGCCAACCGAGCATTAGTGCGCATGGGGTCGGTATGACGGAAGTGGCGGCTTTTTTGCTGGCCCGCTTGCAAGCGCTGGGCATGAGCGCCCAGTTGATGCCGACGCCGGGCTGGCCGTTCGTACTAGGCCGCCGCTTTGATGCACCTGGCAAGCCGACGGTGTTGCTCTATGGTCACTACGATGTCCAGCCGCCCGACCCGCTCGATGCCTGGCTCTCGCCCCCTTTCGAGCCGACAATCCGTGACGGGCGGATTTATGGGCGTGGCGTCGGTGACAACAAGGGACAACACTTTGCCCAGTTGTTAGCACTGGAGTCGCTGCTCGCCACGCAGGAAAAGTTACCCTGTAATGTCATTGTCCTATTAGAGGGCGAAGAGGAGATCGGTAGCCCCCACATTGCCGACTTTATCCGCCAACATGGTGATTTGTTGAAGTGCGATCTGGTGGTGACAGCGGATGGGCCGGTGCATGAGAGTGGCCGGTCGTGCATCATGTTTGGCGTGCGCGGGGTGTTGTCGTTCCAGTTGCGCGCCCGTGGGGCCAACACCGATCTCCATTCAGGCAACTGGGGCGGCGTGGTCCCCAACCCGATCTGGACCCTGATCCACCTACTCGCCACCATGAAAAATGCCCAAGGCGAAATCACCATTGACGGCTTTTATGAGGATGTCCAGCCGCCTACGCCATTGGAACAAACGGCGCTCGCCGCGCTACCGCTCGACCAGGCGCGCATTATGGCGGAGCTGGGCTTGACCACCCTGGACGCGCCCGTTGACCGGCCCTTCTTTGAGCGGCTGATGTTCTACCCGACTTTTACCATTAACGGCTTTCATGGCGGCTATGGCGGCCCCGGTTCCAAGACGGTCTTGCCCCATGAAGCGCTTGTCAAATGTGACATCCGGCTGGTCGAGGCGATGACGGTTGAGAAAACCCTGGCGAAAGTTAAAGCCCATGTCGCCCGCTATGCACCGACGGTGGAGGTGATCGAGCAAGGTGCGATGGAACCGTCAAAAGCGCCGCTCGATTCGCTCTATACGGCGGCGCTACAACAGGCGTTGCGCGCCGGACAGGGGGAAGAGCCGTTGCTGATCCCATCCGCCGGCGGCAGTCTGCCCGATTATGTCTTTACCAAAATTCTGGGCGTACCGGCCTTTGGTACGCCCTATGCCAACCCGGATGAGCGCAACCACGCGCCCAATGAGAATTTGGAGGTGGAACGCTTTATCAAGGGGATCAAGACCGGGGCGGCGTTGTTGGTGACGTTGGGGGAGATGTAGTCCGTAGTCCGGAGTCGCGTAGTCCGGAGTCGCGTAGTCCGGAGTCGTGGAGTCCAGGCTTGGTTTGTTGTCATTGGGTTGGATTGTCGAAGGGTCAGATGGTGTTGTAAAGGGGGACGGGTGGCGGAGCATTTGCCGTTGCAGCGGAGTTTGTGTTTGTTGCGCCATTTGCAAGATGGGCCGCAGGATCGCGACACGTTGGCGAGTTTTGTGCATATTGAATGTGATCCGCACGCGTATCCTGATTTTACACAGAAGCAGAGCCGGAAGGGTTTTGAGAATGATCTAAAGCGGTTAAAGGAATGGGGAGTAGAGACCGATTATTACGAAGGGCATTACCGGTTGCTGAGTTACGGCGAGTTTAGCCCGGTGGGCTTGCCGGATCGGGCGCTGGAGATGCTGGCCTTTTTAAGTGAAACCTTTGGCCCCGGCGCGCCCCACCACGAGGCGATTCAGCACCTGTTGCGCACAATTATCGATTGGCTGCCCAGCCAGCAACGCGATTCGATCCCCATGCGCCGGCAACGGTTGCGACTCGACCTGCGCCGCCGCGATGATGACCAGATTGACCAGCGAGTGCAGAATGCCATTGATCGCGCCCTGAGTCAACATCGGTTGCTGCGCTTTCACTACCGCGCGCCGGGGCAGAGTGATGGCGCGCCGCGGGTTCATACGGTGCAGCCCTGGTCGCTCGACTTTGACACCGTGCGACGGCATCTCTACTTGGAGGCGTACCGCTTGGAAGTGAGCGGGCCGTATGGCGTCTGGCAAGAGGCGCAGTGGCAACGCTATCGCCCCGGTCGCATCCTGGCGGAGGGGATCGAAGTGTTGCCCGACAAATTTCCCACCATTCCGCCCAAGCGGCCTCGCTATCGTCTCGACTATTGGCTGGCGCCGGAGATCGCGCGTTTGGGCGAGATCACCGGCCACTTTGACGAAATGCGTGTCGGTCAACCCGACGCCGCCGGCTGGGTGCCGGTGACGGCGACAACCGATGATCTCTTCCGCGCCGTGCGTCTGCTGCTGAGCTATGGTCCTAACTGCAAAGTCACCGGCGGTAGCGAAGCGCGGCGGGAGATGGTGGCGTTGGTGCAGGCGATGGGGAAGGTCTATGAGGTCTAGTTGGCTTACGGGTTAACGTGATCTCAAAGGTAACATCCTCCATCAAATCTTCATAATCAGCAGAACAATGGGTGTCCCAAAACTCGCCGGCTTCCTCGAGAGAGGCAAAGGATTCAGGTAGTGGGTCGCGTTCAATCAATGGTTGCTTGTTCATGGTTCCATCACTATACTGTACTTTTGGCCTACTGCGCAACTACACAAGCGCTGCGACGAAAGTGGGATAAAAACATCCTGCAATGAGAGAAAGTCCATGAAAAAGTAAGTAATTTGTAAACTCAATACAGGGGCTTGTTACGTTATACTTGCGACAAAAGTATTAGCAGTGAAAGGCTCTCATCGATGTACGTCGTTGCGGTAACAACGAAATCACCACTACCCCCAATCCATAGCCCATCATTTATGAGTTCAACCGCGCCCTTGATCACCATCCTTTGGTGGCTTGATCAGGGGCGTTTTGTTTTGCCGGCGATTATGAAAAAACTCCCCATTTAAACGGGGCGGCCCTGTGCGAGAATGAAAATGTCGAGACTTGAGCAAATCTAAGGAGAATATGCGTGGCAATAGACTTAAAAAATATTCTACTCAAATTCAGCGGGCCGCCAGATGATGTACTAGGCGATTACATCAATCACATTGCTAACGGCGGCCTCACGCGGTATCGCCGCGTCGTGCAATGGGGTAACAAAGAGGGCCAGCCGCTTTATGCCCATGTGATTGATCTTGTCTTTACCTTTGCGCGCCTGGCTGAATCATTGGGATTGACAGCAATCGAACAGCGGGTTGTCATGCTGGCCCTTAGTGCGCATGACATCAACAAAGTGTTGGGTGAAGGTCGCCCCTTGCGTTTTGCCGATCAGGCGCAACCAGAACATGTTGCGCCCGAATTAGAACGGCTGGGCGCGGAAGGCTTTTTCCCGGCGTGGCGTGTGTACATTGAAGATATTTGCGCTTTGATTCGGGCGCATGGCGGCCACTACCATCACGCCGGCCTTCTGCTGGATGTGCGCAAAACGCAGGATGAACGGTTCGCTCTGGACGGTGAGCGCGTTCGTCAATTGTGTAAACTGATGAAGGCGTTTGACACGCTTGATCTTTCACACAGCTTGCACGAACAGCAACACAAGCAGAGCTTTATCAGTCATCTCAACGCCTTTAGCGACACTCAGTATAAACTGATCAGCCATCGTGTGGCCGAACAACGGGGCATCTTGAGCAACGTGTTACACAATCGGGTAGCTGAGTTTATACAACGGAAGAAGCAGGCGCAACCATTACTCTATTATCCCGACGGCGTGGTTTATTTGGTTGAGCAGGGACAGCAACTTACAGTGACAGAGGAAGACTATTTGCAGATAGCCGAAAAGTTGGCGGCGTTCCTCGAAGAACAGACGCGTGGCAAATGGCGCAGCTTTGTCAAGGCCGGCAATCAGGGTATCAAAGTGGATGACAAGTGTTTAGAATTGGGCGTCCCCTTTGCTGACATCTGGCAGGAGGTCGATAACATTATCCAAGGCAAGAATTATGCCGCTGTGGAAGACATGGAAAGCAAAGCCCGTAAACGCGCCACTGATAGTGTTGGCGCAACGCAATCACCAGCCGCCGACGCAGTGCGCACCAAACTGGCAAGTGAGCGACTATTACCCACGACAAAGGCGCAATTGCGACTAGGCGAACTGATCCGCAGTTACTATATCTTTCTGAGCAAGCATTTGAAGAAACAGGTGAAAGATCCGTGGTTGCGGCTTTATGATTTGTTAGGGATCGACGCGACGGCGCAGGCCGTCTACAATTTTTTCGAGATCAACTATGACCGCGCGTATGTCGTAGCCGGTGATCTCACCGTGAGCTACGATGATCTGTTTCAGCAGATCGTGACCGATGGCAGTCAACTTTTGGGCGACAAGGTGATTGAGAGTGTGTGGACGCCCATCTTTGCCGACTACGTACAGCAGCAGGTGCAATTCTCTTTTCAGACGCCGCCGTCTCCTGCGTTGGTTGGGCATCTACAACACTATGTCCAAAACAACTACCGGCAATCAGCCTTTGCCAGCAGCAGCTTCGCCACCGAATTGTGGCGAGCCGGCGATGTTGCCAAGAGCATCAAAGTCCAACAATTTAGCAACCGCTTGATGGCCGGGCCAGGCGATCCCGTCAAATATGTTGATCCGATTACCAAAGCGCAATTTCTGCTGGAGAAGCTTTGCTATGCACCCGCCTTTAATGCCACCACCTACTATCTCCATATTTATCCACATGCGTTCTTTAGTGACGCCTACTTACGCATGTGGCGCGACACGGTGGAAATGCTCGCTAATACCTATTTGGAGGATGACAAACTCAATGCGCTTTTCCTCAAGACCGACGACACTTTGCGCGATCTCTTCACCGGCGCGGAACAGGTTCAACTAACGGCCTCAGCAGCCAACAGTAATGGCTTGCCCTTACCGGGCGCGCCGGAGTTGCTGGGCAACTTGTTGATCTGGCCGCTCAATGCACCAGGCGACAACGATACCGAATGCTTTTGGTATGCCTTTACCTGCGCGCTTGCTATGCACCATTTTGTCGGCGGGCGTGTAGTGTTGACGCGTTCAGCAGCGCCCATCCAGAGCGGCGAAGAGGCGGCTAACTTTGAAATCTTCACGGATGAAATCCCGTTGAGTATCAACGCCTTGCTCCGTGACAATGGCTACAACTATGAAACGCTGCCCAAACTCGAAAAACAACTGGGCGCGCTCTACAACATCTATCGGAGCGTGCGGAGTGATGGCGATGAGCTATTACCACTGATCCGCAGTTTGAATGACGGCGCACTGGGCATTTACTTTGCCGCCGAACGCTTTTTGCTCAAACGAATCAAAAACGACAAAAAGGCCAAGAATCCTGAATGGCTGACCATCCAAAGCGCGCAGACGCTGGCCAATGATCTGCGCACCATCACAACCCAACAAGGAGGCGAAAAGGTGAACGAAACCATCCAAAGACTGGCGCAATTAGCCTGGGACGGCAATCTAAAAGGACAGACGCTTGCGAAAAACGCATTGATGATGCCGCTGGATCACTGCTTTGAAAAGGTGCAGATGATGCAACCGCCCGTGGATAAAGAAACCCTACGCGCCGTGACCATCACCGACATCTATTCCTATCTGGAACGGATTCGCGACGAAGGCATGGTTGGCCAGGAGACGCAACGCAAGGCCAAAGCCTTTGTGGACGCTTTTTTCGATGAACTATGGGGCAATCACTATGCTAATAATCGCCAACGGCTCTTGACCGATGAAAAGTTAATTCGGTCTGCTTTTCTCTTTCATATCCGTGAAATTCTTGCCAAACGTTCGGCGGAAAAGGCGAACGAAAGCAAAGGCCAACCAGCGGCTTTGAACTCATGAAAGTTGCGTAAATAAACCGGTAACGAGGAGTTCGCACGCCCACGTGCGAAGTCTGGTTCGCACGTGGGCGTGCGAACTCCTCGTTAAGGCGGCGGTGTCAGAACTATTCCATTCTTTATTCACGAACAGGAGAACTCTTTTCATGCAAACGCTACAAAAATATACCAACTACCTCCCGGCGCGCTACAGCGCCTATCCACGCGGCTATTATGTCAGTCTGATTTTGCTGCGCAAGGTGGAAGGCGAAGCGATCTTCCGCACCGAAGGCAGCGGTGAGCCGCTCAACCGTGAATTTGTCCATGCCGGTCTGGCTGATAGCACGCCAGTGATTCCGCGGGTGGTGATCAGCAAACGCAAACAGACCGCCGTGGAACGACGCACCGGGCGCGAGTTGTTACGGCGCACTGGTCTGATCGCAGAGAATGCCGGTATCAACGAAGGCGAACCAGAGCCGGATAGCATTGATTCGATGGTCTATGGGTACGCTGTCGGCACAGGGGGTGCGCAAAAATCACGCGTGATCACCGACGATGCCTTCACCATTCTGCCGGCAACCCAGGTCATTGGCAAGCGACAGTTCAACGCACCGTTTGAAGATGGCACCATGCGTCATCCAGAGACAAAAACGCCATCTTCCAGCATTGGTACTGATGAATATGTGCGTCCGGAAACCCACTTTGTGGATATTGAAACGCTCAAAGATGTGACGCCGGGGGAATTTACCTACGTGTTGGGCAACATCCTGCGCACCAGTCGCTATGGCGCGATTTCGAGTCGGGTGGGGAAGATCCAGAATCAGCTTGTCGCCTGTATCTTTAGTGATTGTGAACTCTTTAGCACCCTGGAACTAACCCAACGTGTCTGGGATCAATTACCCAAGAATGGCGATGCCCCCGATTTCCCGCTAGGCGATGAAGCGGTGCGTCATGCCGTACAGATGGCGGTTGCCGCGCTACAAAAACAAGTTGTCGGTCGGGTGATTCCGATGAGTGAAGCCGATCTGGCAGCCCTATTGGGCGAAGTACAGGCGCTCTATGCCGATGAAACCGCCATTCAACGCTTGCTCACAGAAATGCAAGCCGCCTATAAGAGTAAGTAACCCACAGGAGGGACAATGCAAATCCTGCGGTGTGACCTGACCTTGCTGGAGAACACTTTCTTTTCCAGCCGGGAAGTGGGCAATTTTTATCAAACCGAGCCGGTGATTGGCAACTACGCCCTTGCATATGCGCTGGGTTTGGCGGTGGCTCCGTATGAAAATCGGGGGCAAATCCGCTATGCCGAAGATTTGGCAGCGCTTAACCAACAGGGAATTTATGTCACCCCGGCGCAGATTATCGGGCAGGCACGCTTTAAGATCGAACAGTTCAACGCCATGACCGATAGTTACTGGTATGCTATGGGCAACAATGCCTTGATCACCAAACCCGATGGGTGGGATGCCGAGCAGAGCGGTTCCGCCTGGTACATTGTCGAGCGGGCAACTGGCAGACGCAAAAAGATCGGCACCAGTAACTATCCCCAAATCGGGCGCATCAAAATGTTGGGCATCGGCAATCAGGCGCGCTTTTACTTGCTTTGTACCGGTGAGCAGCCACGGATTCCCAGCTATATCCGGCTGGGAAAATGGAACAGCAAGGCCAAGGTGACAGCACAGGCGGTTGCCTTTCAAACAGTGCAATTGGAGCGCGCCAGTGGGACGCCTTTGTTAAATCCGGTGGATCTGGCGCAGACCACCCAGTTGCAGACCTTTGATATGATTGGCATCCATCCTGTCCCGTTGATTCGCAATGCGGTCATCTCCGGGGGCTTCTATCAACTTGCCGATGGGGAGAAAACGTTGCTGCCGGTGCAGATGCGCTTTGGCATTGAGGAGGCGTATCATGGTCGTTGATCTCGATCTGCATGGGCAGTATGAAAAGGTCGCGTCGGAAAATCCATACGCCATTAACCCATATCTGCTCTATCACCAGTGGCGCACGGTAATGGCATTGCAGCAATTTCCGCTGGTGATGAATGTCTACAACACCGGCACCGGCAAGACGCTGGCGAGTTTGTTGCATCTCTTTGAGATTCCCAATCAACGGGATAACCATGTCCTGGTCATTGCGCCGACCAACGAGCTATTGCACCAGCATGTGGCCGATATTCAGAGCTTTGTGACAAAACACTCGCTACCCTTTCGCGTTGTGGAAGTGAACGCCGCCCTCCTGCGACAATTGGCCGCTCCTGACGTTGTCGACCGTCAAGGCGAACGTTTGACGCGACTAGTGCGTAATCCGCTGGAATTTAGAGAGCAGCTTGGCCTTGCCGCCGACGACAGACGGCCCAAGCCGACGATCTTTGTCACTAATCCAGATCTCTTCTACTACGCGTTCTTCTGGCAATTCAACGCCAGCGACCAGCGGAATCTCTTTGAAGAGTTTGTCGCCAAATTCTGCTACATTGTGATCGATGAGTTTCATTATTACAACAGCAAACAACTGGCAAACTTTCTCTTCTTTATGATTCTCTCTAAAGAGTTTGGGTATTTTGCGGAACGCGGGCGGCGGATCTGTCTGCTCTCGGCGACACCGGATGAAGCAACGCAAAGCTTCCTAACCAGCATCTTTGGTCAAGGCGGTTGGTCGTTGATTTCTCCCGGTAATGAACCCCTCGAAGCAGCCAATCTGGCGCAAGTGGCAACCCTCGCGCCGCTGCATTTGCGTGTACAAATCGGTAGTCTGGAAGAGTTCGCCGCGGCAGAAGCAAAGACGGTCAAACAATGGTTGACGCAAGGCCAAGATGGCGCGCTCATTTCCAGCGCCCTTTGGCGGGTTAACGGCGCTTATGCAGCGTTGCGAGGAACGCTTGACCCGGCAATCATGGGGCGGATCACCGGCGCACAGCCGCTGACGGAACGGCGGCAGGATCAGCGCAAACGGTTGATTTTGGCAACGCCAACGGTTGATATCGGCTACAACTTTATCAAAGCGGAGAAAACACGGCAGAATCTTGATTTTGTGGTTTTTGATGCCCGTTTTCGTGATGAGTTTGTCCAACGGTTAGGACGCGCCGGGCGGGTACTGGGGAAGGAGCAAACCGATGTACCGTCTCATGCCGTGGCCTTGCTGGATGATGAAAGCGTTAGTCGCTTTGGTGCGCTACAGGGCCAAACCCTAACACGCGCCGAATTGCGGCAGCACCTTGAACAACAAGGGCTTGTTCCGCAAAAAGATGACTTTGTGGCCTACATCCGCAGCGGCGGCTTGCTCGAAAATGCCTATCCGCTCTATAAGCTGTCGCCCATGTTTGCCAAAGTGGAGCAACCGCGGCTCGAAGAACTCTTTGAACGGGTGCGGGCGGTCTTTGCACCACAAAGCAAGCTTGGCTACAAAACCGTGATTGGCTGCTACAAGCGTGCCGACGCCATCAATACCTGGTTACGGGAAGGAACCTATGACAAACAGTTGTTAGGACAGGTCATGGCCGAATACCTGGGCTGGGCGATCCAGGAAAGTGTTAGTGAAGAAGATGCCGGCGAAGTTTTCCCCCAGCTCATACAGCGGGAAATGGTTGACTTTCGGCAGGGTTTTCGTCTCTACTGCGAGATGAAACAGGCGCTGCACCGGGCGCAATTTACCTTTCGCGACAGTTTTAGCGGGCCGGTGGCAGCAATTTTCGACCCCCATCGGCTGCTCTCCGGGGCGCCAACCACAGAATACGACCTGATCCATGTGGTGCAGAATTATCATTATACACCATTACCGCCTGATCTGTTTCAAGCACAAAGCGGTGAACGCGTTGAGCCAGAGAGCATTTGTCTCCGCATCGACCATCTGCGTCAGCCAAGACAAAAGATTACGCTCTGTTGGCGCAACTTACCCAAGCATGGCAGCTTGCAATGGGATCAAACAACCTTTACACGCTGCTTTGTTAATGGTGCGCCCATCGCAATCAAAGGGTTAATCGTTGAGGCGGATGAGCCTTTGACCGATGATCTCCGTCGCTCACTAGAGAATCGATATGTGCCGGCGCTGTTGATCCCCTATGAAAAGCGGGGCTTCTTACAGCGCGCCATTGCACAACGCCCAGTCTATCCAAGAAAGCTAACCGTGCGTGTTGGGCAACAGAACGAAGAGTTTCAAGCCATTTTAGGAACCAATGCCCTCTTGATGTCGCCGTTGCTCTGGTGGCTCTTTCAATTGGAGCGGCGTAAAGAGGAAACAGCGATTATCTGTTAATCACAAGACAAGTCAAAAAGTCGATCAAGCATTTATAAGAAAGAGTACGGATGTACATCACCACCTGCCAACTGCTCTTACAGAAAGATCTCTTTTGTGCGCCATATCAGACTGGCCGCTATCTGCACAACTACGGGCTGACCTTTGCATTGGGCCTGGTGGCGGCGCCCTATTTCAACAACTCCGCCGTGCCGCGGTATGCCGAGGATTTTGCGACGCTCAATGCTCAGCACATTTATGTCTTACCGGCCAAACCACACACACGAATCGTTGGGCGGGCCAAAGCGTTGGCGACAGGCAACCGCTTTGAGTTTATGGTCTTGAGTGTGGATCGCTTGCGGGTGCCGCCGTGGGTGCGGTTGGGCAAAGGGTTGAGCAAAGCGGCGGTGCAGGTGCGGGGACAACAAGCGGTCAAGGCGGTGGCAACCGGCCGCTTTACCAGCGCCACGCCGGTCAACCCGGTCGATTTGCCGGCGGAGACGCGCTTGCTGACCTATGATCTCATCGCCATGCCGCCGGTCTCTCTACTCGATCATGCCCAGCTTGCCGGCCCCCATTACCGACTGGCCGATGGGCGGTGTGTGGCGGCGGGGCTGGCGTATCGGGCGATGGGGGAGCGGTTGCAGTAGGGAGGAGGGTTACAACAAGGTGAATCGAACGAGGTGAATCCCAACGAGGTGAATCAATTCACCCCCTAACAGCGAGAAGCGCCCTCAGGCGCTGGACCAACATTGCACCAGCCGCTGAGGCGGCTTCTCGCTGTTGGCGGGGGGATTGATCCCCTCTTTAGGATTGATCCCCTACAGCCAAAGACGTACCTCAAACCCATCGTTCAGCGGATTGATCCTTACATATCGTTCCAGTATCATGGGCTTTTTCTACACCAATCACGCATGGGCAAGGAGAAGCGTATGGCCTACTGGCGACTTTGTTATCATTTTGTCTGGACTACCAAAGATCGGCAACCGTGGATCACCCCCAAGATCGAACGCCCGCTCTACCGGTGGCTCTATAATGAGGCAAAAAAGATGTATTGTCCCTTCTTTTACATCGGCGGGATGCCGGAGCATGTCCATGTCGTAACAGCGGTGCGCCCTAGTGTGGCCCCCTCCGACTTTATGCACCAACTCAAAGGCAGCTCTTCCTGGTTTATCACCCAGGAATTTCACCTCCCGTTCTATTGGCAAGAAGGGTATGGCGTTTTTAGCGTCTCTGATAGTTTGATCGATACCGTCAAGGCGTATGTGCTTCGTCAAAAGAGCCATCATGCCGGTCAAGAGCTTATCCCCGAATGGGAGGAAAGCCACGAATGGAACCTGGGGCCGGCAACCGTGGATCAAAGCCATGATGACTTTTTGCAAGAGGCGCAGCATCAACATGCAAATAAACGGTGACATGTGATAGTTATCATAAAATTAGGGGTGAATCCCAACGAGGTGATTCCCAACGAGGTGATTCCCAACGAGGTGAATCAATTCACCCCCTAACAGCGAGAAGCCGCCTCAGCGGCTGGTACAACATTATCTCAGCCGCTGAGGCGGCTTCTCGCTGTTAGGAGCGGGATTCATCCCTGCTGCGACGTGTTCATGCCGACACAAGTTCACTCACAGCAGCCGGCACGATGGGCGCTGCGGTTAGCACATCCAGATACCACCACCAGTGATCAGGTGCGACATTGTCTTGCTCGCGCCAACGCTTTAAATTTACGATTTGTTGAATCGCATCATAAAACAAGGAAGCATCACGTAAGAGAATTTGGTCAGCTTTTGCCAATCGTTTCTTTTGTTCGGGTGAAAGCTCGGCTGCCAAGGTTGCAAGTTCACTGCGGTTATAGAACATTTCAATATGCTCCATGCCGCTTACCTGTGGAAAACGTACATCAACTTCATAGGCGTATAATCGTTCTTCGGTACTCGTCATGGCAACACCGCCTCTAATCGATCAATAAACTCAACGTTTTCTTTTTGAAAGTAGCGATCCGGTCGTTCCACCAGATAAGCACTCTCAAGCAGGCCATCCAGGTCGAACATAACCAACCAATGATTTTCATGGATATCATCGGCTACAGTAACATAAGGCGTACCATCATACCAAAAGAGATAGACGTAAGCTCGGCTACTATGGACGACTAACCGGATGATTTGCTCGTAATCTTCCATCCGAGCCGTTATCGGCAAATGACCACGGAGGATACGCTTGGCAAGGTGACGCTCTGCGCTACCCGGTTTCCAATGCAGTTCGGTTTGGACAATACGAATAGCCGCAACGATTTGTTTGCGCTCAACTACTGGATACTTGCTCATAGAAGTCATAGTATACCACATGGGGAAAGAAAAATTCAATGACCCACCACCAGAATCGATCCATCCACGCCATCGTCATCAACCTCATCGCCCAGGAGGCCGGCACGCTGCCCGGCACGGTGGGGGAGCTGGCCCATGCCGCCTTCTACGCCGCCATCGACGCCGTCGATCCGGCGCTGGCGGCGCACATCCACGACGCTCAGGAGCGCAAAGCCTTTAGCCTCTCGCCCCTGTATGGTTATTGGCAAAGCCCGCAAGATGGGCGCATCCACGTCAGCGCCGGCCAACCGGGTTGGTTGCGCCTCGGCCTGCTTGATGAAGAACTCTTTGCCGTCTTTATGCAGCACATTCTTTATAGTGGCATCACCGGCGGCGCGGCCGGCATCCGGCTGGGGCGCATCCCCTTCACCATCACCGAAGCGCTGGGCAGCCCCGGCAGTCACCCGTGGGTGGGCTACACGACGTGGGAAGCCTTATCATCGCTACACGAAACACCAGAGCGCTGGGTGGTGGACTTTGCCAGCCCCACCGCCATCCGCTGGGGCGAGGCTGACAACAAGGCACGCCGCGTCGAGATCTTCCCACTGCCCCGCCTGGCCATTGCCAGCTTGCGCAGCCGCTGGGACAAGCTCACCGGCCAAAACTGGGGCATTGCCTTTGAGGAATGGGTTGAACGCAACATTGCCGTCGGGCGGGTCTGGCATTGGCAGAGCGACCCCTTCCGCTACCAAAAACAGACCTATGTCGGCGGCGTCGGCAAACTCGAATATCGCGTCCTCGATGGCCGCAACCGCGCCAACGTCGCCCATTTTAACCGTTTGCTCCATTTGGCTTTCTATGCTGGAATAGGCTATAAAACAACACATGGTTTGGGGCAAATGCGTCTGCTCCAGGCATCCAGCGCCGACGAAAGGAACCATCAGGATGAATGAACCACTAACTATCAAGCTCAAAACCCTCACCCCGCTGTGGACGGGCGGCATTGACGGCAAAAGCGACCGCCTCCACGCCACCGGCATTCTCGGTAGCCTGCGCTGGTGGTATGAAGCTGTTGTGCGCGGGTTAGGAGGCTATGCGTGTGATCCGATTGAAGATGCTTGTATTTATGAGCCTGAACAAGCGAACAAGAATTTATGTTTAGGTTGTCAGATTTTCGGGGCAACGGGATGGGCGCGCAGATTCCGTCTAATCGTTGAGGATTCAACAAGGGCGGAAGGTGAAACCAAAACAATTCGCGCAACAAACAATCGACTGGGACGCCCCAGAGATGGTAAACAACAAGCGCCTTCTTGGTATTTTAATAATGGGCCGGGTCGCGGCGGAGAATTCAGCCTGAAGGTGATTCCAACGGATCCCAACTTTGATCCGATGATCATCTATGGCCTACTCAAATTGATTGAGCAGTACGCTGGACTGGCGGCTAAAACCCAGTTGGGATATGGGCGGATTCAGGTAAAGCCGGATGAACAATTCGAGCTAATGAAATTTTTACAAACAATGGAGGATACGGCAGCGAAACAAAAGATTAGCACCAGGGCGGCAGAATTGCCTGCATTTACCGAGATGTTTTTTGCGCAGATTCAAACTAAGGAGCAAGGCTTGACAGCAACGGTTAACTTGAAATTTGATATACGTGCGGCATTCCGCAACACATTTGGAAATAACCAGAAACTACGCCATTGGGTCTGTGGTACAGTGCAGAATGAGCGTCAAGCCTCAAAAATTCAGACCGGGCAGGCAATCAATGGTGTAATGCCGGTTTGGGGCTGGATTCCGCACCAACTGCCCGTAAACAATCTGTTACGCGAGCAGGTGGTAGATGAGATTATGAAAACGATGAACACGTATGGGAAACTTGTCTATTGGCGTGAATTTAATTCAGCACGCGATACGCTGGCATTACATACAAACATGACGACCTTCTTGCGTTCGTTGCTCCAGGGAGAAAACGTATAATGACCTACGATCCCTCAGCTCAAATTGCAATGGATGCACAACCATTGCTCGAACAATTGATCGTTCAGGAAAGAGTGACAAACGACAAACGCCAGCAAAGAGATGTGCGTAGACAAGCCGAAGATCGTGCAAAAAAACTACGAGGGCAGCTACTGCAGATCAACCCGGATGCGCCAACCGTTTTACGCACTTATCTGACGGCAACCGGCGTTGCTGATGCCGAGGCAGTAAAAACCGCTTGGCAACAAATGGTTCAACCGATCGCTTCTGAACAACAAGGGCCATTGAAATCATTGTTCGACTCGATCTGGGCTTTGCCAAGTCTTGATCTGACAATGTTGCCGGCTTACACCTTCGCGCTCCAATTCACCTTCACGCTGGCTCAACCTTACTTGTCGAAAGATGACAACCCCTTCTACATTATCGACAACCCAATTGTACGCGACAAGGTTTTTCAGCTGCCGCTGGTGCGCCCGTCGAGTTGGAAGGGTAGCCTGCGTCACGCGCTCTGGCAGCAGGGGCATCAACATGATGGCGACACGCGCCAGGATAGCCAGATCCAACGGCTCTTTGGCGATGCGACTGATGACGATGAACGGGGGCAGAGCGGGCGGTTGATCTTCTACCCTACATTTTTTACCAAAACCAGCCTGGAAATCATCAACCCGCACGACCGCACCCGGCGTGTCGGCAAAAATCCAATTCTGCTCGAATCCGTCCCTGCTGGCGCAACAGGAACTTTCACCTCGCTCTACGCCCCCTTCGACCGCATTGGGGAAGACGAAGCCGAAACGCGCCACCAGGTGGCCGCCGATCTAGCATTGCTCGCGCAAGGCATACGGGCCATGTTCACCCTTTATGGCTTTGGCGCCAAGACGAGCAGCGGCTTTGGCCTGGCCGAAACGGAGTTCGCCAAAGACCAACAAGGCAAGGCTAACGCTCGTATTCAGATCAAAGGTGGAAAACCATTACGGCCCAATAGTTTTCGCGGTCTATGCCAGGCGGCGGAACGGCTCGCTGCCGAACAGATCAAATCAAACAGAGGTAACATATGAGCCAACTTGGAATACTAGCACAACATCGCAAGGAGATCTTGCTGGCAGAACTAGCGGGGTTGCTCCACAACGTCGGCAAACTAGATCCTAACTTTTTAGCCTCAAAAGTGAATAATGAATCTGTTGCGAAACAGAAGATTGTAGAGCACTGGCTTGATATTCCTAACTACCGATTTGACCGCTTTTCCGCGCCAGATGTTACTTTATTACACAAAGAGGTAAAAGATCGCATTACAGAACGTGATTGGGAATCACGAGCTAAACTGGCCAACGAATTGAAGGTGCAATTCGGTACTTCAGCGGAAAAAGCTGCCATTGAAGCCCTAATTCAAAATTGGGATGAAGCGAAGAAAATTCACCCATTGATAGCCAAGCAACTTGAGGCTATCTGGCAATTCCATGCTTTTCAAATTAGCAACGGCCCGCTCTATCAATGTCTTGCATTGCGTAGACAGATCGAATTACACTCTCTCAAAGAAACCTACGAACGTAGCCAGGAAGCATTAGCTAGCTTTGACATGACTGCTGTTCCGCCCAAAGAAAGACACACGATACGAGAAAAGTTACAAAAAGCAGCCAAAGAAGCAGAGGAGAATTTTCAGAAAACCCGAGATGCTATTTATGCAGAAGAGAAAAGACAGCAGCAGAGTCTTGAAACCAAATTTCGGGACATCAAGCTGTCTATTGTAGATGAAAGTTGGTCTATTGCAGACCTGCTGGCGCTTTTTTGGGACGATTTCTTTTATCAGCTAAATGGAGATGGGTACAAACGCCAGTCGGCGCTGGCATACTGGCTATCAACGCCGAAGGTGCAACTACCAGCGTTGCTTATCCTTTCACATGGTGAGATTTCTGGCGCCGAGAAGGAAAATGTGGAAGCGCAGCAGACGCCTTGGGAACACCTGTGTGTGGCAACTGCCTTTGGGTATGAAAAGACGGCAGTCGCACCCTATGTGATGGCCGTAGAGCGCCAGCAATTGCTAAACGATGCTTTGAGTACCTGTTGGGCGCTGACGCAAGAAGAGCGAACAAATTTCTTGACTACAGCAGAAACAATCCTCAAACTAGGTCTCGGTGATACACAGTGGCCAATCAATGAGATTAATTTGTGGGATTATGCAAGTACAATCACTGCTCTTTTCAAGAGTTCAGTCGCAAAAGCTGTTTTTGAAAGAAAGTTACCCAAGCTCGGGGACATGCGGTGGCGACTGCTCTCGATAAGATACGATGGGCTAGGTTATTTGAGTCAAGTTCATCGAATTAGTGATTTACTAGCCCGACGTGATGCCCTAAATCAGGCGCTAGATGCTGTACAGGTTATAGTTGAAGCAGAATTACCTCTCGGTAACGAAATATACCGTGATGAAAATGGTAGTGTACTCGTTGTACCTTCGCTGGCTAGCGATACGCAAGAACTTGACTTTCTACAGCTATACACAGGTGAAGATAGAGATTCTCTAGTGTTAGAACGCTTGTTAGCGCACCGTTTCGCCAATGCCCATGAGAAAAGTCCTCTAGACGGCGAGTTAGCTCCTGTAATTGTACTTAGTGGGCCGCTTCGTGGCAGAGAACTCCGTCTCACAGAAATTACGGATTGGCATGAACCACCCTTACGTTCCGATCTGGAACTATTGAACAAAACATGGCAGGAAGTCGAAATAAGCGGAGAAATCTGTACTGTCTGTGGTGTACGGCTGCAAGGGTACGGGCCACAGCACTGGAAAAAACACCAGCACGAACGCCACAAAACGGGCGAAAAGCCTGACAGTTGTCAAGTATGTAAAGCGCAAGAGCGTGCCGTTTGTCAAACCTGTGAACAGCGAAGGGCGGATCGTTCCCAAACCTGGGCTACAAATACTGTTGCTTTGACTAATACCATTTGGCTCGATGAAGTAGCAGATGTAAATGGGCGAGCGGCATTGGTGGTAGGTCAATTTGAACTAAATGATTGGTTAAATGGCAGGCTGGTTGAAACAATGAAAAAGCCTGTTTCTTTTGCCCGCAGTCGCCGTATCTGGGAAACAACCAGAACGTTTTGGCAGGAAATCGAACAAGACACCTTTTCAACGCTTTTAGCAGATGATCGTCGTCGTCTTTTCTTGTGGTTTAATCCAATACCTAACCTTGGTGCATTCCATGTGTATGAGCTTGAGTTAGATGGTACAAACTTGAGCCTAGTCTGGCATCCATCCACTGCTGATGGAACTGGGGGATATTTTATTAGTGCTGACAATTTTTGCTATTTAGCGCGCTGCTTGGGGGCAGAACCAGAAATTTATATAGATTCAGCTACATCTGCCATTTTCATCGAAGAATATATCAACAAGCGATTCATAGAGACACGGCAAAGTCCAGTGTTATACAACGCAGATAAGACTAGGAAGGAACAGCGCAACCTGGCCACTGGTTGCTCCATTGTTCGAGTTACCTACCAAGCTACTGCCTATTCCACCGCCATCCCTATCCTCGCCGAGCCGCGCACCTTTATGGCGTTGGTTCCTGCGGACAAAGCGCTGACCGTCATCGACGCCATCAAAACCAAGTATGAACGGGAGATGGGCAAGGTGCGCAACCGGCTGCCCCTCCACCTGGGCGCCGTCTACTTTCATCGGCGCACACCCTTGCGTGTGGCCCTTGACGCCGGCCGCCAGATGTTACAGCAAACAGCGTTGGGCGGTGATACACCGTGGATTGTCAAACAAGTGCAATCAGGCCCATTGCCAAAAGCAGGTAAACCATTGGCTACTGGGACGCAACAATTCACCATCACCATCAGTGTCGAACTCGAACAGCAAAGCCGCACCTTCACCTGGCACATTCCGGCGGTCATGGGTGACGGCGTCACACCTGATCAGTGGTATCCCTATGTATTTGTACAAAATGATGTCAGCCGCCGCCAGCGCATCGTCAAAGGGCGGCGCCCCCAAAGTGATGGCACAACTACGGAGTGCTGGCTTATCCATGCTGCCGAATTACAGAAGGGCGACCAGATCTACTTCACCGCCGCTACCTTTGACGTCCAATGGCTGGGCATCAGCGAACAGCGCTTTGAGATTGCCTATGATGCTACTGGGCAGCGCCTCACCCACCCCACCCGTCCCTATCTGCTTGATGATCTGGCGACAATACAGAAGGTTTGGGATCTCCTTTCCGACGAGAATGGGTTGACCACCAGCCAAATTTATGCCCTGCGCGATCTGGTAGAGACCAAGCGTGACACCTGGGCGGTCAATGCTACCTTTCGCCAACTCTGTTCTGCTGCCGTGTACAATGCACAATGGAAAAAGCGGCCGACGTGTGAGGATCTAACCGTGGTCACAACCGCTGCCGTCTCCGGTCTGCTGGCCGATGTAATTGAACTTTATATGGGCATTATGAAACAGAAGCCCCAACGCACCGAGGAGGACGCTTCATCATGAACTATTACCATCAACATTTTTTTCTTATGACCCTCGACCCAGTTCATGTGGGGACAGGGGGCAACCGGTTGGGCCGCGTCGATCTGAGCATTGTGCGCGAGCCGGGCACAAAACTGCCCAAAATTCCTGGCACAGCCCTGCACGGCGCCATTCGCCAATACGCCGCCTACCACTATGAAAGCCGTCGGTGCGCCGGCGCCGGTCAAGAGAACCAGGAGAAGGGCAAAGAAGGTCATTGCGCCGATAGAACATGCCCCATTTGCTACACCTTTGGCTATATTCGCGGGCAAGCTGGCGGCCAAAGCGGCACGGTGAGCATTGGCGATGCGCGCCTGTTGCTCTTTCCGGTCCATTCGCTGGCCGGTCCGGTGTGGGTAACTTGCCCTAGTGTGCTGGCGGAGTTTGACGAAAACGCAACTGATCCTGGCGAACAGGTGCACCTGCCACAGGCGCTCAGCAACCATAGTCATCTCAACCTCGGTTGGCTCATGTTACCCAAAGCGAATGCGCCGTTCACTTGGCCGCAGAGCATCCCGTCCGTGCCGGAGACAATCAAAACCCGCGCTGTTCTTGTTGCCGATAAATTATTTGGACAGATCGTCAACAGTAATTTGGAAGTGCGCACTTCGGTCAGCATTGACCCGGAGACCGGCGCCGCCGCTGACAAGGCGCTTTTCACCTACGAAGCCATTCCGCGCGCGGCCCTGCTTTGGCTGGATGTAGTGCAGGACGACTATCGCAACAACTTCCCGCTGACAGCTAAAAAGTGCAAAGTTGAAGAAAAACAGGAAGCAAACGGCGAGAAAAAGAAGATCTATACGCACAACGCTGGTGACTCTTTAGGTGAAACCTGGCACAAGCCAATCCAGGTGGTGGAAGCCGGGCTAAAACTGGCCGAACACCTGGGCATCGGCGGCATGGGGACGCGCGGCTTTGGCCGGGTGCGTCTGTTAAATGGAGGGAATGGCCAATGAACCGTTTAAACCTAGACCAACTTGCCGCCCAATCTGCCCAGGGGATCGTTGCCGCCGGCAAAGCCGAGTGCGAAATCCTGATCACTAAAACGTTGGGCGTTTTACAAGAACAGGGCGTTTATGCCTGTCTCCTCTTTCTCTTTTCGCGCAGTAGTCGTCAGGAGAAAGATCTGGTGGCAAAGATACGTCCTCACCTCTATGCCTTGCTCAAAGAACTGCCGGCTTTTACCGCCAGTGAGATCACGGATCAAAATGCGCTTAAATTCTTTGCTGACACCGTTTGTGCTGACCTGGACACCTTGCTTCTGGTCAAAGAGCTTTACGAACAGACGCTCATCTATGCGCGTTATGGCGCCAAAGCGGAGGCAGAAAGATGAGTTGGCATAAATACACGCTAGCCTTCCGCCTCTGTACACCGATGCACATCGGCTGGCGCAAAACTGGCAACTTAATGCAGACGCGTGGCTATGTACCGGGCAAAAATGTTTGGGCGGCGCTTACCGAGCGTTTGACGCGCCGTACTAGCAAGGGAGCAGACACGCAAAGCTATGTTCAAAGCGGAGAGACACTACACGAGAACTTCCGTTTTGGCTATCTTTACCCGGCGCTGCCGCAGAATGCCGACAAAGCAGTAGCGTCGGCTGAGGAGCTGACAGCCCACTACCCGTGGAATGATAAATTATTCGCCTATCGCTTCTTCGGCAGTTATGCCAGCACAGCCTTAAATTATGAGCAACAAAGTGCAGAAGATGCGCTGCTCCATGAAACCGAGTTTGTTCGCCCATATAGTCGTCCCGGCCCCGGCGCGACGACGGCGTTGCCGGTTTATCTCAAAGGCGATCTCTTTGTAAAACAGGAGTTGTCGAATGGCGCCGTGTTAGGTGACTGGCAGGCAGCGCTGACGCAGCTATGTTTTGGCGCCGAACGGGGTTATGGCTGGGGACGGGTGCAACCGTTGCCGCTAGCTCCCCCCACACATGTGGATGATCCTATGATCACACTGTCCACGGCTGAATTTGTATCGGCGCACGTCCGTGCCGACCCGCGCCCCCCCTTAGCAGGTGCAGTCGAACCGCTTACCGGCTGGGAACGAGCTACCCAAAATGGACATCATTGGCAGCTTGCCAAAGTACAGATCTGCTATGCCCCCGGCAGTACGATGACTGGCGCTGGCACGTTTCGCATTGGTCCGTATGGCATTTGGGAAGTTGTATAGCATAAAGATCTGGCATCACAGCACGGCTATTGGCACAAATTTTTCACGCCACTTCCCGGAAATTTCAATCCGCTAGAAAGGAGGGTACAAATGAACGATCTACTACCCCTCTCCTACATCAACCAATTCGCCTATTGCCCGCGGCGCTTTTGGTACATGTATGTCCAGGGCGAGATGAAAGAAAACGCCCATGTCTTGCGCGGCGTCATCAACCATGAACGCGCCCACACGCCCGGCTACGAGACCATCCCCAGCGGCGTCACCATCCACCGCCGCGTCTATGTCTATAGCCACACCCTCGGCATCACCGGTTACACCGACCTGCTGGAAGAACAGGCCGACGGGCGGCTCGTGCCGGTGGAGTACAAACAGGGGCAGCAGGGCAAATGGAGCAACGACGAAGCCCAACTCTGCGCCCAGGCGCTCTGTCTGGAAGAGATGACCGGCAAAACGATCAGCGAAGGTGCGCTCTTCTACTTTGGCAGCCGCCGCCGGGTGACGGTCGTGTTTACCCCAGCCTTGCGCGACCAGACCCGCCAATATATCCAACAGATGCAATGGACATTAGCGCGCGGCACGCTTCCCACCCACACCGATCACCGGGAGCGCTGTCGTGGGTGCAGCCTGATCGAGGTTTGCTTGCCGACAGAGACGGCAGCGCTCCAAACATTGTCCAATTGAGCGATTGGCGCCCATAAGCCGCCCTTGCTCGTTACGCCGCTCAGCGGCGTAATGCCGACAGGACGCTCCGCGTCCACCTCTCGGTACGTCAAAACGCCGGACGCAGTGCGTCCCCTCTGGATTCCCACGCTGAGCGTGGGAACCAGCCATAGGAGTACACATGACTACTCTTTACTTAACTGAACCGTATAGCGTCGTCAACAAGGACGGCGAGACACTAACCGTCAAAATTCCCGCCAACCAGGAGACCGGCGCCGAAGCGCGCAAAGTGACGATTCCCCTCATGAAGGTGGAACAGGTCGTCGTCCTGGGCGACAGCACCGTCACCACGCCGGCGCTGCTGGCCCTGCTTGAGCAGAACGCCGACATCTGTTTTTGTGACTTCTGGGGGCGCTTCAAGGGGCGACTGGCGCCGGAAGTGACCAAAAATGTCTTTGTGCGCACCGCCCAATTTCGCGCCCATGAAAATTATCGCCAACGGGTGACACTGGCGGCCCGCTTTGTGCGCGGCAAGCTCCACAACCAGCGCACGCTGCTCCTGCGCAGCAACCGTACCGTAGATGATCCGGCCCAATCGGCCACGCTGACCGCCGCCGCCGAAACGCTGGCCGCCATGATCAGCGAGGTCGATCGCCTGGAGATCGAAGAGGATGGCCCGCTCGATCCGACCCGCCCGCAACAAGGCTCGGCGCTGGGGACGCTCCAGGGCATGGAAGGGGCCGGCGCCGCCGCCTTTTTTCGCGGCTTTGGCCCGCTGCTCAAACAGGATCTCGGCTTCACCGGTCGCCACCGTCGCCCGCCCACCGACCCGGTCAACGCGCTGCTCAGTTTTGGCTATACGCTGTTGCTGAACCATGTCCTCAGCGCGGTGCAAATTGTCGGCTTCGCCCCCTACATCGGCTTTCTCCACAGCGAAGGCTACGGCAAACCGGCCCTGGCGCTCGACCTGATGGAAGAGATGCGCACACCGATTGTCGATTCAGTGGTGCTGACGGTGATCAACAAGCAGATCCTGCAGGCCAAACATTTTGAGGAACAACTGGGCGCCTGGCAACTGACCGCCGCTGGTCGCAAGCTCTTCCTCCAACAATTTGAAGCGCGCCTCAACACTGAAATCCAACACCCCGTCTTCGGCTATAAAGCCACCTACCGCCGCTGCCTGGAATTGCAAGCGCGCCTGCTTGCCAAGTTCCTGCTTGGGGAAATCCCAACCTATCGTGCGTTTCAGGTGCGGTAGACAAGAAGACAAGAGGACAAGAAGACAAGAAGTTCTGGTTGTGGAGATGCAACACGGAATACGCAACACGGTACACGGTATGTAAAGGATGAAACGGTTGGCAAAAGAGACAACTTTTTACGTTATCGCCTATGATATTAGCTCGGATAAACGGCGGGCGAAGGTGCATAAGACGTTGAGTGGCTATGGACAGTGGACGCAGTATAGCCTCTTTGAGTGTTTTCTGAGCGAGAAGCAATATTTGCAGTTGCGCCGTCAACTGGAGCGCCATCTGGAGGAGAGCCACGATTCGGTGCGCTTCTACGCCCTCTGCGGCAGTTGTCGCCACAAGGTGGAGACAGTGGGCGACCCGCCGCCGGCGGAGCCGACGCTTTATCTGATCTAGGCAGCTTGATACCGATAGCAACTCGTCAAACATCGTTCCTCCTACAATTTGGCAAACACAGCGCAGTGAGGTATACTTTTTGTAAGCCGTTCTTTAACAACAGCATCTTACCAACGATCGACCGGTTGCGAGCATCGCGGTAGGCCACTTGGCTGGCGGTGATGCTCGCAAGGCCAGACAATGGCCCCGATTACCAGTGGTAGCGCTGCCGTTACGTGGCGCCGTTGCCATCAGAAACGGGCCAAATTACCCGTCAGGATGAACGAGAAAAACCGGCCAAAGCGGCGATGCTCGCCGGTAGGAGAAAAAGGACAAAAACCCTGCCCTTTTGTCGCTCCTTTCCCTATTTTTCGCCCGGTTTTCCCCCAAAGTGGGAGAAAAGCGTAAATCGCTCTCTGAGCGGTGGGACGATGCGAGCAAGGCGCCGGAATCAACATCAACCCAGTCGCGGGATTACAACATATTACTACTGTATCAATCGCTCCTACAGGCTCAGCCGGAATCAACATCAACCCAGTCGCGGGATTACAACTCCTACCAAACTTCCGTCTGGTAACTTAATTTGAAAGCCGGAATCAACATCAACCCAGTCGCGGGATTACAACACTGCTAGACAACCCTGGTGCTTTGTGGAGTTGCCGGAATCAACATCAACCCAGTCGCGGGATTACAACACAATTGTTTGAATCTGAGTTGACTGATATTCAGGCCGGAATCAACATCAACCCAGTCGCGGGATTACAACTTGCTTGATAGTAGCAACCCTTACACAGGGACACGCGCCGGAATCAACATCAACCCAGTCGCGGGATTACAACTGAACTTTGGTTAAACCAAATAAGTAATTTGAGGCCGGAATCAACATCAACCCAGTCGCGGGATTACAACAGGTCAACATAGAGAGTGTTGTGCGATGAGAGGGAAGCCGGAATCAACATCAACCCAGTCGCGGGATTACAACCGATGAAGCAGCGAAGATAACAAAAAGCGGCGACCGGGGGCCGGAATCAACATCAACCCAGTCGCGGGATTACAACTGATGTTCACCTATGCCGGCTATGTGGCTGACCTGGGCCGGAATCAACATCAACCCAGTCGCGGGATTACAACAGAGATTTGGCGAGTTCGCCCGATGCAACTTTCCAGGCCGGAATCAACATCAACCCAGTCGCGGGATTACAACAAATCGATGTAACCCGACCACGAATAGGGGCTGTGCCGGAATCAACATCAACCCAGTCGCGGGATTACAACAAGCTTCGCTCACCCCCACCCCAGCCGAGTACCGCAAGCCGGAATCAACATCAACCCAGTCGCGGGATTACAACAAGTCTCATCTCAAAAGTAGAACAAAAAAAGTCGCCGGAATCAACATCAACCCAGTCGCGGGATTACAACTTGTTAGGTCAGCCTGTAGCAACCCAATCGTTTTGCCGGAATCAACATCAACCCAGTCGCGGGATTACAACTACTATACGAAAGATGTGAGTCTGCACAAATTGACGCCGGAATCAACATCAACCCAGTCGCGGGATTGAAACATCCGTCTCTCAGAGCTACTGAAATGAATCTGGTTGCCGGAATCAACATCAACCCAGTCGCGGGATTGAAACCACTGTACCAGATGAGCTACATCGCTTCTATGATTTGCCGGAATCAACATCAACCCAGTCGCGGGATTGAAACGATCAAATGCCAAAAGGAGTAACTCCCACACCGGAAGCCGGAATCAACATCAACCCAGTCGCGGGATTGAAACAACCGTAAAATAGAGTCCTAGAATCAACGGAAAATCGCCGGAATCAACATCAACCCAGTCGCGGGATTGAAACCTCTCTCCAAACAAATCGACATTGAAGGCTTGCGCGCCGGAATCAACATCAACCCAGTCGCGGGATTGAAACAAGTCGTAGACATAGTAAATGTCACCCGGCTTGCTAGCCGGAATCAACATCAACCCAGTCGCGGGATTGAAACAGTTGTACCTGTACGGATAACCGCTTGGGTTGTAACGCCGGAATCAACATCAACCCAGTCGCGGGATTGAAACAATCATCTGAAGACCTTCCCTGTTCGCCAAGTCGTGCCGGAATCAACATCAACCCAGTCGCGGGATTGAAACTACTCAAAAGACATCTTCCGGGGTGCTTTGGGCAGCCGGAATCAACATCAACCCAGTCGCGGGATTGAAACACCCAATTGCATTCTCCGTCATTTGCGCAAATCAAGCCGGAATCAACATCAACCCAGTCGCGGGATTGAAACTACCGCGAGGGCAGCATAGCGGCCTATCAGCACAGCGCCGGAATCAACATCAACCCAGTCGCGGGATTGAAACACCAGCGGCGCCGGCGCTAAATCGTGGGGCACTGGGCCGGAATCAACATCAACCCAGTCGCGGGATTGAAACCGTGAGGGCGCCAAGCGGCTGGTACACCTTCGACCGGGCCGGAATCAACATCAACCCAGTCGCGGGATTGAAACCCGGGCTTGCTCTCCCAGGCGACGCCGTTCCACAAGAGGCCGGAATCAACATCAACCCAGTCGCGGGATTGAAACTTTAGCAGCTAACAGTACTCGTGTTACAACTTGAAAGCCGGAATCAACATCAACCCAGTCGCGGGATTGAAACTCGATGTCCAACACATACTCTTTTTTAGTGTCTTGCCGGAATCAACATCAACCCAGTCGCGGGATTGAAACATTGCCTTCAATGCTGGATACGGGATTGCGTTCGTGCCGGAATCAACATCAACCCAGTCGCGGGATTGAAACTGTAGTACGTACATTTGACCTCCCCTAAACATTAGCCGGAATCAACATCAACCCAGTCGCGGAGGTTAGGACAAGATAGAAGTTGCGAAAAGGCAACAAGAAGACATAGAAATTGCGTAAAAAAGGACGAAAGTGGCCCCGGTTTGCTGGGACACCAGAGGAAAAAGGGACGAAGGGAGTGAAACCGTTGGTGGGCAAAAAAAAGTTGGCGCATCGAGCCAGAGTAACCAGGGTCGATGCGCCGAGCCACAACCAGAAAGGGAAACAACGGGTGCTGGTGGGAATAGTGACCTCGGGGGATAGTAGATGCGTTAGGTCGCTGGTTGGCGAATGCGTTGTCGTGTGCGCAGATTGATGGTTAGATAGATCAAGGTGTTGAGGTTGGCGATAGAACGACCATTGCGCAGTTTAGGCCGTTCAATGCCAAGTTCAAGCGCTTGGCTAAAGATCCGTTCCGTGGCGGTGCGCTGGTGATAGATTTGTTGAAAGCGCTCGCCTTTGCGATCGAGTTGCGAACGCAAGCGTACACCGATACTGGTGGGCATTGCCGTGACACAGCCGCCTTTGGCCCGACTTTTGTGGTCAATGGGGCAAGGGGTTGCGGTGGCTGCGGGAAAGCAAAGCGGACAGGCATACCGAGCGCAGTGGTGATGCAGCAGGTGAGTGCGGTCACGATAGCGCATTTTGCGTGGCATGGGCAAGCCAGCAGCACAGAGCGGGAGTCCCGTGGGCGTGAATTGGCGCAAGGGTTCACCGGGATTGCGTAACGGCACCGCAGCCAAGCCACCCGCATGATAAAAATAGGCGTAGACGTCGAAGGCGTCGAAGGCGGCATCTAGGGCGGCAAAGCGTGGGCGGCGGCCCAAGCGCGCTTCGACTTGGCGCATCAGAGGCAAGAAGTAGCTCAATTCGCCATGATCAAAGGGTAATGTCTGTTCGGCCAACACCACTTCGCCCCAGTGTGGCACTTTGGTGGCGACCAGACCGCTGGCGTACCCCCAATAATACTCTCCCACGCGCGCTTTGCTGCCAGGCTTGCCGTCGGTTTTGGGGGCAGCGGCGGTTTGGTTGGCGTTTGCCTTGAAGCCAACTTTGCAGTCCGGATCGCCTTTAGGCTGTCGTTCTTTATGGAAGCGCCCCCCTTTGATAAATTCTTTGGGGTTGTTCTCTTTCACCCAGGCGATAATGTGCTTCGTATCCAGCGAGATTTCATCACCCAGCAGCGTACCCGGCGGCAATAAAGGACGCAGCAGGTCAAGCGAACGGCTCAACAACCACTGGAGATCCCGGTTGGGCAGTTGTCGTAGGACGCGGTTGAAGTGGCGATGCGCAGGTAGACTAGCGACCACATCAAACCCCCAAGGGAAAGCGGTCGAGGCCACAAGGGGGAAACCAAAGAGCCACGGCAGTGCTGGTTGTTCGATGAGGTAACGCCGCAACTGCGCCATGTGAGGCAATTGTCGATCAACCTTTACCAAGAAGGCCGCAACATAAGGGGCCGTTGGTTGCGAGACAGGGCCACGGTGCCGGTCAGTTTCGGCTGGGTAGCACCGACTTTCGGGAAAGTGTTCCCAGTCGAGCGCGCCAAGCCAGTCCAGGTAATGGCAGGCCACCGTTGATTCTTGTACAAAACCTGGCAGTTGGTGGCGCGGCAGGGCCGCCAGGTGATTCAGCGGTGGACGTTTGTCGAGTTGCCAGCAGGGAACGGGGTGCGGTCGGCACTTGGTGCCGATAAACGCACACACTAACCGGATGCGGTCAACAAGCCAATGCGTCACTGTGGTACAATGCTTCCGTAACATGGTTTGCTCCTTTTCAGGGATAATGCTGGTTGTGGCAAACCTATTGTACCGGAAGGAGCGCCATGTTACACGCCTAAACCGGGGCAAGTTTTCTTTTCGTCCCGCTCACGATGAGTCACGAGCCTGCAACTGCGTTGTTCTTTCGGCTAAACCGGGACGCATTCTTTTTTTGTCCCGCTTACCGTCGGTATTGAGGAACCCGTTTGCTTTTCGGCCTTATCCAACCGGAACCAGTTCTTTTTCTGTCCCGTTTGCTCGCTTCTTGTGGGGCTGGTTTTCCAACGTGTCCCCTTTGACCGGAACCAGTTTCTTATTTGTCCTAACCTCCAGTCGCGGAGGGGAAAACGAAATAAAAAGGGGGAGCGACGAATTAAACTGGTCGCGACGAATTAAATTTAGCATTATTTCATGAATTATTTACACGAGACGGATGGACAATTTGCGGATCTACAAAAAAGGCTGCACAACCATTTTGCCACCAACAATGTCCCTTCTTATGCGGTGTGACGGATGAACGAAGCGAGTCGCCGAGGCCAGGGTGAGGCGTGTTGCTTGCTGTTGGTCACCCGATCGAGTGCGCGTAAGTTAATCACGATATAAATGAGTGTGTTTTGGTTGGCAATAGAACGTTGATTGCGCAGATGAGGTCGCTCAATGCCCAACGCCACAGCCTGACTATTGATCCGTTCCGTGGCGGTGCGTTGCTGATAGATGCGCTGATAGTCGGCACTTTGGCGGTCGAGTTGATGACGGAGGCGTGCACCGATACTCGTTGCCATGGTGGTCACACAGCCCCCTTTTTCCCAACGGGCGTGAGCAATGGGGCAGGTGGGCGCCGTTTGGGTGGGGTAGCGCAAGGGACAGGCATAGCGCCCACACTGATGGACAAAGAGATGGGTGCGATCCACGTAGGTGGCTTTGAGCGGCATCGGCAAGTTGGCCTCACACAAGGGCAAGCCGTCGGGGGAAAAGCCCCGCGTCTCATCGAAACGGAGGGGGACCGCCGCAAAGCCTGGTGTGTCTGGCGTCTTGGGATGGAAATATTCATAGAGTAGGGTAGACGGCCAGCGAGTTGCTCTGAGTGAGTACTTTTCCAACCGCCCCCCTCCAAACCGGACGTGACAGTTTCCCGTCATCCGGCTTTCCGGCGACTAGGTGAGTTTGGGGCCATCATAGGTGCCGGCATGGATGCGGTGATGACATTCGCGGCAGACCACCAGGGTCTTGCGGCGAATCGCCAGCATCTTGACCACCCAGGCCGGTTTGTGGCCTTTGCGGTATTGCTCGCGGACATCCGCCAACTTTTTGACATGATGCACCTCAATGTTCTTGGTCGAACCACATAGTTCACATTGTTCGGCTTGTAGCCGGTCGGAGAGTTGTGAAGTGGCGCCGTAGGGAACAAAGTGGTTGTCGTTGAGTTCCGTCGTCACCCGTTGATAGTGGACAGGCTTGGTACCAAAGGTAGCCACCAAAGGTGGTTTTCCTTCTCGCTGGAGGGTGGCCCGAATGCCTTTCAGCCCGCCCTTTGGGCAATCGCGGTAGTTCCGATAGACCGTTCTGACGCTACATTTGTGTTTGTTGGCGAGGGTTTTGACCAACGAGACTTCCATCGTCCATTTGACGCGGTGGAGTGACGTGACGTTCACCGCCATTTGGTAGTAGTTGACCAGTCCTGACCATTGGGTTTGATACCACATCACAATGTCATAGTCGGTTCGCTCTTGGAGTTCCGGTCGTCTGGCCGGTTTTCCGTTGGTGCTGAACTTGCGTAGCCATTGTTGTTTGACTTCCGGTGGCACCCGGAGCATGGGCAAGCCATTAACCGCTCTGCGCTTCGTTCCGTTGACTTGGGCCGTGATTCGTGCATTCTCCCAACAGATATGGATGTTGTATCCCAGGAAGTGTGCGGGGGTTTCCTGGGCGTTGGTGATGAGGGTCTTTTCTGCCGATAGCGCCAAGCCCAGTCGTTCGGCCAAGAAGGTGCGTAGGCGTTGCTTGATGGCTTCGGCTTCCGCTTTTGGGCCTTCAAAGCCGAGGAGGAAGTCATCGGCATAGCGGACATAACGTAAGCGGCGATAGTTCGGGTCGATGGCCGCTCGTGACGGCGTCCGATACATCTGTTGGGTGAGTTGTTGATACGTTTCCCGGTTGCCGGTCGCTTTGGCCAGCGCTCGGCCACGAAGAATGGCCGCATACGTCGGGTTTTGCTGTCGTTTTCGTCCGCGGTTATACGCAGGCAGCAGTTCTTGTTCAACAAACTGGTCGAGTTCGTTCAGGTAGATGTTGGCGAGCAGGGGGCTGAGGATGCCACCCTGTGGCGTACCGGAGTAGGTGCGGTGGTACTGCCAAGCTTCCATATAGCCTGCCCGGAGCATGGTTTTGAGTAACTTCAGCAAGCGGTTGTCTTTGACCTTCGCACCGATGAGACGCAAGAGAATCTCGTGGTTGATCTGGTCGAAACACCCCTTGATGTCGCCCTCAATAAACCAGCGTGTCCCTTTCCAGCCTTGCACGATTTCCGCCAACGCGGTATGACAACCCCGTTGGGGGCGGAAGCCGTGCGAATGGGTGGAAAACTGTGGTTCGTAGTACGCTTCCAGAATGCGTCTGAGGACTTCTTGGACGAGCTTATCTTTCCAACCTGGCACACCCAGGGGTCGTTGTTTGCCGTTGGCTTTCGGGATATAGGTGCGCCGAACGGGCGTCCAGTGATAGTCACCGGTTGCCAGGTCAGCAATGATGCGGTCAATGCGGTCTAAGGACATGCCGTCAATAGTGTCGTGCGGGTTGACGCCGACGGTCATTGCACCGGTATTGGCATACAGTTTCCCATAGGCCATCAGGAACAAATCGCGTCGCCGTAGATTCCGGTAGACCCGTTCGAGGCCAAGTCCTTGCTGTCCTCTCTCATGGATTAGGTTTAGGTAACTTTGAGCATCGAGCATTACGCTTTTCTCCCGGTTATGCCTAGACCCGTTGTCGCCTGCCACCCTTCGCCGTGTAAGCGGTTTTCCCGCTTGCTGACTACTACGGTGGCTCCGTGGCCTTGTGGCTCGCACCAGGTAGGCCATCACGTGGTCTGTCATGATGATACATTTGTCCGCTTTAGGTGGCCCATTCATCTCCTTGCCGATTCTGACTGAATCGTGTCCTTGTGCGAGTGGGTCCTGGTCTGTCTCTACGTCTAACAGCCAGCGCAGCAAGGCTACGGTTTCGCCAAACTTTCCGTAGCGTCACGCTTTGACGCCAGAGATTGGGCTTCAGGCAGTCTAGCTTTCACCTTGTCGGACAGCCCTTGCGGCACCTTCTTGCCTAGTTTGGTTCGGCTCAGTCCGCTTTTCTGACAGGCTTTGGTCGTGTCTAGATTTCTCCTTTCACTAAGTCAGATGGGCTTGTGTTGACCCTAACACAGAGTTCTGAACTCAATACCATCATGCAGCGCACGTCGCACCATAGAAGGCATCAAACGCCGCATCCAGGGCGGCAAAGCGAGGGCGGCGCCCCAAGCGCTGTTCCACCATGGTCATGAGCGGGAAAAAGTAGCTGACTTCGCTTTGGTCAAAGGGTTGGGTCAGTTCGGCCAGCACGACTTCGCCCCACTGGGGAATTTTGGTGGCGACCACGCCGGAGGCATAGCCCCAGAGGTAGTCGCCGGGACGCGCTTGACTGCCGGGCGTGGCTTCGGTCGTTGGGGTCGGCGCCGTTGCGGGCACAGGCGGCGCCTGGCTTTTGACTTGATTGCCGTTCGCTTTAAACCCAACCCGACAATCGCGATCCCCCTTCGGCTGCCGCTCCTGGTGAAAGCGCCCACCTTTGATGAACTCTTTGGGGTTATTCTCGCGCACCCAGGCGAGAATATGTTTGGTGTCCAGGGAAATCACCTCACCCAGCCGATGGTCAGCCGGTAGTTCGGCCTGGAGTAACGTCACCGTGCGGCTTAACAACCATTGGAGCGCCGCATTGGGCAACTGCCGTAGCACACGAGTAAAGTGGTGATGGCTGGGCAACGAAGCTTCCACATCAAAGCCCCACGGGTAGCGCGCATCGACGGTCAGCGGAAAGCCCAGCACCCAGGCTAAGGCCGGGTGGTCCACCAGAAACTGGCGCAGGTCGGTCAAGTGGGGCAAGTGCCGCTCCACTTTGATCAGCAAGGCCGCCACGTAGGGCGCCGTGGCTTGTGGCGTTGGGCCACGCCAGCCCTGGCCTTGTGGCATTTGCTCAGGGCGTTCGGGGAAGTGCTGCCAATCCAGGCGGCCCAACCAGGCCAGATAGTGCAGCGCTACCGGCGAGCTTTGGACGAACGGGGGGAGAGACATCCCTTCGTCCGGCCGCCACTGTTGCAACGGACAAACGGTTAGCACGGGTGGGCGCCCTGCTCGGCGGAGACGACACCAATACCGCCGCAGCGTTTGGCGTTGGCTCGCCAGCCAACGCCCGATTGTGGTAAAATGAAGCAGTAACATGGTCTTTCCTTTCTGGCGAAAATGGTTGTGCAACCCAATTTTACGCCAAAAGCAAGCCCATGTTACCCTTTTTTACGGCGCTGACGCCGGTTTTCCCCCACCCGTCATGGCGTCGCAGCTCGTTACCCATTCGTAGACCCCCGGCGCGGCCGCGATCCGCAAAAACGCGACGAATTGTTTTTCGCGTCGCGGTTGCCTACCCCAGGCGCGACCCGTTTGGCTATCCCTACGCGTTCCACGCAACCACTTTTTTTATCTGTCGCGTTTCTTCCACCTCGACGCGACCAGATGTCAAAACTGGTCGCGTCGAGCGTAACTTAATATTTAGTTTGTTTCCCCCTCCAGTCGCGGGATTGAAACCTGATGTTTGCGGCGCTGGCCAATAGTCCCGGCCACAGCCGGAATCAACATCAACCCAGTCGCGGGATTGAAACTCTTCCAGTCCTCAATCCATGTCTTCCCGTTTCGCTGAGCCGGAATCAACATCAACCCAGTCGCGGGATTGAAACTGGGGCGCTTAGTTTGAAGTCGCTGGAACTGCGTCGCCGGAATCAACATCAACCCAGTCGCGGGATTGAAACTGATGCTACAAAACGCCATAAAAATGCGCAAAGACGCCGGAATCAACATCAACCCAGTCGCGGGATTGAAACAAGCGAGCGTCACTATCGACAACCAGCGCTGGCCCTGCCGGAATCAACATCAACCCAGTCGCGGGATTGAAACGTCCAGCAGCCACCCTTCCATGTCCCAGGAGCCGGTGGCCGGAATCAACATCAACCCAGTCGCGGGATTACAACAAGCCATGCGACGTTTGCGTGATCTTGATCTCATCAGCCGGAATCAACATCAACCCAGTCGCGGGATTACAACCGCCAAAGTCGTGTTGCCCGTTACCATTGGCGTCGGGCCGGAATCAACATCAACCCAGTCGCGGGATTACAACATAGCCGCATCCGTGACCATCTCCCCAGGCTGCCAAAGCCGGAATCAACATCAACCCAGTCGCGGGATTACAACCGCCGCCGAACGCCGCCAGCGTGCCAGCGTCATCAAGCCGGAATCAACATCAACCCAGTCGCGGGATTACAACCATGAGCGTATCGCCGCGATGCAACCGATACTGGCCGGCCGGAATCAACATCAACCCAGTCGCGGGATTACAACTTCGGCGCTGTTCGTTCCGGTGTTATCACCAACGGGCCGGAATCAACATCAACCCAGTCGCGGGATTACAACACAATGTTGCGCGCGTGACAGGCCAGCGAGACCTGCCGGAATCAACATCAACCCAGTCGCGGGATTACAACATGGCCGCTGTGGCGCTTGGGGCATTAGGCATAGCCGGAATCAACATCAACCCAGTCGCGGGATTACAACTCAAACTTGGTTGATGTCGGCGTCTTTCATGCTGAAGGCCGGAATCAACATCAACCCAGTCGCGGGATTACAACACGTTCTTCCAGTTCTTCGGCTCCTTGTTGGGGTGAGGCCGGAATCAACATCAACCCAAGCAAGTACGGCTAGACAAAACGAAGATACCGGAGACTGCGTGTCAGTAGACCGCAATGCAGCCAAAGTGGCTATCGATTGACGCTGGACGACGCGACCACACGACTGCGATCTACTGAGTGCGGTGAGGATAGCGGATTAGCAGAGAGGAACGCAAGAAGAAATCAAAAAACTAACCAATTCGACATTTTGTTAATTTAGGCGTGATCAAGTAAAATTTATCGTAATCCACATAACACCCCGGCCATACCTCGCAGCATAAATCCTGACAACCTGTGGCCCACGGTCTTTTGCTTCTGGCAGGAGGTTTTATGCAAATTCAGCTACGGCATCACGCCCAGACAAACAACACCCAAACAGATAACACCCAGACAACTTCGCTTATCCATGCACGTCACTGGTTGCCAACCCCTGGCAATGTCATTTTTACCCTGCTCGTTGTCATCAGCGTACTATGGTCGCCGAATGCCGGTGCGCTGGCCGCTTTGGTCACGGCGCCGCCGGTCACCATCCCCTACCAAGGGCGGCTGGTGGATCAGCATGGCGTAAACTTACAGGGCAAGGTCGCGATGACCTTTGCCCTCTACAACACTGCCGGCGGCGGGCAACCACTCTGGAGTGAGAGCTACCAGGAGGCCAATCAGGTGACGGTGGCGGAAGGGCTTTTCACCGTGTTGCTAGGGAGTCGTGTTGCCCTGGCGCCCAATCTCTTTAGCGCTAACCCTGAGCTATACCTTGGCGTTACCATCAACAATGATGCGGAGATGCAACCACGCGTCAAATTGGGCAGCGTTCCCTTTGCCGCCCAAGCCTGGAGTGTAGCAGACGGGCTGATCACCACGGCCAAGTTGGCTGACCAGGCGGTTACGCAAGCGAAATTGGCGCCGGATGTCCAACTCAGCTTGCCCACCGGCGCCGTCATTCTCTGGTCAGGGAACCTGGCAACCCTTCCTGCCGGCTGGCAACTGTGTGACGGCAGCAACAGCACCCCAGATCTCCGCAACCGCTTTGTGGTCGGCGCCGGCGCGACTTATCCCATCGGGGCGACCGGTGGGGTTGAGCAGGTGACATTGACCATAGCCCACTTACCTGCCCACACGCATACCTATAGCGATAAATTTACAGATGGCAATCGCGACAACGGGAGTCATGCTTGGGACGCGACATTTGACAAAAATCCCAGGTATGTAACAGAAAATAAAACCACCGGCGAAACCGGCGGCAACCAGCCCTTTGACAACCGCCCACCCTATTACGCACTGGGTTATATCTGTAAACAGTAGCAAGGGGCAAGGATATGCAAAGAGCCAACTTCATCCAATACCTGCTACTCGGCAGCCTGCTGATCCTGGGCATTCTCCTGGCGACCACCCGTTCGGGGCCGGTCAATGCCGAGCCGGAGCAACGTCCGATGCGGCCCCGGTCGCCTGGTGCGAGCGGCGAGCAACAACCGGTTTCCGCCAATTTTGTCCTGCGCCTTTGGAGCTTTGCCGCCGCGGCCGGAGAACAACGTTCAACCAGCTTTTCCCTCCACAGCACGCTGGGCGAGCCGGCCGCCGCCACGCCGCTGACAAGCGCCCATTACCGCTTGTTTGGCGGCTACGAAGCGATGATCGTGCGCACGGCAGCGGCAACTGCCACCCCTGTGGCCGCCAATCCCACGCCAACGCTCACGCCGACCAGCAGCGACGATCCAACGGCTGTCCCCGTGCCGGCCCCGCCAACCGGCACGCCCGCGCCCGCTGCGACTTGTGGTGATGGGCAAACCAGGGCCAACAATCGCTGCGCCAACTATTTGCCGCTCGTGATCAAACGCGAGCCACCGCCTCCCACTGCCACGGCGCAACCGGCATGGCGCCAGCTTGTCGGCAATGGCTTAACCGTCGCCGCCCTGGCGATTCAGGGAGAGACGCTCTTTATCGGCGCCAGTGGGAACAGCGGCAGCGATCGCGGTCTTTATCGCGCGACGCTGACCAATTGTCCCAACCCGCCGGCGCTGACCAGGGTCAGTGCGATCAATCGCCCCGGCGGCGAGAGCATCTATAGTATCACCTTTGCCGGCAGCAAGGGGTTGGTCGCTTCTTATGACGCCGGGATTTATCGCAGCACCGACGGTGGCCAGCACTGGGCGCCGGCAGCGACGGCCCTCGTGCGCCCCCGGTCCGTTGTCAATGTCAATGCCATCTTTTTTGCCGGCACGGAGGATCAAGGCGTTTACCAGAGCAATGATCACGGGGAGCGCTGGTCACTGCTGTCGAACCGGCCAACGGACATTACAGTTACACGGCTGGATGAGCAGTCCCCCATGATTCTCTGGATCGGCACGGCCGGCGAGGGGGTCTATTGGCTCAACACCGAGTTGGGCCGTCTGGTGCAAAACAAAAACGGCCTGAACAATGCAGCCCTGAACGTGTGGGATTTTGCCTTTGACCAGACACAAATCTACGTCGCCGGCGACGGCGGCGTCTTTGTGGGCAATGGCAGCAGCGACTGGGCGCCCTATGGCCCGTCGCCCAGTGGGGTTCAATTCCGTAGTCTGGCAGTAACCGGCGTCACGCTCTACGCCGGCGCCAACAGCAATGGCGTCTGGCAACGCCCCTTGACCGGCGGCGACTGGGTACGCATCACGGCCGCCGGTTGGGATGAAAGTTACACCGTGCGCGATCTGCTGTACGATGGCGCCCATTGCGGCGGTTTGCTGGCCGCCACCAATAATGGCGTCTGGCTCTACACACAGCCCTAAAGCACTTCCATCCGTAGGGGCGTACCCTTGCGGTCGCTAAACCAACCAAATTGCTACTTGACATATCGACAAAAATCAATATAATGGAACCATGAGTATCGATACACGGGTGATTACCTTTGCCAAAGCGCTTGCCGACGAGACCCGGCAAGAGATTATGAAGCTGCTCTGTTGTGAGTGGATGAGCGTTAACGATGTGGTGGCGGCGTTGGGTGGTCGCGTCAACCAGCCGACAGTGAGCCATCACCTGAAATTGTTGGCCGAAGCCGATCTGGTGCATGTACGCCAGGAAGGACGGCGCCGCTTCTATACCCTCAACCAGGAATGTTTCACGGTCTGTTGCGGCTCGTTGATGCAGAACTTTGCGCCAAACTATGCCGAACAAATCGTGGTCAAACCGGGTCGCGCGCCGGTGATGTTGACTGCGGAGTGAACGGTCGTTTGCTGCAATTTTGTTGATTTCTCTTTTTTTAGGCTAAAATATCGACATCTATCAATATAAAGGAGCGACCAATGGACATCCAATCTCTTCCTGTGGCGGTGATCGGCGCCGGCCCGATCGGTCTGGCCGCGGCAGCGCACCTGGTGCAACGGGGCGCAACGCCCATCGTTTTTGAAGCAGGGGCGGAAATTGCCGCCAGTGTGCGGTCGTGGGGGCATGTGCAATTGTTCTCCCCCTGGCGCTGGTGTGTGGACAAAGCGGCGGTTGCCCTGCTCGAACCACAGGGTTGGCAACACCCCGACCCGGAAAAATTGCCGACCGGGCATGAGTTGATCGATGAGTATCTGTTACCGTTGGCACAGACGCCCCAACTGCACAGCCAGATTCATCGCAATGCCCGTGTCACCGCGGTCAGTCGTCGGCGCATTGACAAGATGAAGGATGCCGGTCGCGCCGAGTCCCCTTTTGTGGTACAGGTGCAGATCAATGGCGACGAAGAACGCTTCCTGGTGCGGGCGGTGATCGACGCCAGCGGCACCTGGACGACGCCCAATCCTGTTGGGACCGATGGTCTATTTGCACCGGGCGAAGTGGCGAACGCCGATAAAGTGGCCTATGGCATTCCTGATGTGCTGGGACGGGCGCGCAGTCGCTATGCCGGCAAGCGGGTTGCCGTCGTCGGCGGCGGACACTCGGCCATCAACGCCATTTTGGAACTGATGGATTTGCACGCCGCCTATCCGACCACCCACGTCACCTGGCTTTTGCGCAAAGCCAACGTGGCTGCAACCTACGGCGGGCTAGGCAATGACCAGTTACCAGGGCGCGGGCTGTTGGGCGTGCGCATCAAAGAATTGGTGGACAGCGGCGCAATTGAAGTGGTGACGCCCTTCTTTACAACACGGTTGGAGAAGGCCGGCCAAGGCGTCCGCTTGCTTGGCGACACGCCGCAAGGCGAGCGCGCCATTGTGGTTGATGAGGTGATTGGCGCCACCGGTTCTCGGCCCGATCTTTCATTCCTGCGGGAGTTGCGGCTGGATCTGCACACCAGCGTCGAAGCGCCCAGCGCCATCGCGCCGTTGATCGACCCCAACCTACACAGTTGTGGCAGCGTGCCGCCCCACGGCGAAAAAGCGTTGCGCCACCCCGAACCCGGCTTTTATATGGTCGGCATGAAGAGCTATGGTCGCGCGCCGACCTTCTTGTTGGCAACGGGTTATGAACAGGTGCGTTCGGTGGTGGCCGGCCTGGTTGGCGACTGGGAGGCGGCGGCGGATGTCCAGTTAGAACTGCCGGAGACGGGCGTCTGTGGCGTGCCGGCAGCGGTGGATGCCAATGGGTTGGGTTTGGGTAGCTCGTGCTGTGGCAGTCAGCCCAAAGAGCAGGTGTCTACCTTGATCCCTCTCAACTTGTCCAATTTGAATTTTCAACCAAGCTTCACAACGGATTTTACAGCGGATATTGAACTAGCGCCGGTGGCGGCGGAAGGGTCTTGTTGTGGGGTGACGGCCTGCTGCACGGACGAAGCCCCAGTGGCAGCAGACGCTTGTTGCACACCGGAGACGAAGCAGGCAACCCGTGAGTTTGTTGCTATCGGCGGCAACGCCAATGGGACGGCGGGCCGTTGTTGTGGCTGATCGCACTTGGCACCTGGGGTGGCGCAATCATGAGCCAATGGTGCGCCACCCGTCGCTCTACTATGGCTGGTGGGTGGTGGGGACGCTGGCGATCACCGAGCCGATCTCCTGGGGCATTCTCTTTTATGGCTTTGGCGTTATGCTCACGCCGACGCAGCAGGAGATGGGCTGGTCGCCGGCGCAGTTGACCGGCGCCTTCTCGTTGATGCTGCTGATCTCCGGCTTGGCCGGCGTGCCGGTGGGGCGCTGGTTGGATCGCCACGGCGCACGAGGGTTGATGACCCTCGGTTCCTGTCTGGCGACGCTGGCGATCCTGGGCTGGGCGCAGGTGCAGACATTGGCCGGCTTCTATGCGATCTGGGCGGCGATTGGCGTGATCAACGCCATGATCCTCTATGACCCGGCCTTTGCGGTGACGGCGACCTGGTTTGTCCGGCGGCGCGCCCAAGCGCTCACCGTGTTGACCTTTGGCGGCGGGTTGGCGAGCGTGATCTTTGTGCCGCTGGCGACCTGGTTGAGTGAGCTTTACGGCTGGCGCACCGCGCTCTGGCTCCTGGCCGGCCTCCTGGCGGTGACGACCATTCCCCTCCACGCCCTCTTTCTGCGCCGTTCACCGGCGACGTTGGGGCTGTTGCCCGATGGCGAACCATTGGCGGAACGGCGAACCGGCGGCGCCGGTTCGCCGGGTGCGCCTTCCGACCAACCGCTAGACAAGAGCAGTACGGTCAAAAGCGCTTTACGTGATCAAACTTTCTGGTGGCTCACCATCGCCTTCACCCTCTCCACCTTTTGCGCCGTAGCGCTGGCCGTTCACTTGCTGCCCTACTTAAAAGGGCAAGGCTACCCCGGCGCTTTTGCCGCGCTCACGGCCAGCGTCCTCGGCGGCAGTCAGATTCCGGGGCGGCTGCTCTTTGGCCCGCTGGGTACGCGGTTGTCGTTGCGGGTGATCACGGCCATACTCTTTACCATGATGACGTGCGGCTTGCTCATTCTGCTGGTTGCGCCAACGCCATGGTTGATTCTGGTTGGCGGGATTCTTTTCGGTATGGGGTCGGGGGCCAGTTCACCGGCGCGGGCGGCGTTGGTGGGCGAGTTCTATGGCATTGCCAACTACGGGGCGATCAACGGGGTCATGACGCTGATCTCGACCATCGCTCGCGCCGGCGCGCCGGTGGCGATGGGGTTGCTCTATACCTGGGCCGGCGGCTATACACCGGTCTTCTGGGTGTTGATTGTTTGTGCCGCCGGGGCGGTGGTGGGGATTTTGGCGACGAGGAGGCTGTTTTAGGATAAAGGTTGAGATACAGAGATTGAGAGATTGAGAGATACAGAGATTGCGCCAAACCTAATCACTGTATCTCTCAGTCTCTCAATCGCCTTTTCCAGCCCACCGCACTCCTTGCGTCACCAACTGTTGCATGGCGGGGCGCATAAAGGTGTCAGCGGTGTGGCCCAGGGTGGTGTAGAAGACACGGCCCTGACCAAAGTTCTTGACCCACGCCATCGGATGGGCGCGGCCATGCCACTGGGCAGAGGCGAGAATTTGTAGGGTCGGCTCATAGGCGGAGATGTAGATTTCGTCTTCTACTTCAAAGTCACCTAGTCCCGCGGTGACTGGATGGTTGGTCTGCTCAATGTTGACGGTAAAGGTCAGCCCCGGCGGGTGCCAGTTGGCATGGCCGCCGATGAGATCGACAGCGCGCCCGCCAATCCACCAGGCCGTGCCATGTATGCCAACCAACCCTTTGCCGCTTTCGACAAAGTTGAAGAGGCCCGCTTCTTGCGCCGGGGTCAGATCCGGTTCGCGCTTGATCGTGCCATCGTCCTGGCGGCTGCCGCGGGTAAAGCCGGTGCCGAAGACGCAGAGATCATATTCATTGAGTTGCGGCGCCGTCAGAATGGTTTTGTCATCATCCACGACGACCTGCATATCGGGCTGTTGACTGAGAAAGGCGGCAATCACCGGCGCGCTTTTGTCAAAGCCGTGATTGGATCCGGAGAGAACAAGGATTTTCATCGTGATTCGTCCTTTGCACAAGGTTATGGTATAATCACCCGGAAATTCGATTAGGAGTTACGCAGTTGACGGGCGCTACCAGAGACCTGTCAGGTTTCGCAAACCTGACAGGTCTTGTCCAACTGCGTAACTCCTATCGATTTGCCGGGAGGAACTATGAGCCAGTCAATTCAATACCTTACCGATGAGCAGGGCGAAAGGGTGAGCGTACTCCTCGATATACATGAGTACCAACGCCTGACCCGCCCCCGCGCTGTTGATTCCGATCTGCTTACCGGTTTAAGCCAACCAGAGCTACATGCTTTGGCTTTTTGTCAACTGGCGTCTGAACAACAAGCCCGCTTAGATAATTTGCTGGAACGTAATCGCAATCATATGCTGTCACCCGAGGAAAGTGCCGAACTTGATAAGCTGCTGGAAGATATTGATTATCTGAATGTGCTGAAAACAAGAGCGCGCTACACCCTTAACGCATGTGGGTGAAAATGGGTGAACACCCACCGCCCTAATCGTTTACCGGACGCGGCGGATTCGCCCAATGACCGCTAGGATCACTACCGCTCACAATCACCCCCTTGCCATTCCAATCCATGTAGGCCCGAACATCGGTGGCGCAGTAACGGAGCGTCAAGCCACAGCGGCGGCGGTCGGAGTCGTTGGCTTCCGATCCATGCAAGAGGAGATCGCTATGCAGGGAGATTTCCCCGGCCTGCAAGACATCATCGACCGGGTCGCCAAATTGGTCGGCGTTATCGACGGTCTGGTTGAGGACGTTGTTTTCCGTCTCTTCACTCAGGTGATAGGTGAGATGGCCGTAGTGATGCGAGCCGGGGACAAAGCGCATACAGGCATTTTCCACATCGGCGTCGTCAATCGCCAGCCAGACGGTGACAGTCTTGGAAGGGGTCATGGGCCAGAAGCTGGCGTCCTGGTGCCAGGAGACGCGCTTGCCGTCGTGGGGCATCTTGCAGAAGTAGTGTGATCCCCAGCCGACGACATTGTCACCCAGAATGTCCTTGACATAAGCCACAATGCGCGGGTGGGTGAGCAGGTCATAGACCTTGCCATAGCTCAGGTGGGCGGTACTGATCGAGTAGCTGTTGCCCCCTTTGGCGATCACCTTCGCCAGCAGGTCATCAAAGTAGCGGCGCTGTTCGGTGATCTCGGCGGTGCTAAAGACGCGCAGCCCTTTGACATAGCCGTCACGGTTATAGGCGGCAATCTGTTCCCGCGTCAACACTTTGGGCTGTTGCACCGTGCTGGGGTGAAATTTGAGGTCACGCGGCACATCGGTGACCTGTTGGATGTTGGGGACGGTCTGAAAGGTTTTGGCCTCTTGCATCATCATGGTTCGGCTCCTGGTTCTTGAAACGAATGGGAAGGCAGTGAGACAGTAAGGCAGTGAGACAGTGAAACAGTGGGTAACTTGTCACGTCACTGACCTACTGACCCACTGTTTTACTGTCTTACTATCTCACTGGGCTACTGCGTTAATTACTCAAGCGCGCTAATGACTCGCCATAGGTCGGGGTCTGACCGGCGGCGACATCTTGACGGCGCAGGGTATGGAAGGTGGTCAGCAGGTCATTCGCCTTGGCCAGCTTTTCCACCTTTTCTACATAGGCGGCCAGTTGGGCGCCGGGCAAGGCCCAAAGGGCGACATCATCGGTCAGGGCGTCAAGATAGGCCCGTGCGCCACAACAACCGAGACTCAACGCGGCGCGCCCGCTGTTGGCGACTTGGGGGACGACGGCGCAGGCCGGTCGCCCCAGGGCCGGCGGGATGCCCATCTCCACCTGTTGGATCGCTTCGGCGATGATCAAGCCCTGGCCGGCCTGGGCAAAGAGCAATACCACATCGGGCGGCAGCGGCGTTTCGGCCAGGGGCGCATAGACGACCTGTTTGGTGGCGCGCTTCAGCACCGGCACGAGCGCAATATCTTCATTGCGGGCATATTCCAGGTTTGCCATGACCTTGAGAACATCGCCCAGTTCTGACGCATAGGCGGGTGAAGCGCCGGCCAGGTTATGGGTGTAGACGCCAACGGCGCACAGTTCATGATCTTTCGTTGTCGTTGCCAATGGCCCGTTGACGGCCTGTTGCCAAAAGACACAGCCGGCGGGCTGTTGGCTGGTCGGCGTCGGCAGGCCGGCAGGGGCCTGGTCTGTCATACAGACAGCAATCGGCGGCAGGCGTAATTTCAAGGACGTTTGCAACGTCTGAGCAAGGGTTGCGTAATTGGTCATGAATTTCTCCGGGTTAGGTAAGGAATGCAGCACACTGTCAGCGCGCACCACTTTCAATAAGGATCGCTTTGGTAGGCGTCGGCTCATCAGTATAACCACGCCATCACCGAATCTCAAATTTCCGGCAGGGTAACGGCAACCCTGCCCTGAAAACAACAGGGATTTCGCAGATTCCAAAGATTTATATTGCAATAGGAGTTACGCAGTTGGACAAGACCTGTCAGGTTTGCGAAACCTGACAGGTCTCTGGTAGCGCCCGTCAACTGCGTAACTCCTATGCAAATTAATCTGCATAATCTGCGAAATCCCTGTTGTTTTCATTGTTGACGGTTACTGGTCGCCCCGTGCGCACAGACTCAATGGCGGCGGTCAAGGTGGCGCTAAATAGAAACGCCCACCCCCAATGGCGCCTTGCGTGCCATAGAGTGCCAGGTGCCCTTCGGCGGAAATCCCGCCGCCGCCGATTACGCCAATGCCGATTTTATCCCTCATGAAATCTTTGGTTCCTTTCCTACGTGCAGATGCGGAGGCAGGAGTACTATAACCAAAAGGGGCAAGTCATGTCAAATGCCAATTACGCATCCCATAGATACGCTGGCGCAGTATAAAAAGAAAGCCCGGAACCATCACCTGATTCCGGGCTTCATGGTATCCACCTCTTTACACAGAGCTTACGCACCGAATACCAGGGTAGACAGGCCAGTGCGTAAATGCTATTACAACGCCAACAAGCGTTCCAATGTGACTTCTGCCAGCGAAGAGAGGACGAGATCAGCCCCATCAAACGTCATGTGCTGCGTCATCCCATGCGGCGCGACCACACAGGTTAGGCCAGCCCGTTTGGCTGCCAACAGGCCATTTACCGAATCCTCAATCGCCACCGCCTGCACTGGTTGCACACCTAGCGCCTGCACCGCCACCAAGTAGAGGGTGGGATCGGGTTTCACGGCGGTCACATCGTTGGCGGTATAGACCGCACGGAAGTAGCGGTGTAAGTCGCGCTTGGTCAGGTTCTCTTCAACCCAATCGCGGGTCGAACTGGAAGCAATCGCCAATGGTATGCCCTGGCTCATTGCTGCGTCCAACAAAGCTTTTACACCAGGGCGTAACGGCTGTTGCGCCACCAGTTCGTGAAAGCGTTGGCGGCGGCGAGTGCGGATCGCCGCCCGGTCGATAGGGTTGCCACCTTGTTCGGCCAGCAGGGCATAGGGGTCAAAAGTGCCAGAGGCCGTACCGATATAGGTTGACCACAACGCTTTGGGCAGATCGCACCCATGTTCAGTGAAAACTTCCTGCCAGGATTGGTAATCCGGCGTCTCGGTTTCAATGATGGTCCCGTCAAAATCAAAAACAATGGCTTGGCGCATAGACAGCTTTTTGTCCCGATTGATCAGCTTCTTTTCCACGGATCGAGGAAGAGGCAATCATACCATGATCCGGGCTGCCAGTCGAACCGGCCTATGCGCCAAGTCAACATTGGTTTATTGTGGGGTTTGCAAAGTCAACATATAATCGATCAGCAGTTGAATCTCCTCCGGTGTCAATGTTTGCGCCAGAGTATTGGGCATAGAGCCAGGCGTACAGGCGCCAAACGGGCATTTCGGCGCAATAAAAGCGTTGGGATCAACGATCGACTCGTGCAAATACTCTTCCGCCGAGTAGCCGGCAATGCGCGTGCCGGCCTCAGCGCCGATATTGGACAAATTTGGCCCGACAATGCCGACCGCACCGTCGATGCCCGGAATCGTATGACAGGCGTTACAGGTTCCCTTGGTCACGACGGCGGCCACCGCGGCGGTATCGATCGCGGCCGCGGCCGTGTCGCCGGCAGGCGCCGCGGCGGATGCGGTCGTCGTTGTGGCGGCCACCGTTTCGGTTACGGCGGCGCTACTGGCCGTGGTGGCTGTGGCGACCGGCAGCGCCGTGGCGGTCGGCGCGACTGTGGGGGCGGCGGTTGGCGTCGCCACAGCGGCAACAGGGGTGGCAGTCGGCAATCCAGCGGCGTTGGCAACTTCCTGCGCCGGCAGCTTAGCGCCAGGGGTAAAGGCTTTCGCGGCTAACACCACAAAGCCGACCACCACGAGTACATTAATCAGTAGACCAAGACCGGTAAAATCCTGCGAAAAACGGCGCATAGCTAAGCTCCTTTACTTCTACAACAGAACGATTTTACAACATACCCTATTTCTACAGCACAACAGCAAGACAAATGGCGACCAAAAGCAAGGTCAAATAAAGATTCGAGGTCATAAAAAGCGCTTTGGCTTGGCGCACCTGGGGAACCAGCAACAGTTGATAACTCTGCCAGAAGAGATGCAGCGTCGCCGGCAGGGCCAGCGCCAGGTAGAGCAGGCCGAGCGCGCTATGGAAACTCAAGGCCAACGCCACGCCACCCGTCGCTACACTGTGGAGCAGCACCCAAGCCGCTGCACGCGGCAAGGTTGTACGCGCCGGTAACATAGGAAAGTTCGCCTTGGCGTAATCATCGCGATAGACAATCGCCAAGCTCCAGAAATGGGTCGGCGTCCACAGGAAGAGGAGCAGCGCCAGCCCGATGACCCCCGGATCGGCCCAGTTGCCGACAGCAGCACCCCCGCTCAACACGGCACAACTACCGGCCAAACCGCCGATCACAATGTTCAACACGGTGCGCGGCTTGAGCCAGATGGTGTAGACGCCGACATAGATCGTCGCCCCCAGCAGCGACCAGAAGGCCAGCGCCCAGTTGAACGGCGCCACGATCAACACCGGCCCCACAATCAACCCTAGCCCCACATATGGCACCCATCCTGGTTGGGCAATCGCCTGCGTCACCAGCGGGCGTCGCCGGGTGCGCCCCATGAGCGCGTCCTGTCCGGCTTCCAGATATTGATTGAGCGCCGAAGCGCCGGCCGCGGCCAACCCGCCGCCAAAGCAGAGTAAGCCCAGTGCCGACCAGGTGGGGGCGCCGCCAGCGGCGAGAAAGGCGCCGCCGATGCCGGCAAAGAGCAAGAGCGCGACAATCCGTAGCTTGAAGAGAACCACCAACGTACTCACCCAAGACGGTCGAGTGGGCGCCGCCGCCGGGTGGGCAAGGTCAAAATAGGAATGGTCACTGGAAATGGACATCGTTCTCTCCTCCGGCTACTGGGCCGCGTCTATTGGATAGAGCAATTGATGGATTAACCAAACAACAACGACAAAGAGTAGTAAAGCTGTCGCTTGATGCAGTAAGGCCAGCACCAGAGGGACATGAAACCAGATCACGCTGACACCCAGGGCGATCTGGACAAGCACCAGCGCGACCAACGCCAGGATCAGGGTACGGTACGCCGGTTGTTTGCTCTGCCAGTAGAGGAAGCCGGCGCCGATCAGCACCACAAAGGCAAACCAGCGATGGATAAAATGCACCGTCGGCACACTTTCCAGCAAGTTGGCCCACCACGGCTCCATCACGGTCAGCAGACCAGGCGGCACCAGATAGCCAAACATATAGGGCCAGGTGTCGGCAGCGTGTCCCGCCTTCAACCCAGCCACCAGACCGCCATAGGCAATCTGCACCAATAGCAGCAGCAACAGCCCGACAGCCAGCCAGGCCGCACCTGTCCAAGTCGCTTGTGGCCGTACCGCTTGCCGGCGACGATTGAGTGCTGTCCACAGGGTCAGCCCCAAAAGGGTTAACGCGACCAGCAGGTGAATCGTTAACCGGAAGTGACTGACCGCCGGCCGGTCAACCAACCCGCTGCTGACCATGTACCAGCCTAAGAAGCCTTGAAAGCCAAAGAGGGCGGCAATCGACAGGTAGACGCCCGACCGACGCCAGGGAATGAGACCGCGCCAGAGGAAAACGCCCAGCGGCACAACGACGATCAAGCCGGCCAGCCGTGCGATCAACCGGTGAATATACTCGACATAGAAGATGCGCTGGTAGTCAGCCAGCGTCATGTTGAAATTGACATGTTCAAATTCCGGCGTCGCCTGATATTTGGCAAATTCCGCCTGCCAGGCCGCCTCACCAATGGGCGGGATCACGCCGGTAAGCACATTCCACTCGACAATCGATAGGCCGGAGCGGGTCAAGCGCACATAGCCGCCAAAGACGGTCAGGCCGATGATCAGTGCGCACACAGTAAAAAGCCAGACCGTCACTGCTCGCTGGGGCGCAACTGCGGGGGTGGTTGCAACCTGTTGCAGATCAGCCATCCTTGCCGTTCGTACACTCATGCGGTTGCCTCTCCTTCTTCATCACAAAGTTTGCAATTTAGTTCAAAGCCGATAAAGCGCTGCCGGCCTTCTGCCGTCAGCACCCAGGGCCGATTGGTCAAGGGCGGGTCGTGGCGTACATGCTGGCGATGACCACATTCCAGTAGCGCTGTCCAATCGCCCACCTCATCTTGTTGAAAACCGATAATTTTGCGTTGCATAGCGCTCACCGCATGACAAATTTATCCTGATCATGGACAAAATAGAGAATCTGCGCCGCGCCGGGGGCAATCGTCACCGTGTCGGAAAAGACCGTGCGCCAGCTTGCGCCATCATCCATCAAGTTGATCGTCAGGTGATGCGCGCCCGGCTGTACCCACCACTCCTCCAAGCCATAGACCGCTCCTTCGCGCCGTAAGCCACGGGGGCGATAGGTACGTTCCAACACCTGGGCGCCATCGACCAGCAACTGGATCTGCACCGGAAAGCGCTCGCCGCCCAAAACTTGCGCCGGATCTACATTGGGGGGCAGCTTCGCCAGCACTTCCGGGGAGAGGTTACTGGCGGCCGCCACCAATTGACCGCTGTGGTTGAGCGCCAGTCGGATTTGCGCCGCCGCCGGTAAACCAGCGTGCGCCGGCTGATCCAGGAACGTGGACAGACCAAAGAGAACCAGGAGGAGCAGAAAGCCAACCGCCAGATGACGCGCCTGGACCAGCGGTGTAGGCGATACCGGCGTTGGTTCCGTTTGACCCACGGCTGTTACCGGCGCTGCGCCTGTTGTCGGTTGGCCGATCAACGACCGCCATTGGCGCATCACTTCAGCCTGACTACCGGGGGCCAGTTCCAGGATATAGGTGTTGCCTGCACGCAAAGTACGGCGGCGTTTCATCCGTTCGGCGACCCAATGCGGCCCTTCACGGTAGGAGCAATCGGCATTTGGACAAGTGACCATGATCGCCCCGGCGGCGCCCGCCGCCACAGTCTCGGCGGCCCATTGCGGATGCAACATGCCCATACAGGGCACAACACAGGTCATCACCGGCTGCGGCTGGCCCTGGTCGTCGGGCCAGGAACCGGCATTGACCCGCGCCGGCAACTTGGCCTGGATCAACGGCAACTCGCCGCCGACGCCCAACCCCAACGCCTCCACCGGTGTTGTCCCTTCCAGTGGCGGCAAGGTGCCCAGCGCAGCATGGCGGTCACAGGTGAAGACAATGACCGGCGCCTTGGCTTTGTGCGCCTGCGCCGAAGCCCGCAAGAGATCTTGGCGCATAACCGCGGCGTGCAACCCTTCCAGTTCAATCGCCGCATCGGCGCAAGCCCCGACACAGACGCCACAGCCGGTGCAGCGGTTGGCGTTGACCACGGCCAGCGAACTGAACTGGGTGTCGTCGTCGCGCGGCTGCATCGCAATGGCGTCATAGGGACATTCACGCGCACAGAGCGCACAGCCGGTGCATTTGGGGGCAATCACAAAGGCCGGCCCCGTATGTTGCCCCCGGAGCAGCCAGGGCAAGGCCGCCACCAGTGCAATCACCGCCAGCGAGACGCTCCAAAGCAGCCCATTGCTCCACTGGCTGGTCAGTGGCAGGAAGCCAAGATACCACCAGTCCAGCTTCACCTGTTGAATCAATTGGCCCAAATCTGCCGGCGCCCCATCAACCACCGGCCACAGCAGCGCCAGCACGATCAGAATGACACTGCTCATGATCATCAACCAGCGGGGCGACCAGTAGCGCGCCCGCGCCAGGCGCAAGACATGCACCAAGACTGCCACCAGCAGCAAGAGCGGGATAAAGACATGCAAAAAGAGGATGATGACAAAAAAGGAAAAGGTGCGTGACGCCGCATCCGGCCCCAAAAATGAATAGGCGAAGGCGCCGCGCAACAGGTTGATGGCATAGTCGGTCAGCCATTGCGCCGGTTGATCCCAAACCAGGAAATAGCCCATGGTGCCGGTCAACCAAAAGAGAAAGAGCAGCACCCAGCCCGTCACCCAGGCAAACCAGCGGCTGCCCCAGAAGCGGTCGCTGACAAACATCTTCCAGGCATGGAGAAAGGTCACCAGGAGCAGCGCATCGCTGGTATAACGATGCACTGTGCGCATGAGCGAGCCAAACCAGTTAGCGCTGAGTAACACAACGCTGGCATATGCGCGATCACTGCCGGGGCGGTATAACAAAGTCAAATAAGCGCCGGTGACGGTAAGGACGATCAACAAGAAAATGAGTAATGTACCCAAGTGGTACAGGGGGTTGTACGGGTGCGTGGCAAGGGTGCCCAGACGGTTAATGAATCGTTCAAGCCTGGTCCACCATCCCTCTAAACGACGGAGGGGACGGCGGGTGGCATAAATAGAGCGCTGTTTCACGATGAGACTCGGTTCTGTGCTACGTGTTGCGTGTTGCGTGAACCATCAAAGATTAGCTTATGGCTACTTCGTAACTACTCAGCTCCTAGCCAGTCCGTGACTGGCTAGGAGCTGAGTAGTTACGGCTACTTCTTTGAATTGGCCTACTGTTTTCTCACAGTGTAATTCAATACCAGCGCGCTGTCTGCGACATAAGTCTCACGATAAAGGCAAAGCCGACCAACAGATTGAGCCTGGGAGCGCCGTCATCCCTGGCGGCAGCCTACCCCACTTGCCGCCAGGGATGACGGCGCTCCCAGGCGGCAGCCTCGGCAGAAACATCCGCTCCCGCCTTCATCCGCTGTCGTGTCCCCGCTGCCCACCCGGAAAGCGCCGCAAACGCAGTGCATTCCCCGTCACGAAAAGACTACTCGCCACCATAAAGAGCGCGGCAATTGATGGTTGCAGGTACCCCGTCATCGCCAGGCCAACACCGATGAAGTTGTAGGTAAAGGCCCAAGCCAGATTCTGCCGCACCTTGCGCATTGCCAGTCGCGCCAGTTCTAATAACCACGGAATGGTGCGCAGATCGTCATGGAGCAGAATGGCATCCGCGGCGACTTGGGCCACGTCGGTGCCATGTTGCAGCGCAATGCCGACGGTGGCCGCGGCCAATGCCGGCCCATCGTTGATGCCGTCACCGACCATCAACACCCCGGCGCCGGCGCTTTGCAACTGTTGCAGCTTATCTTCCGGCCGTTGTTCGGCCAGGACCGGCACGGCCAGTTCGCGCTGCCAACGGGCGCCGGCCACCGGATCATCACCGGTCAAGACCGCCACTTGGAGACCCGCCGCTTGCAGTTGCGCGAGGGTCGTCGCCGCTTCCGGGCGCAAAGTCTCCCCCAATGCCAGCAATCCCTGCACATGCTTGTCCCAACCGGCATAGACCACGGTCGCGCTGTCCTGCTGCCAGGTGGCCGCCAGTGTCTGCAAAACTGGTGACAGCGCCAGCCCAGCCGTCGCCATCAACCCGCGATTGCCCACCCAGATCGTCGTACCGTTAATCTCACCGGTGACCCCACGCCCCGGCAAGGCGCGGAAATTGACTAGAGACTGGAGACTGGAGACTGGAGACTGGTGGCGTTCTTCAATCCCACTGACAATCGCTTGGGCGAGCGGATGTTCTGACGCGGCTTCCAGGGTATGAATGTAAGTCAGAAAGGTCGCTTCATCGCCTGTGGCCACCAGCGCCTGCAAGCGGATTGGGCGTTGGGTGAGGGTGCCGGTCTTGTCAAAAAAGCTGCGGCGCACCGTCGCCAACCGTTCCAATACGCCGGTGCTGCGCAACAACACCCCGGCCTCCGCCGCTCGCCCCAGCCCGATCCAGAGCGTCAATGGCGTGGCGATGCCTAGACCGCAAGGGCAGGCAATCAGCAAAACCGAGAGCGCATAGACCAACCCGGTTTCCAGGCCACTCTGCCACGTCCAAAAGGCAAAGGTCGCGCCGGCCAACACCAGCACGATTGGCGTCATCCAGGCGGCCAGCTTGTCCGCCAGCCGCTCAATCGGCGCCCGTTGCCAGAGCGCCTGGTGGAGTAGCCGCCCGATCTGCCCTGCGGTCGCCTCGGCGCCGGTCGCCGTTGTGATCACCTCAAAGCTGCCATCCAGGTTAAGGGCGCCGGCCAGCACTGGGTCACCGGCGCGGCGTGGCACCGGATCAGGTTCACCGGTGAGCAGACTTTCATCGACATCCCCCTCGCCCACGGCCACCAGCCCATCAACGGGAAAACGTTCGCCGGGCCGCACCCGAATGCGCGCCCCTTTGGTCACCTGATCCACGGGAATTTGTTGTTCACCCGCTGGTGTGAGCCAGGTTGCGTCACGGGGCAGTTGGGCTGCCAGCCGTTCGACCACTTCGGTGCTCTGTTTTTGGGCCTGCATCTCAAACCAGCGCCCCACCGCCACCAGGAAAAACAGAACAACCGACGTGTCAAAGTAGACCCGATCATTGCCCGCCATCAGGTTGCGCACCGAAAGGATAAAGGCGGCACTAGCGCCCAAGGCCACAAAGGTATGTAGGTTGGGCCGCCCACGTAACAGGCTGGCGGCGCCGGCGCGCACAATCGGCAACCCCAAGAGCAACAAGACCGGCACCGACAAGACCAGATTGACCACATTGAGAATATCGACCAGCCATTGCGTCTCCGGCGACGACCAGCCCACCCAATCACGCAGGTAGATGGAGAAGCTCATCATCATCACTTCCATGACCAGCACCCCGGCGATGAGCAGGCGGAACCACTCGCTGTCTTCCTCGTCATGCGGTTGATCAGCGGCCGCCCAGGCGCGATAACCCAACCGGTGCACCTGTTTGATCAGGCGGGTCAGGGTCGTCTGCGCCGGGTCATAGGTGATGCGCGCTTCGCGTTGCAGAAAGCTCACGTCGGCGTTTTGGACGCCGGCGCTGCGCTGTAGCGTTGCGCCGATCAACCAGCCACAGGAGGTACACCACAAGCCGCCGAGACAGAGGGTGGTCGTTGCCAGTTCCGTTGCCGAGGTGGCAACCGGCGTTGCCGCTTGCATCTCATCCTTTGCCAGGAGCGCGCTCACCTCACGGCAGGCGGGACAGCAGAAAAGTTGCCCGGCGTCATTCGACAGCGGATAGTTGGTGGAAAGACCGCACAACACACAAGTGACGGGCTGATTGACCAACGAAGATGCTACCATACCATCACCCCTCCCAGGTGAAGATGTCCAACCACACCCCACGCCGCCAGCCCCCGCAACGCCATCTGGAGGCCAAAGGCCAAGATCACCACCGCCGCCAACGAACGCAGGTGCGGCGTCGGGCGCAATGTCCACCCCGGCCAGCGCGCGGCCAGACTGACGCTCAACCCCACCGGCCAGGTGCCTAGCCCAAAGGCGACCATGGTCAACGCCCCCGCCAGCGGTGCGGCGGCGACGGCTGCGGTCAAGAGCGCCGCCAATACCAACCCACAAGGCAACAGCCCCCACAGTAAACCCAAGCTGTAGACGGCGAGCAAACTGGCACCCACGCTCGGCGTGGGCGCACGACCGGGACGCTCTGCGTCCCGCGGCCGTTCTACACCAGGAACCCGCCGCATCATTTGCCCCCACCATTGCGTCAGCGCCCGCAAATAAACCTCCGGCGAAGGCGCATGACCGACCAACGCAAGCGCCATATAGAGCGCAATACACGCTGTCAATAGCGCCAATACGCCCTGTATGGTCGTCAGGGTTGGCCAGCCGGCGGTGGCTTGCGCCATATGACTGTGGCCGGCATGGCTCCCCATAGTATTGAGGGCCAGACCGATCCCGCCGGCCAGCGCCCCCAATACGCCATAGGTGGTCAACCGCCCTGCATGTAACAGCAAGACGCGCCAGCCCGTGATATTCGCTTTGCGACTCAACAGCAGGGAGACGCCGCTGCACATGCCGACACAATGGCCGAAACTGCCGGTCAAGCCGAGTAAAAAGGCGGTTAGCATGGTTCATGTCCTTCGTCGTTTGGTCGCGTAGTCGCGTGGTCGCTTGGTCGTTTGGTTCTGTCGAGGATAAGCCGCCGCGCTCTGGCTTTCAATCGAGGTAATGCTCTAGGCGGTAACTCCCACCGTAGACGAAGCGACCAAACGACCACGCGACTAAACGACCACGCGACTAAACGACTACGCGACTAAACGACTACGCGACTAAACGACTACGCGACTACTGAATATGCCAGACCCGCCCCAACAGCCACCAGTTGGTCAGGTAATAGGTGGCGAAGACGGCGAGGAAGACAAAGACGATGACAAAGGTGCCGGCGGGGGCCAGTTTGCCGTGCGCTTCTTTGCCGACATTGGGGACGGCGTCCTCCACCAGCGGGTTGGCCTGCGACATGACCAGGGTCAAGCGACGGGCTTCGATCTGTTTGCCGGTGAAGACGGAAGCCAACACCACCAGCAGATACATAATGCCGCCGACAATCGCGATGAGGGCGCCGACGCCCATAATCGCCAACGTGATCTGGGTCGCGCCGGGGAGGGTGACGGAGATGGGCGCGTTGGTGAAGGTAATGTCCCAGTGACGGCGCGGTACGCCTTGCAGACCGCTGCCAATCATGCCGACCGAGACCAACAACATGCCAAAGCCAAAGAGGTAGGGCTGCCAAATGGCTAAGGTCTTGAGTTTGAGTTCACGGCGGAAGATCAAAGGAATGAGGTAGTAGGTCAACCCCATAAAGGCCAACGTTGTACCGGAGACGACGGTGGCATGAAAGTGGCCAGGCAGGCGCATGGTGTTATGGGCGACCATGTTGATCTGCTCGGTGCCGATGACCACGCCGGTGATGCCGCCGATCCAGCCGAACATGGTCATGGAGATCACCAGGGTAGAGAAGCCCGGTTCGCGCCAGGGCGCTTTGCGCAACCATTCCAACAAGCCGTTGGTGTACCCCTTGCGCCGCAACGCTACTTCCACCGCCGCCGGAATGGAAAAGGCATGGATCAGACTGCCCAACACGGCAAGATACATACCATACGACGTGTTCACCGCTTTCCAGGCAAAGCTAGGGCCGGGGTCAACCAGCAGGTGGTGAGCCGACCCCAGGTTGATAAAGAGAATGTAGAGAACAAAGGCCAGCCGGGAGAGCTTCTCATTGAGCGGATTGGCGCCCACAGTCATGGCGGCCAGGGCATACCAGATCGCCACCATCGCGGCCAGGTTGATCTGTTGGGCCGGATGCCCAAAGCCCCAGAAAAGATTGCGATAATAGCCCGGATCGAGATCCATCAACCCCATAGACCAGAAGAGGGCCGGCACAAAGGCCAGCGCGCCTTGAATCAAGGTAAAGAGGGCGATAATCGCCGCCGCAATCAAGCCAAAGGTGACCAGCGGCACTGAGCCTTCAAAGCGTTTTTCCAGCTTGGCCACCGCCAGCGTGACAAAAAAGAGAATCACGGCAATCAATGCGCCCACGGCAAAGAGAATCACGCCCACATAGAAGAGCGGGTGAGCCTTGAGCGGGACATAGGCCGTAAACATGACATCGGCCTTCCCCAGCAGGACGATGACATTGACCAGCACCGCGCCGACTACCATCAGCCAGAAGGCGCCCCAGGCCACTTTGGGTGCGACAAGCCGGGCGTTTAACATGACGGCGCTGCCAAAGTAGAGACCCGCTACCTCAAAAAAGACAATCCAGGCCACCAACATATCAAAGCCGTGGGCGGTCAGGGTGCGATAAAACCAGTCCGCCGGCAGCAAGTGGATCGCCTGCCAGCGGGTAAGCGCCAACAGGAGCGCAAAGAGGCCGCCAATGAGCAGAAAGACAACGGCAGCCACCGCGTTGGCTTTGATGAGCGCTTCTGCCGCCAGATCCACCTTGAGACCGGTGACAGTACAGGTGCGGAAAGTGGCCTTTTCGCCACTCATGGGCATAGTTGCAACAGCCATGATGGTTCCCCCTTTTATTCAGTCACAATAATTTTGCCGGTCATCAAGTGATGGCCGATGGCGCAGAACTCATTGCAGATGATCGAAAACTCACCGCTTTGGGTCGGCGTCACCGTCGCCACATAGTCATAGCCGGGTATGATTTGCAGGTTTAAGTTGGTGGGCTGGAGGGAGAAGCCATGTTGGACATCGGTTGAAGAGATATGGAGGCGATAGGTCTCCCCCTTTTTCATTTGCAAGATCGGGAACCACTGCCATTGGCGCGCCCAGAGGTAGATGTCCGAACCGGGCGGCGCTTCGACAATGGGGATGCCGTTTTGGTCCCCCACCTGATATTGTGTGGTAAAGTCAGTGACAAGCTGGGCGAACTCTTCCGGCGTCACTCGATAGGTGGTGGCGGGGACATTTTGCCGGCCCATGTAGAACCAGATCGGCATCATGGCGGTCAGCACCAGACACCAGACAAAGGCCACGGTCAACCAGCTTTTTTCGTAACGGTCCAGGGGTTTCCACCAGATGCGTTGCGGTGCAAGCATAGAGTATCCTCCTTCGATTGTTGTTGAACAGGTTAGGGGGTCAGCCCTGGTACGGTAAAGATTTCGAACAACCCCCAGGCATTGTAGATCAAACCACTAATGAGAAATGATAAAATTAGCCACAAATAGAGGTTATCAAAGAGTTTTTGGCCCGCCGGAATCGGTTCCGATTCACGGGGTGGGTTCGGATCGGCCTTGGTTTGCTTTGCCATTTCGTCGTCCCCTTTCATTTCGGTTGCAGCCACAGCTTCAGGCAGAGCGTGGCGGTTGTGCTCAACCGTTTATCGATATTCGGTTATGCGCGATTGTTTATGTGGTTCAAGGGTATAGAAAACAGTCTCAGCATAGCGGAAACCGGGGTTTTCCGCTGCGACAAAAGTCACATCAACGCCAAATTCATAAAATGGCGGCGTCGGATAATGACCGACGCCGCCGAGGAGCCTGCCGTGGGTCTCGCCCTACTGCCCCATTGCCGGACGCAGCAGCGAGAACAGACCCCACAAGTTGTACAAGACAAACCCGAGAACCAGGAAGGTCAGCAGCAGCAACAACACTTCATGGGAGATCCAGCGGTGCGCTTTACCAGGCTCGTGATCTTTACCATTCTCGGTTGCCATAGCCGTGACCCTCCGCAGTTAGGGACGTGTTGCGTGCTGCGTGTTACGTGAACTGAACAAAACTCCTATTTCACGAATCGCGCCTCATGCAACACGCAACACGCAACACGCATCAATGCCCCAACGTCTCAAAGCGGCGGACGGAGTTGAAGATGCCGGTGGGGGTGATGATGTCGGAAAATTCAGTCACCTTCTCTAGCGTCTCGGCGTTGTAGACATAGACTTTGTTGCCGGTCCAGTCGCTGATGTAGACAAATTTACCATCGGCGCTCGGTTCCGGGTGCAGACAACGGACGCACCCTTCGATGACAACGGCATGGGCAGTAAAGGGCGCATCCTTCTCAATGGCATAAACGGTGTTGGGCGCATCCGGGCTAAAGAGCGCATCGGCCCACACGTAGGGGGTGTTGTCCACGGTGCGGATAAAGAGGCCAGGGCCAACCGTCGGAATCCGGGCAACCTGTTTGTTGGTGCCTGTGTCCCAGATAAAGATTTCAGCATCTTGAATGTGAACCGTCGCGGCATAGATATTGCCATCGCTCGCTTCCCAGACAGCGCCGGCGCCGGGGTGGGGCTTGTTACCGGTGGGAATCTGTTTGGCCAGTTTCCAGTTCGCCACATCGATCACGGCCATCAAGTTGCTGCCTTGCGAAGTGGCGTAGAAGAGGGTCTGATCCGGATTGGAAAAGCCTTCATGCAAGATTTCGCCCACCCGTTCCAGTTTTTCAATCGGGAACTCAGGATTGGAATAGTCCACGCGCCACGCCTGCCCCGCCTCCTTGAGCAGCACGATAAAGTAGGGGCCGACCAGATCACGCGTAGTGGCGTTGATGCCGGCCACGCGCGACTGAATCATTTCGCCTTGCAGATTCTTGCCTTCGGCATGGATCACCTTCACCGGCGCCATCGTTTCGGTATCCACAATCACCGCGGTGGCCGGAATATAGTTGCCGCAGATCACATATTTGCCGTCGTCAGAGATCGCAATTGCGCGTGAATCCAGCCCGACTTTGATCTTGCTCACGGCCTGTAAGGTGTAGAGATCGATCTTAAAAAGCCAGCCGTCACGACCGAGGTTATAGGCCCACCGTGGGTTGACCGGATCAAAAGTGTAGCCGTGGGCGCGATAGGAAGCTTCAATGCGACCCAGGAAGGTATGGGTGTCGCCGTCAAAGACGGCAATGCTGCGATTTTCGCGCTCCGTCACCAACATCAGATTATCGACATTGCCGCTGTGCGTGGGCGCAGCGGGCAAGTCGGCTTCCGGCACCAGCACTTCCAAACTGTTCACGGCCTGTTCCACTTCCCAGACAAAGGCTTCGGCTGACGGCTCGCTCTTGATATAGGCCACCAGCGAAGTGACTTCTTCGTCATGCAGAGGCGCGCCGCCGCCATAGGGATCCATGGAAGTTCCCGGCCGCCCATCTTTAATGGCGGAGAAGTAGAATTCATCCTTTGATTCAAGCCGCGCCGGCACCAACGCCGGTCCCAACGCGCCTTCGCGATAAGCGCCGTGACAACCGCTACAGGTGTCAATAAAAAACGCCTCAATCGTCTGGCCGCGGATCTGGCCCTCGACATAGGGCATTTCCTCATACACTTCGGCGGCTTCCCCTTCGGCGGCAGCTTCTTCCGTCGGCGCAACCGTGGCCGCCCCTTGCGCCTCACTGGCCGGCGGCGCCGTGATCGGCACACAGGCGACTGCCACCAGGAGCATGGCCGTCAAGACCAGCGAAAATAGAATAACTCTTCGTTTTGACATCGTTGACTCCTTTTTCATGAAATTGGGCACCCCACCCTAGCCCTTCCCAGACTTCGGCGTGAGCGCCGGTGGCCTTCCAGGCGCTCACGCTTGGGGAGGGAACCGCGAACTCGCCAGGTCGCAGTCCACAATTCCTCCCCTTACCAGGGGGAGGGTAGGAGGGGGTGGTTATAAAAAATTCAAAATCCGCTACTACTGCCAACTGCGCATCAACGTAATCAGCGCTTGCACTTCGGCCTCGCTGACCTGCCCCGTAAAACCCTCCATTGCGGTGTTGACGCGCCCGTTGAGGATCACCGCGGCAATGGCCTGATCGTCGCTGCTCTGGATAAATTCATTGTTGATCAGCGGCGGACGGTCATCGCGCCCCTCGCCCTTCATGCCATGACAGGTGGCGCAATGACGGACATAGAGAAAGAGCGTCGCCTGGTCGGTTTCTGTATCAGTGGCCGGCTGCTCTACCGTAGCGGCTACGATCCCGCCGGTTTCTTCACCTGGCGCCAGGCGTAGCGTCTGAAGATAGGCGATCACATCGTTGATCTCCGCCGGGGAAAGCACCTGGCCCCAGTTGGGCATCCCCTTGTTCAGGCGACCAAACGCAATCGTTGCGTACAACACATCCAGTTCAGCCAGGATCGGCGCCTCAGCCAACTGGGGTGCAACCGTTCCCCCTTGGCCGCCAGGGCCATGACAGGCGACACAGGTTGCGGCAAAAATGGTTTCGCCCCGCGTCGCATCGCCCCCCAAGTGGGCCAGCGTCAACGGCGTCTCCGTTTCCCAACTACGGATAAAGGCGACCAGATCGGCGACCTGCACCGGGGAAAGCACCGATCCCCAAGTCGGCATCCCCCGCTCCGGGCGGCCACGCAGAATCACATCCCGGAAATAGGCATCGTCGAATTTCGCTAACCGCGCCGGATCATTCAGCCGCAAACCGACCGCTGTCCCTTCACCGGCGACGCCATGACAGGCAAAACAGGTGGTGGAAAAGAGAACCGCCCCTTCCACCGGATCGCCCTGGTAGGCCACCTGCTCGACGGAAGGCGCCGTCGCTTCCCACGAACGGATAAAGGCGACCAGATCTTCAACGGTTTGGGCATTGTAGGGACCGCCACGCACCTGCCCCCAGGCCGGCATGGAAGTACCGGGCCGGCCATCGACAATGGTGTTAAAGATCTGTTCGTCCACGGCCGCGCCCAGAAATTCGCGCGTGTTTAGCGCCGGGCCACTGTTCCGCTCACCTTGGCCCTGGTCGCCGTGACAGGTGGCGCAATCGTGGTCATAGATTTCGGCGCCCCGTTCAATGGCTTCGTCCGCCAGCGCCTGCACCTTGGCCGCCATACGTAACGGCTGCTGAGTGGAAAACAGTCCCAACACCAGAATGGTCGCCAGGGTCAGCACCGCGCCCAGATAGGCGTAAAAATGATAGTTCGGCTCCTGCATACGGTATCCTCTGCAAAACACTACAACGGATTCAGAAGGTAACGGATTTGCACCAACAGCGACATACCGACGGACGCCGGAAAGTAACCCTTTTTACAGCAGATATGGCTTACTTTCCGTACTGATCGTGAATATCAATGGAAGACATAGTTGTCTTTTCGCTCAACCCCAGGCGTCGCTCCACTATCCGAAAAAGTTATACAGCGCTACGACAAATCTGCTGCCTTCTGAATCCGTTGTAGTTGTCTGATTTACGCCACCGGCGTCACCTGTGAGCTGTCAAACGCCGTGCGTTCAATGATCCGGCCGGTATCGACAAAGAGTTCATCGCCCCGAATGACCACCGGGAAGAGATCCAAGGGGCGGGGCGCCGGGCCGCTAATCACTTCACCCTGCGTGGTAAAGAGCGAACTGTGACAGGGACAGTTGAAATTACCGGCGGCTTCATCCCACGGCACCACGCAGCCCAGATGGGGACATTTGCGATACATCGCCAGAAACCCTTCGGGCAGGCGCACCAGATAGAAGCGCGACTCGCGAAAGTAGCTAATCGAGCCGACCTCAAATTCATGGACGCGCCCCACTTTGACCTCGGTGCCAAAGGCGCCCTTGGCCAGCACCGGCGTAAAAAACGCTTTGAGACCGACCAACAGTTGACCCATCGCCGCCAGCGCGGCCACGAGCCAGGTCAAACCAAAGAAACTGCGCCGGGTCAGGTGGGGTTGCGTGGGTGGATGACTGATTTTGTTCATAGAGCAAACTCGACCTTATCAAAAGTTTATCAAAAGTGATGTGATGATTCATTAGACGTGATTGGATGATTAGACGATTGGTGATTGGGTGATTGAACCATAATCACCTAATCACCCAATTACCTAATCTCTATTACAAACTCGACCACGGATTATACCCATCCGGCATCTGCCAGGGCAGGTAGAGGTGCATCCCCGGCCCGCGGAAGAGAAAACCGCTCAACGTCAACGTAATCGCCGAGGCCATGAGGATGGTGAAAACCACCAACATCACCTCGCGGCGGGTGGGCCGGCGGGGACGGATCACCAGGAGGGGGATGACAAAGAGCACCACCCCAAAGAGCAACGGCCCGATGATCTGCAAGACCAGCGGCGAGGCCGCTCCCAGCCCGCGCAACCCCATCTTCTCATCAAAGAAGATCAAGAGCGCTTGGGCCATGACCGTATAGAGAAAGGTGAAGTAAACCCAGCGCGGCCCGCGCCCGGTGGCAAACCAACGCCCGGCATCGCTTTGATCCGTGTCGATATAGGGCAGGATGATCAAAAAGACCACCACCAGCCCCGGCACAAAGATGCCGGCCAGCACCGGGTGCATGTGCAAAAGCAGCTCTTGCAGCGCCATAAAATACCAGGGCGCCTTGGCCGGATTGGTGGTCAGGTCGGGGTTGGCCAACTCTTCCAACGGCGCATCGCGCACCAGCGAGAAGAAGGTCAACAGCAGCAGCGTCCCAATCGTCAGCAGCAATTCCAAAATGGCGACCATGGGGAACGAAAAGATCGTCTCGTCCGGCCCCTTGCCCACCATCGGCGAGACGCCCTTGACCAACTCCATCAGGCTATAGGTCTTGAGTGGACTACGCGCAAAGCGTTCGTCAACATGCACTTCCTGGCTCATGACAATTTTGTCTTTCGTCGTAACTATTCACCCCACCCTAACCCTCCCCAGCTTGGGGAGGGGACTGACACAGTTCCACCTCAGACTGAGAAGGGGCTACTACGGCTCCTCCCCCAGTTTGGGGGAGGTTGGGAGGGGGTTATTGGTGAAATTCAATCCGCTTCTCCTGTTGCTGTTGCGCCGCCAGTCCGCCATCCTTGCGTACCCGCCAGATGTGCAGCGAAACCAACCCGGCAATCCCCAGTGGAATGACCATCACATGCAGCGCATAAAAACGAGTCAGCGCGTTTTGTCCCACCTCATAGCCGCCGAGCAACATGAGACGCATATCGGGGCCGATCACCGGGGCGTAGCCGGCAATGTTGGTTCCCACCGTAATTGCCCAGAAGGAAAGCTGATCCCAGGGCAGGAGATAGCCGGTAAAGCTGGCGCCCAGGGTGAGCAGCAACAGGATCACCCCGACGATCCAGTTGAATTCGCGCGGCGGTTTGTAGGCGCCGGTGTAAAAGACCCGCATCATGTGCAGCACAACAATCAACACCATGCCGTGGGCCGCCCAGCGGTGCATATTGCGCATCAACTGGCCGTAAGGCACCGTAGTCTGTAAATAGACAATGTTGTGATAGGCCATCTCGGTGGACGGCACATAATAGAACATGATCAGCGTGCCGGTTATGGCCAGGATGCCATACAAAATAATCGCCAACACCCCCAGCCCCCAGCTATAGGTGACGCGGATGCTCTTGCGGTTGACCTTCACCGGATGGAGATGAAAGAAAATGTTGGTCGTCATCACCAACGACCGGTTGATCTCATCATCCGGCCAGCCATGCCGAAAGAACGATTTCCAAACACGGGAGGTGGTGATGGTTTGTAGCAACGTTGCCATTGTTTACACCTTTTTAGTCGCATGGTCGCATGGTCGCATGGTCGTGAAGTCGCATGGTCGTTTGGTCGTTTGGTCGTTTGGTCAGTTGGTCGCGTGGTCGTTTGGTCAATAGGTCGTGTAGTCCGTCGGTTGCACAAGTGACCATATAACCTCACGACTAAATGACTTCGCGACCACGCGACTTCGCGACCACGCGACTTCGCGACCACGCGACCACGCGACTTCGCGACTATGCGACTTCGCAACTATCGATACCGCAGCGTTTCCTGGAAATGAAAAGACTCCATGGTAATCGCGCCGGTGGGACAGCGTTGGGCGCAGAGCGCGCAGCGAGTGCAGCGCTCGTCATCTTTGATCATGGCGGCGGCGGGGGTGTCGCTTTGCGCCAGATCGAGCAACTCGACGCCGTAACGGGCTTTCACTGCTTTGGCGAACTCGGCATCGCCGGTCAGGTCGCTGACGTTGACGATTTTCAAGCAATTCCACGGACAGACATCGACGCAGCCGTTACACAAAATACACTTGTTGGCGTCAAAGACGGTGTTAATGCCGCATTGAAGACAGCGTTCGGCCTGGGCTTTGGCGGCGGCTTCGTCATAGCCTAGCTCTACTTCAGCAATACCAATGCGCCGGTCGAGAGGGCGGACCGGCACGGGGGTGCGGGGACGCTCCGTGTAGCCTGTCGGCATCTGGTGGCGCACCTGCTCTTGCCACTGGATCGCGGTTTCCATAACCAGTTGTTTGCCCTGAATTTGGCTGTCAATGGCATGGGCGGCGCGCTGGCCGTCACGCACCCCTTCAATCAAGATGCGCGGGCCATAAACCACATCCCCGCCGGCATAGATGCCCGGCACAGAGGTCGCCCCGGTCGCCGGGTCAGCCACCACCAGACCACGGGGGCTGATGGCGACGCCGTGGTCGGCGCCCAGAAAGTCCAGATCGGCGGCCTGACCAATCGCCAGGATGATGGTGTCGCATTCCCAGATGCGTTCGCTGTTGGGGACAAAGGTGGGGTTAAAGCGCCCCGTGGCATCAAAGACCGACGCCACATCCAACGTCTCTAGCCCAGTGACCTGTCCGTCAGCGCCGATGATCTGTTTTGGCCCCCGGCTGGGATGAATGGCGATCCCCTCTTCCAGCGCCTCTTCGATCTCCACTTTACTGGCCGGCAACTCGGCCCACGATTCCAGCGCCACCATGCTGACATCAGTCACGCCCAGGCGCAAGGCGGTGCGCGCCACATCCAGCGCGGCATGAAGCGATTCGTCTTCACCCGGCGCCAGCGAACCGGCAGCGGTCTGCTCCAGGCTGCGGGCGCTGTCACCGGCCTGCTGTTGGCGCAAGGCCATGCGGGCGGCATCAACTGCCACGTTGCCGCCACCGATGACCAGCACACGTTGGCCCAGATCGACCTTGTAGCCCATGTTGACATTGAGCAGAAAATCGACGGCAATCAGCACGCCATCCAGCTCAACGCCGGGGATGCGCAACGAACGGCCTTTGCCCAGACCGGTGGCAAGAAAGATGGCGTCAAAGTCGCGGCGCAGTTCGGCAAAGCTGATCTCCCGGCCAATGGCGCTGTGGAGCCGCAGATCGACCCCCAAGCCCACAATGCTCTCAATTTCCAGGTCGAGCAGCGTGCGGTCAAGACGATAGAGGGGAATGCCCATGCGCAACATGCCGCCGGGCGCCGCCGCCGCCTCAAAGAGAGTGACGGCATGGCCCAGCACCGCCAGATCATGGGCGCAGCTCAACCCCGCCGGCCCGGAACCGATCACCGCTACCCGGCCGGTTTTGCGACCCGGGGTTTGGGCCAGCGCGGCCAGCGCGGTGCGGCTGCGTTCCGTCGTGTTCGGTTCAGTCAGGTTAGAGAGATCCAGCGCAATTGGTTGCCGTGTGACCGGCGGATGAGCCGTCAAGGTGCGCTGCGACTCGACACCATAACGCTCGGTCACGACCCGCTTCAGGGGACGAATGGCAATCGGCTCGTCAATCGATCCCCGCCGGCAGGCGGCTTCACACGGCGCATTGCAAACCCGGCCACAAATCGAGGCCAGCGGATTCGGTTCGCGGGCAATGCGGTACGCCTCGGCCAGGTCGCCCCGGGCAATGGCGGTGACATACCCCCGTGCATCGGTGCGCACCGGACAGGCCGCCTGACATTTGATCTGGGCCTGATAGTAATTCAGGTCGGGGATGCGGACTTGGTATTTGGACATGATGCGTGTTGCGTGATTCGTGCTGCGTGCTGCGTGTTGCGTGTTTGGATCGAGATTAAAGCGATTAAAGAGATTGGGAGATTGGGCCGATGCGAATCTCTGAATCTCTTAATCTCCTCTTGTATTACTCACGGCGACCGGTAAAGTAAATCGCCCCACTGCCGGTGACGACGCCCAGCGCCAGCGCCACCAGCACCCAGAGCGTCATGCCGCTGGTTGTCGGCAGGCCGGGTTGGTCGGCGCTTTGGGCTTGGGTCAGAGCGGTCTCGGCGGCGGTGAGCTGGTCTTGCAGCGTCGTCGCCTGGGTGACGCTTTCCGCCAATCTGGCTTCGATGGCGGAGGTCGTCGCCACTGCGGCGGCGGCTCTGACCTCGGCGTCGATAATACGGACTTCGGCCTCCTCGGTGCGTCCTTCGGCCACGGCGACCGGTGTAGCGGTGACAGCATTGCTCTCCGTTACCGGCACAGTCGCCGTCATCACACCTGTTACTGCGCCGCTTGCTGTCACCGGCACCCTTTCTGTCAACGGCGTCCCCGTCGTGAGGGCAGGCGCAGCTTGAGCGGACGGCGCCGCCACCGCCGCCTGGATCACGGCATTCATCACCTGGATATGTTCATCGTTGCTGATGGCCTGACCGAACTTGGCGATGACCTGGTCCGTCCAGAAGGCGCTGTCGGCCATATTCTGGTGACAGCCCATGCAGAGACCGGTGCGTTCCATGCGTGTCCGTTGGTCGGCACTGAGCGGGCCATCATCCGGCCAATTTGTGCCGACCGTCATCAGTTGTTCGCCGGTGGTCGGATCCACGATCTGGCTCCAGTCCATGGGCAGATCGGGGATGGCGGCCAGTTGGGGTTGGCTTTGGCTGGGCAGCAGCTTGCCGTCGGCGTCCTTCAGGTCAATCGTGCGTTCCTCGGTATAGCCGCGCAGGAAGCGGCCGCCTTCAATGCCATAGCCCAGTGCTTTGGGATCAGAGTGACAGCTTTCACAAGTACGCGCCTGGCGACCGGCGGTATGGGGCTGCACCGGCATCATCGTCAATGTCCGTTGGCCGGCATCACCGCCGCCCTCGACGCCGGGGGGCGTGCGGCCAATGGCGTTGGTGGTCAGCGGTTTGCCGTCCGGTCCGATCACAGTAAAGACCGTCTGGCAACCCGGAATGAGCGGCGACACCCGGCCTTCGCCGTTGACGCCCAAGATCGGCGCCTCCCAACGTAGATAGGCCGGACTTTGGGTCACGCTGCCGGGGGATTGAATCAGTTCATGGCTACCGTCGGGCAGCGGGGCATTGCCGCTGGCGATCCAGTCGGTGGCGGTCAAGGCTTGGCCATCGGCATCGACGCCATAGTTCACATTCACGGCGCAGCCATATTCCTGGGGCGCCCAGTCGCTGTGACAGGCATAACATTCCAATTTGTCCATGTGCGCCTGCACCTGCACCATCGCCACTTCGCCGTCGGGCGTGGACCAACTGCCTTCCTCGGCAATGGTCTTGAGCAAGGGAACAAAGAAATCTTTGCCGGTGTCGGAGTGAACTACCACCTTGTTCTCAGCCGTCAGCACGACATTGCCAAAGGGATTGCCGCGCGCCGTGAGCAAATAGCCTTCCTCCATGTCATAGAGGGTGCCATCTTGCGAGAGCAGGTCAAGCAAGCTCCCTAAGCCACGGGGATCGGTTGGGCGCTGTTCGGCCAGCGCCGCAAACTCTTCGCCATAGCCCAGCGGCAACTCCCACGGATAGGCGGTCGGCGTGCCGTGACAGTCGGCGCATTCAATCTCCACCTGCGCCAACGTCGTCCCTGGAATTAAGCCGTCGCCATGCACCTCCAGCGAGGTGTGGCAATCCTGGCACAAGAGGCCGCCTGCCGGGTTCTCCGGTCGGCTCTGCTGCTCGTGGTGCAGGTCTTCTTTGATATAGAGGTAGGATTGGTTGTGCAACTGGCGGTCGCCGGTTTGGGTCGTGCCATCCGCAAAGGCGGGGCCGCTATAGGGCGATGCCATCAGCCCCTGGTAGTTTGTGCCGGTGCGCTTGCTCTGGTTATGACAGGTGGTGCAGCTTTCGGTGGGAATGCCGTTGCGCGCTTCGCGCGTCCCCTGCATTTCATGCACCAGAATATGGCCGGGTTCATCTTTGGGAATGGTAGGATCGCCGCCTTCGTAGAAACCGGCGGCGCTATATGGCATGTGACAGGAGGAGCAGCCCAGACCGCGATATTCACCGCGCACCTGGTTGCCTTGGACGCCCAGGTGGCACTGTTGACATTGTTGCCGCTGATAGGTAAAGGCGGCCATGGCCGGGTGTTCCTGAATCTCTTCAATCGTGGGGTTGGGCGCCATTGCCAACGCCGTTGGGAACTGATCGGGATAGGCGTTCGACAGTTGCAACATGTAATCTTTGTAGAAGAACGAGCCAAAGAGCAGTTGTGACCCTTCGACTGCATAGTTGCCGTAATGGGTCGCCTGATCCTCGGCCACACCCCAAGACCAGAGATTGCCCTGGATCGTGCCGGCGTTTGTGTTCATGAGTGAACGTTCAAGCGCATCGGCATAATTTTCATGACATTGGCCACAGGTCTGGTTGGCAACCGCCATGCTGCCGGGGTCAGGAATAAAGTCGGCAAAGGGGACAGAAGCCGGCGCCCCCTTATGCGCCGCGTCGGCATCGTCGGTGACAGCGGGGTCGCCGCCATGACAGATGGTGCATTCGCCGCGCGCCTTGATGTCTTTCATCATGGCGCTCTCTTCGGGGCGGATCGACTCAATGCCGGCGTGACAGGTGAGACAGCCCTCCGCTTCCGCCGCCTGGGGTAAGGGCGCAGGTTGGAGAGGTGCAGCGGTCACACTGGCCAAAGCCGTTGAGCCACGGAGGAGGCCAATGGTGCAAAATAGCAGGAAGAAGGCAGCGCAGAGCGCGTAAGTTCGTTTCATAGCCCGCTCACTACTGGTTGATTAGATGTGATTGATTTGCTGTTGTTGAGTTGCTGCTGTTGCTTAGCCCAAAAGTGTAGCAGACGGGCCTGAACGGGGCGTGAATAAGGGTGGGGGCGGCCTGAAAAAAAACTGAAAATTTATCCTTTAGCCTGTACTGCCGAACAGCAGAGCGTATAACCAACCCCAGGTTGGCTGAGGATGAAGCGGGGGTTGCTGGGATCGGGTTCAAGTTTGCGACGCAGGCGGCGGATGTAGGCCCAGAGGTAGTCAGTTTCGTCGCCATATTCCGGCCCCCAAACGGCTTGCAAGAGGGCGCGATGGGTGAGAACGCGCCCGGCATTGACGGCCAGATGCGCTAACAGGTTATATTCGGTCGGGGTCAGACGCACCGGTTTGTCCAAGACCGTCACCTGTTGGGTGGCAAAGTCAATGGTCAGCCCATCAGTCACCAGCGGAGGGCAGGGGGTGACTGTACGTTGGGCGGCGCGGCGCAGCACCGTGCGCACACGGGCCAACAATTCCTCGACGCCAAACGGTTTGGTCAGATAATCATCCGCCCCCAGATCGAGGGCGCGCACAATATCTTTCTCCTGGCCGCGGGCGCTCAAAATGATAATGGGGACATCCGCCTGCCGGCGGATGGCCTGACAGAGTTGAAAACCATCCAACCCAGGCATCATAATATCGAGGATGAGCAGATCGACCACATTCTCTTCAAAGTGTTTCAGGCCGGCGCGGCCATCCTCGGCGGTCAGCACCTCATAGCCACGGGCGCGCAGATTGGCGCCGATGTATTTAAGGGTCTGCGGCTCATCATCCACCAACAGGGTGCGTATCTTCTTCATGAGCTTGCTCCTCCTCGACCTGCTGATTGCTTTGCAGCGGTAGCGTGAAGTAGAAACAGGAACCAACGCCCAACGTACTTTCGGCCCAAATGCGCCCACCGTGAGCTTCGACAATTCGTTTGCAAATTGCCAGACCCAAGCCGGCGCCAACGCCGCCGTACTCTTGTTCATTGACGCGATAGAAGCGATCAAAGATGGCTTTCAAATGTGTCGGCGGAATCCCCCGACCATAATCGGCAATCGAAAAGGTGATTTCAGTCGCGATAACTTCCGCCTGCACGTCAATCGGGGTGCCAGGCTCAGAATAGTTAGCGGCATTTTCGATTAAGTTGATCAAAACGTTCTCTAGTTGACGACTGTCGACAAAGAGGGGTGGCAAATTGTCCGTCAGGTGCAAGCGTAGCCGGGGGCGCGTCGCAGCAATCCGCCGTCTAGTCACAGCACCCTCGACCAAATCGTCGAGCGCACACCACTCTTTAGCCAACGGTGCAGCGCCGGCTTCTAAGCGGGAGAGGTGGAGGATCTTTTCAATGAGACTGGTCAGGCGATCCGCTTCGTTGTTGATACTCTCCAGAAAATCCCGTTGCGTGGCCTGATCCCAGGTAACATCGGTCTGGAGCAAGGTAGTGGCAAAGCCTTTGATGTGGTGAAGGGGGGTGCGCAGTTCATGGGAGACCATGGCGAGAAATTCATCTTTCAGCCGTTCGATCTCCTTGCGTTCGGTCAGATCATGGACAATGTGGATCACTTCGGTCACTTGCCCGGCGGTGTTGGTGACACAGCCATAGCCGATCTCCACCCAGGCCTCCTTGCCGGAGGCGGCGGGTAGATAGCCTTCAATCGCGCCGTGGGGCGCCGATCCCTTTAGTAATGGGCAGGCAAATTCACACATCAGGCCGCCATTGACGGTGCGAATGCCCATGAGCGCATGACAGTTCTGACCGAGTAAGGCGGCCCGTGGTCGCCCGGTCAACCGCTCCAATGCTGGGTTGACGCGCACGATCCGCTGGTGGGCGTCACTGATCCAGATCGCGTCGCGCGAATGTTCAATGGCGGCGATCAGCTTACTGCGTTCCCCGGCCACCTCATCGTAGGAGGCGCGCAACTGCTGGGTCATGCGGTTAAATTCAGCGGCCAACAAGGCCAGTTCGTCGCCGGTCTGTACGGTTAAGCGATGATCGAGATTGCCTTGCGCAATGGCAACAACCCCTTGCTGAATGATCTGCAACGGGCGCATCACCAGCCGACGCACGGCATAAAAGACAATCAGACTGAGCGCCACCAGGCTGCCGCCGACCACGCGTAACAGGGCATTCCGCCGTTGCTGCCAGAGATCATCGGCGACCCACAGGGTAAGCTCATTGTTCGGTGTATCGGCGCTTTGTGGATTGGGGACTGGCGTACATTGGGAACAAGTTACGTAGTGGATCTCCCAAGTCTCCGTGTAGTAGACGAGACCCAGGATCGCCAAAAGGGCGACCGCAAAAATGCTGCCGACCAATAACATAATTTTCGCATACAAGCCGCGAACTTTTGGCGTGGGCTGGCTAGTCATCATGCACACCCGTTCCTTATGTCGAAGCTTACCGGTAAAGCCAAGTATACCCTTGCTTTGCCGGTAACGCTGCGACTAAAGTCACATGGTCGGTGCATCTGTTAAAAGACTAGTACACGACGGCGTAAATAAACCCATAGTTGCCAGTGAGACAGTGAGACAGTGAGACAGTGAGACAGTGAGACAGTGACTGACTTACTGTCCTACGTGGCGTTATCACCGCGAATCATTGGATTAGCGAATGTGAGACAGTGAGACAGTGACTGACTTACTGTCCTACTGACCGACTGGCTTACTTAGGCCGCTCTGTACTAATGGACTAAACCAAATGAGCCAGCAAATCGTCAATTTCCCAGGCGCAAATATTGTCCCGGCATCCGGGTTCGTTCATAGACGGCATTGGGATCAGTGTGAATTTCTGCGGGCGGTTCCCCTTCCCACCAGGATGGTACTTGAGGGAAAGGAAAGACATCCCACCAGGCTAACACCAACGTGCGGCGCTGTTGGCTACGGTTGGGCCAGGCGGCGTGCAGCACCCGTGCATCAGCAATCACCAGATCACCGGCTTTGACGGCCAGATCGACTTCATCAGGGTGGACGTGAAACGCCGGATGAGATTCGTCACTGGCCTGGATCTCGGCGCCGTGGGCCGCGGGTAACACATCATGCAGGGGAATCCGCTTCAGGTGGGTGCCGGGGATGGCGCGTAGGCAGCCATTTTCCCTTGTGGTGTCCACCATATAGTAGGAGAGAAAGACCTTCGTCGGCCAGGGCAGCGCTGATTTGGGGTGATTCCAATCCATGTTGTCTTGGTGCCAGTAGAGCGCCGGACCGCCGGCTGGTTTGCCGAGGACAATGATGCTGCCGCCGGGGGTTAAGCCTTCCAAGCCCAGGGCTTGACCGGCAGCCAGCGCCGCCGGTAGCGCCAGCAATTCATCAACCAACGGGTGGTGATAGCGATTCTCGTCTTTGCGCACCGACCAGGCTGCTTCCGACTGGATGTGAAAATCACTGCCTTGATAGCGGTAGCGCGGGTCAACGGCGTGGGTGTCGAGAAAGTCATCGGTAAAGCGGCGCACCCGTTCCAGCAAGTCGCCGTGGAGGATGCCCGGCACGACACAGTAGCCATCGCGCAACAATTGCTGCCGTTTTGCCAATACTTCGGTGGGTGATAGATGGGTCATTGTGTTCAATCCTTCATGTTTATGAGCGTGCGATCACCTGAAAGGCGCCGGTTATGTCCCCATCCGGAATGGCCTGCCCCGGAATGGTGCTATGGTTGCCGCAATTGCAGCTTTGCGCCGAAATGCGGAAGGTTGCGGTTCCCGTCCCGGCGTCTGCCGGGACCGTCCAGGTAATGGCCCGCTCATCGCCTTCCACGGAATGGAGGGTTCGTTCGGTGGCGCCGTTGGGATAGGTGACCGTCAGCACGAATAAGGTGATTGGTGTAGTTCGACCCGTTAAGCGGAGTTGTAGCGTTTGGGGCGTACCCGCCTGTACCTGCCGGGCCGTTGCGGTCAAAGTAATAGCCGGCGTCTGAAACAGCGGCGGCCCGGCCAGCGTTGGCCCCGCTGAGGCTTGTAGCAAGGCGCTAATCAATACCAACATCGGCAGAAGCCGCCAAAGGTGCGTCATCCTAGTTACCCTTTGCCGTTCCGGCTTTATGAATGGGATAGCGAACGATAGCGCTATCTTACACCACTTGCCCGAATGGCGCAACCCCTTTGGCGCTGCGCCAGCGCTGTTGGTGATTATGGCTGTTTTAACCATTTCTTAACAAGAACGATCTTATTTGTAAATCTTTATGCCATACAATAAAGCCACGCTGACGGTTGATAGCGCAACTGTCAGGAGAAGAAGCGTCACGCAATCACTTTATCAAACGGAAAGAGCAAACCGATGTTGACTTGGATTCTTGCCGGATACTTGGGCGCCTCCGCTGTCACTTTCTTTATTATGTATTCTTCGTATGTCGTCGCGGCGCGTGCCGATCAACTTCAGGATGGTATAGGCGAATAAATAATCGAGGCAGGTCAGTACGTAGGGTTTTGTACAAGCAAAAAGGGAAAATAAAGGGAAAATAAAAAGGACAATGGTCATGGCCATCGTCCTTTTTGTTTGCCAGAGGAATCGTCCTTTACAAGAGGGCGATTTGAGGACCGGGGCGCTTCATGCCAAAGCGTTCCATTTCGCGGCGGGCCAGATGCGCGCTCGATTCAAAAAAACCGTAGGTACGGCGCAGCGCGCCATAGCGTTGATTTAAGAGACCCTGCATGTCGCCGCCCATGAGCCGCCAGACCATCTGCTCCAGCTCTTCAATGCGGGAAAGCATGGCGCCTGGCGAAGTGGGGGCGGGAATGTCGCAGTAGGTGGGCGGGTCGTTATAGCTATACGGGAAAGTGACTTGTTCGGCAGGTAACTTTGGCAAGTACCCCAGGGCGACGGCAGCCATGCCAAAGGCCAACAGTTGTTGACGCGCCTCGTCAACCGGAACCACGGCGTCATTGGGATCAGCGCTGCGTTCCTGGCTTGTCTCAAGGCCTAATTCGCGGCTAAAGGCATTCCAGTCCACCAGCACCCGTTCCAAGAGGAAACGTAGCTCGGCCTTTTGATCAAGTTGGGCGGTACGCACACTAAGGACAAATCCTTCACGCACTTGCGCGAGGTGGTCGCGTGCTTGTTGCAGAATCAACTGCTCAATCTTTTCCAACCCACTTTTGGCGCGCCGCCCCGGCGTTCGGCCCAGTTCCGTCCCATATTGTAACCCAAGCGCCAACAACTGCGTCACGGTCTCCGCCAGCTCACCGACGCTGGCAAACTTATAGACACCCGAAGCCTCGTTCATGGAACCTCCACAAGCCAGTCACAAAGGAAAACACGCTAGACAAGAGTGCACGCCATTGCATTCATCTATCGATGAATGTAAAGTAGCATGATTTTACACAATTGAATGTACAAATTTCACAAACGCTACTCAATTTGTCGGGTATGGTGTTAAGGCTTTGTAGGTAAAACTTTCAAAAATTGGCTACGGTTCCAGAACCATGACAACAACGGTCTAGTCACTATTCGTCATCAAAGAGATCGCCCAGTTCGCGTTCCCAGAGTTCATCTAGCGGTTCAAACGAATTTTCTTTGTATTCACTGGTCAACATCGTCATATATTCATGAACGTTGAGTTGCGGCATTTTTACCGACAGTTCTTCCAACTTTTCGCGCATGGAGTTGACCAGTGCCTCGCTCTGCTCATCCAGTTCTGCGAGATCAATGTCGAGCCGGAACATGTGGTTGAGCCGCTGCATCAATTCATACCAGGCGCGATAGTCATCTTCAATGCGCAGCCCCTGTAACGCCAGGCCGGCCTGCGAAAAGTCATAAGCCGGCACAAAAGCGTTAAAGACAAACATCTCGACCGCCGCCTGTTCCGCCTGATTGACCAAATAGGAGCCGATGGTGGCGCCCCCTTCGTAGTTGGAAAAGCGGACAGCATACTTGCGCAATTCCTCCTTCATGTAGCGCATACTGTAGGTGCAGGAGACTTCGCGATCCTTTTCATAGGGCATGGCGCCATAGACGCCGCCGATCGCGGCCACACGTTGCACGGACAGACGTTTCGCCGCGCCGAAAAACGCGTTGGCATAGCGGTCAATGTCCATGTGCGGCTCTTCCCCAATGAAGATCACCAACCCTTTGTGCGCATTCCCGGCATAGTAGAAGCTGTTGACCCGTGGCTTGATGGTTTTGCTATAGCCTTCTTCAAACTTTACTTGCGGGCGCAACAGATGGTGCGTACCGGGAATTTGAAACAGGTAGTACCCATCGGCGCGAATTTCGCCAATCTTACGGGCGCGCAGATGGTTGATCAAATATTGAGGCAGCCCCGAAGAAACCGAACCGGCGTCGGCCCACTGCTGCCAACCGGCAATCATATAGATCTGGTCAGCTTTGGGGAACTCCCAAAGGTTTACACTCTCGTTCATGGTGTTTCTCAATCATTTCCCTTTTGCTCACCAGTGCCAATGGCAACCATTCTTCCAAGCGAGCCGCCACCTTGCCCAAGTGAGCTTTGCCCTGATCCACAAAATTTCTATTTACATACTCTTTACATTTGTCCTTACAGTCAGTATAGCACCATCTTGGCCCGATTTGTATGAAGAATTCCTGACGGATTCTACTTCACCTTTGAAGCAAGTTTGTTGTCATTGTACCATACTTCGCAGTAAAACGCTATAAGGCTTTTCGGAAGGGGGTGCATATCAAGTTGGGGGCGCGTTTTATCCGAACGGCAGTTAAAATACACCCGCGGAAGGAATGCAATGATGCCCAGTAGCAAAGCTGAACTAAAGCGCGCCTGCCAATTGCCGAAGTACAGCGGGCGTGATACACTTTGGCTGACGGTAGGGCTACCATTTGCCGCCCCAGCACAAAACTGACCCTTGCGTTTCATCCCAGCCTCGTTTATCACCAGCAGCGCACGGCCTTATCGCCGGCATCACGGCGAAAAACCTGGCAAAGACGCCGATTGCTGCGTCGTTACCCCTGGTGGCGGAAGACCTAGCCGGCGCCTACAGTGTGGAAGTGTTGACAGCGCCGCGGCAACAATCAACCGTGACCATCAGCGGCGGGGAAGCCGTGACGATGACAGTGGCGAGCGAAAACGATTAGCGCTATGACTGAAATACCTCACCATCAGGAGCACCTTTCATGGTCAACGCAAAATTAATCTGTAACCCAACCGCCGGGCGTGGGCGGGCAGGGCGCCTCCTACCGGAAGTGCGCGCCTTCCTTCAGAGGCAGGGCGTCGAAACCGATGTGGTGTTGACCAAGGCGGCCCGCGATGCGACAACCCTGGCCGCCGAAGCGGTGGCTGCCGGCTTCCCCGTGGTGATTGCCATGGGCGGCGACGGCACCGCCCAAGAAGTTGGCGAAGGATTGGTAAATGCCCGGCCAAGTGCCGACGGCCAAGCTGATGCGACGCATTTGGGGGTCATCCCGGTTGGCACCGGCAATGATTTTGCCAAGATGTTGGCCACAACCACCGACTGGCGTGCCGCCTGCATCCGGATTGCAAAGGGGAAAAGCCGGCGTGTTGATGTGGGGCGGATCAATGATCACATCTTTCTCAATAATGTCGGCATCGGCTTCGACGCCCAGGTCGGGATTGAGGCGCAGAAGATCCGGTGTTTGCGAGGCCAGGCGGTCTACCTGGCGGCCCTAGCGCGCAATATGCTGCTCTCCTACCGCACACCCCAAGTCAGCGTACACCTGGACGATGAGCAGGTCAAACAGTCGATCACCTTGTTGACCATCGGCAACGGGCGCTGTTCCGGCGGCGGCTTTTGGTTGACGCCCCAGGCCGAGGTAGATGACGGCTGGTTTGACATCTGTCTTGTGCGCGGCTTGAGCAAATTCCAGATGCTCGCCCTTGTGCCCAGAGCGATGCAAGGCACCCATATCACGGCAGAACCGGTGCACATGACCCGCGCCCGTAAAGTCACGATCACCTCAGCCGACCCGCTACCGGTTCACGCCGATGGGGAAATTCTCTACACCGATGCACACCAGTTGGCCGTCGAGTTGCTGCCGGCAAGGTTAGCGGTGATTTCGTGATGCATGTTGCGTGAATTGGTAAAGGGGCTGTTGTTCATGGATACGATCGTGTATGCAAGCAGTGTAAGCAGTTCGCTGCTTTCGACCTTACCGAGCGGCGACCTGCCCCTGTTTTGCCTCAGCCGCCACGATCATGCCTGCAACTTTCAGAGCGCCGACGGCCTGCTCATTGCCTTGGTTACAGCGGAGCAGGGGAATGGGCCTTTTCACATTGTCCTGCCCCACCGGTTGCCACCCCTGCTGACGAACAAGGGTGACCTTCAGACCCACTGGCGACCGGGTGTATTGTTCATCGGCCCGCAGCAAATTAGCTTGCAACAAGCGGCCATCTGGCAACCCGATCTCCCCGCCCTGGATAAGCTTTCAGTCAACGCCCTACTTTCGCTACACGAAGAACTCAATCGACAACCACCTTCCCCCCTACACAGCAGTTCAACCGCCTTTTATGCACGTGCGCAACAAGGCATCGCGGCTCTACAAGCAGGGCTTACGCAAGGGGACAATGCCAAAATACAAGCCGGCGCGCGCTATCTGGCCGGGCTTGGCCCCGGTTTAACACCGGCTGGAGATGATTTTTTGGTGGGCTTGTTGGCCGCCATGGTTGCCTGTCGGTTGCCGCTACGCGAGGCGCCAACCACCCTCTGCCTGTTGATTGCCCAAACGGCCGCCGCGCAGACCACCCAACTTAGCGCCCGCTGGCTCGCTTGCGCCGGTCAGGGTCACTTTGGCGAAGCCTGGCACCATCTGATCACCGCCCTCAACAGCAACGCCAGTGCAACCATCACGACCGCCGCGCACCGCATCCTCACCACCGGCGCCACCTCCGGCGTTGACGCAATGAGCGGCTTTTTGTTTGGCCTCAGGCTATTGGAAGACACGACACAGCGAGCCACGAGCCACGAAACAGGAAAGAAATAGACGATCTATGTCTCGTGTCTCGTATCTCGTGTCTCGTATCTCGTGTCTCGTATCTCGTGTCTAATTCTGCCGGTAACGAACATACAGTTCGCGCGTGCGTTCGTCAGCGGTCAGATCAAAGACGACCGGGGGGCCGACGGGCGCGCGTTGCGGATCGAGCAACTGGATTTCCCAGCGCCCCGCTTGTGGTTCGACAAAGACAACACTCATGTTGGCAAAACGGGTGTAGGGACCAGGCGTATCGCGCGTCTGTTCGGGGATGCCGCCGGTGGAGACTTCATCGACCGTTAAGGCGGCGCCGTTATGGATCACTTGCAACGTATAGCCCGCTAAGCCATAGGCGCTGGGGGAATAGACATAGAGATAGATTCGCACCACATTGGCCGCCAGCGAATCGGTGGGAAATTTCTCAGCGGCTTCCAAGGTAAAGGAAAAGGCAGCGGTAGCCGTCGGTTCGGGTGTTGGCGTCTCGGCTGGTGTATCGGTCGGCGCTGGCGTGGGTGCTTCAGCCGGGGTGTCAGTGGGCGCCGGCGTGGGGGCGCTAGTTGGCGTGTCGATCGGCGCGGCGACCGGTGGGGGTACGGTTGGCGTATCGGTCGTCTGGACGGCGGGCGCCGGCGCTTGTTGACCAAGCGGCGTGGGCGTCCAGGTTGGAAAGGGGGTGCGGGTTGGCGTCGCTTCACCAAAGCTGCAACCACTCAACAGAAGCAGGAGCAGCAACATGGGAGCCAATCGTAACAAGAGAGCGCTTTGTCGCCCGTCTTGTTGATTGTCCCGCTTGGATGCTATATAAGCCATAAATAAACGGAAAAGCGGGGAACCAAAAGAACAGGTTTGGTCAAATGGCACAGCAGGACATGGGGGTAACAGCGTACTTGGGGGGAAAAGCGGGCGGCGGTGAGCGAGATCACCCATGATTGCAGGGCCTCCTGAGCTAGATATGCTTTTTTGATTGTGCTGTGAAGCTTTCCACTTGCGCATTATAAAGGCCAGTATACCATAGCTTGGAGGAAAGACAAGAAGACAAAAGGCAGAGGACTGAAGGCAGAAGAGAGTGGGCACAGGGCAGAAAGTAACTACCGCTGCAAAATGCAAGGTTTTCTTCTTGGAAATTGGCGAAATTAGGAACCTGTGTCACAATATAAGCGTATACACAGTTAACGGCAATCTTACAATTGTCGTAGGCGTGTACTCATTGGCAGCCCAATTCGCATTCACTTGTTGTTATCCACCTTTATCAACTTATGCTTATCCAGTAGGAGGCCCGGCATGAGATATAAGAAATTACCGTTTGTCGTTTCGGCCTTGCTCTTTGCGGCCATGCTTGTCTTCTCGGTTGTCCAGTTTACCCTGGCGGCGCCAACCTTTACAGGTGACGCCGCGGCTGATTTTATCGGCCCCACTGTGATCAAGATTAATGATCGCACTACGCCCGATGTTGGCTTGCCGAGAGCCTTTCCTGCCGGCACGATTAGCGGCTTTGATATGCGCGCCCTCTATCTCGACTATGATGCCGCTACCGACACCATGTATGTGGGCATTGATTGCTTTACCATTTGCGGCGACACGGACGGTGACGGCGATCCGGGCGGCACCAGCAGCATCCTGGCCGGGCTGGGGGGCGAAGATATTCCCGACTTTGGCCCCGGTGAATCCTTTGGTTTGCTCATTGATACTGACAATGATTACACAACCAGCGGCGGCGATTTTGATGTGGTCATCGGCGTGCGCGATAACGATGATCTGGCGCAGATCGGCGCTTTTGAATACACCGGGTTAATTGGCGAAGAGATGGTCAACGAAGTCTGGGGTAATCGCCTGCCGAACATCGTCACCCTCTTCCAATCGCCAAGCGCCGCCGCCCCGGATCTGGAATTTACCATTGCCAATTTCTCGACATTGCCAGGCTTCACCGGTCAGCTTCCGCCCTCCTATAAGTTACATCTCGGCATGGGCGCCTTGGGCGTTGACGACGGGATTGGCGAAGATTATATGCCCGATCAAAGCAATCCGGTCGTGATCACCCCCACCGCCACGCCAACCCAAGTGCCGACGGAAACACCGACCCCGGCGCCAACCGAAACGCCAACCGAAACACCAACCGAAACACCAACCGAAACACCAACCGAAACGCCAACCGAAACGCCAACCGAAACACCAACCCAAGTGCCGACGGAAACGCCGACGGCGACGATGCCGCCGCCGACGGCGGTCCCCACCAATGGCGCCGATCTCAGCCAGATGCAAGACGGCAAATGGGTTGACCCGCCGGTGATCACCAAGCGTTTACCCATCGGCCCCAGCCTGGTCAGTGGACAACCGACGCTTTTGGAGATTCCGGCCATCGACTTGGAGACCGCCATCGAGGGCAAGGGTTGGCAACGCAAAGTGGGACGTGACGGCGTCGCCTATAGCGAATGGGAAGATGTGCGTTATGCCGCCGGTTGGCATCTCAATAGCGCCCTGCCGGGTGAGACAGGGAATGTCGTCCTCAGCGCCCACAATAATGTCTATGGCGCCGTCTTCCGTGATCTCTGGCGACTCAAGCAAGGGGCCGAAATTTATCTCTATAGCGGCCAGGAACGCCATCGCTATGTGGTCGATCATGTGCGCATCATGCCGGAAGAGAATGCCACCACCGCACAACAGGCGGCAACGGCTTCCTACATTGTCCAATCGGACGACCAACGGTTGACCCTGGTCTCCTGCTGGCCGCCCAATAGCAATACGCATCGGGTCTTTGTGGTGGCCTATCCGGTCGCCGGACAGTAAGGTCAGGAGACAGGAAGACAAGAAGAAGGGAAGACCGGAAGATCAAAGACAGACGCTGAAAATAGCATCATACATTGTCTTCTCTCTTCCGCTCTTCTTGTCGCCTCCTCATCTTTTCACAATTCACCCAAACCCCAATTATCAAGGTGGAATGATATGAAACGGAACACACAAATTATGCTGGTGAGCGCGATGGTCTTGGCTGTCGCGTTTCTGGTGGTGCAGTTGCGCCATTCATTCGCGGCGCCAAACTTTACCGGAGATGCGGCGGCGGATTTTACTGGCCCGGCAGCCGTCAAAGTAGATGACCCGGAAGCCGATGTCGGGATGCCAGCGCCCGATTTTGGTGATGAAGCGCGCAGCGGCTGGGATATGAAGGCAGTCTATCTTGAATATGACCCAGCCTCGGACACCCTCTATGTCGGGATCGACTGTGTGGTCATCTGTGGCGATGCTGATGGTGATGGCGACCCCGATGTGACTGGTCCCATCTTGGGCAAGCCGGCCAGTGAGGGCGGGCTGGGTGGCACGGATGTGGCGAACTTTGGGCGGGGCGAATCGTTTGCGCTGCTCATCGACACCAACAACGATTTCGGCACCCCAGGCGGCAACTTTGAAGTGGTTGTCGGCGTGAAGAACAGCGATGATCTGAACGCCTTTGGCATCTACCAATACACAGGGACAATCGGCAACCAACTGCGCGATGCCGGGTGGGGCGCCCGCTTGCCCAATGTCACGGCGCTCTTTGCCCCGCCCAGCGCCACCACACCCGATCTAGAATTTACCATTGCCAACTTTTCCACCCTGCCTGGCTTCCCGCCCGGACAACCGGTGTTGGCCTACAAAGTTCACATGGCAATGGGGTCGATTGTCGATGACGGCATTGGTGAAGATTTTGCGCCCAATCCGCGTACACCGATTGTGATTACGGCCACACCCCCACCACCGCCCACGGAAACCCCAACGTTAACGCCGACCACTGTCATCACCAGCACACCAACGGCGACAGCAACCACACAACCAACGCCAACCGTCACCGCAACGCCGGAGACGCCGGTCACGCCCACGAATACCCCGGAAACGCCGCCTTCGCCCACGCCATCCCCCACGGCGCCGCCGCCGACCGAAGTGCCGCCCACCGGTGGTAAGTTTGCGACTTACCAGGAGTGGAAAGCTGCACAGGAAACAAACCCCTTTGCAATTGCGGTTCAACGTTCGCTGACGGCGCAGAACACGATCTTTCACCTGGCGATCCCGGCGATTGACTTGACCACCGATGTGTTTGCCCGCGGCTGGCAAGCGGTCAAACAGGGGGATGGCGCCGTGGTGAGCAAGTGGGATGATGTTCTCTATGCCGCCGGCTGGCACAAGAATAGTGCGGCGCCGGGCAGCAAGGGCAATATAGTGATCAGCGGCCACAGCAACATGTCCGGCTCGATTTTCCGTGACCTCTGGCAGTTGATGCCGGGGCAAAGCATCTATCTCGATCAGGGTCGGGTGCGTTACACCTATCGCATTGATGAGGTGACCATCGAACCGGAGACCGACGCTTCCGCCGCCCAACGCGCCGCCAATGCCGCCTATCTCCACCAAACCGATGACAACCGGCTCACGTTGATCACCTGCTGGCCGTGGGATGACAATACGCATCGGGTCTTTGTGGTGGCCAAGTTGGAGAATATTCAAATGACAGCCGCCCATATCAAGTAGCATCGATCGATACGATCAAAGCCATCATGGCGCCAGACCTGTCAGGTTTTTGCAACCTGACAGGTCTGGCCTACATGTCCCAATCGCTACGCAATCGCTACTGTTTTACAACTGTTGTCATACGCAGTAAGCCCATAAACTTTGCACCCGCACAATTTAGCGTTATACTTACCCAAACCGGCTTGTATAAAGCTCATGAATACGCTGCTGAAACTTAACCCTGTAGTTTGCTGTTTACAACCTGATCCCAAAACATACCATGAAGCTCCGCTTGCTTTTCTTTGCCCTTGGTCTTGGTTGTATCTTCTATTTCGCGCCACTCATTGCTGCTGGCCTGCCAGTGGCCTGGCCTTTATTTTGGTTAGCGTCGCCCACAGATGAGCCAATCAAGCAAACAGGCCAAGGGCAAAATGACGGCGCAAGCGCTGTTGAACTTGCCCCAAGCCTGGCGCAAAGCAGCAGCAGTCGCGCCGGGAGCCTGGCCTTACTCAAAATTTCTAAAGCAGGGTCACCAGCCATTGTCAAAGCTGGTGACCCCCTAACCTACACCATTATTGTCAGTAATACGGGGACAACGGCGGCGCAAAAGGTGATCATTGCCGACAAATTACCAGACGGTTTACATTTTCATGGTGAATCCTACATTACGGTTTCCGGTGGTGTTAAGCCGCAGTTGCAAGTCGGGGCGCAACAGATTACCGGTACAGTCGAAATGCTACAACCAACCGGGCGGGTTGTCATCGTCGGCCGTGTACGCGTTGATCATCATGTGGACGAGACAACGCTGCTCAATCGCGCTGTGGTGACAGCAACCAACAATAGCAACAGCAACAACTGGGCGACCGTGACCACAACTTTGCTCACAGCCACCCCCACCGCCCCGCCGCCGGCAACGGCAACACCGACAGCAACGCCAACCTCCCCAGCCGCCATCACAACCACCCCCACCCTGGTCAGTACACCATCGGCTACCCCCACCACCCTGCCGGATCTAGCCGATTTGCAGCTCAAAAAAACCGCAGCGCATGATCCCGTGATCGGTGGGAGCCTCATTACCTATACCATTCAAGTCAGCAATGCCGGGCCAGGGCCGGCGCGTAATGTTGTGCTGCGGGATTTGCTGCCGAAGGCTCTCTTTTTTGAAGGCAATTCCTCGCTCATGGTGCTGCTTGGGCAAAGTCCCCAATTACAACTTAGTCGTACTGAATTAACAGCAACCCTCAGCACGCTGGATGTTGGTGGTTTATTGACCATCACCGCCCCAGTGCGTACACCGCCAACCGTTATCAACCAGATGCTCATCAACCGGGCGACAGTCACAGCCGATACCCCTGATCCGCAGCCGGCCAATAACAATGCCGGTGCGCCGATCGTCCTCTTCCCACCGACGCTCTTGGAGCGCAAGAATTATTTACCACTGATAGCACGGTAGGCTTTCCCACACTGATTTGCCCCTTGAAACAAGTTCCTCTGCCCCAAAAGCACCCGAAAGCGGCGTGACGCCGGGCGCTTTTGAGGCAAAGGAACTTGCCAGATGACCATGACGTTTCCCAAAACAGTTTACTCTTCTGTAAACAGATACGAGTGGCATCGTCAAAGTGTCAAGCACCATTCTGTAAAGTCACCAGAAAGGATTTGCCATGAATAAGAAGTTTCTCTTCATTGGCCTCTTTTGTCTGCTTTCCCTGCTGGCCTTTCTCCAATCACCGCACATTGTGCTGTCACGCAGCATTGAGGGGCGGACAGCGAGTCAAGGAAATCGGGATTTTGCCATGCCCCAGCGGCAGGTTGCGCCGACCCCCACCCCTACCACCGGCACATCCCCTTTACCAACACCAACCAATACGCCAATTCCGGCGCCAACACCAACCAATACGCCAATTCCGGCGCCAACCAACCTACCGCCGACAGGCGCCGATCTTACCCTGCTGCACGCCAGCGCTGATATTTGGCGTGAGCCAAGTTTGACCACCGAACGCCAGGCTGATCTGGAACAGGAAACCGGCGACGCGGCGCAACCAAGCTATCTAGCCAATGGTTCGCTCTTCTACCCTGTGCATTTAGCCGTCGGCGCCATTGGGCTGGACACAGCAGTGACACCGTTGGGCTGGCGTCCGGTGATGGAGGGGGACAAAGAAGTAAATATCTGGCACATGGTGGACAAGATCCCAGGCTGGCACCTGAACAGTGTCGTGCCGGGGCAGCCAGGGAATACGGTGATCAGCGGTCATAACAACACGGGCGGTTCGATCTTCCGCAACCTGCACCGTCTGCAAGCCGGCGACGAGATTACCGTCTGGACGAACGTCGGCACCGCTGTCACCTATGCTGTGGACGAGGTCAACATTGTCCCGGAAAAGCACGCCGGCGCCGCCCAACGCGCCGCCAACGCCCAAGCCATCGCCCCCACCAGCGATACCCGTCTCACGTTGGTCACCTGCTGGCCGTGGAACAGCAACACACATCGGGTAATTGTAGTGGCACGGCCTGTTAAATAAAAGACAGGAAGACACGAAGAGGGGGAGACAGGAGACAGGAGATCGTCGCACCTTATGTCTTCTTGTCTCCTTGTCTTCACTCTCGGTAATGGCACCCCATGCTACGCTTATTGCGCCAGGCGGCGTTGGTGATGAGCAAGGCGGTGCGCACAGCATTGCGCAGACCGATCAGATCATCGGTGAGGCGGGTTTTGCGGTAGAATTGTTCGATTTCGGTCTCCAGGCGCGTTAATTCACGCAGAGCGCGTTCCAGGCGGGGCGTCGTGCGCACCAACCCCACGTAATTCCACATGATATGTTTGATGGAACTCATATCCTGACTGATGAGCGCCGGGTCAGCGGTTTCCTGGCCCGGCTCGACCCAAGCGGGAATTTCAGCAGCAGCAAAATGTTCAGTCGTCGGCAGGACCCGCAGAATGTGTTGCCCCGCCCGCTCACCCCACACCAACCCTTCGAGCAGAGAAGTGCTGGCTAACCGATTGGCGCCGTGTACACCTGTACAGGAAACTTCCCCAATGGCATACAAATGCTGGCGATCAGTCTGCCCCCACTCATCCACCCAAATGCCGCCGCAGAAGTAATGCGCTGCGGGGACAACCGGCGCCGGCTCACGAGTAATGTCCACCCCATATTCTAAAGAACGCTCATAAATGGTAGGAAACTTTGCCCGAATCTGCTCCGGCGCCAGGTAGGAAGCGAGATCGAGGTAGACGTTAGGCAGATCTTTGTCCAACATTTCACGATGGATGCTCTGGGCGACCACATCGCGTGGGGCCAGGTCTTGCCACTCCGGTGCATACTTTGCCATGAATGGTCGTCCTTGCTCATCGACCAGGCGGGCGCCGGCGCCGCGCACCGCTTCCGAGACGAGAAAACGGGCGCCATCCTGATAATAAAACGCGGTTGGATGAAACTGGACAAACTCAGCATTGATAATGCGCACGCCGGCCCGATCCGCCATTGCCAGCCCATCGCCCCGCGCCCCCACCGGGTTGGTGGTGCGCAGAAAGACTTGTCCAAGACCACCAGTCGCCAACACCGTCTTTTTGGCGAGACAACGCACCACCTGTCCCCGCTCTTGATCCAACAGATAAGCGCCCACACAAGAACGTGGTTCATAGATACGCAACCGGTTCTGGCTGTGATGTGACGGCGTCAGTAGATCAACGGCGGTGTAGCCGGTCAACAAGGTCACATTGGGGTGACGAGCCAAAGCATTGAGCAAGGCCAGTTCAATCGCTTTGCCGGTGGCGTCGGTGGCGTGGATAATGCGCGGCAATTTGTGGCCACCTTCCAGGGTTAACGAGAGCGCGCCATCTGTCGCTTGATCAAATGTAACCTGCAACCGGTCAAGCAATATGCGCCGTACCGCGGCGGGTCCTTCTTCGGCCAGCAGCCGCACCGCCGGTTCATAACAGTGACCGCCGCCGGCGCGCAAAATATCTTCCACCAGCAGATCCGGCGAATCGTCCACGCCGGTATAGATAATACCGCCTTGCGCCCAATAGGTGTTGGTGGTTTCCGGCGCCTTCCCGCGCGTCACCACCGTCACCGGCACGCCGGCATCGGCCAGGGTCAGCGCCGTTGTACCGCCGGCAATGCCGCATCCCAGAATGAGAACTTCGGTTTCGAGTAAATCGGTAGCCATAGGTGACTCTTTTTTCTGACAGAGAGATAAAGAGATTGCGAGATAAAGAGATTAGGCAAAGCAACCCTGTAATCTCGCAATCTCTTTATCTCGCAATTTCTCCCTTACCCAATCGCAATCATCCGCTCAACCGAGCGCGCCGCGCGTCGGCGAATCTCTTCCGGCACATGCACCTCGTATTGGTTGTAGCGCAGCGCAGCCAGCGTATCTTCCAGGGTGATCTGGTTCATGTACGGACAACGCACACTACAGAGGCGCAACATCTCCTTGTCAGGATTAGCGGCGACAATGTTGTCGGCCATCGAACATTCGGTAAGCAGCAAATAGCGGGGCGCTTTGCTCTGCTCGACCCGGCGCATCATAGCGGTGGTGCTGCCGGAAAAGTCGGCGGCGGCGACCACAGCCGGGCTGCATTCGGGATGAGCCAGAATTTCAACATCGGGAAACTGTTGGCGCACATTTTGAATGTCTTGGATGGTGAATTTTTCATGTACCTCGCAGCGACCGCGCCAGCCGATAAAGTCAAAGGCAGGCGCTCCTTCTAGGGTGATCTCAGTGTGACCATTTTTCACCACCGCCGGAAAGATGATCCGTTTGCCGGTTTCACGCGCCACATTTTGGGCCAGATACTCATCGGGGATAAAAATAATTGTATCGCTGCCCAACGATTCGACCACTTTGACGGCATTGCCGGAAGTGCAGCAGATGTCACATTCGGCTTTGACATCGGCATAGGTATTGACATAGGTCACGACTGGCACGCCGGGGAAACGCGCCTTGAGCGCCCGCACATCATCAGCGGTAATGCTGGACGCCAGCGAACAGCCGGCGCGATTGGAGGGCACCAGCACCATCTTCTCCGGATTCAGAATCTTTGCCGTCTCGGCCATAAACTCGACGCCGCAGAAAATAATAATATCTTTGTCGGTCTGCGCGGCTTTGCGGCTCAATTCCAACGAGTCACCGACAAAATCCGGGATGGAGTGAAAAAGAGCCGGCTCCATATAATTATGGCCCAAAATGACCGCATTTTTCTCCACCTTCAGGCGGTTGATCTCATAGGCGAGTTCGGCCTTAATGCGCAATTCCACATCGGGGACAACATCGGCTAGTTTGGCTTTCATCAGCGCATAGGTCGCTTGAACGGATTGGGCCTGCATTGTGTTGATCATCTTCCTCTGCTTCTTTCTTATGTGAATGTTGGTTGGCTCGGTGGTTTCGACAAGCTCAACCACCGAACCAACCACCGAGCCAACCACCGAACCAACCACCGAACCAACCACCTACATTGCTTCTTTGAGTAAAAAGCTAATATCAAACGCTTCCACCGAATGGGTGAGCTTGCCGACCGAAATGTAATCGACGCCGGTGGCGGCAATGTCGGCGACGGTGGTCAGCGAGACATTGCCTGACGCTTCCAGTGGGGTGGCGCCATTGGTAAGACGCACGGCTTCGCGCATTTGGGCGAGCTCCATGTTATCCAACATGATCTGATCGACCCGCAGCGGCAACGCCTCTTGTAATTCAGCAAGTGAACGCACCTCAACCTCAATCGGACGGTTGCGTTGGTCCAGGTTACGTACACGCTCGACGGCGGCGCGAATGCCGCCAGCCGCGGCGACATGGTTTTCTTTGATCAAGACCATGTCATACAAGCCGTGGCGATGATTGGCGCCGCCACCTAAGGCAACCGCCCACTTATCAAGAGTGCGTAAGCCTGGGGCCGTTTTGCGCGTATCCAAAATCTGCGCCGTTGTCCCATGCACGGCTTCCACATAACGGGCCGTTAGCGTGGCAATTCCCGACATGCGTTGCAAAAAGTTCAAGGCAGTGCGTTCCGCCGTCAACAACACTTGCCCCGGCCCATGCACCGTTGCGATCACGGCGCCCCGTTCCACAGCCTGACCATCGACGACATGGGCTTGAAAATTTACAGGTTGCCCGGCGCCATATAACAGAGTCACCAGGTCAAAGGTCAACTGGACGACGGTCAACCCGGCCACGACGCCTGTCGCCTTGGCAATGAACTTGCCTTCATAACTCGCGTCCGACGCCACCGTGCAGAGCGTGGTCACGTCGCCATCCCGCACATCTTCGGCCAGCGCCCGTTGGATCGCCGCCGCCATCTCGGCGCGCGATACCGTTTGTTTGCGCATGAATGTCTTCATCTGCTTCAGCTTTCTATTACCTGTTTTCAAAGATGAGCCGATCACAAGCTACTGGTCTGACCACTTAAATTTTAGAAATCGTAGGGGCGTCCCCTTATCGGGCGCCCGCAAGGGGACGCCCCTACGATTTCTAAAAACTATATGGACAAACTACACTTATGAACATTACGAAAATAAAGCGGTAACTGTAGGTCATCGCCGCCGGCGTGACAAGTTCCAAGGATTACCGAAACCATTCGCTACCCTTCATAAGTGTATGTTCTACACGAAATATTAGTGTACATCCTACACGAAATTTAGTGTATCACATACACTAAGCATCGATGTTATCATAATCCTTGCAAACGCGCAAATTAGTGTCATTTTGACACCACTATTTACGATTGGCTAACGTAATTGCGTCCGGCGGATAGCGGATTAGCAGGAGACAGAGGTGAACCCAAAAGCCCAACACGGCAATGGTGTCGGGCTTTTGGGTTGGCAACCGGAAGTATTAAAGGAGAAGAAAGCTTTTACTATGCTTCAATCGTCTGGAGGGTCTGGATCACCGGTTCCGCTTCTTTGACCAGAATGTCGTTGACTTCGGCAAAAACCGTGGCGACATCTTCAGATTGTACGGTAATGCGTTCCAGCCCCTTGCCGATGATCTGGTCACCGTTCGGCACCCAGACACGGGCGCTGTCCTGGGGTTGGGTCAGTTCCAACTGCTTGACAGCGGTTTCAAATTGGGGGAACTCGGCATAGTAAGCCATCATGCTTTCACTGGTAGCGGCACTCTTGCGCACCGGCATGTACCCGGTGTTCTGCGCCCAGAAGGCCGTGTTTTCGGGGTTGGAGGCAAAACCGATGTACTTCATAGCGGCCTTTCTTGGGCAGGAAGGCCGTGCCAAATTCAAATTGAGCATTGGCTTTGACACCACCCATTGAACCGGTGGAAGCCATCATCGCCGCGGTGAGACCATTGATAAAATCGGTCTGAATATCTTTGCTGGGGCGCGCCCACTTGTACTCCTGTACGGTGTCCTTATAGAACTGGCCGGCGGCGACGGTCTTCTCATCAGCTAGGTGCATATTAAAATCCGGGTCGCTATATTTGCCGCCAAATTGCCAGGTGACGCCCTGGAAGAGCCAATCGATCAAGCCGTAGCGGGCGTCAAAGATGTAGATCCAGACCAGGCCAATCGCCACGCCGCTCAACATGACGGGGCTGAAGACAATGCTACGCACGGCATTCCGCCCGCGTAGGGGTTGGTTGAGCAGCAGCGCCATCAACAGTCCCAGGGCACAGATCGCCACCACTGAGCCAAAGGTAAAGACCAACGTGTTGGTCAACATACGACCGAAAGCCGCGGAGGTGAAAAGTGCCTGATAATTATCCAACCCCACCCAGAGTTTGATCGGCGCCAACATATCCCAGCGCACAAAGCTGAGATAGCCATTGTAAATCAGTGGCCAATAGGTAAAGACAGCAAAGAGCAGAAAGTTCGGGCCGACTAACAGCAAAAAGAGCAGCCATTCGCGCCGTTCAGCCACCGAAACGGTAGCGTCGAACGGTCGGTAAGGTTAATTCGTGACACGGGTGGGTGAATGCTATAATTAAACACTGGATGAACGTAGGTTTCGTCGATTGCGGCAATGGCAATCCAACGGAGGTGTATAATGGAAAAATTTACAATTGCCCAGCTAACCCTGGCGGATCTAGAACGTGTGATTGATTTACACGAGCAAAGCGGCATCAAACACCCGTGGACGCAGGTCGATGACATCATCTTGACGACAGATGAATTGCGTCGGCTGGACGATATTCGCGCCAAGCTGGTTGGTAAGCAGGTACATCTGCTCAACGAAGCAACCATCTGGTCACGCGCCATCTATCCCCTGCTGCTGATTGCTGAACGCGACGACATCCAAGCCTGGGCCGAAGTCCCATTGCAAGCAACCTATCCACAGTTTACGCTGGAAGGCGTAGCCGATGGCGTACTTGGTAAAAGTGGCATCGGTCGGGTCAAAGCGCCCTATCTGGTGATGGTGGAAACCAAGCGCGGGATTGAAAATGCCAACCCCATCTTTCAACTCTATGGTCAACTTTTAGCCGCCGCCCGCATCAACTGGGCAGAGGATAGCAAAGATCCCCAAGAGATCTTCGGCTGTTACACCATTGCTGATAGCTGGACATTCGTGCGGGCGCAGGTGGAAGGGTTACAAACAGAACGACCACGACTCGCTGTCGAAGTCTCTGGGGAATATGTCGAAAAGGTGGAGATGGAAACTATTCTCAAGATTTTAAAGCACATTATCGAACGATATAATCGAACGATATAGTAGTTGAACAAGAGATGATCACCGCAACTTTGGCTATGCTTTAGGCAGGAGGAAGTGCAACGTGGCTGTCAAAATTGAGGCTGTGTTTGATGGCAGGGTATTTCTACCAATTCATCCAATTACACTCAAAGCGAATACGCGCGTTCAAATTTCGGTAGTTACCGATGAACAACCAGTCTCTTTTCTCGATGTAGCAGAGTCGCTCGCACTTGGGGGGCCACCTGACTGGTCATTGCAACTTGATGAACGTTTTTTTGCTGGGCAGAACCGCATAGCCTGTGCAAGCAGAGCCGACAAGGGATTACCGGGACCATACTTGTTCCGCGAAGGCTATATAGCACGAAATGTTAATGCAGGCCTGAGTGTATTGCAATAACAAACGCCTCAATCCACGATAAATGGTTGAGGCGTTTGTTATTTTATATAAGGTACGCTATGCGGCTCTCACCCTGTCATCCAATCACCTTGTCACCCAGCCAGGCAACTACCCGCCATTCTTCAACGCTGCCTGCGCCGCCGCCAATCGGGCCACCGGCACGCGGAAGGGGCTGCAACTGACATAGTTCAGGCCGACCTTGTGACAGAACTCGATGCTGCTGGGGTCGCCGCCATGTTCGCCACAGATGCCCACATGGAGATCGGGCCGGGTGGCGCGACCAAGCTTGACGCTCATGTCGATCAGCTTGCCCACACCCTCACGATCCAGTTGTTGGAAGGGGTTGCTCGGCAGCAGCCCTTGCTCCACATATTGAATCAAGAACTTCGACTCGGCATCATCACGGCTAATGCCAAAGGTGGTTTGGGTCAGATCATTCGTCCCGTAGCTGAAGAAGGCGGCTTCATTGGCCAGTTCATCAGCGGTGAGGGCGGCGCGTGGCACTTCGATCATTGTGCCAAACTTGTAGGCGACGGTGATCCCCGCCTCGCCAAAGACCTCGGCCGCCACCTTTTCGACCAACTGGCGCATAAACTTCAACTCGTTGACATGACCGGCCAGCGGCACCATGATCTCCGGGTGGACATCAACGCCGGCGCGCTTGACGTTGACCGCCGCTTCCAGGATCGCCCGCACCTGCATTTCGGTGATCTCCGGCATGACCACGCCCAAGCGGTCGCCGCGCAGACCGAGCATGGGGTTGGACTCGCGCAACGCCTTGACTCGCTCCAAGACATCCTCTTTCTGGCGCACTTGAGCCAGCGCGGCGTCAATCTCACTCAGGGTGTGGAAGTGTTGCAAGCGCACCTTCAGGTCGGCCAGATCTTGCACCAGTTGCTCATACGAGGGCAGGAACTCATGCAACGGCGGGTCGAGCAGGCGAATAATGACCGGTTGCCCATCCATGGCGCGGAACAAACCATCAAAGTCGCCGCGCTGCATGGGCAGCAGTTGATCTAGGGCTGCCAAGCGGCGGGCTTTGCTGGTCGCCATGATCATCTCTTGGACAATCGGCAGCCGCTCGGTCTCAAAGAACATGTGCTCGGTGCGGCAGAGACCAATGCCCTGAGCGCCATAGCGGCGGGCGCGTTGGGCATCCTTGGGGTAGTCAGCGTTGGCCCAGACGCCCAGGCGGCGGGTTTCATCGGCCCAGATGAGCAGCGTGTTCAAATCGGTTTCACGAGCAAAGTCCGGCTCTTGCATCTCCAGTTTGCCCAGGAAGACTTCCCCAGTGCCGCCGTCAAGGCTGATCCAGTCCCCTTCGTGGACTTCCACGGCGCGGTCGCCAACCATGACGATAAAGAGGCGTTGTTCGGTGCTGATGCGCAATTCTTCGGCGCCGCAAACCGCTGGGGTGCCAAACTGGCGGGCCACCACCGCGGCGTGACTGGTTGCGCCGCCGCGACTGGTCAAAATGCCCTTAGCCGCAATCATACCATGCACATCATCGGGTTTGGTTTCCGGACGCACCATGATCACAGCTTTGCCCTCTTTGCCCCACTTTTCAGCAGTATCGGCATCAAAGACCGCCATGCCGACCGCCGCGCCAGGGCTGGCATTGACGGCTTTTTCCACCAGCATGTTGCCGGCGTTTTGCGCCGCTTTTTTGACCTCGCCGCCAAATTGCGGGTGTAGCAGCATGTCAACCTGGCCTGGTTTCACGCGCATGAGGGCCATCTTCTTGTCGATCAAGCCTTCGTTGACCATATCGACAGCGATCTTGATTTGGGCGCGAGCGGTGCGTTTACCGTCACGGGTTTGCAGCATCCACAGTTTGCCCTGTTCGATGGTAAACTCAACATCCTGCATCTCACGGAAGTGGTTTTCCAGCTTGTTGCAGATTTCGACAAATTCAGCGTAGGCCGCCGGCAGTTCCTTTTGCAACTGGCTAATGGGCGAGGTGTTGCGAATGCCGGCGACCACATCTTCACCCTGGGCATTAATCAAATAATCGCCATAGAGTTCACGGGCGCCGTTGACCGGGTTGCGGGTAAAGGCGACGCCGGTGCCGCTCTGCTCGCCCATGTTGCCAAAGACCACCATCTGGATATTGACGGCTGTCCCCAAATCATGACGGATACCGGTGGCGTTGCGGTAATCGACGGCGCGCTTGCCGAACCAACTGTTGAAGACGGCACGGGTTGCCATTTCTAGTTGCTTGTAGGGATCTTGCGGGAATTCACCGCCCGTGTAGGCAATGATTAAGCCCTTGAAACGGTCGGCAATGCGCTTCCATTCCTCGGCGGAAAGCTCGACATCCAAGCGGACGCCTCGCGCTTCCTTGACCTCTTCAATGATGCGTTCAAAGGGTTCATCAGGCACGCCCATGACCACAGCGCCAAACATCTGCACCAAACGGCGATAGGAGTCATAAACAAAGCGCGGGTTGCCGGTCAGATCGGCCATGGTGCGGGCCGTCTCGTCATTCAAGCCGATGTTCAAGACGGTGTCCATCATGCCGGGCATGGAGAATTTGGCGCCGGAGCGGCAGGAGACGAGCAGGGGGTTCTTGGTGTCGCCAAAGCGTTTGCCCGTCTGCGTTTCCAGGGCTTGCATAGCGGCCACTTCCTGCTCCCACATGCCGGGCGGGAATTGATGGTCACAGGCCAGGTAGGCATTACACGCTTCTGTTGTGACAGTAAAACCGGGGGGGACTGGCACGCCAATGCGCGTCATTTCGGCCAGGTTGGCGCCTTTGCCGCCAAGGAGCGAACGGACCTCATCCCAATTCTTGGTCTTGGCGGTCTGCTCCAGCAGGTCGAGTTGATTGAATAAATAGACCCAACGTTTGCCTGTCTCTTCGGTCGCAACTGGGCTTTTCACCGCAACCGGTTTTTCTGTAACTAAGGTGGTCATGCTGCCTCCTGAAAATGACAAGGTGACAAGGTGACAGGATGGATGACGCTTACTATACTTTTCGGGTTGGATCATCTACGGAAAGTGTGAACACCTGTCAGGTTTTGGAAACCTGACAGGTGTGGCGGGTCGAAACCTCACACTTTCTGTAGATGAGCGTTCGGGTTATGCGTCAATTGGCCTGTCAGAATGGCTCCTCTGCAAAATGAATTTATGGTTATGGATCTGTCCGGCAAGAATGGCGCCGAGTCAGGTCAGTTAGCTTGCCCCCATTGTAGAGAGAGAATGTAGATTTTGAATCAGGCAGGTGGTGAGCAATGAGACTGATAGCATGACGGGTTATGATCCTGGTCAGGTAGCCAGGATAGGGCCGTTGATTGTACGAGTGAATACGGCCTGATCAACAGTTTTCAGCTACAGTATTTGTGAAATTTCGAACATATAAGCAAGCATAACACACAAGGAACAGAACAAATGCAGACAAACCCAACGATGAACCGCCTAAGCGGTTACTTTGATCAAATCGATACAGGTATTACCCATTGGATGGCGCGCTATGGGCTGTTAATTATGCGGCTGGGGTTGGGCGTCGTCTTCTTCTGGTTTGGCGCGCTCAAACTCTTTCCCGGCCTGAGTCCGGCGGAGGATTTGGTGCGCCATACAATCTATTTTATCGATCCCGATCTCTTCTTACCGGTGCTGGCGGTGTGGGAGATGCTGATTGGATTGGGATTGATTACAGGCAAATTTATGCGCGTCACCTTGCTGTTGCTCTTTTTGCAGATGCCCGGCACGGCATTGCCCCTTGTTCTTCTACCGGAAGTAACGTGGACGGCCTTTCCCTACGGGCTAACGATGGAAGGGCAGTACATCATCAAAAATCTGGCGCTGATTGGCGCGGCGCTGGTTTTGGGTGGTACAGTTCGTGGTGGCCGGTTAGAGCCAGATCCCCAGTGACAATAGACATACCGTCAATCAAGATGATGGAACTGCCGGATAAGCTTGAGTTACAATTTGAATTAGAAGAATTTGAACACATGGCAGAAACGACCACTGCCAATACAGTAAAAGCCAACTAGTCCCCAAAGCAAATACCCAGATCGCGCGCCGTTAGCATGGTGTCACAATCGAGCGGGACGCTCTTCATGCGTTGCGTGGCTTCGACCAGCGGTACATAGTTAACATTCGGCGGATCCAGCGCGACCATGATGCCCGACTCGCCTTCGGCCAGCGCGCGCACGGCGGCGGCGCCAAAGCGGAGGGCCAACAAGCGATCCGTCGCCGTTGGGCTACCGCCCCGTAAGAGGTGCCCCAAGACCACAACTCGCGTCTCTTTGCCGGTCATGGCTTCCAATGCGGCCGCGACTTTAGCGCCAACGCCGCCCAGGCGCTGTTCACGGCCAATCTGCTTTTCCACCACGGATAACGCGCCCCCTTGGGGCATGGCGCCTTCCGCTACCACGGCGATGCTAAAATTACGGCCTTCCACTGTGCGTTGGTAAATCTTCTCCGTCACCTTTTGGAGATCATAGGGAATTTCCGGTAACAAAATCACATCCGCCGAACCAGCCACCCCGGCATGCAGCGCGATCCAGCCGGCATAGCGCCCCATCACTTCGACCACCATCACGCGGTTATGCGATTCGGCTGTAGTGTGGAGGCGATCCAGACATTCGGTGGCAAAAGAGACGGCCGTGTCAAAGCCAAAGGTGGCGACGGTGCGATCAAGATCGTTATCAATGGTCTTCGGTACGCCGACGACGCGCACGCCTTTTTGCGCCAATATGTTGGCAATGCCCAATGAACCATCACCGCCCACGGAAATGAGCGCATCGATTTCATGCTCGCGCAACTTTGCTACGACTTCATCAGAACGATCAATTTCCAGTAGGGCGCCATCGGCTTGCACCACGGGGAAGCGAAGGGGATTGCCGCGATTGGTGGTCCCGAGAATGGTGCCGCCTAGGTGGGTGATGCCACGCACATTATCACGCGTTAAGGGATAGACGCCATGCCCATTGAAGCGTTCCGGCATCAACAGGCCATTGTAGCCCTCACGTATCCCAACGCATTGCCAACCCCGTTGGCGGGCGGCCAGAACGGCGGCGCGAATCACGGCATTCAACCCTGGCGCGTCGCCGCCGCCGGTGCTAAGGGCAATCCGTTTGATGGAGAAGGGTGAAGTGGTCATCGATACTGTTCTACCTTATGGCACTGGATCTGTTGACGTTGCATATTGTACAGCGCCGCCACGCTTTTTACAACTGTTGGTTGGCGTCAGGGTGCAAGCAGGCAGTCCATTTGATAAGTAGTCTATTTTTGATTAACGCCGAAATCTACTCTGTCAGGCTCTTGTTTGGTTATCCAACACAAATTCCGCTATAATATGCGTTTGGCATAAGATGCGGGCGCTTTGCCTGCACCAATCACTTATCAGGCCACTCGGTTGAGTGGAGGAGTATGGTATGAGCAAGGTTGAAGAAGCACAGGGCCACCGCGAGAGTGAGAGCCATGAACACGTTCATCCTCACAGCAGGCCCTTGCTTTATCTGGCGCTGGGCGCTTTGGGTGTTGTCTATGGCGATATTGGCACCAGCCCCCTCTATGCGTTTCGCGAATCTTTTCATGAGACGCATGGCATTCCTGTGACGCATGATAATATTCTGGGAGTTCTTTCCTTAATCTTTTGGTCGTTGATCTTGTTGATCTCGGTGAAATATCTGACGTTTGTCATGCGCGCCGACAATCGTGGCGAAGGCGGGATTCTGGCGTTGACGGCGCTTGTCAATCGCATTCGCCCAGTCGCTCGTCATACGCCGCGCTATCGCTTAATTTTGCTAGGACTGTTTGGTACGGCGCTACTCTATGGCGATGGGATGATCACACCGGCCATTTCCGTTCTTTCGGCGGTGGAAGGGTTAGAAGTGGCGACGCCGGTTCTCCAACCCTACGTTCTTCCACTCACGATTGCTATTCTCGTCGGTCTTTTTCTCTTTCAAAGCCAGGGCACCGAACGGGTGGGGAAAATCTTTGGGCCGGCCACGTTGCTCTGGTTTCTGGTGCTGGCGCTCTTGGGCATTCGCTGGATTGTTCAGCACCCGCAGGTCTTTCTAGCCATCAATCCCTATTATGGGTTTGAATTTTTTCTGGTCAATGGTTGGCATGGCTTTTTGGTGCTAGGTTCGGTCTTTCTGGTTGTCACCGGTGGTGAAGCGCTCTACGCCGATATGGGTCACTTTGGTAAGACGCCCATCCGTGCTGCTTGGTTTACGGTGGTGTTGCCGGCGTTGCTCTTAAATTATTTTGGGCAAGGTGCGCTCTTATTGGAACATCCGGAAGCGGTGGTCAACCCCTTCTACCGCATGGCGCCCCAATGGGCGCTCTACCCGGTGGTGTTCATTGCAACGCTTGCCACAGTCATTGCCTCACAGGCGCTGATCACCGGCTCCTTTTCACTCACCCGGCAGGCTGTCCAACTGGGCTATCTGCCCCGCATGGAAATCCGCCATACATCGAGCGAAGAGATTGGGCAGATTTACATTCCCGGTATCAACTGGCTGCTGATGATCGCCTGCATTAGCCTGGTTCTCGCCTTTCGGACATCAAGCAATTTGGCCGCAGCCTATGGTGTCGCTGTGACATCGACAATGGTCATTACCGCCATTCTCTTGTTCATTATTCAACGCGAGGAGTGGGGCTGGCCGTTGTCTTACGGTGTTGGGTTCACCGCCTTCTTTCTGATCATTGACCTCTCTTTCTGGGGCGCCAACATTGTCAAGTTACCCGATGGCGGTTGGTTCCCGCTGGTGATTGGCGTCGCCGTCTTTACCTTGATGACCACCTGGAAGCGTGGGCGCATCATTCTGCGCGAACGCTTGCGCACCGGTTCTATGCCCTTTACTACCTTTGCCGAACGACTGGGCGCGGACAAGGTGATCCATGTCCCGGGCACAGCGGTCTTTATGTATAGCGATCCCACCTCGACGCCGCCGGCGCTGGTGCATAACCTGAAGCACAACAAGGTGCTGCATGAACAGGTCGTGCTGTTATCGGTGGAGACGATGGAAATCCCGCGTGTCCCCAACAAGGAGCGGATTGAGGTCAACAAGTTAGAAAATGGTTTTTATCGCGTCGTCTTGCATTATGGCTTTATGGAAGATCCCAATGTGCCACGGGATCTCGTGCGGGCGCGTAAACAAGGGTTGGAGTTTAAATCATCTGAGGTGACCTATTTCTTGGGCCGTGAACGGCTCATCGCGTCGAAGAAACCGGGCATGGCCATCTGGCGCGAAAATCTCTTTGCCGCCATGAGCCGCAATGCGCGCGCCGCCACTGATTTCTTCCGCTTACCGCCGGATCGCGTAGTGGAGTTGGGGTCGCAGGTAGAGATTTAAAAGGGAGATTGAGAGACTAGAGATTGCGTGGCAATGATGCCTTGCGCAATCTCTAATCTCTCAATCTCTTTATCTCTCAGCCTTTTATTTCTGGCTTAGGGTCTGTCCTGCCAACCGGGCCTGGGTGCGGCGGCGCCATTGTAACCCTGTGGTGGAATAGCGCACCTGGTCAGCAATGGCTCGGCGCAGGAGTTCGGGCAGGGTTTTGTCGCCAAAGAAGTGTGTGCGATATTCACCGCCGCCCATAAAGCCGGTGCCCGGGTTGAGTAGATTGGGACGCAATTTGTTATCGGGCAGAAAGCGCTTGCCGTTGAGCAGGTCGCGAAAGGCGGAGGGCATCCACGGGAACGCGGCAAAGAGCGCTTTAATCTCCGCCACGGTGCGATCCACATCCGCTTCATCCGCCGGGTTTACTTGATCGATCAAGGCGTCGATCTGTTCCTGAATGGCAAAAAAGCGGTCGAAGCCGCCGCCGGCCAGCCGATGAGGCGCCATGAGGCTCAGGTACTCCTGCCGATCACGCGCCCGCATTCGGTTGATCACCAGCCGTACATACTCCAGATACGCACCCAATAACCAGACCACCGAGTAGACCTGCCACAGCTTATAATTACTCCACGACTTGAACGAACTGGCGACCAGACGGTCGTGCATTCCGATGTAGCCCAAGGTCATCTTCTCCAGCGGCGCAAAGGCGGCGGCTGAATAGTCACCCGTCTGTTTGGCTCTGAGCAAAAGGTCCGCCAGCCAGAAGATACTCATGTGCGTCACATACAACCCTTTGGAATAAAGCGGGTCGATAAAACCGGCGGCATGAGCCAGGAGCGCAAAGCGGTCGCCGACGATGTGATGGGCTGAGTATTGGAGCCGATCTACCCGCATCCAATCACGCACGGGGCGGGCGTGTTGCAACTGGGCGTACAGATCGGGGAATTGACGAACAAATTCGTAGAACTCGGCTTCCGGGCTGAGGTCGGTGCGTTGCGGATAAATGCGCGGGTCGAGTTGCAACCCGACACTACAGAGTGGATTGGTCGCTGCCGGATGATTGTTGAAGGGGATGATCCAGAGCCAGCCGCCATGAAAAATGTGATGCAACGTACCCTGCGAAAACGGGTAGGGAAAGTTGTAATCAGCCTGGCTGGGGCCAACATTGTTAAAACAAGGCACATCGATCATGTGGGTATAGATGGTGCGCGAGTGGGCCAGTAAATTGCGGTGGCGCCATTCCAGTTTGTTGGCTATGAGCGATCGCATCCCGCCGGCATCAACAATGTATTGCGCATGATATTGGGCGCCTTTGGCCGTAATGATTTCGACCCCGTCGTCATTAACCTGGATCTCCTGCACCGGCGTCCCCTGCAAGACCGTCGCCCCATACGAAATCGCAATCGAAGTCAGCAAATAGTCGGCGTCCTGGCGGTTGATATGCACCTCATGGCCGTAGGGCAGCTTGGGAATCACCGCTTGCAGACTTTTGGTCACATCCTGCTTTTGGCCGGCGGTATGATGGACAAAGCTAAAGTGCCGTTTCACCCCATGCGAAGTGCCGATATAGCAGTAGAAGTTTTCCGAACTAAAGTAGGCCAATTCAGGAACATCATAAAACTCCGCCAGGGCGCGCATGGCTTCCGACGTTTCCAGGATCATCGACTCGCCAATGGTAAAGCGTGGGTGAACGCCGGCCTCAAAGACTAAGACGCTAAGCCCCTGACGGGCAAGGACGGTGGCCAAGGTCGAACCACCAATGCCGGAGCCAATAATTGCGACGTCATATTGTTTTTCTCTATCCACCACGACATGCCTCCTCTACAGTTGTTAGGATGCGAACATTCCCCGGCAGGCGCCACACCTGTCAGAGACGATAAAATCCGATGGAGATCATCAAAGCGTTTGCTGCGTCTGATTGCAAATCGGTTAGGGCTAGGGAGTGATGCGCAGGGCGTTTCTGGTGGCAACTTGTCAAACAGGAGCGCCATTCTGCCTCTTGTGAGGCGCAGCATGTTATACTGTAAACAGTATATCACAAATTATCCTCATTCAGAGTAAAGAATTGCGCAAATGACCTACTTTCTGCTTTTGCTTGTCTTTACCTCGGCCATCATCCATGCCAGTTGGAACTTGATGGTGCGTGCGCGTGGGGCGAATCAAATGCTCCTACGTGTCCCCCTCCTGATCGCCGTGCTGGGTTTGCTCCCGTCACTTTGGCTGGAATGGACAACCCAGCCTTTTTCGCTTTTTGTCTGGGCCATGTTGATCCTGACCAGCATCTTCCAAAGTTTTTACTACCTGGGCTTGCTGCGCGGCTACGAACATGGCGACTTTACAATGGTCTACCCCATTGTACGGGCGCTGCCGGTTCTCTTTATTGCCATCTTTGATACGCTACGCGGCAACCAGCCTCCCCCTGCCGCCTGGCTGGGCATGGTCTTGGTGTCAGTTGGCTGTCTGGTGATTCCTCACACGTCGTTTCGTAATCTACGCTTCGCCGTTTACCGGAATCGCGCAATGGGCTGGGTGCTGCTAGCGGCGATTGGCACGGTGGGTTACTCGGTGGTTGACAAATTGGCTGCCGAACAGATGATGCCGGGCGCCGCGACAGCGGCACGTTATTATGTCTACGAATCGGCGTTTACCTTTTTGATGCTCTGGGCTACGTTACGTGTCCAGAATCTACCCACCGGTCTGGAAAAATTGCGTAGCGACTGGCCTTGGTCCACCGTGGCGGCGCTTGGCGTCTTTAGCTCCTACTGGTTGATTCTCTGGGCCTACCAGATCAGCGCCCAGGCCAGCACCATCGTCGCCATGCGCCAGATCAGCATTGTCATCGGCGCCGTCGCCGGTTCTCTGCTCTTCCGCGAACCGGCCCGCCACCTGCGCATCACCGCCGCTGCCATGATCACCCTCGGTGTTATCCTCATTGCTGTGACGAAATAAACCGCCGGTTTCCTAACCCTCTAGCGCCCTCGCCTGACGTGTCAGGCGAGGGGGAGCCTATATTGCCTAAGTCCTGTGTATAAACTATGCGAGAACGCGGTTACTATAGTAATATTTACTACTCACCATACTTACGGCAGGTTTACCTCCTAAACAACTCGCTGTAAATCAACAACGATTAGCACACCTGGAGAAGACTGGCGATGGATCACAGAAAAAGTTTCCTAGCATTTTCCTTAATCCTGGTTACCTTGTTGGTGGTTGCCGCGAGTAGAGCCACAATTTTTAGCAAAAGCCTCTTAACTGATCAGTTCACGGGCGTATTCAACCCAACCAGTTTGACGGCGGCTTACCAGAAGTTGCGGCAAGAACACGAGGCCGAACAACTTTTGCAACGCGCCTGGCTATTGGCGCAGCAAGCTGGCGCTTACGACTTCCACACCGAAATTGAGCAAACCACCTACCATGCCCCCGCCCTAACCAACGTTGGCCGTCCGGCACAGGTGGATAGTCTCTATCTCGAAGGCAAAAATGACACGAAGGCAAAAAACTTTCAAGTAGCCATCTGGCAGGGCGGTTCGATCCTGGAGCGCAGCCGCGCCTACGAGGTTCGTACTGACGGGGAACAGAGCTATGGTCGTGCGGCAGGGGAAGAATGGCAGCCGATCGACGATATTAGCGCGGTCTTCGCCCCCAATCGCGATCCGCTGGCCTATCTGCATGGCGTTAAACATGTGCGCGAAGTGGCGTTGGCGTCAAACAGCTTCCGTCAGTTTCAGTTTGATCTGGATGGTCCGACCTTTGCCCAGTACATCCGCAGCCAACTGGAAGAACAGTTGCGCCAGGCCGGGAAACTGCCGCCTGGGATCACACTCGATACGCCACACACCTATCAAGGCATGGTCGGTACAGGCGAAATCTGGTTAAGCAAAGTGGGCTTGCCCGAGCAACTCAATTTCACCCTCAATTTCCCCCAGCAAAGCGATGGCAGTCGCGTCCACGCTGTACTTCACACCGATTTTGCCAACTTTGACACCAGCCAGTTGGCGCACGCCACCGCGCCATTCGGCGGCGCGCTGCCCAAGCTACCACTCTGGCTGGCAAATCAGCTTGGTCGCTTAACACTGGTAGAGTGGCCGCAAGTGGGCATGCACTTTGCCCTGCTGATGGTCTTGGGGCTAGGCGCAGCGCTCATCGTGCGCTTTGGCCATAAACCCAACGTATACGCCGCGCTCACCGTCGCCATTATTGTCTCGCAAGTTTGTGTACCGCTGTTACAGAGTACACAGGCTGCGGCATTTGACCAGGAACAGGTGGCAGCCCAACAGGCGATGAAGGCCACAGAGGCCCAAGCTGCCCAGCAGTTGGCTGCACAGGCCGTCACCTGGGATCCCAGCCGCCCTCCCCTGGCAGCAGCGCCGATGAGCGCCGTTGCGAACACCTTGGCTGTCCAACCCGATCGGCTGCTGTACCCGGCCCAAAGCGCGGCTAGCGTACCCGCTGCCCAGACAACGACGACCGCCGCCCCAGATACCGATAACGATGGTGTGCCAGATCGAGCTGAACCACCCAGATGTATCAATACGCCGGATTGTGATGGCGACGGCCTGACCGACCTGCAAGAAGCACGTTTAGGCACAAAACTCGACGACCCGGATAGTGACGGCGACAAAGTGCGCGACGACCTCGAAGTCAAAGGCTTTACGCTGGGGGGCCGTCAATGGTATTCCAACCCGAACAATGTAGATACCAACAAAGATGGCTTGCCCGATACGCTGGAATGTTGGCGGGAGAACACTCCACTCGATCTAGCAGCGCCATCAAATCTTCCCTGTAATCGCGATAGCGACAACGATCTTGTGCCAGACCTCTTTGCGTATGACAACGACGGTGACGGTGTGGATGATAGTACGGACCTAAGCCCATTCCTGCAAACCACACAGGTCTATACCCAAAACAGCCCATTCACCTTTCAGAGCAATGGCTTGACCCCCAATGAGCCGCTTTTTGTCGATTTCCAACTGACGCCAATTTCGCGCACGCAGCTTTCTTATGCGCACAATGTGCTGGATTGGCCGACGAACGACAGCAAAGGACAGGTAGTGCGCACAAAGGAAACCACCTTCGCCACCGGTAAGTCAGCCGGCAGCTACTCACCCAGCGAGGAAAATGGCGATCTGCGCCTGGTTCCCGTCGTGGAAATCAAGATTCCGGCCGCCGATGCCAACAAACTTTTCCCCACAACCAGTGTCCTGACCGTCACGCGCAGTGGCATTGGGTATACACCGATCACAGCTACATCCTCAATCACGTCGCTTATACAGGCTTGGTTGACCGCCACCGTCGAGTTGCGGGGTGATGCCGGGACAACGACGGTGGCATTTCCTACGCTGACAGGCAAAGCGAATGCAGCAATTACGGTGGACAGCGTAAAGATTTTCCAATCGACTTGTCCACAGGTCGGGTCAACCCCGCCTGTGTCGACGACAACCGCGGCGGACCCAGCAGCGCCCAAACTGGTAATGGAGACGACTTCTGTCACTGCCAACGGCGCCCCCTGGTCGCTTGGCGCGCTGGCGCTACCCGATCTATTGGACGGCAACCATGTTATGCTGTTTGGCCAAGGCCGCGGCGCCGAACGGCGCACCCTCTGTCTGCCGCTTGGCGACGTCGCCAATGGCGCCCTGCCCGGCGGCCAGATGTTTGCGACCGCCCACCTGGCGGCCTACGGCATCACCCTGCGCGATGAGCTTGACGGCCAGGGCCGTCCCACCCAGGTGATAGCCTATCTGCCCGCCCATGTGGTCACAGGTCAAACCCGTGGCGAAAAACAAGCCTTTAGCGCCCGTATGGCCTACTGGCCCGCCGCCGGCGTCACCAGCCTGGGGGCGGCGCAGGAGGTGCGGCTGGTGTGGATGGTGCAATTGTTGGGCGATGATGGCAACATCCAAATTGTGCATGTCTACGCGAACGAAGGCTGGCGGCTGGCTGGCCTGAGCGCCCGTCAGGACATTGCCATGCGCTCGGCCGTCATTTACCAGGACCCGGACAACGCTAACAACGCCAACGCCGATGTTAAGGCGATTCATGCCCAGTTATGGACTGCGGTTAGTGTGTTGGATAGTGACTTTGCCAGCGGCAAACACAATCGTCTTCCGCTTAATCAAGCGTTGATACCAACCCTGGAAAATCAAAATTACATCCCGCCGGGAAGCTTGCGCGCCGAGGTCAATACCTATGAGACACAGGATGAGATTGTGCGCGTTGCTGCCGAAGTCACGCCCGGCATTTTGAATCGATTTATTCATGATGGCAGCTATAAAGCCGGCTATGACCATGTCCTGTTGCTCTTTGCCCGCGAAGAAGAGTATAAAACGGCATTATGGGACGGTGGGAACACCCTGGCTTTACCGGCCACCGCTAGCGTGCTTGCCTCCTATAGCTGGAAACCCTTCCGGTATGAAAACAGCCGCTGGGAAGCGTTCCCAGCCGCGCAATATCTGGATTTGCTGCGTGTACGCCTCCAAACTGCGGCTGACCAAGCGGACATCTTGCAGCAAGCCAAAGATACGGCGGAGCGTACGGCAATACGCGACGGGATCGCCCTTGCCAATCAAGCCTTTGCCATGGGGATGCTCTTTGGAGCGAACCGCATTGTTGCATTAGATAACTCACCCCTGCCCTCGATGTCCACAGAGAACCTGCTGCCGACAAAATTGAAGGAGGCGACGGAAAAAGTTGTTGGGGCTAAATTGCAGATTATCGCGAGCGAGATCACGGAAGACCTGGCACAAGAACTGCTCACCAAGAGCATGGTCAATAAATTCGAGTTCGCTTCCCAAGAGGTGCTGGATGCGGTGAATTCAAGAACGCGCTTGGCGATCCTTGGTGATGTGCTACAGGGTAGAGTGACTAAGTTTAAGAGCGCCTTTGGCAGCTCAGATTTGCAGACACGCGTCAGTGCTGCCGGATTGTCTATCGCAGTTGTTTCCATTGGCTTGATGATCGGCAAATTAGCAACCAGTAACGAAACTGCCGGCAAAGTGATTGATTCCACGTTAGCCAGCTTGGCGGCGGTATCGTCTGCGCTGACCCTGACGGCTGAAGGGACAAAGGTAGCCAGCGCGGTAAAAGGTGCAGGCGGTCTTGTCCAGGCGATGAAGACGGCACAGCCGCTCAGCCGCGCCGTCAAGATTGCCGCGGTCGTCGGCTTGGTGCTCGTGGCTGCGATTGCGGTGGGATCGTTTATTGCCCAATGGGCGGCTGGCGCCTTCAACATCACTGATCTGGGTTTCACCGCCGCCTTGAGCGGGGTTATCGCCACCATCATCGTGGCTGTCATCATGCTGGCGATTGGTTTTATCCCAATTGTTGGCCCCATCATCGTGGCGGTGATCGCGCTGATCGACGGGGTGATTGCCGCCGCCTGCGCCATTACAAAAGCCGCTGGCTTTGACCTCGAAACGGCCACGACCCTCAACATCCCGCGCACGGGTGGGGCAAAACTTTCGTTCTGTGCCGGGCTCACCGGGCTTGCCACCGAGGCTGTGCGCTTCTTACTGTTCAGCCAGACGGTGCTGGTGGGCAACATGCAAGCCAAAGATCGCCTGACCACCAGCAATTTTCAGTTAAATTTGCAACACCCCGACCAGGGCTTCCAGGTGGGCAATGAGATTGCGCCAACCCTGCGCGTGGATAACAAGATCACACTGGTCGACCAGCCCTTTGACTGGAAGTCGCTTGTCTATTTCTGGCAACTCAACTGGGACAACCTGGATAGCGCCACCCATCGCTACGATCTGACGATTGGCCAAAGTAAGCGCAGCGTTGACCGCGCCGAAATGGAAAGCGAATGGCAGGAATTGCAGGATGGCGTGCTGACCGGTTCGCACCGTTCGCCCGGTATCCAATACGACGACCCGCTGGTGATGGCGCCAACGGTTGCCAGATTAGCCGCCGGAACAGTGATCACCTGGAGCGGCGGCGCCGTCACCGCCACAATACCTTTCACCGAGGCTGGCCTCAATCTACCGCTACCATTGTATCTGCGCGAAGCATACGCCAACCCGGCACAGGAATGTTGGACGATCCCCTTGCCGCCGGTCACGCCGATTCCAGCCGTTCCGGTCTGCTTTATCCGCAGCGACGCCGGGACGAACCATATTGACTTGCAATTGACCTACGACATTTTCCCGGCCGCGCTAACTGAATTCTACGCCGGCGTACAGGTTGACAAGGGCGCCTCGCTGGCCTGGGGTCAACGTGGCGACGTGAAGTTCCCGGTCATGAAAGATTTCGATGGTGATGGTCTGCGCAGCCCGGCCCATGACGGCAACGACCCCGATGACCGCTACTGGGATACCGATGGCGACGGCCTGAGCGACCTCTTTGAGACACAACAAGGAACGCAAGCAAGTACAGGCGACAGCGATAATGATGGCCTGCGCGACCGTGTCGAACTGCTGGTTGGCAGCAACCCACGCCAAAGCGACAGCGATGGCGACGGGTTACTGGATGGGCAAGAGATCTTTCACCAGGACCAAGAGGGCAACTGGGTGGGCGGCTGGGAATTTGTCTACGACATCGTCAATGGTGTGCCGCAGAAGACCTGGGTCACCAGCGACCCGCTGCTCTGGAACAGTGACGGCGATAGCTTCACCGATGCGCAGGAACAACGCTATGGCTTGCACCCGCGTGTACCCTCCGATCCGGCGATTCTGAAACTGCAAAGCCAACTCTCCGAAACCAATGCGCCTGTCACGCTGCTCCGCTTTGAGGAGCGATCCGGCGCCAGAAGCTTTGCCGATGCTTCCGGTCTGCTCAACAATGCCATCTGCGCAGATGATGCGAGTTGCCCACAGGCTGGTCATGAGGGCAGATATACAAACGGGCTGGTTTTTGATGGCCAGGATGACGTGGTCAAAATCCATCAGGCTTCGTCGCTGGCCAATCATTCTTTCACAATCGCGATTTGGGCAAAGCGTAACGTGCCCAATCCATTGTCTCCGCTCTTTTTCGGTGGCGTCAGCGCCTTCCCGGCGGTCGGCCTGCTTTTTAATTACGAAAATCACTTCACCTGCGCCACCCATAATTCTATTCTGCGTAGCCCCGAGGCCTATACAGATACAGAATGGCACCACTGGGCCTGCACCTATGACATGGCTCAGAATCTACGCACAATTTATCGGGATGGCGTCGTTCTGGCCCAGGATAGCCCTCTTCCCCCTGAGCTTACTCACCAAAGCGTAAACGACTGGTGGATCGGCAGCGATTTCTCTGATTCAACCAATAAAGCCGCCTACTTTAGTGGCACGCTGGATGAGTTGGTGGTGGCGCCGACGGCGTTGGACAATTCACACATTGGCGCGTTGATGGAGGCGCGCTATAACAGTGGCGGCGCCAGGCTTCTGGTGGCGCCCAACGACAGCCTGACCTATGAGGCCACCGTGGAGAACAATCTGCTCGGCAAAGCCCTGACAGGACTCCTGGAAGTAGATGCGCCAAAGGGGTGGGGCAATGACAAGAGGCTCACCGACTATCAGCTCAGACCCAGCCAGGCTCAGCCGCTCAGTGGCACAATAACTGTCTTTGGCGACCTGTCTGGCGCTTACTCAGTGACCTTGACTGCCAACGCCGCAGCCACGGATGTCAATCCACAGCCGCTCGTCACACAGACAGGCCCGGTTGCCTATTTCACCTTTGATAACCCGTCCGATCGGCTCAATTATGCCCCTGACCGCCCATCCGCCACACAATCCCTGGGAACGCAAAACACAGAGAAAGGTGTGGGTACTGGTCAGGCACTCGTGCTGGATGGACGCACTGTGATCGAGGCAGAAGAGCTGCGCTTCGGTATAGTCGACACCCCCTTCACCTATGCACTGTGGGTAAAGCCGGATACAGATGCCAACGGCATTCGCGCCATCTTTGGTCAACCGCCCACGGGACGTAAGTGGCAATACACCGATGCTGGCATCTTTCTGCGCGTTCAGGATGGCAGAAATCTGCTCTTTGGCTGGGGGGAGGCATGGAACACCGGCTTCATAGCGAATGCAGTTACGCCGGGGGTCTGGAATCATATCGCGGTCACCTTTGACAATACGGATGTCACTATCTACGTCAATGGTGTACCGATCAAGCGCATGACCCCAGCGAACAGCCGTCCGCAGCGCATCACCACTCTGACCATCGGGGATGACAACTACTGTGGCGAATTTGAACTAAAAAATGTTCACACGATCGAGGAAGGAGATCCTTTAGAAAGCGATGCTGAATATGTGTATGTATTTGTAGACGAGTCTCTCACGGAGAGCAGGTTGCTATACGATGATAACGCTGACAGCGGGGATTGGGAACCGGGCGATGGTCCAGCTAAGGAAGACATATTCCCCCAAGAGGGTTACGAAGACATGAAGCGCACCTTCTGTCGTACCGGTAGTCGGGTCTATGTGTATGAAGATGACATAAGTAGTGATGACGGCATGTTACCGGATCTGAAGTTGGACCTCACTACGCCGGATCACAGTGGGTACTCCAAGGATAATTACGCAAGCTATGGATCAGGCGAATTAAGCGGAGATGGTAAAGTTGAATTCTTTTATGAAATTCACAACCCAGTCTTGCCCTTCAAGGGCAGCATCGATGAAATGCGTTTCTATTACCGCGCGTTGAGCGACGAAGAAGTGCAGCAACTCCACGACACAGTTACACTGCCCTACCACTACACACTGGACGACCCGCCCAGCGCCAGCCTGGACAACAGCCGTTTCAACTTTACCAATGAAGGCGCAGTCGCCGACCCAGGCGTCAGCGGCTATTGCAGCCAGGGCGCCTGCCCCATCAGCGGGGTGACTGGGCGCGTCAACCGTGCCGTGTCGTTTGACGGCAACGAAGTCATCCAAATCGACAACCTGACCTTGCCCGCTGCCACCCCTGGTCTTGCCCTGTGGGTAAACCCGGCAGAAGACGGGCAGATCATGACTTTCTCCGACAATAATTTTGGCTTCAGATTGTTTTGGGCGGAGGGGAAGTTCTGTATCCTTTCCGCCTGTTCCGCCGCCAGCTTTCCAGCAGGCAAGTGGGCGCATGTCATGGTCAACTTCGATGACAGTGGCGCCAATCTCTATGTCAACGGGGTCAAGGCGGCTGCGGACAATTCGCTGCCTTGGCCTGGTGCGGGAACCTACACGCTCCACCTGGGAGACGGCTTTACTGGCCGTCTGGATGATCTGCGCATTCTCGACGATGGGCGCAACGTGATCGCGCCGTTAAACGCCGCGCCGCTGGTGTTGCTCCCATTCGACGAGACGGACGCGGGTATCACTGCCTTCGAGAACGCCGGTGGCAGCAGCGCCACCTGCAACGGCAACACCTGCCCACACAGCGGGCGCGTGGGCAAGCTGGGGCCAGCGGTAGCCTTCGACGGTGTAGACGACGGTCTCACCATCGCCGATAGCGATGCACTGGATCTGAATACCTTTACCCTGGCGGCGTGGGTCAAGCCCACCGCCGGCACAAATGCCAACAGCAAACAGCCGATCATCGCCAAGAGTGAGGGCGATTATCGCAACTATGCTCTCTATATGACCAGTGATCGCAAAATATACGTCACGCGCCATTGTACAGAAAATGTGTTCGTCGAGCTATACAGCAAGAACATCCTGCCGCTTGACCAATACGCCCATGTGGCGGCCACCTACGATGGCAAGAATCTCGCCATTTACATCAACGGCGTGCTTGACAACACCGTCCAGGGTACAACTGCCAATGCTTGCCACAACGCCGCGCCATTGACCATCGGCGTGCCATATAACGCTAATACGGCCTACGTTCATTACTCCGGCATTCTCGACGAAGTGTTGGTCTATCCCAATGCGCTCTGGGGCTATCAGATCAAAGATCTCTATGACAGTCAGTCTAACTGGATCGAAGAAGAGGATGCCCACGAAGTGACCGTTGATGCATTGGCGCCGACATCCAGCCTGACGGCAACCTTGCCTTTGGCGACGAATTATTACGCCAATGCCGATGTACAACTGGGGGTGAACACCGCCGACGCCACAAGTGAGGTCACGCTGCTTGAAGTGGGTGTCAGCTTGAATGACGCGCCCACCATCTGGCGTGCCGCCCAGCCCTGTCAAGACGCCGCCCGGGGCGATGCCAGCAGCCCTGCCTGGTGTCCGTGGTTCAAGCCCACCCAATGGGGCGGCGAGGGCCGCTACCAACTTCAGACACGGGCCACCGATGCAGTGGGCAACCGTGAAATCCCAACGGCCAGCTACGTGATTGTGGTGGATAGCACAGCCCCAACCCTGACAGCCACTCAGACGGGATTACAGAATCTAACCCGCCATCCGACAAACGCCACCGCGCAGATCCTACACCTGGATGGCACAGTGAGCGACGCCGGCAGCGGTGTTCACCAGGTCTGGGTCACACTGCGCGATGGGCAAGGTAACGTGGTGGGCGACGCCCCCTACCCGGCAACGCTCAACGGCGAAACCTGGTCATTGCCATACCCGTTCCACCAGGCGCAGGTCGCCGGCGCCTATACCCTGGAGGTTGTGGCTGAGGATCAGCTAAAACATAAAAGCAGCCTGCCTGCGCGCACGCTAGTGCTGGATGGCGCCGCGCCCACCATGACGCTCGACGAGTTCGCCAGCGGGCTACCGATCACACAGACGGCCTTCCCTTTGCTCAAACAGGGCGCCTCGCTCCAGGGCTGGCTGAGTGACTACCCATTACCACCAGGGGTGCGCTTTGCCTATCCCTTCGAGGAAAGTTCCGGCGCAACCACCTTTGCCAACCTTGTTGCCACCAGCGGTTGGCTGACGGCCAGCGTCGCCACCTGCGCGGGTAATTCCTGCCCCAACGCCGTGGACTGGGCGCCGGATGGGTATGGGCTGGCGTTCGATGGGGGCGATGATGCCATCAGACTGCCGAGGGATGTGGCGCACAGCGCAGACTTTACCTTCGCGGCATTGGTCTACTGGCAGGGTGGTGAAGCCATGCAGCGCATTTTTGACTTTGGGCAAGACACCAACAATCACCTCTTCCTAACGCCGAGTGATAACGAGGAAAAGGTGAATTTCCTCATCACCCAGAATGGCGCCCCCCAAGGCTTACAGCTAGCCACTGCGCTCCCCGCCAACGCGTGGGTGTATGTGGCGGTTGTGCTGGAAGGGGAGACCGGACGCCTCTACCTTGATGGGGTGGAAGCAACCAGCGGCCCCATCACGTTCAACCCAAATCAAGTCGTCGGCAACAGTAATTGGTTGGGGCGCTCGCAATATGACGGTGATCCCCATTTCAAGGGGGTGATTGACCAGGTCGCCATCTACCATCGCGCGCTGCGCGGCGACGAAATACGCCTGTTGGCGGCAACCCAAGTTGCCGGTGTGGAAACTGGCTCGCTCGCCTTCACGCCACTATGGGCAGTGGCGCGCGACGCCATCCCGTCGCCCTATTCCTCTGCGCGCCTGGCGGGACAGGTGCTCTATCTGCCGCTCGACGAACCATCACACCCCGACATCGCCACCACAACCTATCGCAATCTGGCCGACGAGAATGCGGCGCCGGCCACTTGCGCCGATAGTCACTGCCCCGAACCGCACGGCGACAGCCCGGCTGGCGGTGCAACAGACTTCGATGGGCAAGATGACTATCTCACCCTGCCCGCCGATGTGGCATCCAGCGCGGACTTCAGCTTCGCCGCCTGGGTCTATTGGCGTGGTGGTCAAGCCATGCAGCGCATTTTTGACTTTGGGCAGGACACCACCAATCACCTCTTCCTAACGCCGAGTGATAACGAAGGGAAGGTGAATTTCCTCATCACCCAGAATGGAACGCCACAGGGATTAGCGGCAGCCACTGCGCTCCCTGCCAATCGGTGGGTACATGTGGCGGTTGTGCTGGAAGGGGAGACCGGACGCCTCTACCTTGATGGGATAGAAGCAACCAGTGGCCCCATCACGTTCAATCCCAATCAAGCTGTCGCTAGCAATCACTGGCTGGGGCGCTCGCAATACGTACAAGATCCCTACTTCAATGGCCGGATGGATGATGTGCGCATCTTTGCCCGTGGACTAAGTGCGGCGGAGATCCGTTCTCTGTGGCTGGGCAACCGCGCGCTTCTTTCCTTGCCTCTGGATGAGCCAGTCTTGATCAACGGTGACACCCTCACCGACGAGAGCGGCTGGCATCAACCTGTTACCCTGCACAGCGGGGCTGACGATGTCAACAACAAGGCGGCGCCTGGACAGCAAGGGCCTTATGCACTGAACTTTGATGGGGTGGATGACTACGTTGACCTGTCAGCGGCGGTGGCGCAAGGTGATGACTTTACCTTTGCCGCCTGGGTCTACTGGCGCGGTGGTCAACCCTGGCAGCGTATCTTCGACTTTGGGACGGACACAACCCATAATATCTACTTTACCCCCACTGGTAAAGACAATACGTTGTATTTCAACACACTCCAGCAGGGAATTCCCGACACTTGGTTAGAGACTGCGTACTCTCTACCGACCAATCAGTGGGTGCATGTGGCCGTGACGCTGCAAGGGGATACCGGACGCCTCTACCTCTATGGTACGGAAGCAACCAGTGGCCCCATTACGCTCAATCCAAGCCAGATCACAGGGGGTGCTTTCTGGTTGGGACGGTCGCACTTTCCGAACGATCCCTACTTCAATGGCCTGATGGATGATGTGCGCATCTATGCCCACGCTCTCAACGCCGCCGAAATTGCCGACCTGGCCAATATGGGTTGGCGGCAAGCCGTGATCAGCGACAGCCAGCACTGGCAGGCGGGTGTACTTGGCCAGGGTAATCGCTGGCGGCTAAATGTGCCTGATGGGTTAGAAGGCGTCTATCGGGTTGACCTGCGGAGTAAAGATCAAGGCGCACACACCGCCTACAACCCACTCCTGCCAGCCATCAACCAGACGATTGACACCCACGCGCCACGCGCCACCCTCACCAAGACAGTCGAGGGTGGGCAGACGCGGTACACCTTCCATGCCGCCGACCTTTTCCTGACACAGGATGGTCTGATCACCCCTTGTGGTGCAGAGGGCCAGGTGCAACCGGTCTACCGTTGGGATAACAACCGGCAAGCCGATAAGCACCTGGCTGAACTGACCGTCACCTGCACACTCAACCAAGCGCCAGCCGGCGAAGAAGCCAGCGTTTGTGATCTGGCTGGCAACTGCACCCGCGTCGCCCCGCCTAGCGCCCAGGCGCAAGGGGATGCCACGGCGTCTGCACAACCGGGCGAGACACGGGTCGCCAGCGCAGCAGTTCAACCCGCCACCTTGGACACCTGGCAAGGGGCGGTGCGCTTGCCCAGCTACCGGGCGCCAGCGCTGTTTTCTCCGCCAGTGCAGCAACCGATCCTGCCAGGCGCAAACCTTCAGCACCCATCGGCGTTCGCACAACTGCGGTTGTCCTGGTCTGGTTCAGCCACCCGCAGCAAGTTGGCGCAGGACAACGCAATCATCATCACCGAGTCAGTGGATACAACCAGCGGATTGGTGCTGCACTGGAGCTTCGAGGAAGGCCCCGGCAACTGCACAGTCCAGGATCAGACCACCAACGCCATCAGCGGCACGCTCGCCAATATGGATTGCACCGCCGCCTGGAGTACCGATATACCGGCCAACAGCCCGCAGTTTTATTCGCTACACTTTGGCAGCGTCGATGGCGATGACGCGCTGAGCAGCGCCATCAGCGAACGGTTGCCCGCGTCGAACAGCCCGCGCACTCTCTGCGCCTGGGCCAAGTCGAGCGATGGGTCGGTCAACGGCTGGGCGGAACATGTGGTCAACTATGGTACAGCAGCCAACAACCAGGCTTTTGGCTTTATGCTCTATGCGGGCAACGCCTGGCATCTCTATCGCCATGATGGTGATATCAGCACCGCGGTTCCTGCCGACACCAACTGGCATCACCATTGTCTGGCGCATGATGGTGCGCTGCTCACCTACTACTTGAATGGCGCAGTGGTCGCTTCTGTTGCCACAACCTTTGCCACCACGCCCAACACCCCACTTGTCGTTGGCAGCAGACCGGACCTGGTCAACAATACAGCGTTCGACGGTTGGGTGGATGACGTGCGCCTCTATGACCGTGCGCTGACCGCCGACGAGGTGCAAAGTCTCTATACGTTCGCCGGCCAGTGGATCGAGATCGTTGAAGGGAACGAACCTGCCCCAGACAACAGCCCCCCTGCCGTGGATTCAACACCACCCATGGCAGTGCTGGCGAGTAATCTCTACACCGCCAACGCCTATTCGCTGGTGGGCGGGCTGATTTTTAGCGGCGATCTCAGCCATGCCACTGGCGTGATCAGCGCCACCGCGTCGTTGGCGCTGGGGAACGAAAGCTATGCCTTGATCACCCATCTACACCCCATCAGCGAGCCGATCGGCTATGTCGGTGGCAATGCCGTCTACACATCCGCGCCGTGGGCAGCCATCTGGCAACCGCCCACTGCCGGCAATCCGCCCGACCTCACCACCGGCACGCTGTCGTTGACCCTCTATGATGCGTCGCTAAAGGCAACCACGACCGATTTTTCGGTCACGCTCGACCTGCAAGCGCCCAACGTGGGCGAGCCAACCCTGCTGGCTGGGGGCATTCCGCTGGTCGCCAACGCCACCTATAGCGACACGACACTCGCCACTACGGTCACGCTGGCCCCCACCACCGATGCCGGGGGCGTCAGCTTGTGGTATGGCTGGACCGACCAGATTGTCGCCCCGCTGGCGGCGCTGACCCAGGCCCCGGATCCGGCGGCGGGTGTGCAACTCAAGCAAGCGTTCACGCGCTCGGCGGCGGATGGGCCAAGCATCTACTACTTCCATGTGCTTGCCCAAGACGGTCTTGGCAACACCACCCGCCAGGTTTATGGTCCTTACTATCATGATCTGCCTGGTATGCCAGACCAGATCACGCCGCCGCAACCACACGGCGACGCACTGCCAACGCCTTATCGTGAATGGGTCACCAATGGCTGCACCTTGCTGGGTTCGGATCGACGCCTGGCGGGGCGTGGCGCCGAGTCGAACGGGGCGCAATCGCTCTATCTAAGCTGGGACGGCAGCTTTTTCCACTGGTTGTGGGAAGGCGCCGATTGGGAGACCGACGGCGATCTCTTCATCTATCTAGATACGATTGCGGGGCAGGGCAGCCTCGGCGCCTACAATCCCTACGCCAGCACGGCCCAGCGTACACTCTTGCTCTTACCCGCGCGTGAGGAACCCGGCACGCTGGCGATCAACACCATGCAAGCCGACTTTGCGCTGTGGGTGACAGATAGCACGACCGCCTATTTGTTGCGCTGGGATGGTAGCACCTGGGTCAATGACGGCCCGTTGGCGAGCCTGGGCGGCGCCTATGCCTTTAGCCACGAACACGATGGCAAATTCAGCGATCTGGTGCTGCCCTTTGCCTTGGTTGGCAGCCCGACTACCACTATCGATGTGGTGGCCTTGGCGGTGGATGGCGAGGAAGGCCCCAGTGCGGGTCTGCGTCTTTGGTCAGTGCTACCCTACGCCAATCCGGTTGACAGCACCGCGGTCGTTCCCAGCGCCCCCGCTGCCGACCAGCCGCATCGCCTGTTGCTCACCGACCGCTATACCATTCCGCTGGCGGCCGGCACTTGCTTGACCCCCGAATCTGATCTACGCTTCTACCTCAGCACGGCGCACGATGGTCTCTACTACGATGGCACGGCAGACGCTGTGCGTTTGATCCTACCTGAACCTGCGGTCAATCCCAACCCCTGGGACGCCTTGTTTGACCCTTATGATGATGTTTATCAGCGCTGGTTGGCCGAGAATTACTGCCCAACAGACCCCACCTTCCCCGACTGCCGCGCCGCCGACAAACCCGCGGCGCCACTCAGTACGGCTGAACGCCTGGCGTTGAACGGCCTGACCGACGGGTTCCATCCGCCGTTGTCGTCGGGCAGCCCGGTTACCTATACGCTGCACTTCCAGAACCCGACGGCCGAGGCTGTCACCTTGCCAGCGTATCTGTACACCAACAACGATCTGAACAACCCACAAAACGGTATACGCTTTGCTGACCAGAGTTGGGTGGATGGCTGCCCAGGCTGGCTTGCCTTAACGCTGCCCCCTGGCGTGGGTACACGCGCGCTCACCGGCGTTGTCCAATCCGGCGGTGTGCAGACAGTTACGCTAGACATCGCGCCCACCTACACGCAAAGTAGCTGCGCTGTAACCGGCAACACCACCGATCGACCGCGCTTCCGCTTGCAGGTCGAACATACGCCCGATGACGGCGCGCCTGGCTATGTTGCCATCGCCGCCGACTTTACCACAAGCAGCCCCATCAGCGCCACGATCCAGGGTCTGGTGCGCGACGCTTCTGCCGTACCCGCCATCGAAATTGAGGTCAATGGCGCCAACAGCTTCGCCTGTGTGGACGACTCACCGCTGGATGGGCAATGGCGCTGCGTTTGGGATGTTATCGCCAGCAATGGCGGGGTCGCGCCAGACAACGGCGCGCGCTTTACCATTCGTGCGCGTGCCACTGACAGCTACGGGCAGCAAAGCGATTGGTCGGCGCCGCGCACGGTTGTAATCGATGCGCAGGCGCCGCAACTTGGCGCGCCGACCGACAGCACGCCGCTCCTCGTTGCCAATGCCGTTCTACAACTGAATGGCCTGCTTACCGACAGCGCACGGCCAGAGTCGGTTGAGGTCTGCGACAGTAACGCAGAAACCTGCCGTCTTGCCGACCTCACCATCGATCCCTTTAGCATACCGCAGTCTGTCTACGGGTACACCGACCAGCCTGGCGAACCGTTGCCAATTGAGCAAAGCGGAGTGTGCGCCGATGGCGGTGTGGGGCTGGTGCGCAGGATCGACATCGGTGACAGCTTTACGATCGCCGCGTTGAATGTTGGCTTGCGCCTCGCGCATCCCTATCGCAGCGACCTCTCAGCCAGCCTGACTTCGCCCGCCGGCACTCAGGTGACGCTCTTTGCTTTTGAGCGTAACGTGTTGGCCGAAAACGTCAATGCCCGCTTCACCGATCTGGGGACGGCGCTTCTGGCGGATGACCGCAACAGTCACGACCTGGCAAGCCTTTATACCCACAACAGCTATCAACCCCGGCAATCCCTGGCGGCCTTTGCTGGTCAGGATGCAGTCGGCGCCTGGACGCTGACCCTCTGCGACCGTGACCCGGCCAGCGATAGTGGTGCGTTCTATGATGCCGCCTTGCATTTCACCGCTGTTGCGCCGCCGCGGACGATCACCGGCCATTGGTCAACCAATGAAGATGTCAGCGCTAACGACGGTGTGTTACATACCTGGCAGATCTTTGCCAGCGATGAACATGGTCAGCGCACCAATGCGCCCGTGGAACTCAGCGTGATGGTAGACAACGTAGCCCCTGTGCTGACTGTCACCCAGAGCATGACCGAAGCATTGGTAAACAGCAGCCAACCAGTGCTTCGTGGTTCGGTCAGCGATGGGGATACGGTGGAGAACATTTGGGTGCTGGTCACAGACCCGCTGGGCAGGATGACCGCCGAAACTGTCACCGGTCCAGTGAGCGATTGGACGTATCACCTGATGCCTGCTATCAGCGGCGAGTATCGCTTTGCTATCTACGCTGCCGATAGAGCCGGGAATCAGACGGTCGTGCAAGACTTTGCGTTGACGGCGAAGTAGGCAGTGGCAGCGACAGCAGAGCAGACAACGGCGAACCCGGAAGGTAAGGTTGCTTCCGGGTTCGCCCCAAGCGCCCAATGAACCACTTCGTAGGGAGCAGTGATCCAAATCAGCATCCTTCACGTCAGAATGAGTGTAGATGATACACGCAGGATGCGACGAGTGCGTTGCACGGGTCACGGGAAGTCAGGTTATGGCATCGCCGCTTGTCCGTGCAATGCACTCGTCGGTTTGCCGGTCAGCGTTTTGACAGAAACGCGGCTTATTGGTAATCTGCTCTACAGTGAGCCTTCTAGCCTCGGCTGTCAAAACGGAATTTGCGTGTGAATCAAACAACGTTATCTGATGAAGAACTCTTACAACTGATTGCCCGGCGCAATGGCGACGCCTTTGAGACGCTGTATGACCGCCATGCGCCGCTGGTCTATAACGTCATCCTGCGGATTGTCGGTGATGTGCGTTTGGCGGAAGAAGTGGTGCAGGAATGTTTCTGGCAAGTGTGGCAAAAGGCCAGCGATTTCCGCGGTGACGGCGCCGGCGCGGCCTGGCTCTATCGCATTGCCCGTAATCGCGGGTTGGATCGGCTGCGCCAACAGCAGGCGCGGCCACAGACAACGGAGCTGGCGGCGGTGGAGATGGGGACCGTCAGTCGCTATGGGTATGCGCCTTCGGTCGAATTAACGGTAGAGCAGCGTTGGCAACAGCAGCAGGTGCGCCAAAGCCTGGCGTCGATCCCCGAAGAGCAACGGTTGATCTTGGAACTGGCCTATTTTGAAGGCATGACCCAAAGCGAAATTGCCGACTATCTGGCGCTGCCCCTGGGCACGATCAAAAGTCGGTTACGGCTGGGGGTGGAAAAGCTGGAGCGACTCCTGGCAGCTACCGGGCTGCGCAAAAGTGATTTTTAAGGCGGTATACCGGATTGCCGGCGACTCGCCGCCCGTCGCAGAAATGCAATTTGTGTGATACCACCATTGTTAAGGTGATTGTGGATGAGTACTGGTTTGACTTACGAAGAAGCAGTTGAATTATTACCGGCTTATACCTTAGGCGCCCTGGAACCGGACGAAATGGTGGCCATGGACGACTACATGCAACGCCATCATGCCCTGCTGGCGCGTGTAGAGCGGTTGGACGCGGCCACGGCGCAGTTGGCATATACGGCGCCGATTGCGCCGCTTTCCTCCCATGTAAAAAACTCCCTGATGGGACAAATTCGCGCCGAAGCGATCCCGTCGCGCACGCTTTCTTTGTTGGATGCGGCGGAACGCATCACGCAAAATTTACCGACGGTGCCGAAGAATACGCCGTTGTTGCCGGCTCGCCAACAACAAGAGCAGACCTATGCCCTGGCGCGACCAACGCCCGTGTTGCCGCCGCAACCGACGCCGCAACCGGCCCCTACACGCCGTTTTGACTTTGGCTGGCTGGCAGCGGCGGCAATGGCAGTGGCTGCGCTCTTTATTGTTTGGATTGACTTTAACGCCCAGCGCCAACTGGTGCAATTACGCGCCGACCTGACGGGGCGCGACACGCAGATTACTCAGATGAATCAACAAATCCAATCGATGCAATTGCAGTTGCAGCAAGCGCAGGGGCAACTGGCCGTCTTTACCAATCCTACCCAGGTTGTTCCCTTGGCCGGCACTGACAAAGCGCCAACGGCGGGCGGGTTCTTCTATCAACATAACAACCGGGCGATTCTGGTCTTACATGGCCTACCACCGCTGCCGGCTGACCAGACCTATCAGCTCTGGTTAATTCCGGCGCAAGGGACGCCGGCGCCGGCCGGTTTCTTGACCATTGCTTCAACCGATCCTGATCGCCAACAAGTCAACCTGCCGGAGAGCGCCCTGACCTACCAGGCCATTGGTGTCAGTATTGAACCCGTCGGCGGCAGCAAGACGCCGACCGCGGGTAATATTGTGCTATTGGGTGAACGAACCTAGCGCTAAAAAACCGGTCAAGGTTTGAAACCTTGACCGGTTTTCTTTTTAGCCGCTTACCGCCGCTTGCCCAAGAGCCGCAGCAGGTACAAAAAGAGATTGATAAAGTCAAGGTAGAGGGTCAACGCCCCCAAGATCACCATCTTCTGGAAGGTTTCAGTGTCCCGTTCATTGATGTTGTTGCTCAGTTGTTTCAACTTCTGCGTGTCATAGGCCGTCAACCCGACAAAGATCAGGACGCCGGCATAGGTCGTCACCCAGTAGATGGCGGTGCTTTGCAAGAAGATGTTCACCAGGCTGGCAATGATCAAACCAATCAGCGCCATAAAGAGGAAACTGCCCATACCGGTCAGGTCGCGCTTGGTGGTATACCCATAGATGCTCATGGCGCCAAAGACAGCAGCGGTTACGAAGAAGGTGCTGGCAATCGACTCCGTAGTGTAGACCAGGAAGATTGCGGCCAAGGTGATGCCGCTAATCGCCGAGTAGAGAATAAAGCCACCCGTCGCCACTGCGGCGGACATGCGTGATAGACCCCAACTCAAGCCCATTACCAACCCCAATTGCGCCAGAATCAACCCGAAAAAGACCAGTTGTTGACCAAAGATTAGCGTCAACAGGGTTTCGGACTGGGAAACATACCAGGCCACTACCCCAGTCAGGGCCAGGCCGGCGGCCATCCAGCCATAGACCTGCTGGAGCATGGAACGAAAGGTGCTATCACTACGCAAGATAGTTGAGGGAGAAGACAACATAGATTCCTCTTTTCATGTGAACGATCCTCAGTAGTCCGCAGTCGCGTAGTCGCGTAGTCGCGTAGTCGTGTAGTCGTGTAGTCCAGAGTCAGACGGTCGCAATCTCGGTTACGTTGCGGTCTACTGATTCTAAGTTAAACAAATGCTTTCGCATTGCATACGCCCTTAGCATACTACAACGGCCACCAATGTGCCTGACATTCTACTGACAAAATTGGAGCTTCGGGAAGCCAAAGGTCTACTCAGCCTCCGGTGCGCGGCACTGATCAAACATTGGGCGGATGAACAGGCTACGCCTGACCAGTGCCACGCACCGGAGTAGTTACCAACAGACCCTTACTGGCTTTTGGGTGCTGATTCCTTGCCGTTGAACCAGAAGTCTAGATCGCGCAGATCAATCGGGGCCGTCATGTCGAGAACCAGTGGCGTCACCGAAACGACGCGATCCAGAACGACGGCGCGCACATCAGAATCGGGAGCAAGCACCGCGGGGTCAGCGCGCTGTTCATAGCCCATGTTTGCTGGTTCATCCCACGCGCGTCGCGGCTTTGGCACCGGATAGAAATAGCGTGGGCGACTAAGCCGTGTCCAACGCATGGGCGTTTCCAGCGTGGCGTGGCTGGGAATGTCAATTTTGAGCAACTCCGCACCCGCCGGCAGTCCGTACTTGATCACCGCCGCTGCCACCTGTTGAACAAAGTGCGCGGCCACAGCAAAGTCAAGGTCGGCGTCATGGGTGAAATAGTGCTTGGGATCGGTTTGCAACGAGGTCGCCAGCGCCGGCAGGCCAAAGGAGGCAGCCTCCAAGGCGGCGCCCACCGTGCCGGAGGTGGTGATCCCTTCACCGATGTTTTCGCCAAAGTTGATGCCGGACACCACCAGCGCCGGCACGCGATCCGCCAGTTCGACAAAGCCATGTTCGACAACTTGCGCCGGCGTCCCTTCAATGGCATAGCCGATGATCGTGCGGTCGTTGACCAGCAGCTTTTCTTCAAAAATGCGCCCGCTGCTGCCCGGCGGTTTGGCGCGCCCAATCGCCGATTGTTGGTGCGCCGGCGCCACAATCAACAAATCCCCTAACAGATCACAAGCGCTGGCCGCCGCCAGCAAGCCGCGCGAACGGATGCCGTCATCATTGGTAATCATGATCAATGGTCGTTGGTTCATAGCGCTTACACCGGTTCGGCAATCTGGGCGCGCAGGAAAGCCAATCCATTGCGCAGGCGGGTTAAGGTTTCTTCACGACCGATCGCGGCCATGCTCTCAAAGAGCGGCGGTGCGACCGTTTTGCCGGTGAGCGCGACCCGAAATGGCGTCAGGAATGGCCCCACCTTGATATGCATTGCTTCTGATTTGGCGCGGAACGCTTCTTCCAATCCCTTCACCGTAAAGGGATTTAACTCTTCCACCAGTGCGATCCCTGCTGCCAGCACCTTGATCGTCTCTTCCAGCGTCATCTTGCGCCCAACAAAGGCAGTGGGGTCATCGTAAGTGATGGCGGCGGCGGGCTTAAAGGCCCAATCGACAAACGCCGTCGCTTCCGGCAGCACTTTGATGCGTTCCTGAATCAGCGGCGTCAACTCCGAAAGCGTTTCGCTATGGCGTAATTCTTCTGCGTCAAGCCCCAGGTCGCGCGCCAGGAAAGGGGCCAGCAGTTGGTGTAGTTCGGGGACAGGCAAGGCGCGAATGTAGACGCCGTTGAGCCATTCGAGCTTTTCATACGGCAGCGCGGCCGGTTTGGGATTGATCTTGGCGATGTCATCAAAGCGTTCGATCACCTCGGCGCGACTAAAGACCTCCCGTTCCGGGTCAAAGTTCCAGCCGACATTGGTCAGGAAATTGAACATGGCGTCGGCCAGGTAACCGGCTTCGATAAATTCATGCACCAGCGCCAGGTACTCTTTGCCGTCTACAATCTTCTTGCGTTTGCTCATCTTGCCCTTGCCGCTGGGATCGAGAATAACCGGCAGATGGGCCAATTTGGGCATTTCCCAGCCAAAGGCGTCATAGAGTTGCTTGTGCAGCGGCGCCGAGGAGAGCCATTCATCGGCGCGCAAAATGTCGGTGATCTGCATCAGGTGATCATCCACAATATTGGCAAAGTGGTAGGTCGGCATCCCGTCGCTTTTGATCAACACCGGATCGAGGATGCTGTCGCTCTGCACCTCAATGTCACCCCGGATCAGGTCATGAACGCGCGTCACCCCTTCCAGCGGCGCGGCGAAACGGATGACGGCAGAGCGTCCTTCCGCCGCAAAGGCAGCCCGTTGGGCATCAGTCAACCAGCGGTGACGGCGATCATAGCCGATCTGCTGCCCTTTGGCGCGCTGCTCCTCGCGCATGGCTTCCAACTCTTCTTCGGTGGTGTAGCAGCGGTAGGCACGACCGCTGGCGAGCAACTGCTGGATGTACTCATGATAAAGTTCCTTGCGGTCACTCTGGATGTAGGGGCCATAAGGGCCGCCGACATCGGGGCCTTCGTCCCAGTCCAGTCCCAGCCAGCGTAGCCCGCGCATAATGTCGGCCAGGCTTTCGGGGTTGTAGCGGGCCTGGTCGGTGTCTTCAATGCGCAGGATGAATTGGCCGCCGGTGTGCCGGGCGTAGAGCCAGTTAAAGAGCGCTGTGCGCAAGCCACCCAGGTGCAAAAACCCAGTGGGGCTGGGGGCAAAGCGCACACGGGCGGGTTGAATGTTGGTTGTCATGATCGCGATGCTTTCTGCTCCTTCACGTTGGTTGAATCAGTCGAGCTATTATAGCACAGTTTTTGATTTCTGCCCGTCTGCTAGTTGACAAGTAGCGTTTGAATCAATATAATCATTCAAAATTATATGAATGGTCAGTATTAATCAAAAGGTTAAATCTAATTGAATGAGTTTGAAGCAATGGCAAAACCAAAACAGGTAGAACCGCTCCTCCCAACCGAAGAAGGGCCGCCGACACCCCAAGCTGAGTTTGTCATTCAAGACATTGAAACGTTGCGCGCCATCTCCGATCCGCTGCGCATCCGGCTGTTGGAGTTGATGGCCCAACCGCAGACCGTAAAAGAGATCGCCAGTCAGCTCGGCGTGGGCAAGACCAAGCTTTATTACCACCTGAATTTGCTGGAAAAACATGGCATCATTCGCGTCGTGCGCACCAGGGTCGTCTCCGGCATTATTGAGAAGAGCTATCAGGTGACAGCCTTCAGCTATCGCCCCGCCAAAGAGTTGCTGCTGCCCGGCGCTGAAGGCGCACAGCAAGGGATCGCCATTGTCGAGTCGATCCTGGACGCCACCCGCGCTGATCTGAGTCACGGTCTCAAAACCGGGCAACTAGCGCTCGGCAAAGAGGCGCAGGAGAGACAGCTTTTGCTAGGCCGCGTGGTTATGTCACTGACGCCGGAACAGGCAACCAGCTTTTACGAACGCTTTGCGGCGCTGCTGACGGAAGTTTCGCAATACGAGAAGCCGGCGACCGGTGGGCAGACCTATTCCCTGACCGTCGCCTTTTTCCCGAAAAGCGCTGAACAATAAACATGCTACCGCACACTTTACTTAGCCAAAGGAGCCAATCATGACTGTCGCCGACGAACGGTTGATTGCCGAAGAAGCAGCCGCGACCACAGATGTTGCGCTGCCGTCACTGCCTGCGGAAGAAGCCGCGCCGTGGACGGCCAAACAACTCTTACGGGATCGGAACTTTCTGTTGCTTTGGTCGGGGCATGTCATCTCGGCCTTTGGCGACGCTGTCACGAATCTGACCCTCTTGATCCTGGTCAATGCCCTGACCGGTTCGACCGCCGCCATTGCCACCATGACCATTTTGCTCGCCATTCCCCAGGTAACGATTGGTCTGCTGGGCGGCGTCTATGCCGATCGTTGGGATCGCAAGCGGATTTTGCTGGTTTCTGACCTGGTGCGTGGCATCTTGGTGCTGGGGTTTCTCTTTGTCGATTCGGCGGCGCGGCTTTGGTTATTGTATGCCCTGGCCTTTGTCCAGGCGTGCGTCGGCACCATCGACAACCCGGCACGCGGCGCAATTTTGCCTCAGGTCGTGGGGAAGCAGGGGTTACTTGCGGCCAACTCGTTGAACCAAACCGGGAACTTGCTGGCAATGGTGCTGGGTGGAATCGCCGCCGGCGTTCTCGTCGGGTTAAACGACAGCTATTGGCCGGCCTTTGTCATCGACTCGCTCACCTTCTTTATCTCCTTTGCGGCTGTGCTATTCGTGGTGGTGACGCCCCAGGTGCGTACAGCAACCGCGGCAGCAGGCGGGTTATGGACCAATGTTGTTTCGGTTGTCACCGATCTGCGCGTGGGTCTCCAGTTGATCGCCAAGACGCCTGTTTTGTGGGGCAGCTTGATTGTGACCGGGGTGATGATGCTGGGATTGGGGTCGGTGAATGTCCTCTTTGTGCCCTTTCTGGCGAATGATCTCAAGGTGCCGTTGGCCTGGTTTGGCGTGGTCGAATTTGCGCAGGTGCTGGGGATGATCATCAGCGGCGGCATTGCGGCAACCGTGCTCAAATTCAAACTCGGTCATGTCATCAGCGGCGGCGCCATCGGCTTGGGATTAGCCGTAGCGATCGTTGCCTTCACTACTGCCCCGTGGCAGGTGATGATTGCGCTCTTTGCCGTCGGCTGTTTTGTCACCCCCCTCCAGGCTGCCATCAGCACGCTACTACAAACCAGTGTTGCCAGCGCTGTTTTGGGGCGAGTCGGCTCGGCGCTGAACACCACCATCGGCGCCGCCAACTTGATTTCCATGGCCTTTGCCGGTCTGCTGGGCGCGTTGCTGGGGGTGCGCAATGTCTTTATCCTGGCGGGGGTGATTAGTGTGCTGGCGGGGGTGTTGGCGGTGGGCTTGTTTCGACAAGATGCACAGAAGTAAGAGACAAGAACCCACTATTGGATCAGCCCAATCTTGCGAATCTGCGCCATTAGGTTGGCCTGCTCACTCTCTGTTAACGGCTGCCCCGGTTGGCGCGGTTCACCGCAATCGATGCCAAGCCGGGCGCTGAGGACAGCCTTCGCCGTGGCATGGAACTTAAAAGGCGGCGCCAGATCAGCGACTTGCGACGCGTGTTCCTGCGCCGCTTGCGCTTTCGCCAAATCGCCGGCCTGATAAGCACGCCAGAGGGCGACCCACCGTTCCGGCGCCCAATTGGGTGGGCCATCGACACAACCGGTGGCGCCGATGGTCAGGGCCGGGAGCATCAACCGGCAATTGCCGATGAGGCAAGCCAACCCCATTTGGGCAAAGTTGCGTACATAGCCCATGTAGGGCGCTGAGTGCTTCAAGCCGGCCAGTTGCGGCACCTTTTCTTGGATCTTCGCCATTAACTCCGGGGTGATCTCCACGTTGGTCGATTGAGGCAGATTGTAGACAAAGAAAGGCAAGTTGGCCGCGGCAGCCACCACCCGGTAATGTTCAACAACCGCGTCGTCACTTTGCCGGTAGAAAAAGGGGGGCACACAGCAAATCGCTTCCACCCCGGCTTTGGCGGCATGTTCAGCCAGGCGCGCCGCACGCAAGGTTGTCGGGGCGCCGACATGCATAATGTTGAGAATCCGTCCTTGGGACTGATCGGCGGCAATCTCGGCAATCCGCCGATTTTCTTCGTCCTCTAACAGCACGCTTTCCCCGGTGCCGCCGGCCACCCAGAAACCCTGGACGCCGGCTTGAATGTTGAACTCCAGCACCTGGCGGAACGCGGCTTCGTTGAGGGCGCCGTCGCGTGTCATGGGGGTGATAATGGCGGGAAAAATTCCTTTGAATTCGGGCATGATTGGCTCCTTCTTTGTGGTTAAGCGAACAAACCGGATTTCTGGCAGAAACCCGGTTTGTCATTACAACCCATTGAGTATAGGAGAAAAAGAGCGGTCTGTCAAAGCGCTTTTATGAACCAATCCAGCGGCGCACGGCCAGCGTCAAGCGCCCAAATTCTTCGGTTGCCGTCATTTCCAGTTGGCGGGGGCGGGGCAGCGGAATGGCGACATCGGCAACCAGACGGCCCGGTCGCTCACTCATCACCAACACGCGATCGGCCAGCAGAACCGCTTCGACAATACTGTGCGTCACCATCAGCACGGTCATCTGTTCCTGCTGGTGAATCCGCAATAATTCCAGGTTCAGCCGTTCACGCGTCAACGCGTCGAGGGCGCCGAAAGGTTCATCCATCAACAGCAGGTGTGGACGCTGCAAGAGGGTGCGCGCCAGCACCACCCGTTGGCGCATCCCGCCGGAGAGGGTCTGTGGATAGACTTGTTCAAAGCCTTGCAGGCCGACGAGGGCAAGCAGGTCGATGGCCGCTTTGCGCACTGCGGCGTCAACCGCCCCCTGTTGCACTTCCTGGGGCAGGAGGACATTGTCGAGCGCCGTGCGCCAGGGCATCAGGTTGGCGCCTTGGAAGACAAAGCCAATTTCGCGCTGTGGTTCAGCCAAGGGGCGCCCTTGAAAATAGACCGTGCCGCTATCGGCCGCCAGTAAACCGCCAATAATGCGTAACAGCGTACTCTTGCCGCTGCCGCTTGGCCCCAGCAAGCAGACAAATTCGCCGGCCGTCACCTGGAAAGTGACACTCTGCAATGCCGGCACCGTGCGCACCTTGCCCGGAAAAGTTTTGCTGACCTGTTCAACCATCAGTAACGGCGTCATTCCCGTTTCCATTCACCATTCTAACCACCAAGGCGCAATGCACACGAAGGGTTTCTTCGTGAACTTCGTGTCTTTGTGGTGATTACAACTGATTGTCGTTACGGTGACTGCACAAAGTCGTTGGTAAAGAGTTCTGCTGCCGGGACAACCGTTTCGACCAAACCAATGCGCTGCATAAACTCGGCCACGGTCTGCCAAGCAGCCGGATCGGTTGCGCCCAGGGTACGACCCGCCGGCGGCGCCCAGTAGGCCAGGACGGCGTCAAAGACGGCGCGATTGGCCGCCTCATTTTCGCCCCCCGCTTCGGGGACAAATTTCAGCGCAATGGCAAAGGCTTCGTCAGGATTGTCCAGCGTATATTGCACTGCCTTCAGGCTGGCGCGCACCATTTTGCCGACTAGTTCCGGGTTGTCGGCAATCGTCTGCTCATTAGTCACCAGACCGTTGGCCGGCATCTGGAGATAGTCATCCAGCTTGATCTGGGTCGTCTCCACCCCCGCCTGCGCCAAGACCACCGGGCCATTGACGCCATAATCAACGGCAGCATCCACCGTCCCTTCACTGACGGCGGCGGCTTGCGTAAAGCCGATGCTCTCTAATTTGACATCGGCTTCGGTCAGATTGGCCGCTTCCAAAATCCCGCGAAAGGCAACATAGGAGGCGCCAAAGGGGCCAGGGATGCCAATGCTCTTGCCGGCCAAATCACTCGGCTGCGTAATCCCAGCATCACTTTTGGCAAAGATCACCACCGGGTATTGGCTGTACCAGTTCATAACATAGCGCACCGGCAACCCCTGCGCCCGTCCCAGCACCACCTGATCACCACTGCCGACCATAAATTGCAGATCATTGACGCCGACTAACTTGAGATAATCATCCTCAAAGCCATAGTCCAGGCTGACAGCCAACCCTTCCTCGGCATAGAAGCCCTTCTCAATGCCGACATAAAAGGTGGCGAATTGTACATTCGGGATAAAACCGACCCCCAATTTCACAGGGGTCAATTCGGTTGACGCCTGGCCGCTTGTTTCAGCGACAGGCGCCGGCGCCACTGGCGCACAACCGGCAATCAATAGAATAACCATGCTCACGAGTACAACAAAAGGCTGCAACATACTATTCCTTCTAATGAGTCTGATGAGAGTAAATTGTGGAAATTTAAGTAGGGCTTGCACCGGCTTTTCGTAGGGGCAAGATATATCTTGCCCCTACGAAAAGCCGGT
>QWII01000034.1 GCA_021405325.1 Caldilinea sp. CFX5 | reverse complement strand
GTAGGTGCGGTTTGTAACCGCACTTGCTCCCTGGGAACCGTGCGGTTACAAACCGCACCTACGATTACCGAAACAAATTCCTAACTCCCATTAGTCTTTATACAGCCCCGAAGAAGACTAAAGTCTTTACTACGTCCTATGCCCAATAGGATCCCTGGTTCCCACGCTGAGCGAGCGTGGGAACCAGCAAGCGAAGATGTCGGGGGGTGGATGCGGCTGGTTGCGGTGATTTTGACAAAGAATGAGGCGCGGCATATTCAGCAATGTATTGCCGCGGTGCAGCCGTGGGTTGATGCGGTGTTGGTTTGGGATGCGGTGAGTGAGGATGCGACTTGTGCGTTGGCGCGGAAAGCCGGGGCATTGGTAGTGCAGCGACCGTGGGACAATTTTGCGGCGCAACGACAGGCAGTGTTGGATACGGTGGCGGCGGAATGGGTGCTCTTTATTGATGCCGATGAGCGGGTGACGCCGGAACTGGGACAGGAAGTGCAACGGGTGATTGCGCAAGGTGAGCAGAATGGGTATTGGCTGCCGCGGCGCAATTTTATTGTGGGCCATGAGATGCGGGGCGGCGGCTATTTTCCTGATTATCAGTTGCGCTTGCTACGGCGGTCAGCGGCGCGCTATGATACCGGGCGGGCGGTCCATGAGTTGGTGGATGTCGGCGGGGCGGAAGGGTGGTTGCCAGCGCCGTTGCTCCATATCAACTACGAATCGTGGGCGCAATTCCATCGCAAACAGCATTTTTATGCGGCGTACGAAGCGCAAATTTTGCAGCGCCGGGGCATTACACCACGACCGCATAACTTTGTGTTACAACCACTACGCGAATTCCGGCGCCGTTTTGTCACCCTAGCGGGCTGGCGCGATGGCTGGCCGGGGCTGCGCTTAGCGCTCTGGCTGGCCTGGTACTACGGCTTTATGCCGTATTGGCTGCTCCTGACTCGGTCGGCAGGGTAAAGTAGAATTTGCTGCCTTCCCCCAGTTTGCTCTCGACGCCGACCTTGCCGCCCAGGCGTTCGACAATGCGGCGCACAATCGATAGGCCCAAACCGTGGCCGGTTTGATAATCGCTGGGCGTTAGTTTAGAGAGCGGCGTAAAGAGCTTTTCCGGCTGATCGATGCTAAAGCCGGCGCCGTTGTCCTTCACCCAGAAACGGGCCATCTTCTCGTTGATCAGCTCATACCCCAATTCCAGGCGCGGTGGGCGACCGCCATACTTCAGGCCATTGGTCAGGTAATTATACCAAACCTCTTCCAGCCATTGCCCATAACCATAGACCGTCGGCCAACTGGGGGGTACAATCACTTCGGCGTTGTACTCTTTGACCATAAACTCAATGCGACGGAGCGTTTCGGCGACGATAAAGCCCATGTCGATCTCGTCGATCTCCACTTCTTTAGTGCCGCGCACCACGGCCAACAACAGCAGCGCCTCAATGATATGGCCCATCTTCTTGCCATGCTCGATGATGATGTTGAGATACTGCTCCACCTCAGTCTGGGGCATGGAGGGGAAGAGATCGCGCAACATATCGGCAAAGCCGACAACCAGCGTGAGCGGGTTTTTGAGGTCATGGGCGACGGTGTGGGCGAAGGCGTCCAGCTCTTCGTTGCGCGCTTGTAGCTCATCGCGATGTTGGCGAATATCCTTCATGAGGCGTGCATTTTCAATGGCAATCGCCGCCGATGCCGCCAATGTCTCGGCAATCACGCTGTCGCTTTCATCAAAGGGGCCGTAGCGTTTGTTGACCAGTTCTAAGACGCCAATGGTCTTATTCTGCGACTGGAGCGGCACAGCCAGCAAGGACTGGGTTTCAAAGCCGGTGCTATCGTCCACATCACGGGTAAAGCGGGCGTCAGTTTTGACGTTGCCGGTGTGAACACTTTTGCCATGTAGCGCCACCCAACCGGCAATACCCTGTCCCGGTTTTAAGCGCAGGATGCTGTCGGGCGTAATATTTTGACCGTGCGAATAGATGCCGACGCAGATCAACGAGTGGCCGTGGGTTTCGTCCCAAAGCCAAACCGAACTGCCCTCGGTGTCGAGCAATTCGCTAATGGTGCGCACCAGTTGTTGGATCACCTGCTCTAGATCGAGTGTGGAAGTAAGCAGTTGCGCCACGCGATTTAAAAGAAGCAACCGGCGATTATTTTGTTGTAACTCTTCTAGGGTTTTATCGCGTTCGTGTTCCAACTTACGCTTATCCAACGTTTGTCGAACAACTGCCGGCAATAATTGTAAATATTCGTTATGCAGTCCTTTGACTACATAATCGCTGGCCCCGAGCTTCATGGCCTCTACCGCCGTCTTTGTGTCGTTTTGCGCCGTGATCATGATAATAGGTGGCGCTGAACGGCGCGCCGTCAAGGTCTGTAGAATCTCCAAGCCGCTGCGATCAGGAATATTTTGGTCCAGCGCAATTAAATCATATTCATTGCGCTCCAACATCGCCAGTCCCTCAGAGCCGCTCTTTGCTAAATCGACAACATAGCCTTCCTGTTGCAACTTAATTTGAAAGAGGCGCGCCGCGGTATGGTTATCTTCTACATATAAAAGTCGTTGCGGCTCCACTGGCTGCTTCCTATCCGTTGTCATGATACCTTATATTTCACAAAATTACAAAATGTTCATGTAACTGTCATCATTACATAAGAACATTGTTCATGCAAGATTGACGATTTCAAATAACGCCTATAACGACTAACGCCTACGATTATGGTTGCACAATCACGCTGGCCCCATCGGCACGGGCGACCCGAATAAGATTTTGGGTCACTTGCTCAAAGGTGTCGTCATGGCTGATGACGAAAAGCTGACGAAAGCCTCTGACATCTAAGATCTGCCGCGCCAGTGAATCGCGCCGGGTCTCATCCAAATTGGTGGTCGGCTCGTCAAAGAAGGCGACATCAATATTACTCATTTCCCGTAAAAGCGCCAAACGGACCGCTAAGGCGGCGCTCATTTGCTCGCCGCCGGAAAGTTGAGCAAATTGCCGTTCTCGGCCATCTACCTCCAGGGTAATGCCATAATCTTCGCTCCAGCGCAGATGGCGGGTGTAATCTTGCATGAGATCGCTAAAGATCTGAGCGGCGCCATCACTGATCTGTTTGATCAACGCTTTGGTGATATAGGGTCCCGCCTGCCGCAATAAACCGCGCAGCGTCTCCAGCGTCGAAGCTTGCTCATCCATTTGGGCAGCCTGTTGACGCACCGTGTTCAGGTTGACCGCCTGGGCTTGTAGTTCCACCAATTCGGCCTGGGCGCGGCGCTGTTCGTTCTGCAACATGGTGATCTGGGTCTGTAGGCCGCCTTGTTGCTTGCGTAGCATCTGCTCAGTGCCGACCAATGTTGTGTAGCGCTCTTGGTCAAATTGGGTGCGCATAACGGCGACGGCTTCCGTCTGCCGGTGCAACGTTTGGGTGGCGCTGGCTTGTAGCTCTTGCAAACGACTCACGTCGGCCATGCGTTGGGGCACGGTGTCGGCGATCCGTTGGTGACTAAGGACAGCCTGATAGGCAGCAAGATTTTCTTGTAATGTACGCCCGACGCGCGCCAGTTCGGCATCAAGATGTTGGTAAGCGCTCAACGCTTGTTGGGCAGCAGTTAGTTGTCCACGCAGTTGTTCTAACGCCGTCACCACCTGGCTTTGTTGTTGCATCAACGTTGGTCGCCGTTGCGCCGTGGCGGCGGCAATGGCGCTGCGTTGGCGAGGATCACCCAACGCGGCCAGCCGAGCTTTCAGGTTCTCGACCTGGGCGGGCGCCGTCGCCAGCGCCGCGACCTGTTGCCGGCTGTTTGCCAGGGCATCCTGCGCCGTTTTCACCTCTTGTTGCAGACGGGTCTGCTCTTCAGGACGGGGCAAGCTCAGCAAACGCTGCTGAATTGTCTTGACCTCGGTTTGATGGGTTTGCAACTGCTGCTCATCAACCTTGATCTGTTGCTGCTGCGTTTTGTATTGGGCGCGCAAGCCGGTCAAGCGTTCTTCATTGCGTTGCAGGAGCTGCTGACGATGGGCCTCGGTTAGCGGCTGTTCACAAACAGGACACTGGGCCACCGCCACTTGTTGCAGCACCGTGCTTTGCTCTTTGACCGCGTCCGCTTCCACTTTGTAACGGGCCAGCGCCTCTTTGTTGCCGTCAATGACGATGCGCAGCTTCTCAATTGTGCTTTCCAGTTGCATGCGTGTCGTTTCGACTCGACCGGCTTCAGTCAACTGCAACTGGACAGTCGCAAGGCGCTCTTGCAACCGTTGACACTCGGTCTGTTGACGCGCCAACAAAGCACGCGCATCGGCAAGCCGGGCGCTCTGTTGTTGAGCGGCGGTCAGCGCCGTCTCAACTGCCAGTTGTTCGGCCACCGCCGGCGCCAACGTTTGCACCAGATTCTCGGCAGTGGTGACGGCAACCAGTTCGCGCGTCAGGGTTTGGAGTTCAGTCTCCTTGGCGCTCACCTGTTTTTCCAGGGCGGCAACCTGCCGTTCTTGTTGCTGGCGCGCCCGCTGTTCGGCTTCTAATTTTTGCTGGGCAGCCTGCGTCTCTACATAGAGCAGATGGCCCGCCTGGTTGTTCTGGACGATCGTTTGCGCTTGCGTCGCCTCGGCATAGGCGGCTTCGGCGCTCTTCAATTGTTCGGTCAATACGGCCAGTTGTTGGCTGGCCTGCTGCTGTTGTTGTTGCAGCTTCGCCACTTCTTGTTGAATGGCATCGAGCGCTGTCCGTTCTTTGGTAACGCATTGCAACTCCTGAGCCACCTGGGCGCTTTGCGTTTCGGCAGCGGCCAGTTCCTGGGTACGTTGAGCAATGGCGCTTTCCAACCCCGGCAGCACTTCCAGGCGCGCCTCCAAACGGGCCATGTCAACGGCCAGCTCTTTCCGGCGATCCTTCAGGGTGTTTAGGGGCAGGAGCAATTTGTCAAACGCCTGTTTATATTCTTCCACTTGTAACAGGGGATCGAAGATGGCTTTGCGTTGGGCCGGCGTCTGTAAGAAAGCGGCGGTAAAGGTGCCTTGGGGCACGCCAACCGCATCGCTAAAGAGCCGGCTGAGATCGGCGGTGGGATCGACCCCCATGTGGCGGCGCAAAAAGTCGCTGACATCGGCCTTGCCGTCACAGAGCTTGACACCCAGATCCGGGTCATAGACCGTATATTGATTGCTGGAACCGCAGCGCCGGATGACCTGGTAGTGCCGTTCATCCAGGTTGCTGATAAAGGTCACCGTCACCGTGGCGCTCTTGGCGCCCTCGCGGACAAAGTCGCTATGTTTGTAGCCATTGAGGGAATCGAAGAGGGCAAAGCCGATGGCTTCCAAAATGGTGCTTTTACCGGCGCCGTTATGGCCGACAATGGCATTGACGCCATCGGTAAAGCCAATCCGGCTCTTATGATAACTTTTGGTGTTTTCTAGCTCAAGCGAAACAATGCGCATGCAGGTCTTTTCTGTGAGTCGGTTGGTCGTTTAGTCGCGTGGTCGCGTAGCCAGTTGGTTGCGTAGTCGGTTGGTCGATAAACTGTTTTACACGCCTTCAAGGAAAGACGAAACGACGGTTGACTACGCGACCACGCGACTAAACAACTACGCAACAACAGCGTGCGGTTGGTTAATGGCTCGAATCTGGTGATCCAGCTCGGTCAGAATGGCGTTGGAATCGGCGCCATTGAGCGCCAGTTGTTTCAGGGTTAAGGTTAATCCGGCCCACTGTTCGCTTTGGGGCCGGTAGCGCACATCCCGTTCGAGCAGTTCGATCAACACTTTGCGTTCCAATTCGGCGCGGCTCAAGAGTTCTGCGCTTTCGACGGTCAGTTCAGGTGAGCGCGTGAAATTTTTGACCAGGCCGACCAATGGACTAAAGATCTCCTGTACCAGTTTTTCCAGCGCTTCCAGGTCAAGGGCGCTCCGTTCAAAGGGCAAGACGCCGCTCAATTGCAACTCGACCACCGGGCGTTGACCTGAAGCAAGCTGACGCACACCAAGATCACGCGCCTTCCGCTGCAAAAATTCCCGGCAGTGGTCATAGAGTTCAGCCGGCGATTGGAGCAGATCGGTCTTCATGGTAAAGCGGTGGAAGGTGCGGCGCGGGTTGGCGTGTAATGTGGCGCTGTGTTTTAGATTGGCTTCCTCCGGGCTGGCCGTATCGATATTGACGAGAAAATAGCCCCGCTCTTCCCAAAGCGCCTCGGTGACGCTACAGCTTTCCGGGCTGCCGGGGTTGTAGATCCAATGATCGAACGAGTAGGGTTTGTGGATATGACCAAGCGCCAGGTAGTCCACATAGGGGCGCAAGACCGACCACTGGCGATGACTCAAGCCGCCCTGATCCGGCAAGACCCCTTCCACCCCGGCATGGGCCATGAAAATGGTATACTCGATGCCATCTTGGGGCTGTTGCTCCAGCGCTTTGGCATAGCCTTCAATCGCCGTCGCGGTGCCGGCGCCGACATAGCGTAAGCCATGCACCCGCAGACCGGGCAGCGGATTAAAGTAGGAGCCATTGCGGTTGGTATAGGGCGACAATTGGGCAATACCATTTTCATAAGGGGCATCGAGCAGGATGAGCAGATCATGCAAGGCCAGAAACTTGAGCCAGCCCACCTGCTCGCTGAAAAAGACCCGTTCATGGTTGCCTTCAATGGCAAGGCAGGGAATGTTGCGCGCCTTTAGCTTTTCCAGGCCACGCATGGCTTGGTTCAAGGTCAAGGCGTCAATCGAACGTTTCTCAAAGAGATCGCCGGCCAGAATCACAAAATCGACCTGGTTGCGAATCGCTTCATCTAGAATGTGATGAAAGGCGCGACCAAAGTCATTATACCGTTCTTTGTGGTTATACTGCCACTTGCCCAGGTGACAATCGGCCAGATGTAAAAAGCGGGCTTGCATGGTTAAATTCCTGAAAGGTTGGTTAGGTGATTGGTTCGTTGGTTTCGACAGGCTCAACCAACGAACCAATCACCTAACCAACTAAGTTACTCTTCGCCCAGAAAGAGGCTGAGCAACATGCTGACAATGCCGATGACAATGCCGCCCAGCAACGCCGGCCAAAAACCGTCAACCACCAGTCGGCCGCCACTCAGCGCGCTGGTGAGAAGAAGCATCAAGGCATTGACAATGAAGGTAAAGAGGCCCAGGGTAATGACATAGAAAGGACAGGTGAAAAAGTCAACAATCGGTTTGATCAACGCGTTGATGACCCCGAAGATGACAGCCACAATCAGGAGACCGACGACATCATTGGTGAGGGTAATGCCCGGTACAAGGTAACCGGCGACCCAGAGGGCAACGGCATTGATAATTAAGCGAATCAGTAAGTTAGTCATAGGGTGTATCTCTAAATTTTGCGCCGCATGGTTAAGAGCGTTTGCTGTTCCTGGAAGCCGTAGCGTTGGGCGCATTCAATCGCTGCGGTATGGCTCACGCTAAGATTTAAGGTCACCGGCCAGCGCGGGTACTCTTGCAACGTGGCCAGCGACCATTGCAGTAGGGTCTCTTCATGTTGGCCGTACAAGACCGGTTGCACCCAAAGTTGCAATTGATGGGAACCCCGCCAACGCGCCGCGGTTAAGACCAGGGCGGCGTCAAAGCGCTGGGTCGTTTGGATACAACGCCGGTAGATCCGGTTGCGTCCAAGCGTCCGCCAGAACCACTCGCCGATCAACTGTTCAAAGGTGATCTGATAGTCGGTGCGGCGGGGTGGGCGCCACCAGAGCATCTGCCCGTTTTGTTGGTTGCTCACCAATTCATAGAGCGCCTGCCATTGGTCACCGGAAAAAGAGTGAAAGTTGGGTACATGGTCAGGCGGCGCGACCGCGGGCAAACGCTTCAAGGTAAGATCCACACTCCCCCCCACTTCCTCAAAATCGAGGTGAGCATAGAGAGTGCGGGCAATGGTATTCTGGGCATAGACCTGTAAGACCGCCCACTCGCCATGATTTTCGTCAATGTGCGCCAGGGCACGCGCCATCAACTGGCGGGAAATCCCGCGTCCGCGATAGGCCGGCGCGACGGCGACATTGGCAATTTGCCAGCGGTTACCCGTGGCATCCGCTTTTTGCACGGTGACATTGCCGACGACCTTGCCCGCTTCCACCCAAACAAAGCCGCCAAAGAGATCATTGAATTCGCCGGTGCTGCGATTGAGCAATTTGAGCAAGGCGCCGATATGGCTCATGATCCGCATTTCGCGCAGCGCCGCACTCCCGCGCGGGTCGATCTCGTGGGCAAAGGCGTCGGCAATCAACTCAGCCACCGGGCGCAAATCACAGCCGATATCAAAGGGACGGATCCCTGCTTCAAGGCGTTTATTGACGCGGGTTGTGGCGGCAGGAAAGGCGGTCATAAACGATTAGTCCACAGTCCATAGTCCACAGTCCATAGTCTAGAGTCCACAGTCCACTAGTGTACAGGTTTTGGACTATGGACTGTGGGCTTTATGCGGCGACCCGCACCAAAGCCGGGCGCAGCACACGCTCTTTGTACTCATAACCGGTGCGCAGGGTCTGAATGATATGACCACTCTCGACCGTCGCGCTCGGTTCGCTGGAAACAGCTTCGTGGCGATTGGGGTCAAAGGGTCCTTCTTTGGCGATGACCTTGACGCCGCGCTCTTCTAACAATTGCATCAGCTTCTTCTGGATCTGCCGTAGCCCGTCGAGCCAGGCGCCACCCTGTTGCTCCACCTCGGCCGGCACATTTTGAAAGGCCAGATCGAGATCATCAATGATAGGCAACAGGCGGTTGATCACTTGGGCGCCAGCCCGATCGATCTCATCAGCCAGTTGTTTTTCCTGGCGGCGACGGCTGTTCTGAAATTCGGCGGCCGTGCGCTGTAATTTGTCCAGCAGATCATCGGCCTTCGTCTGGGCGGCAGCCAGCTCGGTGCGCAACTGCTCAATGATCTCGGCGTCGCTGGGCGTCGCCGGGGCAGAAGCGCTTTCCTCAACGGTAGTACCATCGGGGGCTGTGCTACCGGGGGCTGTGCTACCGGGGGCTGTGCCATTGGTGTAGGAAATGTTGTTGCCGGGTTGCTCAGCCCCCGGTGCATCGGTTGACGCACTGGTTGATGTATCGGTGGTTGATGTCTCGGTGGAAGCTGGATTGGTCGGCTGCTCGCTGTACATTTCGTTGTCTTTCACTTCTGTCATAGCTCTACTCTACATGATTTGATAAAACGACGAAACCGCCGCTCGAATCGCCAGTCACGGACTGGCTACGAGCAGGGGTAGTAATAACGCTAATCGGCGTAAATATCTTCTACCATCTCGCTCATCAGGCCGGAGACAAAACGTACGGCGCTGATGGTGCGGCCATAGGGCATCCGCAACGGGCCGATCACCCCGACCACGCCCGTGGCGCGATCGCTGGCGCCGTAGCGGCCAATGACCAAACTAATGTCTTGTAACTCGGCGTAGCGCCCTTCGCCGGCAATCATGACTTGAATGCCGGTGGCATTGTCGGAATATTCACCCAGCACCTGCTCCAGTAGCGTACGCTGTTCAAAGACCCGGACAATTTTGCGCACATGTTCGCCGCCGGCAAAATCGGGCGCTTCCAGAATCTGCACCAGCCCATCGCGATAAATTTGCCCGCTGATATGATTATCAGTACGCTCCATCACTTCGCTGATGAGCAGGGCGACTTGGCGGGCAAAGGGGGCCAACAGCACAGCCTTGGTGGTAATCGCTTCTGCATTGGTGCGAGCCAACTGTTCATTCAGCTCGTTGCTCACCAGGCTCAACTCGCGCTGCTCCATTGGCTGATCCAGGTCTAGCAACTGCTGTTTCACGGTGCCATCTTGCAAGACCAGGACGAGTAACACTTTCGTATCATGAATGCCCACCAGTTCCAGATGCTTGAAATGGCTACGGGCGGCGCGCGGCGCCGTTGCCAAGGCGGCGCTTTGCGAGGTGCGCGCCAGCACCGAGGTACTGAGCCGCAGCCATTGATCCAGTTCCTGGCGCGCCTGCTGAAACTGGGAGCGGATCGCCCGCCGTTCGTCATGGGGCAATTCCGATTCGGTGAGCAGGTGCTGCACAAAGTAGCGATAGCCGGCATCAGTCGGGATGCGCCCGGCGCTGGTGTGCGGATGGGTCAGCAACCCCTCTTCTTCTAAGAACGCCAGGTCGTTGCGAATGGTGGCCGGACTCACGCCCAGATCGTAATTTTGCGCAATGGTGCCGCTGCCCACCGGCTGCGCGGTCTGCACATACTCTTGAATGACAATATTGAGAATGCGGCGACGCCGCTCGGCTAACTCATTCGTTGCGCTCATAACCTCTTTCAACTCGGCTACACCCACATCAACATTAACACAAAATTACTATACTGATCATAACAGCAACGAACACCTGTGTCAATGTGACTGGTTACATTTTGGTGGATAGGTGGATAGGTAGATAGGTAAACAGGTACACAGGTAGACAGGTAAACAGGTACAGGTGGCGATGCTCCTATGTACCTGTGTACCTGTTTACCTATCTACCACCCTAATACGCATTATGATTAATCCCCAAAATCCACTGAATCACTGTGCGGATCAGGATTTTGAAATCCAGGGCGAGTGACCAGTTTTCAATGTACCAGAGATCATACTTGGTGCGCTCGGCAATGGAAGTGTCGCCGCGTAAGCCGTTGACCTGCGCCCAGCCGGTGATGCCGGCCTTTTCGCGATGGCGATCCATGTAGCGCGGGATACTCTGTCGGAATTGTTCTACGTAAACCGGCTGCTCCGGTCGCGGCCCGACGAGGCTCATATCGCCGATTAAGACATTGACCAGTTGCGGCAGTTCATCCAGACTCGAACGGCGCAACATGGTTCCCAACTTGGTCCGCCGCGGGTCATCTTCGACAGTCCAGCCTGGTCCCGCCGCCTCGGCATCCTGGCGCATGGAACGGAACTTGAGAATCTTAAAGGGACGGGCATCCAGCCCCATACGTTCCTGGGTGAAGAAGACCGGGCCGGGGCTATCCAGCTTGATTAGGATCGCGGTAATCAACATAATGGGGCTGACGGCGATCAGGGCCATCATGCTGAGCACGACATCCATGCTGCGCTTTAAGGTCAGCTTCCAACCTTGCAGGGCGACATCACGGATGGTCAACAAGGGCAACCCGCCCAGGTCGCCAATGCCAACTTCACTGGCCATGATCTGGAAGACATCGGGGAAGACGCGAATGCCGACCTTTTCCCGCTCGCAGAGGCTGATGATGTTGACAATCTCCTGGTGGTTGCTTTCCGGCAGACCGATGATCACTTCATCAATGATCTGTTGATCGATAATGCGCGGAATGTCCAGCAAGCCGCCCAACAGCGGCGCTTCGGTGGGCGGCTGGGTGCGGTAATTTTTCTCGTGATCGACAAAACCGATGACTTGATAGCCCAGTTGCGGGTTCTGGATGATCTTGCGGTAGACCATCTGACCGATTTCACCGCCGCCGATAATCAGCACCCGGTCGCCACCCACGCCGCGTGCTTGGGCTTGCCATTGGATTTGCGCGTGAAGCGTGCGGGCAATGGCCAGGAAGGTTACGGTAAGAACCGAGCCATAGAAGAGTAACCAGCGGTGATAATCAAGGCGGATGCTCAGTTCCAGGATCGCCACCGTGAGCAGGGTAGCAAAGAGGGCGAAAATGAAAATCTTGAAAAGCTCATCCAAGTGGCTGGTGGGTCGCCGCCGTTGGTACATGCGCTGGACGAAAAAGCTGATGACCAGAACGACAGTCAGCACGGCCGGTAACAGCCAGGTTTCCTCCCAGAAGGGGCTGAGTTCGGCCACAGGATTATCCAAACTACGCCAAACTAAGCCGTAAGCCAGGTAATAGGCCAGCCAAACGCTGCCAATATCCAACACAACCAGGGCAATGATAAAGAGAAACTGGGGGCGTTTCATCAAGGTAGGCCGTTTGACGCGGCTCGACACATACTCCTGATAGGTGGGTGCTTCACTCAACGTCTGTTGCATAGCTGCTCTATGGTAATCAGCGCATCCGCTTGCTCATCGTAGGGGCAAGATATATCTTGCCCCTACGATGAGCAAGCGGAGCCTGTAATGATAAATGTCAATAAACGATCAAAGGTTATAATGTTGTCAATTTGTAACTACCAGGCCGCCCCCGCTCTCAGCCGCACCGGGCGGGGCACGGCTGAGAGCGGGCTTGGTAGTTACGTCAATTTTAACACAAATGGTGCGCAATGGTCAAAGTAACCGGCAATTCTGCCTGATTCAGAGCCTGTTTAAGCAATTGTTCAGGCTGGCAAGTGGCAGGTATGTAAGTGCGTCTGCACTACTTGTCACTTACTACCTGTTGTCACTTACTACCTGCCACTTGCTACCGGCCACTTGCGGCGCTAATAGCCGGCTCCACCATGCGCAACGTTGTCAATTCGGGCAACTTGAGATAATGGGCGGCGGCCTGGACGACGGCGGCTTGCGGGATCAAGCCAATCAGTTCACTGCGATCCACGGTGACACCTTCGCGCTGTGCTAATTGAACAATGGCGTCAAAGACGGTATGGAGCGGCGTTTGGGTATAATCCACCAGGTTCATACTGACTTGCGCCTGGCCATTGACGAGCAGACCGATGGCTTTCACAGCCGGAAAACCGCCGCTACTGGCACGAATGGCTTTGCTAATCCGTTTGGCAATGGTAACATCATCGGTGTTCAAGAAAACATTATAAGCGATCAGAAATTGGCGTGCGCCGACAATCACAGCTCCCGCTGGACCAAGCTGCGCCGGCCCATAGTCGGGGGTGCGCTGTGGCAGGTGAATCTCTTGCACCAACTGTTCAAACTCACCCCGACGCACATCGGCCAGGTTGCGCCGTTCCGGTCGGGTCGCGGCGGCTTCATAGAGATAAACCGGCAAGCCGAGTTCTGTACCGATGCGTTGGCCTAAGTGCTGCGCCAGTGCAACACAATCGGCCAATGTGCAATTTTGAATCGGGATCAAGGGCACCACGTCGGCGGCGCCCAAACGTGGATGCACCCCTTGGTGGGTAAAGAGGTCAATGGTTTTCGCCGCCAACGCCACGGCGCGCAATAACCCTTCGACAACCGCCGACGGGGGGCCGGCGATGGTGATCACGCTCCGGTTATGATCCCAGTCGCTACTGGTATTCAGCAGCAGAACGCCCGGCGCTTGAATAGCTTCGACCAAGGCGCGCACAACTTCCGGTCGGCGGCCTTCGGAAAAATTGGGCGCCGATTCTATGATAATAGCCGATTCTGGTGTAAGATTCATGACGTTTGCCTGTTGTTATGATACGCTCGCCATGCGAAATGGTGGTCATTGGTTGGTACGTTGGTTGGTACGTTGGTTGAGCCTGTCGAAACCAACGTACCAACCAACGTACCAACGAACTAACTTGCTTACGATCATACGCTGACCTAAAAAACTTGGCAATCCAGCATAAGCAGAAAATAACATGACGATTCACTCGATTGAAAATAGACGCGCGCCGATGCAGCAAATTCCCGGCGCCACCGTGGTGACAGCCGCCGCTTGGGATCAGTTTGTCGATACCCACCCGACGGCCCATTTGCTCCAAACCAGTGGCTGGGGGCGCTTAAAGCAACAATTCGGCTGGCGTGACGAAGGGGCTGCATTACTTGATGGCGCCGGGCAGGTGCAAGCCGGCGCCTTGCTCTTGCTACGGCGGGTCGCGGGGTTGACCATTGCCTATACGCCTAAAGGGCCGTTGACCAACTGGCAGGACCGAGCGCTGACCCAGGAATTGCTCAACACAATGGTTGCCAAAAGCCGACGACTGGGTGCGGCGATCTTGAAGCTTGAACCGGAGCTGGCCGACACCCCAGCGAATCGAGCGCTCCTTGCCAGTTATGGGTGTCGCCCCAGCCGCCAGACGATCCAACCGCGCAGCACCACAGTGATGGACGTTAGCGGCGCAGAAGAGGCGATTTTAGACGCCATGAAGAGCAAGTGGCGTTACAACATTCGCCTCGCCAAACGCAAAGAGGTTGTTGTACGGGAGGCCGCCGCCGCCGATCTACCGGCCTTTAACGCATTGATGGGCGTGACGGGGGAACGGGATGGCTTTGCCGTTCACAGCGCCGCTTATTATGCCGCTGCCTATGAACTGCTTGTCCCACACCATGCCGTTTTTCTATTGGCGGAATACGCTGGTCAACCGCTGGCTGCCATTGTGGTCGCGGTTAGCGGGAAAACGGCCTGGTATCTCTGGGGCGCCAGCAGTGATCGCGAGCGCAACCGCATGCCCAACCATGCGCTGCAATGGGCCGGCATCCAGTGGGCGCGTCAACGGGGCGCCACCTGTTATGATTTCTGGGGCATCCCCGATGACATCGGCCAAGTGGCGCAGGGAGTCGCGCATGGCGACGGCAGCGGTACGCCGGTGGATGATTTACCGATTGATGTTGAAGCGTTGCCCTCCGGTGAATTGTGGGGCGTCTATCGCTTCAAACAGGGCTTTGGCGGCAAGGTCGTGCGCTATGTCGGCGCCTGGGATCTGCCGATCGATCCGGTGGGTTACAAACTCTATGACTTTGGGTTGACGGTCCGTGACAAAGTTCAAGAGATTAAGAGAGTAAGAGATTCACGTTACCCTGATCAGAAACCAACACAATCTCCCAATCGCTCAATCGCTCAATCGCTCAATCTCCATCCCATCCGCACCCAAAGTGAATGGCAAAAGACCCTCGCTGCCCTCCCGAATCCCCATGTCTTGCAAAGCTGGGAGTGGGGCGCGATCAAGGGGCAGACCGAGTGGGTGGCCGAGCGCTTTGCCTTGCAGAATGGTGACAAAACCAGCGCCGCATTTCAGTTTTTGTGGCGTCAGCCCATTCCCGGCCTGCCGTTGCGTATTGGTTATCTGCCCAAAGGACCGGTCGTTGATTGGAGCAATCTTGATCTAGTCGAAGCAACACTGGCGCAAATCGAAGCCCATGCCCGGTGGCGAAAGTGTATCTTTGTCAAGATCGACCCTGATGTGCGGGAAGACACGACGCTTGGCCGCACCATCTTGCACACATTGGAACGCCGGGGCTGGCGTTTCAGTGATGATCAGATTCAGTTTAAGAATACCGCCTTCACGAATCTCAGCATCGGGGAAGATGCCCTGCTCGATGGCTTAAAGAGCAAATGGCGCTATAATGTGCGGCTGGCGGAACGGCGGGGCATTCAGGTCCGCCAGGGAACCGCCGCCGATCTGCCGGCCTTTTACCAGCTCTATGCCGAAACCGGGCAGCGCGATGGCTTTCTGATTCGTCCCTTTGACTATTACCGCACCACTTGGGAAACCTTTCTGGCCGCGCAGCAGGATCGCAGCAACCCAGCCGGCGGTGTCCTCTTATTGGCCGAACATGTCGAGGAATCGATGCCGGTGGCGGGGGTTTTCCTCTTCCGCTATGGCCAACGGGCGTGGTATTTCTATGGCGCCAGCAGTGAACGACGCCGGCGCGATATGCCCAATTATTTGTTGCAATGGTCGGCCTTGTGTTGGTCGCTGGCCCAGGGTTGCACCGTCTATGATTGGTGGGGCGCACCGACACAGCTTGGCGATGAAACCGATCAGATGCAGGGCGTTTGGCAGTTCAAGCAGGGCTTTGAAGCGGAATTTCAACCGCATATCGGCGCATGGGATTTCCCGGTATCACCGACGCTTTACCAGGCATATCGCGAACTCTTTCCGTTCGTTTTGGACCTCCTACGCCGGGCAACCCGCCGCTAATTCATTGCTCGTAACAACGCTCTGCGTTGTTATGCCGACTGGGCGCTCCGCGCCCCTATCAAAGCGTACCCAGTCGGTATAAATCTAGCTTACGCCAGGTCAAACAGATCAACAACCGCAATCTGAAAACCGGTCATCACCTGCGAGACAGCCGTTTCGCCCCGCCGAAACGTACCACTCAATTGATAGCGCTGTTCGACCAAATTGTAGATCGCAACCGTTTCATCCCAGTAGTTGATGATCCAATATTCCAGCACCCCGGCGCCCTCGTATTGACGATATTTGGTTGTGCGGTCATAATCAGCGTTGGATCGTGATAGCACCTCGACAACCAAATCCGGCGCGCCTTCGACGTAACGTTCCCGTAAAATATCGCGTCGCTCACGACGAACAAAAAGAATATCCGGCTCTACCGGCACCGGTTGCGTAGGCAAGCGAACACCGCAGGGCGCATCCAAAACAGTGCCAAGCTTATGGGCGCGGACGAATCCACGCATATGGAAAAACAGCTCACCAGCTACATCTTGATGATTAATGGTTGGCGGCGGGGACATATACAAGACGCCATCAAAGATTTCATATTTCCAGCCGTCACTAGGAAATTGGAGCCAATGTTCATAGGTCCATTCTCCCTGCCGTGGAAAGTGGAATTGAATTTCATGCTGTTCAATGCCATTGGTTCGGTTAGGCGCAGCAGCGATTTCTGTTACTGTTCGTTCCAGGGTCAGTGTTGACACGATGACCTCCTTCTCCGTAGGTAAGACTTTAGTCTTTCCTATTCTACCACAGCATAAGCACGCACCGGAAATGTACCAAAGTTTTTCACTTTGACCGGCGCCGCATGAAACCGAAAACCACCAGCCGGCAGCCGCTCCAGGTTGGTCATGTGTTCGACAATCGGAATGTTGGCCCCCAACAAGGTTGTGTGGACTGGTCGCCGACCATCGCGAATATCATCAATGTTGTATGAATCGATGCCGACCAGCGCCGCCCGCTGGTCGCGCAGGTAGATAGCGGCGTCTTCAGTCAGATAAGTGTGGCTCTCGAAGTATTGATCGGTGCGCCAGTGTTGTGACCAGCCCGTATGCACCAGCACGGCTTTACCGGCGAGGGCAAGGCCATGAAAGTGACCTGCACTAACGGCGCGCCCCACATCGGTCACCGGCACGACCACAGCCGGCAGATTGACCAGCGATTCCAGCGGCAATTCAGCCAGGTCGATGCCGTCGGCGAAACGGTGAAACGGCGAATCCACATAGGTGCCGGTATTGGCGACCATTTCAATCTTGCCGATGTGAAACTCTGTACCTTCAGCATAGAGCTTACGGGAGGCTTCTCGCGTCAAGAAATCACAAATAATGGGCGCCGGCAACCCTTTATAGGTGATCATGCCCGCTTCGACGGTATGGCTCAGGTCGATCAGGTGGGCTTTGGTTTGGCTCATTGTTTGCTCCTACGCGCCCTTGACACGGGTGACAATTTCCCGCATCACGCGTTCAAAATCGGGGTCAGCCGCTTTGAATTCGGTGCCGCTGATCACCAACGGCGCGCCAAAGACGACAATTTCCGCGCCCATCGCCAGAGTCTGAATCGCCTGGTCAATGCTCAAGCCGCCGACCGCCTGCACGGGAATAGTGACGGCATCCAGAATAGCCGGCAGATCATCGAGCGGACTCAGCCCTTTAATCATATTGCGTTCGTCGAAACCAGTGTGGACGATGATGTAATCGACACCCATCGCCTCGGCTTCGCGGGCGCGACCGGGCTTGTCCGGGCAGAGCATGACATCACACATCACCTTGCCGCCATACTGTTTTGCCATCTTCACCTGTTCGATGATACTGGCGTCGTGGGCCTGACCCATCACCACCACCATGTTGGCGCCGGCCTTGAACATCATCTCGGCTTCCAAGCCGGCGCCGTCCATCGTCTTCAGGTCGGCAACGATGGGGTGATTCGGGAACGCTTTGCGTAACGCCCGCACGCCGTGTAGCCCTTCGGCCAGGATCAGCGGCGTGCCGGCCTCCAGCCAATCGACGCCGGCGTTAACCGCGCCTTGGGCCAGGGCCAGCGCTTCGTCGATGGTGGTGACGTCGAGGGAGATTTGGATGATGGGTTGGGAAGGTTGCTTCGCCATAGTTGCACCTCGGTTACGTTATTTTTGATTTGGTTTGATCAACACCGCTGGTCAGGCAGCCTTTGTCTCATCGGCTAAGATGGCATTGACTTGTTCAAGCGTCAAGCCGGTTAGATCGGCAATGACAACCAGGTCAAACTTGCGCGCGGCCATTGCTATAACGGTCTCGCGTTTGGCTAAGGCAACTCCTTGTTCCAGCCCTTGTTCCAGCCCTTGTTCCAGAATCGTTTGTTTATAATCCGGCAAATACACATCTAATTCTTCAGGTGACATGCTCTGCAGTAACGTTTTTTTCCACGTTTCGCCAATCTCCATCACTCGTTCGGGTGTCAGAATCTCGTTCATGGTTTCCCCTTCCGCCAGTGACCAGATCGCGCGTAAACCTTGGAGAAAGGTAACCAATCTGGTCGATAAGCCGGTAAAATTGTTCAACAACGCAAACGCCTTACGCTTTTCCCCTTGGCGACTGGCAAAGGTCTTGACAAAGGCATTATGCGGAAGGTCGCGCAATTGATTCAAAACCAACAGCGTGACATGGCGCACATAGATGTTCTCACCGCGCCAGACACCGGGCAGATCGGTTTTGACAAAGCCCAGTTCGGCCAGCCGGGCAGCATGGGGCGTCTTCGCACTGAGAATGAAGAGGCGCACCTTTTCCTGGGGAAGACGGCGGCTGGTGCGAAAAAAGTGTTCGTACCCCAATGCCTGCCAGAAAATATCCAACGTCAGCGATTCAGTATACTTGAACTCGACCAAATTATAGGTCGCTGTCGATTCACGGATGCCATCGGGCAGGCGCGCCTTTTGCGCTTCCGTCCATTGATCGCCGGTTTGCTGCAAGAGCAACACATCGACCTTCGGCGGTTCGGTGGTGACGGCAAATTCTGTTTCGACGCCCACCCCAGTTGGCGTCAGGGCCAGGTCTTGCTCAACGCCAAAGAGACGATGCCATTCGGTCTGTTCGGGTTGGTCGGCATTTGGCTCGGTCATAGTGGTAGTATAAGAAATTGCGCAACGGCTGTCAAGTAGTGAGGGTGACGCCAAAATCCGCGATACGCCCAATGGTATTTAGCCAGGACTTACGCAAGAGATACAACCTTGCTTTTCCCTACTTTACCGGTAATGTGACCGTATCCTGCACGACAGCGGAAACATTGCCGGCATTATCGCGAAACTTCACGTAAACGGTGGTGGTAGCGCCCGACGGTACATACCAAGCCTGGGTGGCAGCATAAGATTGCCAGTCGGCGCAGGTAAAGGTTGTCGTGTTGCTGATCAACATATCCTTGACGCCACTCACATCATCCTGGGCGTTGAGTTGCAGCGAGACAGTCGGCGTCCCGGTTTGCGGGCAGTTGCTGCGGCTGGTCGCAATCATGGGTAGATAAAGGCGATTGGCAACGTTGTCCGTCTGTTTTAGCGAGGCGGGATGAACTATCTGCACCACGCCACGTTGCTGACGAGGCGCCAAGGGCGCAATTTCCACGCTGCCCGATGGCGCCGTGACATCCAGGATAATATCATCCTGTACAACACTGGAAACCGCGCCTTGGGCATCCCGATAGCGTACATAGACTGTCCGCGGTAGGATGGAACTGCCAAAGCGGGTGATCTGCCACGCTTTTGTGGCCCGGCAAGGCTCCCAATGCGCGCCGGCAAAGCCGCCATCATTGCTCACTTGCATTTCCACGGCACTGGTTCGACCGCTAATGGCCAGGGTTACATCCGTTTGATTGGTAAAGAGCGCGCCTTGATTGATCGACACGCCATAGTCTCGCGGGATTGCTAACGCAGCCAGGCTCGTCCATTCGACACTCTCCTCCGTATTCGCCCCCCGGAAATCGCCGCCGCCGAGGAGATAGACATTGCCGTTGACGGCCACCGCGACCGGCCCTTGCCGGGCAAAGTGCATGGCATCCAAAAAGAGCGCCGGCCCGATGCTGCCATCAGGACGAACAGGCAACTGTAAGACGGTATTGTAGTTGACTGCGCTCGTGTAACCGCCGAAAAGATAGATAAACTCACTGGTAGCAACCATGCTGCTATAAAAGCGGTTGACCGATAACGCTCCGACAACCTGCCAGACGCCCAGGGAACCATCGGCGTTGAGGGCGGCCCGTTCAATGCTATCGGCCTGACCAGACGTTGTGCTGTCGCCCACTACGTAGACAAAATTGTTGATCACAGCGGCATTGCGGCTGCGGCGCTGATAGTTCATCTGGTTGATCATCTCCCAGGCGCCCAGTGTCCCATCGGCATTGAACCGCGCCCGCTCGACCGTGGCCGGCGTCTGATTATCGCCGCCGATGGCATAGAGATAGCCGTTGGCGGCCACCGCGGCAAAATGTGAGCGCGGCTGATTCATGGCGCTGGTCAGTTGCCAGGCGGATAACGACCCATCCGGCTGCACCTGGGCAAACTCAGTCGCGGCGATAGCGCTGCCATTAACCCCGCCTAAGGCATAGATGTAACCGCCATGCGCTACCGCCGCCAGCTCGCCGCGGGGCATGACCATAAAATTCACCCGCTGCCAAAGATCCAGCGTGCCATCGGCGTTGATAAGCGCCCGCTCCACACCGGGGTATTCATGGCCGCCCAACGCATAGAGGTTGCCATTGACGGCCACAGCGGCGTGATACAAGCGCTTGGTTGTCATGTTCGTGGTAAAACGCCAAGGGTTCCGCGTACAGGACTGATCGGCCCCACCCGTGGACGCCGGTGTCGAAGTCGGTTGCGGGGGAATGGGCGTTGCGAGTGGTGTCGCTGTGGGCAGCCCAGTCGAAATCAGGGTTGGGGTATTGGTCGGGGTTGGCGTAAATTGGGGCGGCAAGTTTGGGTCTGTGGGCGTCGCCGTGGGTGTATCGCTTGGCAACGGAATGGTGCTTTGTTCTATAGATGCGGCCAACGTCTGTTGCGTATACACGACGCTACCCATGAGCAGACCAACCAGGCAGAAAAAGAGGAACCACCGTTTGTTTGCCATATTGTTTGCCATAAAAAAGTCTCCAGTTCAGAAAATGGGGTAGAAAGGGAAAATCGGTTCGCGTAAAGTTGATACCTGCTACCGTGCAATAAGTGGTAAATATACGCTTTGCCGGGCGGCAGCCAATGGGATGACAACCGGCGCCAGCGTCCCTTCCTTGGTGCGCAGCGGTTGATCAGCGGCTAGGATCAAGGGGGACTTTGCCGCTGGATTGACACTGGTCTTGACCACATAAGAGCCAATCGGCAATTCACGGGTATCCAGAACAGCGGTGAAGGCACCGGACGGATCAGTAGTTGTTGTCGCGATAGGCAGATCGTTGACACTGATCATCGCGGTTTGATTGGCCGGAAAATTGGTTGCTTTTAGCGTGAAGTAGCTGCCCGGCTGTCCGGTGGCATAGTTGAGGGTTGCCATCGGTTGGGGCGTTTCCCAAAAGAGCGTTTCCGGGTTGAGCAGATGCTCATCACCCGTGGTATCATCCAGCGGGTAACCGGCGACATAGTTGCGTAGACCACTCTTTTTGATGACCGGCGCCGGCAATTCGCCGAGAAAGCCAATCATAGGCAGTTCTCTGGCCCAAATAGCCAGAATCTGCTTGAACAACCGCGTCTGTTCTGTCGCATCCGTGGTGACCGCTAGCTGGTCCCAGGTGGTCCAAATGTCACGGATCCAGTGACCCTGCGGTGGTTCTTCAGCAATGTTGTGGGCAGGATCATTGCGCCAAGCGCCCCATGCCACCGCCCACGGGCGATCAAAGATGAGGCCCAGAAAAATCTCCGGGGCTAGCAGGGGCAGGATTGTCCGGTCGCCGCCCCACCAGGCGGCTTCGATCTGGTTGTTGTTGACACGCGTTTCGTAGGTTGCACGATCGAGCGGTTGATAAGTGGCCGCAACCCCGACCGCCGCAAAATAGGTCAATACCTTCTGCACTGCCTGCTCATCGGTGGTTCCTGCTTCAGCCGTTCCCACCACAATAAAGCGAATCCGTCCGCTGTCGGGCGCCGGCCAAAGCCGAAAACCGGCGGCATCCTTGGCGCGATAGCCGGCCTGATCGAGCAGTGTATTGGCCTGGTTCACATCATAGCTGATATAGGCGGTGGCGAGCGACGCATGGTATTGGGGTGATTTCGTCAACGGGCTATATTGACGCGGCGTAGCCATGCCGCCATAAAATTGTTGACTGAGCGCGGTTCGGTCGACGGCCAATGAGAGCGCTCGGCGCACCCGTTGATCCTGGAAAAAAGTGCGCAATTTCGGCTCCAGGGTGGTCAAATTAAGCTGGATGGCCAGATGACCGGCGCTGACGCCGGTGATTACTTTGTAGTCGCCGCCACCCTCGCCCTGTTGGTAAACAGTCAACTTACCGCTGCTGATGTGGCGCGCCTGAAAATCAAGGTTGCCGTTACCAACCCAGTCATCAATCAGGCGATCCAGCACGGCATATTCGTGACGCACGACGTCGATGTAGGGCAGTTGTTTGCCGATGCTGTCCACGCCAAAGAAGTAAGGATTGCGTTCCATGATAAAGGTGTTCTCGGCCAGGGCATTTTTTGCCACCCACGGGGCCAACGAAGGCTTATCGGGGTTGAGATACCAGGCGCTACGATTCTGGTAGTAGCCCACCCAGTCGTCAAAGCCGGCTTGCAGCGCCTCTTGTTGCAACGCGGCCACATTGGCCGTGGTGGCAAGGTGAAAATGGGCTAGATAGTGAGCAGGGGCATAGATCGCGTTGTCCGCGCGTGCAATCCGGTGCGCAAAGAGCGGATAAGGATGGGCAAAAGTAAATTTGACGGTCTGCGCATCGACCACAGTCAACTGCATCAGCGTGCGTTCCGGCCCGGTGGTAAAGCGACCTGGCGGCGTGGGCGTGAGATCGGCATTGGTCAGTTCATGGTCATACCACCACTGGATGTCGGCGGTGGTAAAGGGCTGACCATCCGACCATTTCATGCCGGCGCGTAGGGCAAAGGTCCATTCGGTGGCATCGTCGTTGACCGTCCACGCTTCGGCAATGTGGGCCTGTAGCGTCAGCGCTTTGTCAAACCAGACCAGACCATGATCGACCATCTTGGTTGGGCCAAAGCGGTCCGCTGCGCCTTTGTGGGCGCGACGGATTACATCGCCATAGCCGCCGACGTTTTCCACAACAGGCATAAAGCAGGGAATGACGGGTAGGCGTTGGTCAACCGACGGCAGTTGGCCCTGCGCCACCCGATCAGCAAGCATGGGGGCTTCGCTGTAGATGGGATTGGGTGTTGTGCCGCTCTGTGCCGGATTGGCGTTAGCGCTTTGGCGCTGCTGGGTTGCCATAACGCCCATTGCAACCGTACCCGCGATCTGTAAGAATTGGCGGCGGGAGATGTGATGTTTGGGTTGGTAAATCCGGTTATTCATGAGTTAAGCGTCTTTCTGTCACAATGAAGAAAACAGCAGGTTTTAAGCCAAGGATGACAAATAGCGTTTATCGCCGTATAAATGGCAAGTAGATATGACGGTCATTTTCATTGACCGATCCTGGCGTCGGGGTTAATGTAGGTGTCGGTGTTATTGTCGGTGTTGGTGGCACAGGCGTTGATGTCGCTGTTGGTTGTGGTGTTATAGTTGGCCCTGGCGTGTTGGAAACAACCGTAAAACGATAGTCACCCCATTCACTCCATTGCCCTAGGCGATTGAACGCTTGAATGCGGACCAGATACTCGCCAGCCGGCAAAATACCAACTTCCCAAGTTGTGGTCTGAATTTTCATGCGTTTATCAATGAATTCCCCACCATTACGGAAAAGCTCAACAATAAATTCTGTGGCATGCTCTGGGCGGCTCCATGTCAACACGATTACTTGCGTGGCGCTGACTGTACTATTTGGCGCAGGGATCTCAAGTTTGGGCGTTGTCGGTATTGCTGGTATTGCAGTGGGAGTTGGTGTTGGCGTCGCTGTAGGCGTAGGCGGATTTAATGACTCACCAAAATGGGCGACAAGGATCGCATGATCCATAATGTCGATCAGGCCATCTTGATTGAGATCAGATGCAATCCAGCCAGGACAACCTTTACTACCAAAGGCCGCCTGTAAAATTGCTGCATCAGCGTCATCAACATCGCCATCACCATCAAGATCGCCGATTTGGGCAGAAGGAGCTGGCGTCGGCGCCGCACAAGCTTTTGTTACGAGCAGATCATAGCCAGTCCCGCAACCGCTAATGTTAGGATTCCAGTGCTTGACCAGCAGGTAGTGAGTAGCCGATTTTGCCGCCGTCCATTCAAATTGTGCGGCAAGCGTTTCTGGTCGAGCGTCATCATTAGCCGCAAGAAGTGTTGTACCATCTGTATCATAAAGGTAGAGATAAGTATCTGCTGCTGCACCCAAATTGCTCGTTGCGAACTGGTATTTTATGCCAGATTCAGTCGTAAACTTTACCCAATCTTCATCAGCCAGGTTCGTGAAGTTATGATGCTGCACTTGATCAAGCAGCAAAACAGGGGCTTCATTACTCGTGTTATCGGCCTCATAACTGTCCGGTAAAGTCAGACAGGCATCAACACCACGGTTTGTCACGTTATTTGTTTCGTTTGCTTCTTTTACTACATTAGTTGGATCCACAAGTGCATACAATTGGTGCGTTTCTTCAAGATGCGCATCAGCAACGGCGGTGTTTGTCAGCAACGTACCAAATGATTGAATTTCGGTTGTCAAGAAGACCGTTTGCCCAGGGGCAATTGACTCATTGAGCCAAAATTTGACAACCTGGCGCAGGTTTTGCGGCAATGAGGGAACGCCGTCCAAATAGAGATCAACATAAGTCTGATTTTCTGAAGCGCGGTTCCCCTCATTCTTAACAGTAACTTCGATGACTAGCTTACCGTTATTGGCCGGATAGGTGCGCACATTCAAGATCGCCAAATCGGCCTGCCCTTGAACTGGCGGCGCAATGAGTGATCCTACAGCAAGCGAAGGCAGCATGTCTATCGCGCCGTAGGCGAAGTCCGTGCGTTCACTATTTGAAATACGCGCATGTTGAATGTAACCGGGGAAATAGCCCGTGCTGTTATAGTCGCTCCGACCAATCCGTAACGGATGCGTATTCCATAACACAGGGGGGGCGCCATCATTTTGCTCCCGATCTAACCAGCCATTGACAAAAATTCGCATTCGCTGACCACCATTATAGGTTGCAGCAACATGATACCAGCGATTGGGCGTGAGCCGCGTTTGTCCTGTAATCGCCCGATCACCGCCGTCTGCTTTAATCATGAATGTAAGTTGGCCGTCCCCATTGATCTTGAACCAGTACCGATCCTTATTGAAGATCATAGGGTGGTTAGCAAACGAACCAGTCACATAGATCCATGCTTCCAAGGTCAGCGCTCCAGGCTTAAAATCATCGGAATGACTGATTTCTACATAGGCGCTACTACCGTTAAAACTGCCAGCCCCGCCTAAGTACCCATCCGTCCAACCGCCGTTTATAAAATTGCCTGGGTGGGTACGCCCGGATACATCATTGACAGTGCTGCCGCTGCCTTCCAGGAAATGCCAAAGTCCCATCGTGTTACCATCTGTCTTTGGCAAGAAAATGGCATTTTGGTTGGCCGGTGGAGCGCCAGCTTGGGCGTTACCATAGTAAAGTTGATAGCTGCTGTTGTTCGTTTGGCTGCTACCTAATACAGCCTGCAAGGGGAACCAAATATCAATTTGAGTAGCCGTAAACCGCTGTACCCAACGATCTAATTCTGTTTGATTGTTATAGATCACCCGTAGATCATTGCCCTTAGTGGAACTTTGTGAGGCATTGAAAATTTCAGCCGCAGTGGGGTTAGTTGTAGGATCAAAGTGAATACGCAGCGGGAACCCAGCCGGCATCGTGTCACTATCCTGATTCGTAATTATCAGGTTTCGCTTCGTTGTGTAACTGTTATTCCACCAGGGCGTCGTCGGCATGGCAGTGGGATCAATCAAAACCGCGCCATCCCCATCGGCACCTGGCCACGCTTCCCAATTCCCCACTTCATCCATTGCGCGTATGCGAAAATAATAGATATGACCTGCTTGACCGGCAAAGATTTCCGTGGTTTTTGTCGTGTTTACCAACCAATCCACCCACTCGCTGTCAGCATAGTTACCGTCGCGCACCTGAATATGATACCAACGCAACCCAGCGCGCGCATCAGAGCCGCTCCATTGTAGGTTAAACTTGGTATCATAACTAATTGACGGCATACCAACAAAGGCGGAATTAGGTGCAGTTTCATCAATATGCAAAGATTGACCAGCCGTATTGGCGCCATAGGGGCCATTGGCGATAACGCGCCAATAGACAGTGGCATATTCTGCGCCGGCAGTCCACACGTAATTCGATTGGGAGGCATTCAACGTAGTATTCAAAAGCAATGCTGTAAAATTAGCATCGGTGGCCGCTTGTAACACATAACTCGTGGTACGGTGCGTGTCTATCCAATCAAAGGTGATATTGCGCGTTGCCAAATAACCATTGTTTTGGGGGGCCAAGCCATAAGGGACACCTGGCTTACTATTGGCGGGAATGTTGATAGTAATGTCGCGGTAAGCAGCGTTCTCCCAGCCACCGGCGCCACGGGCATATAGACGCACCTTGTGACTGCCGGAAAGATAACCAAAGGGATCAAGATTCGGTGGTCGATCATTATCGCTTGCACAGTTGTAATTAGGCGTACCTAATTCGTTAATTGTATGCCAATCCCCACTGGCCGAACCATCATTGGCTGTATTAATTTGCAATTTCAACGTGCCGGCATTCGTGGTGGCGCAAAAACAAATTTTTTCAGCGCCGCCCCAAGGGATTCGACAAGTTTCCGCATGGAAGTCACTAATCTGCAGGGCGGAATTGAGAATCGTAAAGTGCCAAACCTGGTTGCTCCAGGCGCTCTCGCCCCCGCGGCCATCACGTACTTTGGCGCGCCATTGATAGTTGTTAAAGCCCAACGTAGCAGGGGGTGTCCAACTATTCGCGTTAATCCAACCGCTATTGGCATTTTGCGCACTCTCAAAGATTTCAAAATAGTAACTCGTAATGGCATCACCATCGGGATCGCCGGCGTTTTGAACAGCAAGCTGAATACCGCTATTCCCTTGGTAGACGGCCCAATCGCCAGGACCAGTAAGGCGGGGAGGATTGGGCTGAAGGTTGGGGGGCGCCGCTGGCTTGGCCTCAAAACGGATCGTTACCTCCGGCCCAACATAGCCACCATCGCGCCAGATGCGCCATTTGCTTGTATAGATAGCGGGCGTTGTTGGTGCAACGAATGGATGATCAGCATAAAAGACAAAATCATAGCTTTGTCCCTCTCTAATACTGCCTTCGACCGCCACATGGGGAAAGGCGCCAAACAGGTTGTTATCCGTGTTGCGCAACATATCGCCACGCGAGGCCAGCAGATCGCCACTATTGACCTTGACACGAATTTTCGGGCGGAATAACTCGCCTGTCCCCAAGGTTGTCGGGCATTCAAGACAAGTAAGCTCAAGCGAGGGTAGATTACCTGACGGCTCGACGGTATTGCTATTGGGGTCAGCAATCGTCAACTGCACCCAGATCTTTTCACCAAAATAGGTGCCTTGCGGGTTGCGCAGTTGCCAGTTGCCACGATAAGTCCCCGGCTGTGCTGGAGCAACAATGGGTACAGTTAGCTGGACTGTACTATTGGGCGCTGTTGTCGGCACATTGACACTCTTCGGCGCGCCCATTTGGTCCCCGCCCAAGAAGACAAGTTGGTAGCCGCTGCCCCAAGTCGTCGATCCCGTGTTGCGAAGTTCCCACATTTTATTGAGGGATTGATTGGGGGTGGCGATGTAGGTATCAGCGGGAAATTCTTTGTTATTGAATTGAGCTTTGTCAGCAGTAGGATAAGTCGATGTATCAGGCTTGCATGGATCTTGGTCCGTATAATAACTTGCAGGTTGAACCAAAGAATTTAATCCACCACATCGCCAAACATAAATTCGGGATACGTTTTGATCAAGCGGTGTTCCGTCAGGAAAGGTAACTGTCCTAAAATCTGAAATGTCAGAGTTACACGATAAACCCTTTGTTGCATCATCCCCCCACTTTACTGCGTCTGCTTCATTGTGTTTGTGTAAACGTGCATTCCAACCAGGAGCAACTTTGATTGATGAAGCATTGTCAGTCCAACTGGGCGCAGTAAAACAAGGAACCACTGCCGGTTGATTGTGACCTAGCGGGTTATCACATAGATCGAGGTCATGTGTGGTCAAAGTAAGACTATGCCCTTTAAAGTTAGGTTCTTCAAAGAGTGTAACCCCTACATTGGATGCAGCATCTTCATAAAGCCAAATATGATTTGGACCATACCCGGTGAACGCACCTCCACTTGGGTAATATTTAGCAACATTCCACAATGCATAAGGATCAAAACGATTTGAACCATAGCTATCAAAAGAAACCTCAAAGTGCAAATGATTATATCCATTGGCTTTACCCGATATTCCAGACGTGCCAATTTTTTCTGAGGCATAGACACGCTGCCATTGACCGTTGCTAGGTACATTCCATGTATCCAAATGGGCGTACAGTGTATAGTAAATACGGTTGCTGCTTTCAAAACTAACGGTGTGTTTTATAATAACCGTATGTCCCCAGGAGTCGCTATGGATATATTTTGCATCTCCTGCTGCTGCAGCCAATACATCAAAGGATTGCCAGGTTTCTCCTCGATAGTCAATTCCTTTATGAGGCGCGGTTGTGAAATCATAGTGCCAACCTTGTTGCACTAAATGTGGTCCGGCTAGAGGGAGTTCCAGCGTCTTAGGTATAAAACTTGGAATTTCGATAGAATCAGTATTGGTAGAAAGGATATCCGCAGAGAAGACATTATTGATCTGTAGAACCTCCAAAGAATCAAGAATACTAGCAAAGACTATTTCACAAGTTTGTACATTGGTTGAAGATTTCGACCAATATACAAAAATCAGCGTTCCTTGATCATAGGGTAGGAATAACTCAGTATAGTTATGTTGATCTATATCAAGTGAGCCATATCGCAATCGATAACCAACTAAGCCATTCCTAAGAGTAGCTGTTTCGCTTTGATCGGGTCTTTTGCCAATCGCACTTGCAAGCGAATAATTTTGTCCAATAGGTGCATCATTAACAAAAACCTCTAACCAACAAGCTGATTCGGGAACTATGTCAATCGAAAGAGGGTCTTTGAAATTTGTTACGATTGCTCGGCGTTCTGCTGCACCTGACACTGGCTGTGGAGAGCGAAAGGTCGAGTCCTCGAACAGATACCAATCGGCAGGGTATTGAAATGTAATCTGGAGTTTTTGATCGGCGAAACTTAACCATTCAGATTCATCATTTGGCATACCAATGTTTTCTAAGAGATTAATGTCATGGAAGTTGTGGCTAGAATGATTATCTTTGCGCGCTGCATATGAAATTTCAAACAGCACTAATGAAATAAGGCAAATTAACAGAACTCTCATAAAGTTACGACTAAGTGTCATTTGTAACCCCCATAGGATGTGCAATCGTTAGGATGCAGTTTTAAGAGCAAAAACTGCATCCCTTTTTCATTTATTAACAAGCAATACCTGGGTTACTATCACCGCCTTACCACCGGCAAATAGAGCGCTTGCCGCTCGCCAAACAACCCAAATTGACTCAAGTGACAAATTGGCACGGTGAGGCGGTTTTGTGCGGGTTGGTGATCATAGGTGCCGCACGCGGCCTCTTCCCAGCTTTGGGTTTGCGGGTTATACCACAGCAGGCGCAGTTCATCTTCGGCCATTCCAGCCACATCGGCATCACGATACGCAATCGTGACGAGTACCGGTTGCAAAAAGGTGAAACCGCTTTGCAGTAGATTGTCACGGTAGGCGGTGAGCGAAAAGGCGCTGTTGCCAAAAGCAAAGCCGCTGGGCGGTGCAGCCGGAACTATCGGCGTGTAAAGCAACTCAATGGTTCCGGTAACCGCGCCGGCCGGCAGGTTGATTTGCGTCAAATCGCCCTGAGCATCGGTATAAACCAGGGTGTGGGCCAGGGCTGAGTTGGCAATGGTGAGCGTTACGCTGTCGGCGGTGTAACGCCACAGTTCCCCGCCATTGGCTTCATTCCACGTCCCTACATAAAGCTGACCGCCAAAGACCGTCGCGGCTCGGTCAGGGGCGGGGAAGGTATTGTTGCTGTCGCCCCAGCCGCCGGCGCTGATCAGTTGCCAGTTGACGCCATCGGCAGAACGCCACACGCCCAGCCCTTCCTCTTCGTTGCCAAAGGTCACATAGAGATGACCGGCGTAACTGGTCAGGTTGTATGGACGGCCATTCTTCACATTGCCCAGCCCGCCGCTGACCACCCGGGTCCACTGGCTGCCGTCGGCGGAACGCCAAATTTCGCCGCCCGCCGTTCGATTACGCAACCCGGCATAGAGTTGGCCGCGGAACACTTCCAAAGAACCAACAATATCATTTTGTGCTGTACCAAAACCGTCAAGATAAATCTGTGTCCATGCGTTTCCATCCTGACTGCGCCACAACTCACCACCAGTAGTCTCGTTTGCGCTGCCGGCATAGAGCGTATTGCTAAAGACTTCCAGCGTAGTCAACGTCCAATTTTTAGGATCGCCAAAGCCATTGGTGATCACTCGGGTCCAGTCGAGCAGATCGCCAGTGCTGCTGCGCCACAGGTCAAAGCCACGTGTATTGGAGAGGGGGTAGGTTGCGGCATAGAGGTGGTCATTAAAGACAAGCAAGCTGTCGACAATCCCATTGTCAGCGATGCCAAAGCCACCAGTTACGACGGCTGTCCAACTAAGACCATCAGCGCTGCGCCAGAGTTCACCCCCTTCAGTCTGCTGTTTGTCCCAGTTAAAGTGGGATGTACCCACATATAAGTTTCCTTTGAACTCAGCCAATTTGGTGAACTCGTAGTTATAAACTGAGCCGGCGCTGCGGCCGATCGCCTCGCTCCAGTTGCGGCCATCGTTAGAGCGCATAAGTCGTCGTGCGCCCGTGCCATCCCAACCGGAAGTACTGGCATAGAGCATGCCGCGAGCCGTAGTCAAGGACATGATGCCGCGGGTTTGAGGATGACCAAAACCGTTGAGGTTGGTTTGCGTCCAGCCGGCAGGGCTGCCCAAGGCATATTGAAGAATGCGATGATTCAAGTATTCAACCAGGTAAAGGTCTCCGTCACTGTCCAGCGTAAGGCCATCCATTTGGGGATGATTGCTATCGCGCTGGGAAATCGTGGTGAGATAAGCGCCGTTTTTGTCGAAGACTTGTACGCGCCATCCCCAGCCGTCCGCCACATACGTGCGCCCTTCGGAATCAACGGCAACGCCAATTGGATCACAAAGATGCTCGAAGTCCCGCCCACATTCGCCACTGACCCCGATTGTGCGCAGATAGGCGCCGCTGCTGGCAAAGACCTGGATACGATGATTGTAGTGATCGGCCACATAAATATTGCCACTGGCATCTACAGCCACATCCTCTGGATAATTAAAATGATTGTTATCGCTGCCCGATACACCGGTTTGGCCGAGGGTGCGAAGGTAGCTCCGGTTGGCGTTGTAGATCTGCACACGATCATTCTCAGTGTCCGCCACGAAGATGGTTCCGTCTTTACCGATCGCCAGGCCACGCGGGGCGCTCAATTGCGCGTTGCCGCTGCCTTGCCCGTTGCCCAGTGTGGCCACATAGCTGCCATTATCGGCAAAGATTTGCACGCGATGGTTCCAAGTGTCCACCACATAGACGCGGTCATCATTATCCACCGCCACATCGTAGGGGCCGTTAAAATGTTGGTTGTCGTCACCCGATTCACCGGGGGTGCCAACACTCCATTGTAGATGGCCATTTGCATTCAACTTAACCAAACGCGAACCGCGATCCTCGACAATGTACATGCTTCCATCACGGGCAAGCGCTACCCCTGTTGGGGCGTTGTAGTGATTGCCGTCAGTCAGGTAAGGGACATCCGTTGTGCCGTAGGTGCGCAGGTAATGGCCGTTGCTAAATTGCTGAACCCGTCTGTTCCAGGCGTCGGCGACGTAGATGCGTCCGGCGGAATCGATCGCGACATCCGTGGGATAGTCAAACTGATTGGTCCCAGTTCCCCTGGTGCCGAACGTGCCAACATAGCTGCGTGTGGTGCGCTGAAAGATCTGCACTCTATGATTCTGGCTGTCAGCAACATAAATAAAGTTGGCATCCACCCCTACGCCTTCCGGCGAATTGAAGTGGGTGTTGTTATCTGCCGGTTCGCCTGTCACGCCCAATGTCGCCACATAGGTGGTAGCAGTTGGGGTAGTGATGTCAAAAATCTGCACGCGATGGTTGCCTGAATCCGCAATGTAGAGATGACTGCCTGCAATTGCGATCCGGCGCGGGCTGCGTAGATGATTGTTATCTGAACCTGCAACGCCCGTCTCGCCAATGGTGGCGAGATAAGCGCCCGTGCTGTCGAAAATCTGGATGCGATGATTGCCGTACTCGCCCCATAACCCAGAATCACTGATGTAAATATTCCCAGCCTGATCAAAGGCGATGCCAATTGGGCTGTAAAAGTGAGCATTGTCGGCGCCACTCTCCCAAGCTTTGCCCAATTCGCCGATCTTTTCGCCGTTGGCATTGAATTTGACCACATGGGTCGCGCTCCCATCCACGATCCAAATATTCCCATTGCGATCCACCCCAATATCACTGAGATAGTCAAGCGATGTCCCCACTGCCTCACGAAAACTGGCTTTGCCGATCTGTTGGAGGAAGCCTCCATTGCTATCAAATTTGAGCGCCCGGTTCCCCCAAGCATCGGCAATCCAAAGATTGGCGCCATCACTGGCAATGCCCCATACTTCATAGAAATGATTTGTATCCTCGATGTAGCCGGTGGCTGTCTTACCAAACTGTTGCACATAGTGAAAATTCAGACCAGGCGCGCCCAATGCCGCGGGTGAGCGTGGAACATGCGCTGCGGCGTCAGGCAAAATGGCGCTTGGGTTGTCAGCAGCCGTACTATTAGGCGCCTGCTGCGCCTGAACTGGTTGCCAGAACAGACAAGCAAAGCTACAGAGGAAGAGGCCGAGAAACAAGCGTGTTGCCAAGAACAAATTTCGTATGGTCATCTGTTGTTTCCTAACTAACTATGCAGTTAAAGAAAGTTCATTTATAAAAACCGCGTTACCATCTTTGGGGTGACAACACTTGTCACCCCAAAGACGGCAACGTTGTTACTGCCTGCTGACCAGAGGCAAATAAAGCTGCTTGGCCGTGGTGATGAAAACGCCGATGACGGTCGGTTGCCGCAGCGGCGCGGTCGGGTTTATTTCAAACGCACTGATCGCTTGCTGGGTGGCGCCAACGGTCAACTGGTAGCGGCCCGCGGGCAGCGTAGCGTCGGTCTGCAGGGTGAGCGTGAAGTTGCCATTGGCATCGGTGGTCACAACCCCCACCATGACCAGGGGGCCGGCAGCCACCGCGGCATCCTGGGGCGTCACGACAACGGGCAGTTCTGTGTTGGGGGAAAAACCACTGCCGGTAAAGATAAACCGACTCCCCGGCGCCCCGCTGGTTTCACCGATGGCATTCAAGCTTTGCGATGGTATTGGGGTCATGGTCATGGTTGGCGTTAACACTGGTGTTCCGCCCAAAGGTGTCGGTGTCGGCGTTGGGGTCTCACCGGCCGGGGTTGCTGTTGGCCCGCCCGGCGGTGGTGTAGTGGGGGTTGGCAAGGTCGTAACCACACCACCGATAACCTGGTTGCTCACCCCAGACGCACTCCAAAGGCCAAACTTGTTGCGCGCCTGTACGCTCACGTAATAGGGCTGTCCCTGAATCAGCGCCAAATCAGTACGCATCATGCGATTGGTTGTCAGATAGGTCCAGCCGACGACATTGCGTGCGCCCGGCGTCGTACCGATGGCATAACGATAGTGATCAACATCTGGACTGTCGGTGCGCCAATGGGCGGTGATCGTCGTCAGCGTACCGTTGTTTTCGGCTGTAATGGCTGGCGCAAAGGGTGGAACGGGGTTGGCGGCAATGCCAAAGTCAACGCGGAAGGTGTCAGCCGCGTCGGGAACGGCTTCCATACCGTCCGTTCCGATGGCGCCACTAACAGACACCGCATAAATGCCTTGCGGTATAAGGGCAGTGAAGTTATAGCTGCTTTGGTAGCGTGTGGGTGATAGCCATTGACCGGCATCAAAAGGATAATCCAAGCCATGCCAGAGAATGCGCAAGCCGTTACTACTGCTCCATAGATGATTATAGGCATCGAACAAGACTGCTGAGCCAACGGTAGATGAACGATTGGTAGTTGCCCAAACACCCTCCTTGAAGGTGACAACGCGATCACAGAGCGCTATTTGAATGTCCCCAGCAGGGGTTTCCGTAAAGGCGTAAGCTCCACACCCCACCAAGCCGCTGGTTTCGGCGCTCCCAAAGAAGGTCCAGGCGTTATTGCTAAACATGCCAACAGGCTTGCCACCTTGCGTCGCAGCCATCGCATCCTGGACGCTTACCCAGACCCGACCTTGACTATCAGCAAAGATCGGGCCTAAATTGGCGGGACTTGGTAGATCCGTTCCTGTGCGATAGGTCTGCCAAGTTGTACCGTCAAACCGCGTGATACCGCTGCGTTCTGCCGAGCCATTATCATCGACAATAAACCATGAATTGCCATTTTTGTCGTTGGTGATTGCAGTAACCCTGTTATAGCCCAAGCCATCAGCCGTTGTATAGCGGCGCCCGTTTCCCCCGTCAAAGTGAACAACCCCTGGTTGGCCGTCAGCAAGCCATAGCCCAGCCAGCCCATCTTCGCCGATAACACGAATACTGCCCAATGAAATTTCCCCAAAATTGGTATAGGTAAGCCACGTAGGACCACGCAAACGACTGAGCGGCGCCAGGTGGTGCGGAACAGAAGGAAACACATTGGCAAACCAAACATCACCATTCGCGGCGCCGTAAATCGTATCAATCTGATTTGAGGCAATGCCGGAATTGCTCATCGTGTAGGTATACCACTTGCGCCCATCAAACATCAGCGCGCCCTTCCCGCCACCAAACCACATACGGCCAACCGCATCTTTAGCCATGACATTGGCTACGGCGCCCATTACCTCTTGCGTTCCACGACGGGCGTCATGAAAGCTCACCAGCGGCATTGTCTCTGTGAGCATGGGTCGGCTAAAATCGATCGTCATTATACCGCTCTGGTTAAGGCCGACTGGATCAGGATTCATGGTTGTGCGACGAACGAAGGCGGGTGCATTCTGACTCGGTTCGGTCAGTGGTGGATCATACTGGGCTTTGCCCAACGTTGAACTGGGTGAACCACAACCATTTTCATCAAAGGTGCAATCGTGGATGCGTCCGGCAATGGCCGAGGCATCCACATGCCAGAAGTTGTTAGTGGCGTTGACCATCACATTTGGCAAACTCCGATCTAAATATAAATCATATGTTTGGTTGTTAAATAGGTTGTTATAAGCAACCTGTACACTGCTGGCTCCTGGTCCACTTAGCTGTAAGCCATATGTACGATTGTTGATAATAGTATTATTTTGAACCCCTGGCCCCGCGGAACCTTGAACATCGATCCAGAGAACTGGCCATCCGGTAGTGGAACAAGGTGAGGCCAAACAGTAAGGTCGATTGTTAACAATTACATTGTTTTCAACATCAACTGCTTGTAAGTTCCTGAGTGTAACACCACCAGAACTATCTATGATACGATTGCGGCGCACAGTAGGTGTACCTTCCAAATTAATAACGGCGGCCCCTCTTTCATCAATAAAGATATTGTCTACAATTTGAGGCGAACCACTGCCAGCAATACCACTAGCCGTAACAAAGTTTGTGTTTCTGGTAAAAGTGTTGTGGGCGATGAAGGGATGCCCACCACTCATACTTACAGCGATAGTGTTTTCACTAAATGTGTTATGCTCAATTTTGAAAAACGCACTATCACCATCGTTTTTGCGAATCCCATTACCGTTTTTGTGGAAGAGGCTATCAGCAATATACGGGGTACGCGTGCTAAGACTCACACCTAGGTTTGCATAAGATATTTCAACATGTTGTAAGATACTCCCACCGACATAATTGTTATTCGTATCAAAACTCGCCGAAATGGCGGTATCAGTAAAGGATAGGCCATTCCAGGAATCATAATTCGTGGCATTTGTGGTGAAGACAATTGGATTCTGCTGCGTTCCTCGTGCAATTAATGTTCCATCCACACGTATGAACTTACCTGAATTCGCCTTGATCACTGCCCCCGGTTGGATCGTCAACGTGATACCCTGCCCCACGATTACGGCGCCGTTGAGGACATAGGTTTTATCACTCGTCCACGTTGTATTCTGTGTGTACTGGGTGTTACCCAATGTCTCGACCGCGGTGCGCACTTGCAGCGTAAAGGGAGCCGTGGTTGTGTAGCCATTGGCCCCGGTCAGGGTGAGCGTCAAGGGTAGCACCCGATTGTAGGGCGTATTCGGCTGCAATGTCACGACAAAAGGATCACTGTTGTTCTGTCCTGTCGCACCTGGCCCAATGTCGCCAAATACGCCTTGCGGATCACCAATCGTCACATAGGGGTCAGTGGTGGTTACTGAGCCGACCAGACTTTGCGCAGGCATCCAGATGTTCCGCAGCGTCAGCGCCAGGGGAAAACTTTGGCCCGGCGTCGGTCGCCCATTGCTCTGACCATCGACCGTGTACCCCGTAACCTGAACACGCGCTTGGGGCGGTTGCGTCAAGGCGGCGCCGGCATCCAGGCGGCCATGCCCTAGTTGACCGGCATAGGTTGGATTCATGCCGTCCACCGGCGCTCCTGTGTTTAAGAGTTGCCAGGTAATCAGCGCCGGCGACCAATCAGGATGGTGACTCTTTAGCAGGCCGGCCACACCGGCCACCAAGGGCGTAGCCACGCTGGTGCCGCTGGACGCCGTGTAATCACTGATGGTGGTCGTCTGAATCAATTCGCCGGGTGCGGCCAGATCAACCCACGGGCCATAGTTGGAGAAGATCGCTTTTTGATCCGTGGCCCCGGTTGCCGCCACGGCGATCACCTCAGGGTAGGCAGCCGGGTAGAAGGGGGTGACACTATCATCATTGCCGGCGGCAGCGACAATCACAGCCGTCGTGGCAGCTTCCCGAATTGCTTCGCGCAGCAGGCTCGAATCAGCATAACCGCCTAGCGAGAGATTGATGACCGAGGCGCCATTAGCCGCGGCATAGACAACCGCATTGGCAATCGTCGAGTAGTTGGCGACTCCGTTGGCCTGCATGGCAACCACCGGCATGAGCGGACAGTGCCAGCAAAGACCAGCCACCCCCAGCCCATTGTTAGTGCTGGCGCCCGCCACGCCGGCCACTTGGGTGCCATGTCCATTCAAATCGGCGACATTGTTGGCTTCGGTGACGAAATTCCAGCCGTTGCTATCGTCAATCTTGCCATTTTGGTCGTCGTCGATCCCATTGCCCGCAATATCATCATTTTGCCAGAGTTTGCCGACCAGATCGGGATGAGCCGGATCGATGCCTGAATCAATCAGGGCGATGATGGTCGTGGCGGCTCCTTGGGTCACATCCCAGGCTGCGGGCGCATTGATCTTGCTCAAGGCCCATTGGTTGCCCCACATCGGGTCATTGGGGATGAGCGCGGCCTGAGCCAGGTAATCGGGTTCGGCGTATTCCACAGCAGCACTGGTGCGCAATAGCTCTACAGCGGTAGATACGTTGGCATCAGCAGCCAGGTGCAGCCGATAGATGCGCGCCAGTGGATTGTCAACCCCAGCAACGCGGGCTGTCTCTGCCCCACCGGCAGTAAAGAGGGATTCGGCGCCGCGCACCCCGCTTGCCTGTAAAACCGGCGCCAAGTCAGAATTGTTTGCACTGACCAGTGCATTGCCGGTTACTATTCCTGGCTTCGTCGCCAAGCGGACGCCCGGTTTCACTTTGACGATTACAACGCCCGGCGCGTAGGCCAGCGGCGGGTCAATGGCCGCCGGCATTGCACCAAGGGAAGCCGTTGGGGTAGTCTGTGCGGCTGAGGCTTGCGTCCACACCCAAAACAAGCTTATGACGAGTAGCAAAAAGAGAGCGAGCCAAAAGGTGCGCTGGCCCGTCCTGCGGTAAGAAACCATAGAACGTACTCCTTGCTTACGCTGCAACTGTACCTGTGCCTTTGTTGCATAGGGACAGATGAGTTTAGGCGACAACAGCAGCTTTTTTCCCTAAACTCATCTGTCCTTATGCAACAGGCTAAACAGCTAGAACTTATTTTCCAAAATATTAGCGCCGGACCGTAGGTAGATAGAGTCGTGTCTTCGCTACCAGCGGCGCATTGTGATGCACTGGTTCATCAACCACCGTCAAGACAGGGCTTTCATAAGGTTCAAAACCGGGCGCTTCCACACGAATCTGATATTGTCCCGGTTCAGTGAAGAAGGCATAGTAGCCGTCAGCGGCGGTGCTTTGGGGGTTTTGTTGACCGTACAGATAGCCGGCCCAAACGCGCCACTCACCTTCTACCAACGCATAACAGGTTACCGTGGCGCCCGCAATCCGTCGATCCTCCCCTGCATCCGCCCAGTAGACATAGCCGTCAGGATCAATCAAACCATTGAGCAGGGTGATGCGCTGCTCGACACCCGCGCAGTTGAGTTGGAGGGCGACCGCATAGTTACCGCTGCTGGGTGGTGTGTAGGTTCCGATCCACCGTTCATCCTCGGCGCTGGTTAAGCTGGTGGCATAGACGCCGCCAACCAACAGATCGGCGGTGCGCACATCGGTGCAGCGTAGCGGAATTTCAATTGCAACAGTGTCGCCGCTCCGTGTCCATACACGTCCCCCCAGGTCAGCAAAGCCACGTGCATCGTGAATACGCTGCCGTTGGTCGCGATTGGTGATATAGATGTGCATGGGGTCAACCAAAAGCGTTGTGTCAATTTTTACTTGGATCGGATCGCTGGTCAGCGTGTTCGTCGGCGCGACCGTTGCACGCACGGAGAATTCATGGGATCCATTTGGCAGCGGGGTGGTGGGTTGAAGTTGGAAGAAACCATCGGCGCCGGCCTGTCCCTCCACCAAAAGCGTCTGCCCGTCATAGAGCGCCAAGGCAACACCTGGTGCAGTGACGCCCTGAATCACGGGCTGCGCCTGGTTCGTGACGCCATGGACCGGGTCTTGTACAGCCAACGTGACCTGCTCGGTGATGGCAATCGTGCGTTCAACACGCAAGAATTGCCCATCCACATCGGCATAGGTGCGCACGGTGATAGGGCCGACATTGGGCGCCGCAAAGAGGGCCTGGTAGTGGCCGGCCCCCCCTTGCAGGAACTGCGTAGAGCCGTGCGCGCCGGTCTCCGGCTGCCACCAACTGACATAGGTGTATTCCACATGGGCAGCTTCAGTAATGGCCCATGTAAGGCGCACCAGATCACCGGCGCGCACACGGGTCGGCGCCTGGATCGGCGTCAGCACCGGTTGGCTGGTAAAACCATAGACGCGGTGGTAGTTATGTTGCTCATCCAAGTAGTGAACAACGGCATAGTCACCCCACTGGAGATCGGCTTTGCAGTGCAAATTAGCGCCAAAAACGCCGGCGGCATCGGCTGTCACTTGCTCGGCAATGTCGGTCTGTCCACTCCAGGTTGAATACCAACGCCCCTGCCAGTGGCGAGCAGCGGCATAGAGCGTACTGTTGGCCGGCCCTGTCCCGCTCACGCGATCGGTGGCGGTGTCAAGGGTGGCGGCCAGGATGGGAATGACCGTAGCGATCTGTTGACCATTGTTCTCCCATACCACTGTCTGTCCTGGCACTAAAGCGTGCGGCGCATTGCTCTGCGCATTAAAAAAAGTGCTAATCCATTGGTAAGCATTGGTTGGCGTAAAAGTGGTCGTACTGAGCAATGTACCCTGGGCATCGCGCAAGATGAGCTTAACCGGCACGCCAGGCTCACCTCTGGCATAGACCTGATTACGGCTTTGATCCACTTCCAGGTTGGGCAATGCTTTGATCTGACGCTGCTGATCCCGTTGCTCGCTCTGATAGTAGACCGTAAACTCATCACCAGGCCAGAAATCAATGCCGCCAAAGTCGGTGGCGAAATTGCCGTTGCCGTCAGCCGTCAGTTGCTTTGAATAGTACCAACCAAAGCCATCCACCGAACGCCATAAGGAGAGAATTAGGGAAGCTTGGGGGGCAGCTTGGCCGGTAAGCAGATTGGTTGCGCCATTGACTTGGAAGTTAACAGCACTCATCGTCCACTCGCTTTGGAGGTTGCCACTCTGCACTGTGACACGATCTAGCAGTTGGACACCGGCATCTAAATCGACGCTGTACCGGCCGCGCTGATCCGCTTGTGTCAAGCGGCGTGCCTTCACGCTCCCGCTGGCATGAGCGATGATTGTAACGGCAACCGTTTGTTGGGGTGCGGCATAGCCATAAACATAGGTATCCGTTGTAGACCAAGGGCTGACAGTAATTTGCGGCGCATAAATTTGCACAAGCGTTTCCCGGCCAGCACCTGCCCGCTGTGCAACCCGCACCCGATCCCCGCCCACCATCGTGTCAACTGTCACGGCGTAGTTCCCGCTGGCATCGGTGGTGACTGTTTTGCTGCGATTGGCATACCCCACTTCAACCACTAGCGTGGTCTGCGGTTGCGCCCGGCCTGTTACCGTGCGTGTCGTCCGATTGGCGAGAACTGTCAACGGCGCCAAGGCATAGGATTCATTGAGTCCGGCGCCCGTCGCCTGGAGGGTATCACCGGCCACCAGATCAATCAGATTGCCCGCGGGATCGTAAAAACTGACATCGCCGGCGCCCATTTCATCCATCGTGGCCGTTGTTAGCGCTTTGACGGCGCCTAACGCATTGCGCAGCGTTATCGTCGCCGCCTGGTTTGGATTACCCGAGAGATCGACTGCGTCATCGGTCAGATTGGCCGACAAGAGACCAGGGGTGCGTACAGTAACGGAAACCTGATTGTCCTGGGCGTCATGGTAATGCACTTCGCCCCAGTCACCGGCCTGAATGTCAAAACGACCGGCAAAAGTGGCGCTGAAATTTCCGCTGCCGTCAGCACGAAACGTATCAATATCGGTGGGGAATTCAGCGCCGGAGGATAACCAGACCTTACCTGACAATTTGGCCTGTGCGGGCGCGCTCCCCGTTAGGGTGTCATTGGCGGCAGCAATGCTGAGTGTAAGCGGTGGGAGTTTCACCGTCACCGCCGCCTGACCGGCTATTTGAAAGATGACGGAATGACCAGCCGCAATATTACTGCTTTCGCGCATACAACCGGTAAACTCCCCGATATACAAAGCGCCATCGCTATCGACCTGCCCCTGGCCTTCCGCCAACATAGTGCCGGTACTGTTGTACAGCACAGCTTTCACAGTTGCACCGGCGGGCAGGCCAATACCGCCGACATGATTCTCGGTCAGATTGACCCAATAGCCGGAAACTGTAAAATTGCGGTAGACATCAAAGTATTCGCTACTTGAGACCACGGCGCCCGAATCGGCCATTCGCAGATCCCATTGGGCGCCAATGGCGAGTTGATAACGCCCGTTGTCCGCCGTAGTCAGTGCGGTTTGGTAGGAACGCCAGTCATTGGTGCGCCAGGCTTGGACAAAAAATTCTAAAGGTTGTTTGGCCGGCCCTTCGCCACGCACCGTATCCGTGGCTTTATCAAGCTCAATCACCAAGCGGGGTACGGTTGTTTGCATTGGGCTTTGGCCGCTCGCCTGTACAAAGACCAGATCACCGGTACGCACGGTAGCGTTCAATTGTGCAGCGGCAAACCCGTCAGCGTTCGTTGTAATCGTTGTCTCCGCCTTTAGGCCATTACTGCTGTCAAATAACCGAATGGTCACCGGCGTATTGACGGCATTCCCATAGATTTGCACCTGATTTTCATCAAGGAAAAGGCCGGCGCGCACCAATGGAGGTGTTGGCTGCCCGCTTTGAGCGGCGCGCAGAAGGGAAAGCGTGGGCGGCTGCACGCCCGCTTGTTGGTTAGCGCGCCGCCAGGAGAGGCGTTGTTGTCTGGCTAGGGATCGTGTTACCGCCTCTTCAGGGAGCGCCGTTAACGGCAGCGGGGACGCTTTACGCAGAAGGGTTAATGCTGCCGGCGTTGCGCCTACCAGGCGGATCGCTCCCAGATCCGGTTGGATTGTATAAGCTTGCAGCAACCCCTGTTGCTGCAAGGCCGCTGCCTGTTCCGCCAGACGTTGCAACATTTCCTGCTGCGCCCCTTCCGTATCAGCAACGGCTACGGCATCCGACAAAAGCGATGGTGACGCCGGAAAGAGTAACAGCGGCGATTCAATGACGCTTTGGGCATGAACCAGCTCTGTCCCCAGTAGAAATAGACAAAGGAACAAGATGACGCGACTGACTATACGGTTGATGATCATGGTGATTTGTCGTTGCATAGGAATAATTCTCCATCAATGATTGAAACGGTTTACCGTTCAACAGTCACCCGATGGATGGCTGTAAACGATTGACCGGCGCTATCCGTCACGGTTAGGGTCACGATGGGGTCAAGGCCAGCGGTGGTTTCTACTTGCAACGTATGACCAGCGGCAACCGGCTGCCCGTTAACGGTCCATTGTAGATTTGCCAAAGCGCCATCCTCCGGATCGTCGCCATAGCCAAAGAGCAGCAGTGGCGCGCCGGGTTGAACGGTCGTCGGGCCGGTGATCCACGCTTTGGGCGCCTGATCAGGTAAGGTAATGGTGGGGGAGGCATCCGCCGCCAGGACGGGTTGCGGCAGATCGGCCGGCAGTATGGCAAAGCGCCCTGCGCCGCCCGGCAGGCTACCAGGCGCAAAATGTAATTCACCACCGGTGGCGTCAACTGCCAGCGTTAGCCAGGATTGACCGTTGTCGTTGGTATAGCGCACCAAAGCCGGCTGCGCGCTGGGTTGCCAGCGTAAGGTGAGTTCGGCCTCACTTTGTACGAGTTGATACGTAGTCGCAGCTTGCACGGTATCGGTCAGCAAGCTGCGTTCAGCAATGACCTGCCCTTGCGTGCGCAACTGGACGCGCGCCACGGGTTGATCCGGCTGCGGCAGCAAGGCGCTGACAAAGCGGGTAACGAAGCCGCCTTCTTCTGCGCTCTCCAGTGCGACAGGATGCTCGGCCAGAAGCGCGCCATCCTCCGCCAGGAACCGAACTGTGACAGCGCTGGCCGCCGGCAAAGGCGATAGGTCACCGGCATAGAAATAAAGGGGTTGAAACACAACGTCACGCGCATCCGTGAGGTCGGCGCGCACCAATATACCAGGCGCCGCCGCCAGACCGGCTGACGGCAGGCCAGCGGTGCGTTGATTAGTAAAGAGGCCGCGATAGGTATAATCAGAGACCCAGTCCGGTCCACAGTAACTCATGACATCAGCAGTCGTCGCCGGATGGAGAATCGTAAAGCCCGTAAGGTCGAAGCCATACTCGCCGATCGAGGCTTTTGCATACGGATAAGCGGGATCGACACCGCCCGGGTTGCCGCAGGGCGCATGTTGCCGACCCAGATTGTGGCCGAGTTCATGGGCCACGACGCCGCCATTGTTGAAACTGGCGGAGAAGCGGGCGCTGCTGCCCATGCCGCCCCATTTCGGTTGAAAATCACCGGTGGGCAGCAACCCATAATAGATCTGGGCAGAGGGCGCATTATCTCCCTTTTTCACTGTTCCCACCAGTTGGAGTAAGGTAGACCATCCTTTATCACTGCTCAAATCGCCGGTAAATTCTATCGGGGTGCGCATGGATAGCTGCAAGGCATGAACCGGGTAGAGGCGCATGACGTAGTCACTAAACTGTTCATCAGTAGGCGCCGGGTAGCGCTTGCCGGTCGGTTGATGCGTGTAGTGAATTGGCACAATTTTAATGTCTAGCGGCGGCACGGCGTGGAAGGTCAGATCGAGGGTTGTTTGATTGTTGGCCGGCGTGCGATCCTGCTGGCCCGCCGGCAAGTAAAGCTGCGCAGTTAACCGAACATTGCCTTGCGTCCAACTAAGCGGCAGGAGTACATTAAAGGTATTACTAAGCTTATCACGCAGCGGTTGGGGAAAGATGGCCCACGGGCCAACGGTTAGTGGCGAACCGGGCAAGGGCGCGCCATTGCGTGTGGCCGTCAGCACAAGTTGACAACCATTGATGGCAGTGGCGTTGTCGGTCACTGCGTAGATGCGCGCTACGAGTGGGCGGCCGGCGACCAAGGGCACATCATTCTTTAACGTTTGCGTGGCTTGCGTTAGTTCAACATTGGCAATGCGGGCATCAAATGCCGCGCGCGCAATGATTGGCAGGAAGCTCTGCTGACCGGTTGTGTCTGGCCTTGGTGTGGCAAAGAGCGCCCAAGTCGTCAACTGGGGCAAGGTGGCGCGCAGCAGCTTTTGGTTGGTATCCACTGTCACCTGTTCAGCAGCACGCCACTCTCCTTGCACTTGATAAAAGATCGTCAGTGTCGCTTCATCCATCGTAGCCGGATCATACTGTGTTTGCACAAGATAGGGCTTGACGATGCTGACAGGTTGACCACTACCAGCGTCAACCACCTGTACCTGATAAGGATGGCCGACTAAGGTGCGTTCGCCGATAACTGGTGTGATGGCCCTGGGGTAGGCTTGTGTATGAATCACTTTAACGGCAGCAGGAACAGCCTGCCCACTATTCAACTGCCAGCTATTGGCTGGAAATTCGTATTGAATGACATTGGTAGGAGCAAAGGTGAAGGGTTGGTTGGTTGGCGTACTCAGTTTTTGCGCTGTGCGCAACCAGAGTACGGCAATCCCCATGGTGTCGCTGGCGGCGTATAAGTAAGGCAGGCGCAAGGCGAGGGTTCTGGCGCCTGATACAGAAGTTCTCCCCAACAGAAACGGCATGGCTGGATCGCCTATATCCAATACATAAAATTGGTTTTGCACTGTGGAGAGGTAGGCGCGGTATTGGTCAACCAACATACTTTGGAAGAGATCCGGCCCGTATTGCCCCAACAATGTTGGCAGGACAGGGTTTGTCAGGTCATAAATCTTGAAAGATCGGGTTGAATTGCTCCAAAGTTGCGCTCGCTCCAGAGTATAGAGTCGCCCGCCTTCCACCCTAATCGCGTCCAAATATTTAACTTTAGGCAGATTGGCGATCAAGATTGGCGTAAGCGGATTTGTCAACTGGACAATTTGCAGCGCATCATTCCCACCGAGATAGGCATATTCCCCCTGGACGGTCAGAAGCCGGGCTGGTGTGTTGACATTCAGCTTCCCAACCAGCGCTAATGTGTCCGGGTTGTGAATGTCAATCACGAGCAGATTATGTTGATCAACCAGCAGGTAGACATAGCTATCGGTCATTCCCATAGCGTCAATCAAACTAGTGGCGGCATAACGACCGCGCAATTTTGGTTGCTTTGGGTTCGTTAGATCGATGAGTTGCAATTGATCACCATAGGTGACCAGCGCATTGTTGCCCCTAACCGCCACTTGTCGATTCTGATAGCTCCAAACCAATAAGGGCAGGCGTGCGATCTCTGTTGGGCGATTGGGTTGGGTGAGATCAAGGACATGAAAGCTCTGATCAAAGAGGTAGGCATAGTCGCCCTGAAGAGCCATTACCCCACCTATGCCACTTAAGGAAGAAAGCGAACCCGCCACATATGGCTGCGGTTGATTAGCAACGGCAATCACAATCAATCCGTCAGTCAGGCTGGAAGCAACAACCGTCGATGCTGTGACGTAGAGATTGCTCAACTGTCCTGCAGCTTCCACATAGCGTGTCACAAAAACCGGCGCCGCCGGATTAGCGAGATCATAGACCCAGACGCCACCTTGATACTCCTCATTGGTGTGAAACCCAGTGGTATACAAAGTGCGTCCGTAGATCTTCATCTCCTGCCAGGGGTTACCGCAACTGCCCACTTCGGTCGGCGCCTGCGGGTTCTGCAAGCTGACGATGCGACAAGTTGTGAGTTGATCGGAAAGATAAAGATAACCATCAACCAGCGCCATAGTGCCAATCTTGCCAGGTTGATAGCGGCTTACCAGGAGCGGTGCAGCCGGGTTGCTAATGTCTACCAGGGCAATATCAGCAGCGACAATCAGCGCCAACTGACCGTCAATCGCTATTTCGGTTCCACTGTACTGGGCGAAGCTCCCGACCAAGGTGGGTTGGGCCGGGTTAGCCACATTCAGAATCACTAAACCCTCTCGCCCATCCAACACAAAGGCATATTGATCCCGAAGCGCAATCTGGGCAGCAGCCATTATACCGGTGTATTGTCCAATTTCCCGTGGCTTTTGCGGCAAGGTAACATCAAATACCCGCACACCGGCGCGACCAGCAGCAACATAGAGGGAACCGGCGGCGTAGGTCAGATCAGCCAGGGTATCGGGTAACGGTTGCGATTCACCCACAAGCAGCGGATTGTTAGGGCTTGACACATCCACGACGGCAAGCTTTGACCCCACACCACGGTAGAGATAGGCGCCGTTGCCGGTGATAGCTTGCAAATCACCGCCCAACACCTGAACCGTTTCAATCTGGACACCGACGGTGCTATCCACTGCCACCTGATAACGGTTACTTTCCACGCGCCGTTGCCCATTGTCGGCGACCACCCGCACGGATTTCAAGCCAGGAGTAGACCAGCGCAGAACAACACTATCTGTTATCCCATTGCTGTGGGTGACAACCTCATCCATTGCCGGATCATTTGGATACCAGGTATAGGTAATCGGCAGACCGGCATAGGCAGGGCTAACCACAGCCGAAAAGGTGTAGTCCATACCGACATTGGCAGCCGTCGGGCCGTTGATTAACACAGCATTCGGATCATCACCCAATTCAACGGCAAGATCCGCTACCGTAACGCCTCCCGTTACCACAATATCGGTAGCCCTGTCCAATGTTGCAGCATTACGGTAATATTCGTGATAATCAGGATAAGGATGGGCAGGCTGTGGTAAATAGCCAAATATCTCCAGGCGATAGCGTCCATCGGGCAGTCCTGTCATGGCAAAATTACCGGACGAACGGGCAGGAATCAACTCCCACACCGCGCCACGGATGCTGCCGGACGTCTGTGTGCGCTGTCGTGCAGTCACTGCCACTTCAGCGTACTTTGGGGTCATGGCTCCTGAGCTTTTGAATAACCCAATCGTGAAGCAACCAGAGACGATCAGGCAACAGACCAGATATAAAAATTTATGCGAGTGATTCATGACGTAACGCTCCTTTTCATTGCTTTTGCGTTACGGCAAAGATGAATTTGCCGGATTAGAAATGAATAGTGGTTGACAGCAATGCGGGCAGTAGCAGCAAAGAGGACAGCAAGGAGAACGACCCAATTCCAATTATGTAGAGTTTTTGTAGAAACTCAATAGATCTTCAGTAACTTTTCCATGCTATAATTTTACTGAATTCGCTATTTACATTACTATCACTTTACGACAAAAACCCGACTAAAATCGGTCACTCCTTACAGAAAAGAAGGTTTTAATGGAGCTTGCGCAAATTACACCCGATTTGTTGGAATGTGCCTTGAAGCAGTGGCGACAGGCGCATGACCCGCCGGCGCATCTGTTAACCCTAGACCTGTTACTAGACCACAACGCACATACGCCAGCAGAGCGCGCAATTCAACTTTATGACTACCTCGTTACGCTTGTCACCCACCAATTGGCCACCTATCGCCAAGCAGAAGCGCTCGCCAATCCACCAGGCGCATCCCTGCCGCGCCAGCAATTGCTCGCCGATCTGGCGCAAGATTTTCAAGTCAACAATGCTACGTTGGAAGCCTGGAGCGTCCTCTACTACCGTTACCTGACGCCCTTACCTTTGACTGTGCAAGAATTAGCAAGTGGCGCCCATGTCGAAGAACGCCAGATCCGGCGGCGGCTTGAATTTGGCTTGCGCTTACTGACCGATTTGGTGCGCCGGGCGGAAAAGGAAGCCCATGAGCGACGGCAGGCGCGCTATCTATGTCGCCACCTGCCGCCGCCGGAACATACCAAACTTTTTGGCATCGAACCCTTTGTCCAGCAGATCGTGACCCTGCTTACGGCGCCGGAGCAGTCCTCTTTTGTCAGCATTGAGGGCTTGGGCGGCATCGGCAAGACGACACTGGCGCGAGCCGTGGCAGAAGCATGTGCGCACCAGGGGCGCTTTCAAGATCTGCTATGGGTGCAGGCCCGCCACAGTTACTTCAGCGACCAGGGTCGTCTGGAAGCAGTCAAGAGTCCAGTGCAAACAACCGAAGAAATTCTTTTACACCTGGCCGCCCAGCTAGGGCTGGCGGATGCCAGTGGTCTAGCAGCGGCGCAGTTACAAGCGCGTTTACAGGCTGTCTTCGCCCAGCAACCCTATTTGATTGTCATCGATAATTTGGAGACACTGGCCGATGCCCAGAAGTTGTTGACCACCCTGCAAGCGCTGGCCGGCCAGAGTCGTTTTTTGTTGACGAGCCGTCACACCTTGCGCTACGCGCCTTTTGTGCAAACTTTTCATGTGCCGGAACTGTCGTTTGAAAGCAGTGCGGCTTTAATGCGGTATGAAGCGCAACGCAAAAATCAACTCAGCCCCATTGCCCTGCCGGTTGTCGAACAAATTTATGCGGCGATTGGCGGATTGCCGCTGGCGATTCGTCTGGTTAGCACGCAATTGGGCCGCCTACCGCTGGCGACGATTCTGGATGGGCTGCACCATGCGCGCCAGCAATTGCCGGAAAGTATGTACACCCACATCTACCGGCGCAGTTGGCAACTGTTGAGTCACGATGCGCGGCACTTGCTCCTTGCCATGCTTTTCATTGGCGCCGAGGGCGAGGACATTGGCTGGATCAGAAACATGAGTGCGCTGAGTGAAGCTGCCCTCCAGGAAGCCGTCACCCGCCTGGCCGATTATTCGCTAGTCGAGATTCGGGGGTGCGTCGAACAGCCGGTCTACCGCTTGCATCGGATTACTCAAACCTTTTTGCAGACCGAAGTACTCTTCCAGTGGGAGAAGGAAACCAATGTCGCTCATGTTGTGAACGGGGGTACAGCTATTCGTCACCCTCACCCTTGATGATCACACCCAGCAACCCGGCAATATAGGCGGCCTGAAAGGGATCAACAATCGCGCCCGGCAGTTCTTGCATCCCGACCCGCATCTCATCAATCTTGGAGCCGCGAAAGTCAGTTCCTTTCAACGTCGCCCCGGAGAGTTGGGCGTGGCTCAAGTCGCATTTGTGGAAGACAACGCCGGAGAGATCGGCTCGTTGAAAATCAGCGTGACGCAAGTCGCACTGTTCAAAACGGACGCTCTTGCAAGTGGCAAAGCGGAAGCCGGCAAATTGGGCGTTGCAGCCCTGGAAGCGCACATGTTGGAGATGCGCTTCCAGGGCGGTGAAACCGACAAGTTGTGAAGTGAGGAACTCGACACGGTGGGCGGTCAACCGTTCCCAGGCAGCATTGGCGAGGTCACAACCCTCCAAGCGCGTATCGGTGCAACGCACGCCCTGTAACCGGCTCTCTGTCCAGCGCCCTTGTTTACAAAGAACACCCGTGAAGGTGACGTGGGCCGCTGATTGGGCAGTGAAGTCAGCACGGTCCAACGGTATTGCGGCAAACTCGGCAAAATCCTGTAGCAGGTGATTCGCACCGGCATCATGGGTAAAACGGGTCGGCAATCGCGGCGCGTGTAATCGTTGGGAATTTCTCATCATGAAGCCAGGCGATACCAGCCCCGCGCATTCTCTACCAAAATTTTCTTCAACAACCCCTCTTCCACCTGCACCGGCAACGCCTCTGCCGCCGTATCATAGTGCCAGTGCGGATAGTCACTGGCAAAGAGCAACATGTCGTCTGAATCCATCTGCTCGATGATCTGGCGCAGGTAGCGTTCCTCGGCGGGGCCGTCAATTGGCTGGGTGGTGAGGCGGATGTGTTCACGCATGTACTCCGACGGGGGCCGCTTGACCCACGGCGTGTTATGACGCAAGCCCTTCCACTCCTTGTCAATCCGCCACATAAGCGACGGCATCCACGTAAAGCCGCCTTCAATCAAGGTCACTCGCAAGGCCGGGAAGCGATCAAAGACGCCTTCGACAATCAAGCTGATCACCTGCGACTGAAAGACCGAAGCCATGCCGGCATACTCTTCCAGGTAACTGACCGCCCAACCGGTCGCCGTAGAAGGGTGGCCGGGCGCGCCGCCATATTGGATGCCAATCACCAAATCGTGCTTAGTCGCCGCCGCATAAATCGGGTCATAGCGCAGGTTGCCATAAGGGGCGTCGGCGCGCACCGGCAGCACCACCTGGACAAAACCAGGATGATCACCCCACCGTTCGATTTCTCTGGCCGCCCGTTCCGGTGTCTGGCTAGGGACGACGATAGAGGCGCGCAACCGTGGCTCTTTGTCCAGCCAATGCTCCACTTGCCATTGATTGACCGCCGTTGCTAAGGAAGCGGCCAAGTCGGGGTTATGGACGCTGGCGACGCGATAGGCACAGTTGAGAATGCCGAGTTCCACTTGCCAATCGGTCGTATCCAGCGCTTGTTGGCGCAGCAAATCGAGATCCGTGCCGGGCAGCCCTTTCTCCGGTTTTGACCCCGGTCGCGCCGTGATCGGCGCGTTTTTCGGATAATCGTTGGCATCCGGCCCGCGAAAGGCGGACTCGCGACAATAGTCCACCCAATGGTCGGGCAGATAGGGGTAGAGGGTTTCCAGGGACGGAAGTTCGTTGTGGAGATCGCAGTCGATGACCGCCTGCTTGCCGAAGATGCTCATGGTCAGCCTTTCCAATTCAGCGCAAGGTAATTGATAATGCTATTGTAGCTGATTCGCAAGCGCTTTTCAAATGAGCAAAAATCTACGGTTGCAGCCTGATCCGCACCAACAGATCATTCAACGCCGCTTTGCCGCTGGGCGCATCGGGCAACGTGCTGGCATCCCGCGCCTTGACCAGTTCATCGACTAGCCGTTCGAATTCGCGTTGATGGAAAGTGACATCTGCGTCGGCTAAGGTGGCTTTTTCAACGCTGTTCACCTTCCGCGCCACCAGATCAGGAATGTAGGGCAGGCGGAACTGTTCGTTCAAATGCAACAAGTTGGCTTCGACCACACCGGTCTGCATCAGATGAATGCCAGTCAGCAGAACCCGATAGACATAGAGCAGCGGTTTGACGCGCCGCGGCTCTTCCTTTTCGAAAAGTCGCCACTGGGTTTGCACAAAGCCCAGATAGTGATGGGCATGGTGACGGGTGAGGCAATCATGGGCAATCGCCTTGAGTTCCTCATGAAAGGGTGTAGTGCGGATCACCAGCGGCGAGTAGAGTTGCTCCAGCACATAACCGTTGCGTTTGAGCATCATCTCGAAAAACTTTTTGACCTCATGCGATACCACATCCAGTTCCAACCCCTCTCTGATTTCTGAATGTTCAATCGTCTGCGGTTCGGGATCTAAGCTGACAGCGGTGGTCAGCGGCAAAATGTGGACGCCACGTAGATCATAATCTGAATCCGGCGACGGAAAGCCATAGAGGTGTGCGCCGCTGATGGTGACAAAGAGAAATGGGTAGGGCTGTTCCGCCACGACCTGGGTTAAACGGGGATCAATCTTCATCATGCTGCCATACTCCTGCGCGCTTTGATCAAAAAGGCATTCGCCGCTTCGTAATCGGGCCGCTCCGGCAACGTGGTTGTTTGAAAGGCGGCGTCAAATTCCTGGTGGAGACGCAAGCGCCACGCATTGACCTCCTCCCAGATCAGCTCACCACGCCGGATTGTCAGCAACGACTCACGGTGGTCGCCCACATCCACCGGAATGTAGCCTTCACGCAACGCGGTCACACCGGCCAGCAGCAAGCGAATCAGGTGCATGGCGTGCTTCCAGCGGATCTCGCCCTCATTTTTCCAGTGCTGTTGCAGCTTGTGAAACTGGGAAGTGACATAGCCGTTGTAGGTCTGGTAGATCAGCTTGGAGAGAAAACCAGTGCGTAGCGCCAACAACTCTTGCGCCAACGGCGTCGCCTCTTCCACCAGTGGCGTGTAAAGACATTCAAGGATGTTCGGATTGGCTTTCAACGCCAGCACCAAAAACTTCTGTAACTCCCAGTAACACTCCTGGGTGGCATCGTTTTCCAGTTGTTCCGGCACGCCATAGAGCGACCAGTGCAGATCCGCCGGCGGCAAATAGATCCCGCGCCGATCCGTGTCCGAGGCATCGTGGGCCAGGCCATAGGCCCGTGAACCGACGACACAGCGGTAGATGATATAGTGGTTGAGTTCATAATCAGCCAGCCGATCCACCGGCGCTTGCGGGTCGGTGAAGTGGCTGCGAATGGCAAAGTCACCCCGGTTGAGTGACGATTCCGTGCCGTCAATAAAGCGGATGCGATAGGCGTGGGTCGGGTGCGCCGGGGCGTTGACCACCACACCAACCGCGCCACGGGTAAAGAGCAGATCACCGTTGCTTTTGGTGACAGCCACGGTCGTCACGACCTGGGTGCCGACAGGAATAATAAGATTAGGGTTGATAGTCATTTGTTGTAATGAAAACGACAAGCAATAATGACCACTTCATTTTCAGTCGCTTCATAGACAAGACGATGTTCTTGATTGATGCGGCGTGACCAGTATCCAGCGAGATCCGCTTTCAACGGTTCGGGCTTGCCGATGCCATCCAGTGGTGAACGCAATGTATCCTGAATCAGCGAATTATGAACATTAGGTAAATAAACCGGTAATCGTAGGTGCGGTTTGTAACCGCACCTACGATTACCGAAACAAATTCCTAACTCCCATAATTCGCTTCAACAACTTCCGGTCATGCTCTTGAAACCAAAGATAATCTTCCCAACCGGCTTCGGTAAAGACCAGTCTCATTCTTCAATTAACTCCCGCTCCATAGTTTGACCTGCTTTAGCCTGGGCGATAGAACGGCGTAAATGAGCAGCGTTGGCTGGGCTTGAAAGTAGATAAATAGTTTCTTGCCAGGAGTTAAATTCATCTAATGGCATCATCACGATCTGTTTGCCGTTATCTGTGCTGACGATGGTCGGGTCGGCATTGTCAATCACTTGAGTAATCAACTGTTCTAAATTGCGCTTTGCAGCAGTAATCGTTACCGCATTCATATTATTTTCCTGATCAAACTACAGCAAAATACAACCGACGTCACATTATATCTGTGTGTAGTTTCTACGATAGCGATTATAACATAGCAGCCCAAAAATGAGCTTATAATCGCGGGTCAATCGGTTCACTTTCCAGCGCCAGCACACCAAACACACACTCATGGACACGCCGCAATGGCTCACGGCGGACAAAACGTTCCAGCGCTTCCAGCCCCAAGGAAAACTCACGGAGCGCCAGACCCCGCTTGGCGTGCAAACCGCGCTGGCGCAAGCGTTCGATCTGCGTCGGCGCAGTGTATTCCGGCCCATAAATGATGCGCAAGTATTCCCGCCCCCGACATTTCACCGCCGGTTGCAACAAGCCCTTGGCTCCCCGCACGACAAAATCCAACGGCTTAACCACCATGCCTTCGCCGCCAATGCCGGTCAACTGTTCCCACCAGGCAATGGCAGCAGCCTGACTTGCTACATCCGTCAGATCAACCAGTTGATAGGCAGTAGCCTGGAAAAGCTCAGGGTCTGCCGCCGCTAGTCGCGCCAAGGTTGTCAGATGCCACCGATGATCTTTGTCCACATGCACCGCCCCTTCACTCGCCAGCAAATGAAAAGGCGCGAGTTTGAGATCAGTCAGCGCCGTCACCGGCCAGCAGTAGCGTCGATAGGCGGCGACATAATCCGCCACCATCTGCGACCGTTCCTGGTAATGGGCGAGTAACGGCGCTGCCGCCGGATTGTGTTGCGTTGTTTGGGTGAGCGCGGCCAGTGTGCTTTGCAGCGCCGCCTGCGCCGCCGCCCCCGTTGCCGCATATTGCACCTGTAATAACTCCTGCGCCTTGGCCGACCAGGGCATCAACTCACAATCCAACACACACCAGTCAGTCGCCAATTCTTCCCAGAGACCAGCGGCGGTGATAGCATTGCGCGCCCGTTCCAAAAACGCAGCTTCCAGGGCATCATCGGTGAAAAAGCGGCGACCCGTGCGGGTGTAACAGACGCCGATCCCTTCATTGACTATGCCAAAACGCCGCTGCACGGCTGCTTCCTCTTTGGCAATCACCACTACAGCCCGCGACCCCATGTGCTTCTCTTCACAGATGACCTGCGTCACGCCATTGTCGCGGAAGTAGGCCAACGCCTCCGCCGGATGCTCCAGATAGGCGGGTAATTTGCTCGTTTCACAAGGGGACATAGTCGGCGGCAGGTAGAGCAGCCACTTCGGGTTGACGGCGAAACGGCTCATCACTTCGAGCGCCGGTATGGCATTTTCCTCGCGGATTGTAATGTTGGCCATGAGGCGGGTGTTGACAATGCGCTTCCCCGTCACATCGCTGATGTCGAGCAGATCGTCTTGCTGTTGCTGTAGAGTCAGTGCAGTCGGTGTGGCAACCGGCGGCGCCAGCGGACGCTGTGGTTCGGCATAGGTGCGCAGCGCTGGTACGGCGACCAACTCATTTTCCGGATATCGCAACGCCGTCAACGCGCCGCCAAAGACGCAACCCGTGTCAATGTTGATGGTGCGGTTGAGCCATTCCGGCGTCGGCACCGGCGTATGGCCGTAGACAATCGTCGTTTGTCCGCGATAGTCCGCCGCCCAGTTGTAGCGCACGGGCAGGCCAAAGTCATCGATCTCGCCGGTGGTCTCGCCGTAGAGGGCAAAGTCGCGCACGGCGCCGGAGGCGCGCCCCATCATCTCCACTTTCATCCCCGCATGAGCCACCACCAGCCGCCCGTTGTCCAACCAGTAGTGGCTGATCAACCCGTCAATAAAGGCAACCACTTTTTGTTGAAATTCAGGCGTTGTTTGCGCCAGTTGTTCCAACGAATCAGCCAGGCCGTGGGTAATCTGTACATTGCGCCCATTCAACTTGCGCATCAACTTCACATCATGGTTGCCCGGCACACAGAGCGCCTGCCCAGCCGCCACCATCCCCATCACCAGCGCCAACACTTGCGGAATCTGCGGGCCGCGATCCACCAAGTCGCCCAGAAAGATGACGCGGCGGCCTTCGGGGTGGGTATAGCTGACAGGGTGACAGGGTGAAGGGGTGACAGGGTGATTGGCATCGGTGGTTGACTCGCCACCCGCCACGGCTCGGCTGAGCGCGCCGAACGCCTGCCACTCACCACTCGCTACATACCCTAGCTTTTCCAGTAGCATGACCAGTTCATCGTAGCAGCCGTGAAGATCGCCGATGATGTCAAAGGGGCCGTGATCGGTGCGGCGGTCGTTCCAGAGTGGTTCACGATTGATGGTGACGGCGGCGACCTCCTCTTCGCTGCACAAGGTAAAGAGCCGGCGGAAGCCTTCCCGTTTGAGCGCACGCTGACTGCGATGGAGATCACGTCGTTGCCGAGCAATGACGTGGCGACCAAAGGTGCGATCCGGGCGCGCCGCGTTGCGCTCCTGACAGAGTCGTTCCGGCAGATCCAGCACAATGGCGACCGGCAGCGCATGATATTGGCGCGCCAGATCGAGCAACGGTTTGCGGGCGGCGGCCTGGACATTGGTGGCGTCGATCACCGTCAGCTTACGGTTGGCAAGCCGTTTGGCGGCAATATAGTGCAACACAGCAAACGCGTCATCGCTGGCGGCCTGATTATTTTCATCATCCGACACCAGCCCGCGACAGAAGTCCGAAGAGATCACTTCGGTCGGCAGGAAATGGGTGCGGGCAAAGGTCGATTTGCCGCTGCCGGAGGGGCCGATCAAGACCACCAGCGCAAAGTCGGGCAAGGGAATGTTCATAAGCGGGTAAAGACTCCCATCTGGCTGGGCGCGCCAACCGTTTCGTCCACCGGCCCAATCGGCGCCAGGGTGACGCTATAGCCGAAGCGGTCGGCGACCTGTTGACACCAGGCGGCAAACTCGGCGCGAGTCCATTCAAAACGGTGATCGCGATGGCGGAAGCGCCCCGCCGGTAGCGTCGGCCACATGACATTGTACTCGGCGTTGGGCGTGGTCAACACCACCGTTTGCGGGCGCGCACACTCGAACAACACCCGTTCAAAAGCCGCCAGCCGGGGCGGATCGAGATGTTCGATCACTTCGACGATCGCGGCGGCGTCAAACCCGGCCAGCCGCTCATCCCGGTAGATCAACGAGCTATGCAGCAAGGTGATGCGCTCCCGTTGTCGTGGCGGCAGGCGATCCAGGTGCAAACGGTCGGCGGCGATTTCCAGGGCGCGTGTTGAAACATCGGCGCCGAGAATGGTGGTGAAGCTTTTCTCCTTCAACAAAAGCGCCAGCAAGCGCCCCTCGCCACAGCCCAAATCCAGCACGCGTTGGGCGCCGGCCGCTTTCAGCGCGGCCAGGACAGCGTCTAACCGCAGCTCATGCAGGGTGGCCTGACGCTCCTGCACTTGGGTTTCGATGCGTTCTTCTTCGGCATCCTGTGTACTATCGGCCTCGTCCACCTGCGGCGTCTCTTCCACCAGACGGGCCAGCGCCGCGCGCTTGAGGCTACGTTGATGGCGTAAATAGCGCTGGGTAATCAACTCACGCGCCGGATGGGTCGCCAACCAGCCGGCGCCATGTCGCAAGAGCTTCTCGACTTCCTCATTGCCGACATAATAATGCTTGTCATCGTCCAATACGGGAATCAGAACATAGAGATGGGAAAGCAATTCATGCAAACGCACGGTGGCGCGCAAGGTCACAGTGTAATAGACACTTTCACCCCATGCCGGAAAGGTCACATCCAGCGGGTGGCGTTGAGCAGTGACGGTATAGCCAAGCGGCGCAAAGAGACGATAGAGCAGATCTTCGCCACCGCGCGCAGGCACAACCGCCAGCACCGCCGTCAACGGAATGGGCGTTTCGGCCAGTTCGGGACGATCACGACAGGTACCGGCCAATGCCGAACCATAGACCTCGCCAATCGCCACGCTCAACAACGAAGAGGCGACATAGGGTCGATCATTGACATATTGGGCCAATGCAAAGCCGCCGCTCTCAGCCCCCCGCCGCACCAGCCCCACCGGGTCGATGTCGAGCAGCAGCGCCGCCGTACAGCGCGTCGCCGTTGCTTCCGGGTAGAAAACATGCGCCTGCCCAAAGTTCAGCTCAAAGCGCTGGACACGGGCCGGATGTTTATAGAGCAGATAGCCCAAATCGGTGGCCGGTTGGTATGTAGTGGTAATGGTCAATAACACGGATGGAGTAAACCCTTTTCTGTGTGCGTTCCTACAAATCGAACATATACATCTTGAAAGCGCTATTCAAGCTTGACAATAAGGGGTAATTGTGCAAGTAAGTTCTCATTAATTGCGCACCCTAAACCGCTTTCGTACCCCCGGCAGTCGCAAGAATAACAATACCCCCACAATTCCTGCAAAAATGACCGGCCATGTGACAATGTCGCGATCCAGCCAGAAATAGTGCAGCACACTGAGCGGCAGCGCCAGATAGACCAATTGGTGCAGCCGTCGCCAGCGTTTACCCAGCCGCCGTTGCCAGCCATCCGTCGAGGTGAGCGCCAGCGGGATGAGCAGGGCGAAGGCGAGCAAGCCGACGCTCATCGCCTGCCGTTCGCCCAAGTCGCGGATCATGAGAGCAAGCATGAAGTTGTTGTCCAACCAGGCATAAGTCAAGAAATGGATACAAACAAAGAGGAAACCATACAGCCCCAAGGCGCGGCGCGGCTGCACCAACACCGGCTGGCGCAACCACCAGGCCAGCGGCGAAACCGCAAAGGCTGCCACCAGCAGGATCAATCCCACCGAGCCGGAACGCAACATCAATGCCCGGTTGGCGCTATAGCTCTCCAGATGAAGCAAAAAGTCGCCCACCATCCAGACCAACGGCAGCAAACCGACGGCATGAACGACGCTGCGCAACCAAGGATGTTTCATCTACGCATCTCTTTCCCGGCAGTTGGGGAGATTAAGAGATAGAGAGATAGAGAGATTCAGATAGGTATCTCTCTATCTCTCTATCTCTTAAATTAACCCTTGCCCAAAATCCTCGTCAAAGACCCGCCAGACGCTGTGGATATGGGTGCTGCCATTGCGCGTATTGTCATATTCCAGCAGAAAGGTTGGCCCCTGAATACGGTAGTAATGGGGGCGACGCTCTTCTAGCGATCCTGCCCAGCCAAAGCGCAAATTCTCTGGCCCAGCAGCCTCAATGCGGTCAAGGTGAACCTTGGCGATTGGTTCGGCTTGGGTTGCCATCCAGGCGTGAAGGATTTCCATGGCCAGCGCTTGTTGATCGTTATTGAGCGTCGCCAGCGGCGCCCCCACCGGGTCGAGCGGCTGGACATAGTTCTGATCCCAAGTGACATGACGGGTCAATGACTGTTCCTGAAAGATCACTGCGCTACGGGCTTTGTCATCGAGCGAACGCACCAATTCACGCGCGGCCCACTCCTCCCGCTGCATGATTACTTTGCCGGCTTCACTGACCGTCGGCCAGACGCCATGAAAGAACGGCGTAATGGTGATCTTGTCGCCGGCAATGGTGAAGCGGCGCGAGAGGTGATGGCCCTCAAAGCGCCAGCCCCAAGTTGGATCGCCGGGGGCGCCGAAGATGGTCACGTAGTAGTTGAGCGGGTCGCCGCCGATCTCCGGTTGCAATTGCATGATGTCCAGCGATTTTTGAAAACCGGCTTCGGAGACGCTGGCGCGCAACAGGGCATAGGCCGCCGTTTGCTGACCGGCGTCCAGATCATACAAGGCAACCCCGTTGCGCGGGAAGGTGCGGGTGGTGGTCCAATGCCAGCGCAGATATTCGGGGTCGGTAATGGCATAGCCGGCGGTGGTGCGTTGCTCAGCGGTCAGCCCGTTCAAAAACTGGGTGGCGGCATCGGCGATCTGGGTAACGAGTTCGTGGCTGGTGGCGGCTGTACTGGCCGCAGGATTGGCGGCGACGGGCGCTTTCTCTGTCCCCTGGTAGACCGCCTCTTCGACCAGCGGTGACGAGCAGGCGGCCAACACCCCGCCAACACCAGCCAGCGCCGAAAGTTGTAACAAAGTCCGTCGGTTTAGTTTGGTTGTCATGAATCCACCTCCATAGTGAACAAGGCGTGGCGAACAAGGCCGACACGCGCCAGCAAAACGGTTGGTTGATCGGACAGGAGAGTTATGAAATTGAATGGGAGGCAACCGTCACTGTCTCTATGATGGCGTATAGTGTATCATTACCTGTGCGCACTTCTCTGTGAGCCAACATTCATGTAGCCCAGCTTTGTCGGAAAAACCAAAGGGAGAGTGACTTATGCAGAAGATCCAAACCCAGGGCGTCCATCACATCACGCTAGTCGGCGCCGACCGCCAGAGTTCGATTGACTTTTGGGAAGGGGTACTGGGGATGCCCTTCATCTTTGAACAGCCCAATCTTGATGTCCCTGCCGAAAATCATCTCTATTTTGATGCCGGCGATGGTCGCACCACCATCACCGTCTTTACCAACGAAAATCGCAAACCCGACCCGACACCCAATCCCGAAGGCATCGGCAATCTGCACCATATTGCCTTTTCCGTTTCACGGGCGACCTACACACAGGTTGCCAAACGATTGGACGAACGGGGCATCCACCACAGCGGGAACAAAGATCGCGGCTTTATGGACTCAATCTATTTCCGCGACCCGCTGGGGCAGTTACTCGAACTGGCCTGTTACAAATTTGAGCCGCCGGTTGGCGTGACCCATGCCGAGGTTTTGCTTGAAGCGCATCTCTTGCGCGTCGAACGGGGTGATTATAATATCCAGGATGCCCATCTGGCCGACGCCCTTCTCCGCTTGACCGAACGCACAACACGCTCACTCTCGGCAGATCGGGGGGTCAAGCAACCATATCAGGCCACATGAATCGGGGTCACCGCAAACAATGAAAATCAGCTTTTGCTCAAAGATTACGCAGATTGCACAGAGTTTTCTTGTTCTTTCATCTGCGTAATCTGCGTAATCTGTGATGATCTACAGAACAGGCCACATATCTTGGCGACACCACAAACGATGAAAATGCAACAAGGATTTCACCGATTTCACCGATTTTTCTATTTGTGAATCTGCGTAATCGGTGAAATCCTTGTTATTTTCCCATCAGCGTAAAAAGGCAGGCGTAAAGGCCACTTGGAAAGATACCAAAACGTTGTTGCCTGTTTCATAAAGTGCGGGCAAGATCGGGAGCGTCAAATCAGTTTTGTCAGCTTTCAGGAAGGAGCAGCCGGATGGAGTCATTGACCTTTCTCAGCGCAACGGCGTTGGCGGAAAAAATTCGCAACCGTGAATTTACAGCCCAGCAGGTGGTAGAGGCGCATCTGACGCGCATTGCCGCCGTGAACCCACAAATCAATGCCGTTGTCCAACTGACCGCCGAACAGGCGCTGGCTGAGGCGGCGGCAGCCGACGCTGATCTGGCCCGTGGTCAGTTACGCGGCCCGTTGCACGGCGTGCCCTTCACCGTCAAGGATTGGATCGAGACCGCCGGTGTCATCTGTACCGCGGGCAATGAAAAGTATCGCACCTATGTACCGGCCAAGGATGCGACCGTGGTGGCGCGTCTGCGACAGGCCGGTGCGATCATGCTGGGCAAGACCAATGTCGTTGTAGACAATCCTGTTTATGGGCGCACCAACAATCCCTACAATTTGGCCTACAGCCCTTCCGGCAGCAGCAGCGGGGAAGCGGCACTGATTGCCGCCGGCGGCTCACCGCTGGGGCTGGGCAGTGATTCAGGCGGCAGCATTCGCACGCCGGCGCATGCTTGCGGCGTGGCCGGCTTGAAACCGACGACCGGACGCGTGCCGTTGACCGGCCATTTTCCGCGGATCAGCGTTATGAATGACCCGCGCACCGTGATCGGCCCGCTGGCCCGCTCGGTCGCCGATTTAGCCCTGGCCTTAGAGGTGATCCAGGGTGTAGATTGGGTGGACGCCAGTGTCGTCCCCATGGCGTTGGGCGATTGGCGGACGGTTTCCTTACATCCTTTGCGCGTCGCCTTTTATACTGAACATGAGGACGCCAGCCCCGATCCGGTCTGTAAAGAAGCGACAATCACGGCGGCGCAAGCGTTAACAGCGGCAGTGGCAGTGGTCGAAGAGCGGCTGCCACCCCACATTGGCGAGAGCTATGCCATTACCCGTGATTACTGGCGTCGCCCCGAATCCGAATCGTGGGACGAATGGCTCCCCGATGGGGAGTTTGTCTTGAGCAGCGAAGCGGTCGAGCGCCATCTCTTTCAGTGGGATCGTTTCCGGCGTGGGCTGATTGGTTTTATGAAAGAGTTCGATGTCATTATCACGCCGGCCATTGAACGCCCCGCCCAGCCGCACGGGCAGCGTGAGGGGGGCATTGCCTACACTTTGGCCTATAGCCTCACGGGCTACCCGGCCGTGGTGGTGCGCACCGGCGCGACGACGGATGGTCTGCCGGTGGGGGTGCAGGTGGTGGCGCGGCCCTGGCATGACGATGTGGCGCTGGCGGTCGCCGCCTATTTGGAAGAACGCTTTGGCGGTTGGCAGCCACCGTCGTTGGCGGCATGATTGATCAGCAAGTGTTGCACCCTGCTGCTGCCGTAAAAATTCGCCGCCAACTTGAAATCCATCCCGCGCCATTCAGCAACTTTGTTTCCCGAATCTTTTTCTGGTACAATAGTAACTGTCATGCGTTGCATGACAACCAACCATCAGCCCACATAAAACCGGAGTTTTCCTTGTCAAAAAGCATCGTTGGCATCGCCTTGATTTTGGTGGGGATTGGGATGCTTGGCTTTCTGGCCGTCGAAGCCATCAGCCTCCTCTGGAGTAGTACACCGCCCGTCGAGGCCATTACGCTCCTCGACAATAGCACGGCTAACAGTGTAGCAGCCACCACCGGCCTAAGCGCCACCGTTGCGCACACCGGCCATGCCGGTAGCAATCCGGTCGACAACGACGGCGGTAGAGGTCAGGGGCAGGAATCCTACTGTCTCTGGCCTAACGACACCCTCTTTGATATTGCCCAATACAGTGGTGTCGATTTCGCAATCCTGGAAGCGCTCAACAAAGACAATCCGCTCTTTGCCGGCAGCACCATCCATCTACCCCCCGGCAGCATCCCGCCCGCGCAATGGACGCATCCGCTACCCACCGTCAACACCCTGGATGATCTGCCCTTTGGCGTCTCCGGCATCTACTTGGGCCACGATAACCGGCAGAAACGGGTGGCGCTCACCTTTGATGTCGGCTATGTGCCGGAGAACAAGGAGATGATGGCGATGCTTACCCAGCGCGGCATCCGCGCCACCTTCTTTGTCGTGGGCTTTAGCGTGCTGCGTAAGCCGGAGATCATCGCCGACATCCTCAGCAACGGCCATGAACTGGCGAACCACTCGTGGAGCCATGAAAACATGCAGGGGATGAACGAAGAGTCGGTGCGCTATGAGCTGAACCGCACGGAGGAGACGGTACAAAAGGCAGCCCCCGGTTCCACCACCAAACCCTACTTCCGCGCCCCCTTTGGCGCCCTGGATGAGACGATCATCCGCGTGAGCAAAGAAGAGGGCTACCACCTGATCGGCTGGACCGTGGACAGCAGCGACTGGGTCAAAGACATCACGGCCGATGAGGTCTACCACCACGTCACACGTCATGTTTGCCCCGGCGCCATCATTGTCATGCACGACATGAGTCCCATTGTCGCCGACGCCCTGCCCCGCATCCTCGACTATCTGGTTGCGAATGGCTACAGTTTTGTCACGCTCTCCGAAATCTTACTGCCGAAAAAGTAAAATATCCACCCGTAGGGGCGCACCCTTGCGGTCGCCCCACGGTTCTCTGGCAAGCCTGGGGCGACCGCAAGGGTGCGCCCCTACGGGTAAACACGCCTAACCTGCTCTCCGCCGCAATTCACTTTGGGTCAAGAGTAGTACGGCCCCCAGAATCAAGCCGCCGCCGATCAAGGTCAGGGGTTGCAGCCGTTCCGCTTCCAACCATGCCGCTAATAAGACCGTCACAACCGGCTCCAAGGTTGAGATCATGGCCGCCGTGGTTGGGCCAACCCGGCGTAAGCCAATCAAAAAGGTCATGGCCGGCAGCACCGTCGCCACCAGGACAATGCCCGCCACGGCCCACCAGCCGGCGGCAGTCACCGGCCAATGGGGGCCATTGATCAACATCAGTAGCCCAGCCATTGCGCCGGCAGAGGCCATAATCACCGTAGATGATTGCACAGCGGAGACCTGTTTCATTACCTGCGCGCCGACAATGATGTAGATCGAGTAGATCCCCGCTGCCCCCAACGCCAGCAGGATACCCAACAGTTGCCCGCCGGCGGGGCCAATGGTCAGCCCCGTGCCGACCAGCGCCAGGAGCAAGGCTAACAGCTTGAGACGCGTCATCCGCTCATGCAAGACCACCACTGACAGCACCGTGACAAAAGCGGGGTAGAGATACAACAAGAGCGCCACCAACCCCGACGATGCATAATTCAAAGCAGTCAAGTAACAGAACGCCTGCCCGACATAGCCAATCGCCCCCATGCCGATCAGGGGCGCTACCGACCGGCCACGGGGCAATGGCTCGCGCCGTATCAGGAGAAGCGCCAGCAGCACCAGGGCCGCCAATGAAAAGCGGAGAAACAAGATGGTGATGGCGTCCAGACCTGCGGCATAGGCGTAGCGGCCAAAGATCGCCAGCGTGCCAAAGGCCGCCGCCGAGCCGGCTACCAAGAGAATGCCCAGGATGCGTGGGAGCAGATCCGGATAAGAGGGTGAGGATACCGTGTGAGCTTTCGACTGCGTCATGCTATTCCTTGTCTGTTGGTTTTATAGGCGTTCAGAAAAAGCGCGGATAGTGTGGTCGGGACAGCACGCTTTCGTTCCTTTCCTAATTCGTTGTCGTTTGCTACACTGCATAAGCACATTGCTGCAAGCGAACAATTATAGCGCAACAAGGGAGGAAATGAACATGAAGATCACCAACATTGAAACATTTCTTGTCGATGCCGGCTGGCGACCGTGGATCTTTGTCAAAGTCGAAACCGACGAAGGCGTCACCGGCTATGGCGAGTGCAGCGACGGACGCAACCCCTATGCCGTCACCGGCGCCATCGAAGACTTTAAACCGCTGCTGCTGGGCGCTGACCCACGCGCCTACGAAATGCGCTTCTGGGATCTCATCCGCGGCAGCCGCCAAAGTCCGGGCGGGATTGCAGCCAAAGCCATCGCCGGCATTGAACTGGCGCTGATCGACATCAAAGCCAAAGCGCTCGGCATTTCGGTGGTAGAACTCTTTGGTGGCCCGACGCGTGAGAATGTGCGTCTCTACTGGTCACACTGTGGCACAACTCGTGTGCGCCACGCCGATCTCATGGGCGTGCCGCCGCTGCGGACGATGGCGGATGTGACGGCACTGGGCAAGGAGGTGGTGGCGCGTGGCTATACCGCATTGAAGACCAACATCTTGCTACCGGCCGGCGCGCCCGATGTGGTTTTCGGCGGCTTTGGCGGCGGTCCCGGCACGACCGATCAGGTGGTGTCGCGCCAATTGTTGCGCCATATTGAAACGTTGATTGGCGCCTTTCGCGACGCAGTCGGGCCAGAGGTGGACATCAATCTGGACTTGAATTTTAACTTCAAGCCGGAATCGTGTATACGCATTGCCCAGGTGCTGGAACAGTTCGACCTGCTCTGGCTGGAGATCGACATGTACGACCCCACCGCCATTCGCCAGATCAAGGATAGCACCATCACCAAAATCTGCACCGGCGAAAATCTCTTCTACATGCGCGAATTTATCCCCTACTTCGAGCAGCGCGCCGCCGACATCTTTATGATCGACATTGCCTGGAACGGCTTTGCTCAATCCAAGAAGATCGCCGACCTGGCCGAAGTCTATCAACTCAATGTGGCGCCCCACAACTATTACAGTCACCTCGCCACCTTTATCGGCGCCAGCCTCTGTGCGGTGGTGCCGAATGTGCGCATCATGGAGATCGATGTCGATGATGTGCCCTGGCGCGAAGAATTAGTGACCAACTGCCCGATCATTACCGATGGCTACATGCAAATCCCCACCGGCCCCGGCTGGGGAACAGAATTAAATGAAGAAGTCGCCCGCGCCCATCGCTGGGAGAATAAGAAATCGAACTGGTAGCGCCGGTTTCTTCCTTCATTTTGCAAAAACAGCAGGGCAGTGCATCAGATGCACTGCCCTGCTGTTTTTGCTCACCAAAGCTTGACGTTATTGGCAAAAAATTCAAGCAAAACCGGTTAGCTTGGGCCGCTGGCTTTTTTATTTTCTTCACACGCAGCGTGATGACTTTTATGCCGGCAAATCGGTGGTTACTGTGAAAACGCGAAAACCCTGATTGCCGATACAGTAAATGACGTAGCGCTCGATGTGGGCGTGCGGAAACTCTTGTCGCAGGCCGACAGCATAGCCGTCGATCTGTTCCGTGTCTTCCGCTTGCAGTTGGAAATTCGCAAGAGTTGTCTTGAATTTCTTCTTGAAGGCGGCGTTCGAGTAATATTTAAACTCGATCACCCAGCGCAGATTGGCGTATTTCTCGTTGTATTTCCCGACAAACTCCAGGTCACTTTTGCCTTGGGGATAAGAGCGTTCCAGGTGCCAGGTGAACCAACGCGATAGGTGACGGCTACAGAGTTCATAGAAGGTGGTGCGATAAAAATTCTCATTCATCTTTTGAAAGATCGCTTCCGGCAACTGGCTGACATACTCCTGCCAGTAGCCGGCAAAAAGTTGTTCCAGATTGGGCCGGTTGATAAAAGCGCTCATGATCTCGGCATAGCGCGTCTCCACATCAATGTGGTTCAGTTCATTGAAATATTGGGCAAAGATCTGCCGCATGTTGACATTGGGCAGCGTCAACGAAAAATCATCCAGGCGGGTCAACATGCCCAGGTAGAAAAAGGAGATGGGATAGAAGGGTGGTTCAAAAAATTGGGACAGATTGAATTTGCTTACTAACAGTTGGGGACTGAAGCTAATCCGGTTTTCGGTGGTAAGCGTCTCGACAAAGTTCTCGGTGTTAGCCGGATTGGAACCGGTCAAGCGCTGCACCCAATGCAGATCGGTGCGCAGGTTGAGATCAGTAAGCAACAGGGGCGGCTCTTTGTAAAGGGTTAACTCACGCAAAAAATAGAGCAAGCTGGTGGTATTGTAGAGCGGTTCGCCTTCATGGGAAGCAAAATGATAGCCGTCATATTGATTTTTGAGCAAGGCGTTCATGTCAGATCGCGTGGTTGGGTCCAGGCTGTAATCCATATAAATTTGGTCCAACAGGCCAGCGACTTCCGCTTGCGTAAAGCCGATCATCGCCTCAAACATGCGATCCAGCGTCAAATAGGTGCCGACGTTAAAGGCAGAAGCCAGGTCATCCATGGTCATCGGCAGGATGCCCGTTATGAAGACATTGGCAATTGCCCGTCGTTCGCGCCCCTCTTTGAGCGTTTTGAAGAACGTTTTGAGGAAGCTATCGTCGGCAGTCAGGGCGTGGTAGAGCCTGTCGCGATTAGTGGTGATGAGATGGTTGGCAAAGTTATCATACTCATCAATGATCACATAGAGCGGTGGCAGCTTACGCCCGCTGATATAGCTAATGAGGCGGTTCAGATTGCTGGAGACTGAATCCTCCAGCAGGAACTCGGGCAGATCGGCCAACAAATCAGCATGGGATTGGCGCAGCGTTTGCAACAACGCGTTACATTTAATTTTAAATTCCCGTTCAATGGCTGCCAGAGTTACCCCTACTTCAACGGTCGAAAAATTGAAATGCAACACCATATACTGATTCTGCAACCCAGTCGGCTGCTGACCGATCCAGGTCTGTCCAAATAATTCGTCAAACTGTGGTGCGGCGTTGCGATCATAATAATAGTGGAGCAACGAACAGAACATCGACTTGCCAAAACGGCGCGGACGCAAGTAGATCGGATTTTCTACCAATTCCAACTGGGCGATATAGGGCGTCTTGTCGACAAAATAGCCCTGCTTCTGCACCAGATCGGCGTAATTGGCATTGCCGTAGATAATCCGCTTGCGCGCCATTGCCCCTCCTCATCGTCACCTACTTGCCCAACGCATCCACTTGTTGCACTATTATATCACAGAAGCGCGGCCAACTTCGAGGCAGCCAAGGGGCGGATCACCACAGATCCGCAAATGGCAAAAAAATACTTTGCAGCCCAAGACAACTATGCTATAATCGAAACAGAAGTGCCGGTTGATCACCCAGAATCCACTCTACTATAGCAGTTTGCAAAGGGTTCAGGGGTATACAGGTCAGGTTGGGCAGGAATGATGTTAGAATTCGCGCAAGCCGTCGCACTGTGATTGCCATCTTTTGTTGAGTCATATTGCGCACAGCACCGGTGCTGCGACGGGGTTGCGCTGACTATAGTCGGGGGAATGAGTCGATGATAGAAGTCGTGATTGCCAGCATTCGAGTAAGCTTGATGTCACAAAACCGCATTGTCGAATTGCGTGAAGAGGGTGGCGATCGTATCCTGCCGATTTGGATCGGCCCCTTTGAAGCCGAATCGATAACGTTTCAGTTACAAGGGGTCGATGTGCCGCGTCCGTTAACCCATGATCTGCTCAAGTCGATCATTGAAAGTTTGGGCGGCGAGGTGCTGCATATCTTGATCAGCGGGCTGGAAAAGAGCACCTACTACGCTCGCATTGTCCTTGATGTCGATGGTGACACGGTGGAGATCGACAGCCGCCCCAGCGATGCGATTGCGCTGGCGGTGCGCGTCAATTCGCCCATCTATGTCGCCGATGAAGTGATGGATCAGGCCGGCTTGCGCCCCGAAGAAGAGGTGCAACTGAGCGGCGAAAATGCGCCGGTGAGTACGCAAGAGGCGACTGATGAAGACCTGGGCGCGTTCAAGGATTTTGTCGAAGGGCTTGATCTTGATAAGTTGCTGGGGAAGTGACAAGGCTTCGGCGTGCGACCGCGCCGTGAGCCGCAGCCGGCAGGCGCCCGTTTCTAGGCGCACCCACTCAGCCGCACGGTGACTGGGTGGGCAGGTGATGCCCAGGGTTGTTCGGTTGATCGTAGACGTTTTATTGTTATAATACAGAATGCGCCGGCGCGCTGTCCATCCATTAACCCGCAAAAGTATATACGCCTGTCCAAGCAACGGCGGGGCTGTTCACAGCAGCATCGCCGTTTTTTTGCCGAAAAAATAGCTCTACGCTTCCCGCTCGTAGCCAGTCCGTGACTGGCGGCGGACGCCAGTCACGGACTGGCTACGAGCAGATTGAGAAATTTGCAAAACCTATGAGTGAGATCGAACGTCCTGATCGCGCCATTCCGGCCAATATTGAAGCGGAACGAGCTGTCCTCGGCTCGTTGATGATCGACCCCGATGCGATCATCAAAGTGGCTAACTTTCTGCGCCCGGAGGATTTCTTTCGCGAACGCCACGCCTGGCTATACGAAGCCATGCGCACGCTCAACGAACGCCGCGAACCGCTCGACTTTGTCACCATTGTCGATGAACTGGAACGACGCGAACGGCTCGAAGAGATCGGCGGGCCGGCCTACCTCACCGACCTGATTGCCAGCACCCCCACCGCGCTTTATGTCGATCACTATGCCCGCATTGTCGAACGCACCGCCGTTCTCCGCCGCCTGATCGCCGCTGCCGGCAAGATTGCTGAACTGGCCTATGATGAGAGCCAGGAAGTCGATGAAGTCGTTGATCGCGCCGAGCAGATCATCTTTGGCATTAGCGAAAGCCGCATCCATCGCGACCTGACTCCGATCCGGGCGATCATGAGTCGGGTGGTGGATCGCATCGACTTTCTCTCGCGCAACCAGGATACGCTCATGGGCGTGCCGACTGGTTTTACGATGCTGGATCGGTTGCTGGGCGGGTTGCAAAAGAGCGATCTAGTCATTTTGGCCGCCCGCCCGGCCATGGGCAAGTGTGTAGCCGCAGGCGCCCGACTCTTGAACCCGCATACCGGAGAGTTGACGCCCATTGAAGCCTTGGTGCAAGCCCGTCATGCACCGCTGCTGACCTTACATGCTGACTACAAATTGGCTGCAAGCGCAGCCAGCGATTTTATTGATGATGGGGTGAAGCCGGTCTATCGGGTGCGCACAGCCTTGGGACGGGAGATCAAGGTGACGCTCACCCATCCCTTTTTGACGATTGAGGGTTGGCGCCCGCTTGGTGAATTACAGGTGGGCGATCATGTTGCCGTGCCGCGAACGCTGTCAATCTTCGGCGCCGTTGATGCACCAGAACAACATGCCAAATTGCTGGGCTATTTCCTGGCTGATGGGTGCCTAACACATACTAACCCACAATTTACCAACAGCAACCCACGCTTACGGGATGACTTTGCGGCGGCAATTGCCTATTTCCCCGGCGTCAAGGTACGCTATGCAGACAGCCAGGGCAAACGGACACCGACACTCTATGTTTCCAGTGATCGAGATAATGTTCGGCGTGAGCGTGGCAATTTTGCCCAAACCTTGCAACAACAGTTCGCGCAACGGGGCCTTTCGGTCCCTGCGGTAGCCGAAGCCATTGCCGTTGACCACGCGATTATTCGCTTCTGGCTGAAAGGTGACACCGTACCGTCGGCAACTGTTTTGCCACAAGTCGCGCAACTATTACAAGTAAGACCGGAGCAACTTGCGCCCAACGGTTTATCAACCCTGCGCCGGGAGAGTCAGAACAGTGTAACCCGCTGGCTACAACAACAAGGCATCTGGGGCAAGGGCGCTGCCGACAAGTTTGTACCGGAAGAGGTCTTTACCTATACGAAACCGAATGTAGCCCTTTTCCTGAATCGCCTTTTTGCCTGCGCTGGTAGTTTGTATATCCAAAATGAACGGCAGGCCGGCATTACGTACGGCACAGTTTCTAAACAACTTGCGCGTGATGTGCAACACCTTCTGCTACGCTTTGGGATCATTGCGAAGTTGCGCCACCGCCAAATCAAATATAATGAGGAGCGACGTACTGCCTACGAATTACGGATTACAGATACAGCCAGCCTCCAACAATTTTGTAGCGAAATCGGCGCCTTTGGCAAAGAGGAAGCATTGGCTCGTGTGCTGACCCAGACACAAACCAGCAACGGTCACGTCAATTGTGATCTGATTCCGATAGCGATTTGGGAACAGATTTTGGCGAAGAAGGGAGAACAGAGTTGGCGTTCGCTCTATCAGAAGATGGGGTTGTCGCCGGAACACAATCTTCATGTGGGGAAACGCGCGCCCAGCCGCCGCCGTTTGCGTCAAATTGGTGACGCGCTGGCCGATCCAACACTGATTGCCCTGGCGGAAAGCGATCTGTACTGGGACGAAATTACGGCCATCGACTATCTTGGCGAGCAACAGGTTTATGATTTGACCGTGCCGGAGAGCCACAATTTTATTGCCGACGATATGTTGGTGCATAACACTAGCTTCTGTCTCTCGATTGCCCAAAATGCCGCCAAACGCCACGCCACGCGCGTCGCCTTTTTCAGCCTGGAAATGAGCAACGACCAGTTGGTGCAACGCTTGCTGGCGATGGAGACGGGTATTGACAGCCACCGGTTGCGCCTGGGCAATATTCATGAAGAAGAGTGGCCGATCCTGCTGGAAGCGGCCAACATGCTGGCGAACACCCACATCTTTATCGACGACACACCGGCGGCCAGCGTCAACGACATCCGCACCAAGGCGCGCCGGCTCTATGCCGAAGATGGCATCGATCTCATCATCATCGACTACATGCAATTGATGACCGGCCAGAGCGGCGGCAGCGGACGCAACGAGAATCGTCAACAGGAGATCAGCTACATCAGCCGGTCGTTAAAGACGCTGGCGCGCGAACTCAACGTGCCGGTAATTGCCTTGAGCCAGCTCAGTCGCGCGGTCGAGAGTCGGTCGGACAAACGGCCTATGTTGTCGGATCTGCGTGAAAGCGGTTGTCTTACGGGTGAAACATTGGTAACGTTGGCCAATGGTGAGCGTCAGCCCATTGCGTCATTGGTTGGGCAACAGAATTTTGACGTTGTTGCACTCAATCCGACAACTTGGCAATTAGAGAATTCGACTGTCAGCCGAGCCTTTTGTACAGGAACAAAGCCGGTCTACAAGCTAATAACAGAGCAAGGGCGTACCATTCGTGCAACTGCCAATCATCCGTTCTTAACAGCAGCAGGGTGGAAACGGCTGGATAAGTTGCAACTTGGCGAACAGATGGTAGGTGCGGTTTGTAACCGCACGGGTTCCCCCCAAAGCCCGTGCGGTTACAAACCGCACCTACCATCAACCGAACAAGATGTTGTTCTAAGCATCGAAGCGGACGGCACAGAACCGGTCTACGACTTAACCGTTCCCGGTAATCATAACTTTGTCGCCAATGACATCATTGTTCATAACAGCATTGAACAAGACGCCGACGTCGTCCTCTTCATTTATCGCGAAGATTACTACATCGAAGACACCGACCGTCAAAACATTGCCGACATTCTGGTGGCCAAGCATCGTCACGGGGCGACGGGGACGGTCAGTCTCTACTTCCGCAAAGAGTTGACCCAGTTCCGCGATTTGGAAATTCAACGAACAGAGTTAGACTATTAGCAGCAAGCGCGGGTGATCAAAGATTGCGCAGATTACGCAGATTTATAATGCGTATGAATAATCTGCGTAATCTGCGCAATCTTTGATAAATATAGGAGTTACGCAGTTGGGAGCGCTGCCATCTATGCCGGCCAGCCGGCATCCTGCCGGCGTTCCCGGGCAACTGCGTAACTCCTAAAATATAAAAACAGGTGGCATGTATGAGAGGGATGGGGTTTGTTGGGTTTCCTGATGTGAAGATGAAGGCGGTGGTGATCCCGGATCTCTTTTTTACGGATCTGCTGCCGCAGATCGATGATCTGGCTGAACTCAAGTTGACCTTGCATTGTTTCTGGCTGTTAAATGAGCAGAGCGGCGAGTTTCGCTATCTGCGTGGGGCCGATTTACGGGAAGATGCGACGCTGTTGCAAAGTTTGGCACTGGACAACGAGTTGCATACACCAGCGGCTGCGTTGAACAAGGCGCTGGAACGGGCCGTGGCGCGCAACACCTTACTGCGGCTGGAGATCGAAAGCCCGGATCCGCTGGCGCTGGAAGCCGGAGCGGTGACAGTGGAAGATTGGTACTTTATGAATACCGCCAAAGGGCGCCAGACGCTGGCATTGGTGCGCCAGGGCAAATTGCACGAATTGCAATCGGCCATTCCCGAAGAAGCGCGGTTGCGGGTGGAGCGTCCCAATATCTTTATCCTTTATGAGCAAAACATTGGCTTGATGACCCCGCTGATCGCCGATCAATTGCGCGACCTGGAAAAGAACTACCCGCCCGACTGGATCACCGAAGCCTTTGACATTGCCGTCAGTCGTAACAAACGGTCACTCCGTTATATCCAGGCGATTCTCAAACGCTGGGAGACGGAAGGGAAGGACGAGACCCAAGATGAAGTCGTTGGCCGATCTGATCGCGCACAACCGCGCCGCCGGGATCTCCCGGACGAATTTGCCGATGTCATCCTCCGCTGATGATTCTACAGCAGAATCAGGGCGCATAGAACGTTCAAAGGGGCAACAGACGATGAACAGCCTGCCCAATCCACCTGCCAACAATGGTAAACGTGCGGCGCGTCCTCGCAACACGGCGCCGGTCGAGCCGCCCTGCCCGATCTGTGGCGGCATCGGTTATTTTATGCCCGACTTACCACCCGGTCATCCTGACTTTGGCAAGGCGGTTGCCTGTAAGTGTAAAGAACAGCAGCGCATTAAACAACGCTTGCAGGCGCTCAAAAAAGTTGGCACCCTTGAATTGATGGAGCGGCTCACCTTTGACAACTTCATTCCAGAACCGACCCACCTCTCGGCGCAGAAGGCGCATAATTTACGCCGCGCCTATGAGACCTGTCTGCGCTATGCCCAACACCCGGAGGGCTGGCTGCTGCTCACCGGCACCTATGGCTGTGGCAAAACCCATCTGGCCGCGGCCATTGCCCATGCCCGCTTGGCGCTGGGGGAGCCGGTGATCTTTATGGTCGCGCCAGATCTGCTGGATCATCTGCGGTCGGCCTTCAACCCGCAAAGCGAGCTTTCGTTTGATGAACTTTTTGAGCAGTTGTGTTCGACACCCTTGCTCATTCTCGACGACCTGGGCGCGCAAAGCAGCACACAGTGGGCGCAAGAAAAGCTCTTGCAATTGTTCAACCACCGCTATAACGCCCATTTGGCGACGGTAATCACCACCAACCAGCGGCTGGAAGAGTTGGAGCCACGCCTGCGCAGCCGTTTTATGGATGAGCGGCTGGTCGATCATATCGCCATCATTGCACCCGATTTTCGCGCCGGCATCAACCCGGCGCAGAGTGATCTCAGCTCGCTCACCGATCACCGCGATTTGACCTTTGACACCTTCCAGGTGCGGCGCAACGGGCTGACCGGCGAGGAGCAATTGAATTTACAGCGGGTTTGTGACGCCTGCCAGAGCTATGCCGCCAATCCAACCGGTTGGTTGGCGTTGTGGGGTGTCAATGGCTGTGGCAAAACCCATCTGGCCGCGGCCATTGCCAACGAACAACTGGCGCGCGGCCAATACGATGTGATGTTGATCTCCGTGCCGGAGTTGCTCAACCATCTGCGCGCCGCCTTTAGCCCGAATGCCGGCACCTCATATGACCGCCGTTTTGATGATGTCAAAAAGATTCCCTTACTGGTGCTGGATGACCTCGGCACCGAAAGCGCGACACCGTGGGTGCGCGAAAAGCTCTTTCAGTTGTTCAATTACCGCTACCGCGCCATGCTGCCAACGGTGATTACGACCAACACCCCGCTGGAAAAGATGGAACCTTGGCTGCGCACCCGGTTGTCTGACCTGAGCCGTTGTCAATATTGGGAAATCATGGCCCCAGAATATCGCAGCAGTCGCCCACCGCAACCGCAGCGTTCGACCTCTTCCCCCAAATCCGCCCGCAATGACCGAACACGTAGTTTTTAGGTAGACACGGATACAGCAAATAACACCTATCTACCTGTGTACTTGTCTACCTGTTTACCTATCTACCTATCTACCTGCCACCTCCAAAGTTTGGCAACTGGCGGAACAGCGGGTAAACTTAACTCGTCTAGAAAATAAAAGTAGATACCCATTTTCTGACATACAGAGACGACGAGAGGGAAAAGGATCAATGAAGCATTTGCACCGACTTTTCGGTTGGCGCGTGGCCGGTTGTCTGGTGGTGATGTTGCTGCTGGCCGGCTGTCCGGCGACCGCCGAAGAACCAGCACCCATACCACCGACCCGTACACCGCTGCCCACCTTTACACCAACACCGCCGGGGCCGGTCGTTGATATCGCGGCCACCGATGCAGCCGCCACGGCGGCCGTGCCGCCGACGCCAGCGCCGACCAACACATCGGCGGAACCACCCACACCCACCCAACCGGCAGCCACCCCAACCCCGGATACGGCAACAGCAACGACCAGCCAAGCGATCAATGTCCGCGGCGGCCCCGGCACCAACTATCCGATCATTGGCGCGGCGCAACCCGGCACCGTCTTCACCATTAAGGGCAAAGACCCGACCGGCGCCTGGTGGCAAGTTGACTATCAGGGGCGCGACGGCTGGCTGTTTGGTCAATTGGTAAACGCCCAAAATACGAGCGCGGTCGCCGTGGCGCAGAACATTCCGGCGCCGCCACCCCCCACCGCGACCCCGCCACCGCCGCCACCCACCCAAGCGCCAGCCGCCCAGCCCACCCAGCCGCCCGCGCCGTCCACCAAATATAAGTTCAATATTGTGGTGACCAGCAAATGCGAACGCCAACCGGCGGGCAACTGGTTTGAAGGCACAACCTACATTGGCGGCCAACCGGCCAATGGCTACAAGGTGGTCTTCAGCTATGCCCCCGATGCACCGCCGATCACCGCGCCGGTGATCTCCGGCCCACACCCGGGCTATCCCGGCTGGAAGACGGGCTATTATAGCCACATTGTCAATGCCAATGGCCCTAAAGCCGGCGATTGGTATGTCTGGATTGTCGATGATGCCGGCCAACGCATCTCGGAAATCGGCAAGTGGACCAGCACCGGGCCGGGCGAAGCGTGCAATCAGGCAGTCGTCGATTTCGATAGCCGCTAAAGGTTTTCTGTGGTGTTCTTCGTAGGGGCGTGATATATCGCGCCCCTACGAAGAACACCACAGAAAACGCGCCATAGAATTTCTTACCGATAAGTTGCGAAAGCTTTACGGATAGACCGTAAGAACCGTTATTGTTCTGTAAGTCTTTCTGCGCTTTTTTGATGCTACAATCGAAACAACGCAGCACTTACAGAACCGTAACGAGAGCAACTTTAGTAGCAAGGTGAAATCTATGGCAACTTTGAAGCAACTTTCCTGGACGCCACGGTGGCTTGTCCTCATAATCTTGACATTGATCTTTACCGGTTGTACACGGGTGAATGCCGGGCCGCCCCCTACCCGCACGCCGATCCCAACCTTTACGCCGTCGCCGACCTATGATGTGCTGGCAACGATGGTGGCCGATGCCGCCATCGCCACCGCCACGGCCAGTGCGCCCACCATTACGCCGACGCCAACCAACACCGAGACACCGACCGTGACGCCGACGCCCACCGTTGCCGTCGCCAAAGCGGTCGTCAAGAGTCCGGTCAACATCCGCGTTGGTCCATCAACGACACACCCGCTCATGGGTTCGGCGCAACCGGGCGAAAGCTTTACCGTCACCGCCAAGAGCAGTGATGGCGCTTGGTGGCAGATCGATTATAATGGGCAAACCGGTTGGCTCTTTGGCGAGTTGGTCGAAGCGCAGAATACCGAGACGATTGCCGTTGCCGTCAGCATTCCCACGGCGCCGCCCCCGCCGCCCACTGTACCGCCGCCGCCGCCCCCCGCGACAGCAACGCCGGCGGCAACCAATACACCCGCCGCAACGAATACGCCGGTGCCGCAGTATGACTATATTTTGAAAGATATGGGCAAATGTGAGACAACCACTGGGTTGCCGCAATATCAAGGTGTAGTGCGCTATAATAGCGGTTCGGAACGCAACAACACTTGTGTCCACATTGCCTTCTGGGGGCCACGCCAAACCAAATGCAGTGGCTGTGACGAAGCCGAACAGGGACGCTGGAGCTTTGCCCCCTTTGGCGAAAACCCGCCGACGGACACGCTGGTCGAAATTTATGTGGTCAATTGTCCCACCGCCGGCATCCCACCCGGTGGCCAAAATACCGACTTTGTCAACCTGACGCCCCTCTCCCCCAAGTGGACGTATATGGTGAAGGGCAAAGAGATCTGTTCGGGGATTACCTTTACAAGCAAGGATTAGTAAGACAGTTGGACAGTAAGACAGTAAACCAGTTGGATAGGAGAGCGATCACTGTCTTACGGTCGTAACTACCAAGCCGCTCCCGCTCGTAGCCGGTCCGTGACCGGCGTTTGGGGACGCCGGTCACGGACCGGCTACGAGCGGGCTGAGTAGTTACTTACTGTCTTGCTGGTTTACTGTCCAACTGTCTTACACCAAAACAAACTGTGCTACACCGATTCACCATCGCCCTCCACCAAACAATGCTCCTCTGGTTCAGCCTGCTCCTTTTGGGTGGGCTGACTTTTTTGATCGTACAGTTGGCGCCGGTGCGGACATGGCTTTGGCAGCAGACCGGGGAAGAGCAGTTGTTGGCGCAACTCAAAGGGGTGAGTGACCTGGCGGCGGGCTGGGTGCGCCCACGGCTGGATTTACAGCCGGCAGCCGTTGTGCAGCCGCCGGATCTCAATCCCTTTGGGGTGAATGTCTTTCTAGAGCAAGAAGTCGAACCGGCCAAGCGGGAACAAGCCGTGCGCATGGCGGCGGAAGCCGGTTTTCATTGGTTGCGTCAAGAGTTCACCTGGGAAGACATTGAGATCCACGGCAAAGGCGACTTCGAGGATCGGCGCCACGAACCTTACCGCTCGGCCTGGGGGAAGTATGATCAGATTGTCGCCCTGGCTGAACGGTACGACATGCAGATCATTGCGCGCCTGAGTAACCCCCCGGAATGGACCCGCGCCCTCACCGCCACGGTCGGCACCTATGCGCCGCCTGATCATTTTCAAGATTTTGCCGATTTCGCCGGCGCCGTGGCCGAACGCTATCGGGGGCGCATCCGCTACTATCAACTCTGGAACGAACCAAATATCCACCCGGAATGGGGCGTCTATCCCATCAACCCGGAGCAATATACTACGTTGTTAAAAGCGGGTGCGACGGCTGTGCGCGCCGCCGATCCCGCGGCTGTGATTATTGCCGGCGCCCTGGCGGCCACCATTGAACTTTCCCCCAATGCCGCGGCGCCGCTCAACAATTTTAGCGATCTGCTTTTTCTACAACGCATGTACAAGGCCGGCGCCGCGCCCTATTTTGACATCATGGCGTTGCAAGGCTACGGCCTCTGGAGCGGGCCGACGGATCGCCGGATGCACCCACGCGTCCTCAATCTGGCCCATCACGAATTTGTCCGTGATCTCATGGTCAAAAATGGCGACGCCCATAAGCCAATCTGGCTGGCCGAAATGAACTGGAATGTGGCGCCCGATGGCGTCAACCCGATCTATGGCAAAGTGACCGAGGCGCAACAGGCGCACTATCTACCGTTAGCCTATGAACGCATCCGCAAGGAATGGCCCTGGATCGGCGTCGCCAACGTCTGGTATCTCAAACGGGCCACCGATGAATGGGAACAGGCGCGCCGACCGGAAGCTTACTTCCGTCTGCTTCTCCCCGACTTTACCCCGCTGCCGGTCTACGAAACGATGAAAGAATATCGCCAGACAGGGACGCCCAACCATGAGTGAGGGTCAAGCGCCCCGAACGCAACGACATGTAGAGAATTGGCTGCTCATCGTAATCTTATTGCTGGCAGCGGGACTGCGCTTCTACCGGCTCGACGGCTCCAGCCTCTGGAGCGATGAGGGGAACACTTGGGCTTTGCTTGGTCGCTCCTTTGCCCAGATCGCGCAGGACGCCGCTGCTGACATCCATCCGCCAGGGTATTATTGGCTGCTCAAGCTGTGGAGCATGGTGGCCGGCACAAGCGCCTGGGGAATGCGCAGCTTTTCGGCGCTGGTCGGCGTCTTGCTGGTCTATATCATCTACCGGCTGGGTTGTGTGTTGGAACGCGAACAGCCGTCATTACACGGGGTTGCGCTATTAGCGACACTCATCGCAGCACTGAACCCGTTCCAAATCTATTACAGCCAGGAAGCGCGCATGTATCTGCTGCTGGCGCTGGTGAGCGCCACGCTTTTCTGGGCGCTTTCTGCGTTTGTCACAACAAGTGCCAAAGCGTCGGCAAACTGGCTGCCGCCACAGCCAACAGTCCAAACACGTCTTCAGGATAGGTCGATTTGGCCGGCAATCGGTTATGTGCTTAGTGGTGTCGCCGGCTTGTGGACGCACTACTCGTTCCCCATCGTTTTGGCCGCCGCCGGTCTCGCTTTTCTCGTGATCTACCTAAGCAACTCACGCATCACGCATCACGCATCACGCATCACGCATCACGCTTTCTGGCGCTTCGTCGGCCTCAACGCGCTGATTCTTCTGGCCTACCTGCCCTGGTTGCCCACCGCCATCGAACGTGTGTTGAACTGGCCGCAAGGGGGCGAATCGATCACGCTGACCGCCGGCTTGCAGTTGACCTTGCGCACCCTGCTCTTTGGCCCGTTGCGGGAAGCGCCCCATCTACCGTGGCCGTGGCTCCTGGTTGCGGGGCTGTTGCCCCTCTGGGCGCTGGCGCGCCAATGGCGACAAATTTCTATCTGGCCGCCGGCGCTCTGGTTCCTAGCGCCGATCGGGTTGATGTTTGGCCTGGGTCTTTTTAGCGATGCCTTTCTCAAATTTTTATTGACGGCGTCACCGGCTTGGGCTTTGTTGACAGCGGTCGGGATCCGGCGTTTGCCGAAGCCCCGTATTGGCGTCCCTCTTGCCGTAGCCGGCGCGCTGGCGGTGGCGGCGCTAACGTTGCCCACCTACTACACTTCGCCCACAGTCCGTGACAACTATGCCGGCATTGCCCGTTATCTACAAGCAACTGCGCCACCGGCGGCGCTGGTCATCCTCGACGCACCGGGGCAACAGGAAGTTTGGCAATACTATACGCAATTGCACCGGTTGACCGTCCCCGCCCTAGCGCTGCCCCAACAACGCCCGCCAGACCCGGCGGCAACGGTGGCAACGCTACAGCGCGTCGTCGCCAATCGTTCAACCCTCTACGCCCTCTTCTGGGCCACCGATGAAGCCGACCCGGAACGGCTGGTCGAGCGTTGGCTGGATCAGCACACGTTCAAGGGCTTGGAAAGTTGGCAGGGTAATCTGCGCTTCGTGACCTATGTGCAGCCGACAACGCTGGGCTGTACGGCATTGCCGGCCCCACCCCGCTTTGGCGAAGCTATCCTGCTAACAGCGCTATGCCAGCCGACCACGCCACAAACGGTGGCCGCCGGGGAGGTAGCATTGGTTGGCTTGCGCTGGCAAACGGAAGCGGCCCTGACCGAACGCTATAAAGTGACAGTCCAAGTACTCGATAGCCGCAACAATGTGATTGCGCAACGCGATAGCGAACCGGTCGGCGGCTCCTTGCCAACCGCTCAATGGCCGGTGGGCGCAACAGTGACGGACAATCACGGTGTCTTCATTCCGCCAGGAACGCCACCCGGCGTCTATCGTGTGATCGCCGCCCTCTATGACCAAAACAGTGGTCAACGCTTGCTTCTACCCGACAGTCATGACCATTTGTCACTTGGTAAAATCCAGGTGGTGCGCCCAGCACAGTCACTGCCGGCCACTTTGTTGCCGCTGCAACAGCTTGTCCAACAGAAGTTGGGGCCGCTCCAACTGGTCGGCTATAGCGCCCACCGCAAAGGCATGGCCCATGCCCCGGCGACGCCGGTGGTTGCCGGTGATTTGGTGGAATTTACCTTCTTCTGGCAAGCGCCCGCGCCGTTGCCGCCAGCGTGGCCGGACGATCTATCCTTTACTCTTACCCTGGGCGATCAAACCGTCACCATGCCGGTTGCCGGCGACAGCTATCCAACGGGGCACTGGCAGGCCGCTGAGATCGTGCGCAGCAAAGCTGAATTACTGTATACCGGCCAGGGCCGCCGGCCACAGCTTACGATTGGCGCCGACACGCTTTCCCTGCAACGTTTACCCGGTGGCGCCTGGTGGTCGAGCAACTGAAGGATGGAGCCAAGTAGACGGATAGGCAGGCACGGGGCGTGCCGGCCCGCTTCCTGTGTTGCCCCGGCACGGGGCGTGCCTACCCCCTCACCTTGGAAAAACGAGTAGCAAAGTCCTATCCAAATTACTTACTTTGGTCAGCTTGACATAGTACTATGTTTGTTATAGCATAACGAAATGGATGAGTTTTGCGTCTGTTTAGCGCCGTTTCATCAAGGTATAGATGTTCAGAAAAAGACCCGTGCTAAGAAACTAGGTTTCTCTACCCAGAATGATTATCTGAATCTCTATAGCTGAAACAACAGAACCTGTGTGGGTGGCGGGGACGCAGTGAGGATGGCTTATGGATGTTTTGGAACGAGTCCGGCGGGAACCGGCAGGTGACTATCAAGCGTATGGCGAGGCCAACCTGACGCGCCCGGAGGTCGATCCGTTGCTCTGCCCGGTGGAGGTGGCGGCGCGCATTATCGGCCAGAAATGGACGTTGCAGATTGTCAAGACGCTGCTCGATAATCGTTCGCGCCGCTTTTGTGAATTACAGGATGCGTTGGGTGGCGTCAACCCCAGCACCCTCAGTAGCCGACTTAAGATGCTGGAGGATGAGGGCATGATCCGGCGCGTGCAGATCAGCGCCATTCCGCCCCATGTTGAATATAGCCTGACCGAAATGGGCAGTCAACTCCAATGTGTCATTCGCGAGATCGCCAAGTGGAGCCAGTCCTGGCTCTGCACGCCGGAGCGGTTGCACGAATGGCGCGAACACGATGAAGAATAACAAGGTTCACAGAGGGCGCCGAGAAGGCGCAGAGATCCACAGAGATTTTGTGCAATTTTCCTCTGGGCCTCGTTGCGTTTTCGCGGTATACTCTGTGAACGGAATGATTACAACGCCGTAGTAAGCAGGTAGAAGGTCATGATTGTCAAAGGACTCACTGTCGGGTTATTGCAAGAGAATTGTTATGTACTAGGCTGTGAAAAGACGTTAAAAGGTGTTATTATTGACCCCGGCGACAATGCGCGCGGTATCCTGCGGGTGGTGCAACAGGAGGGGTTGACGATTGAGCGGATCATCAATACCCATGCCCATTTTGACCATGTGCTGGCGGTGAACGCCCTCAGGGCAGCCACCAAAGCCCCCTTCTGCCTGCACCCGGCGGATCTGCCGATTCTACGCGATGTGCCGGAGCGGGTGCGGCTTTGGCTTGATTCGGAAGTGGATCCGGTTGCCGACCCCGATGAATTTTTAGAACATGGACAGCAAATTCACTTTGGCAAAGAGGTGCTGGAAGTGCGCTTTACCCCCGGCCATGCACCGGGCCATGTCGTCTTTGTCGATCACAACGGACAACAAGTTTTCGGCGGTGATACGCTCTTTCAAGGCAGCATTGGCCGCTTCGATCTACCGCTGGCTGACGGGCCGACCCTGTTAAAAAGCATTCGTGAGCAATTGTTCACCCTGCCCGACGATTACGTAGTCTACCCCGGTCATGGGCCGGCGACGAGCATTGGCGAAGAACGTGAGTCCAACCCCTTTGTGGGGGTGGCAGCAATGGGCGCATAAGTCGATGATCATCTTTCACTTGCTGCCGGCGGCAGTTTGGCAGGCGCAACCGGCGGATGAACCCTATCGCGCAGCTACGTTGGCGACCGAAGGGTTTATCCACTGTACGCGTGAGCCGGAACGCTTGGTGATTGTGGGCAATGCCTTTTATCGGCCGATCCCTGGGTCATTTCTGATTTTGTGTGTCGAAACGGAGCGGCTGACCGCAGCGGTGCGCTGGGAGGCGGCGGATGGACATCTCTTTCCGCATGTCTACGGCCCTATCGACCGGACAGCCATTGTGGATGTCATAGCCTTTCCACGCAATCCGAACGGTGATTTCTTGCCGTTTAGTTACTAGGGGAGGTAGACAGGCAGACCGGTACACAGGTAGATAAGTCTTATTCCCTGTCTACCTGTGTACCTGTGTACCTGTGTACCTTACTCACAAAGGATAAGCGTTGACAGGCAAACTTGACATTGAGAAGAATTTCACATATAACTTATGATGTCAGTTCTTTCGGAAGGGTTTGCTGGGTGGTTTCGGTCGCGACCGGGGGATGCCAACGCGGTAGAGACGCAAACAGGCACAACGGCGACGACTGGTGGTTCAGTTGATCAGGAGCCGGTTGTCGTTTGGGTGGCGCCCAACCAGATGGAAGCGCAGATTGTCAAGGGCCGACTGGAGAGCGCCGGCATCCCCGCTATCATTCGGGGCGAAGTGTTGGGCGCGATCTTTGGCCTGACGACCGGAACCCTAGCCGAAAGTGCAGTCTTGGTGCCGGCTGCGCTGGCGGAGAAAGCCGAGGCGCTTTTACAGAGCAATGAGAACCTGGATGCTGAGGAAGCAGATCAGGCCGAATAAGTCAAAGGAGAGGATGAGCTATGGCGCAAGATGTTTATCGCCCGACCATTCCCACGGAGTTGGCGCAAAAGCGGGTCGTTGGCTACAACCAAAAATTTATCATTGGCGGCTTGTTGTTGCTGCTCTTTGTCGGTTATTTGGGCTACCAGATTGTACGCGCCACACAGACGACCGGCGCCTATTACATGACCGTGGCCGAACTCTATGCCGAACGCCCGCAGATTGAAGGCCAACGGGTGCGGGTCAGCGGCAATGTCGTGGGCGGCACCGAAGATTGGAATGCCGAGCAGATCACCCTCAAATTCGCCATCCAAGACGAAAGCGGCGACCAAACCTTGCCCATCGTCTTCTACGGTCCTCGCCCCGATAACTTCCAGCGGGCTGCATCTGCGATTATCGAGGGCGAATTGAAGCCTGACGGCACCTTTGAAGCGCAAACCTTGCTGCTCAAATGCCCCAGCCGCTACGAGGAAGAGCCGGAAGAGATTCATGTGGAAGCCATCCGCTAGTTCATAACGCAAGGCGTGCTGTTTTTGAATTTCTGACAAACCGGGAGAGCAGCTTGCACCCGGTTTGTTCTTTGTTAAGCATCTGTAACTATCTACCGAAGCTGCATTGGATCGTTATACGCATCTGTTCAAAAGGGGTAATTGGTTCACTTGTGACAAACGTTCACCTGCCGCTGATTCATGTCGATAATCTCCATAAGCGCTATGCCACCAAGCCGATCCTGAAAGGGGTCAACCTGGCCGTTGGCGAGGGCGAAGTCGTGGCGTTGCTGGGCGCGAATGGCGCCGGCAAAAGCACGCTGTTGCGCATTATTGCCGGTTTGCTCAGGGCCGATCGCGGCGAGATTGTGCTGGGCGGCGTGCCGATGACGAAGGCGGGCGCTGAGTTGCGCCGCTATATCGGTCTGGTGAGCCATGCGCCGCTGCTCTATGATCACCTGAGCGGGTTGGAAAATCTGACCTTTTTTGCCAACCTCTATGATTTGCAGGAGAGCAAGGCACGCGTGGAGGCGATTCTCCAGGCGGTGGATCTGTGGCGACGGCGCCATGATCTGGTGCGCACCTACAGTCGCGGGATGCAGCAACGGTTGGCGATTGCCCGTGCCATTTTGCATGACCCGCCGGTGCTGCTGCTTGATGAGCCGGATACGGGGCTGGATCAACAGAGTGCGCTCATGTTACAGACCTTGTTGCAACAACTGAGCGATAAGCGGCGGGCGATTCTCTTTTCCACCCACAACCTGGAACGGGCACTGGGGTGGGCCAATTCGGTCGCGCTGCTGTTGCGTGGTACAATTAGCTATCATGGCGCGGTCGCCAACCTGGACGCGCAGACGATGAAGCAGTTACAAATGGTCGAAAACAAGGTAGATCACAACTTGGTAGATAACAACTTGGCGGTACAGGCATGACTCTTTCGTTGCAAGCCTCTTCAACAGTCGAAGCGAACAGTAAGTCAGGTACAGGTGCGACGCCGGACGCGGTGACGGTGCAGCAGTTAGTTACCTCCCCGGTCGTTATGCGTACTGGCCGTTCCTTTGCCGGCTACTGGCGCAAAGTCTGGCAGATCCTGGCCAAAGATTTGCGCATCGAGTTGCGCGCCAAAGAGATCATTGTGGTAATGGCCGCCTTTAGCGCGCTGGCGGTGATTATCTTTGGCATGGCCTTTGACCTGCGCGTCCCCCAAGCGACGATGGTGGCGCCGGGAGTGCTGTGGGGGGTGTTGCTCTTTAGCGGCACGCTGGGCTTGAACCGCAGCTTTAGCGCCGAAGCTGACCGGCAGACGCTCATGGCGCTGCTGCTGGCGCCGGTGGATCGCACGGCACTCTACCTGGGCAAGTTTCTTGCCAACTTGCTCTTTTTACTGTTGATGACCATTGTCCTGCTGCCGGTGATTCTCTTTATCTTTGATGTCAACTTGTTTCGCTTCTGGATTTTGGTGGCGCTGGCGTTGGGCATCATCGGCTATGTGGGGGTCGGCACCCTCTTTGCCGCGTTGACGGCGACAATTCGGGCGCGCGAAAGTATGTTGCCCATCCTCCTGCTGCCGGTGTTGGCGCCGGTCTTTATGGCCGGCATCAAGGTGACGGAACAGGTGTTGGACGGGCGCGATTGGAGCCACTTTCAAAATTGGCTGGGGATGTTAACCGGCTTTGATCTCATCTTTCTGACGGCGGCATTCTTGGTCTTTGATTTGATTTGGGAGGAAGCATAGAACATACAATGAGTACAACAACCTTTTCTGCCACAACAACCAGCACCCCCCGGCGCGCCAACCAGACCGGCTGGCTGATCCTTAGTCTGTTGACGGCGATTGCCATGGGCGCGGTGATCTGGGCGTCACTTTTATATGCCAAACCGGCGGTCAACCTGGCCGGCGATGAGCAGGCGGCGCAACGCATCTTTTATATTCACATGGGATCAGTCATCGGTGCGCTGGTGGCGTTTCTCATGTCCGTTCTTGGCAGCATTGTCTATTTGGTGAAGCGTGATTTGGATTGGGACCGGGTGACGCAGGCAAGCGTTGAGATCGGCGTCCTCTTTGGGCTTAGCACAACGCTGGCCGGCTCGATCTGGTCCAAGCCAACCTGGAACACCTACTGGACGTGGGACCCCCGCTTGACGACGGTGACGATCACCCTTTTGATCTACATTGCCTATCTGCTCTTCCGCAATGGGATTGACAACCGGCAGACACGCGCCCGCTTTAGCAGTATCTATGCGCTCTTTGCCTTCTTGAGCGTACCGCTGACCTACTACAGCGCCCGCTGGTTCCGCTCGATTCACCCCGTGGTCTTTAATGGCGCCAACCCGGAAGCGCAGGGGGGCTTTAACATCGGTGAGACCATGACCCAGACGCTCTGGGTGGCGACGATTGGTTACTGTTTCTTGTTTAGTGCATTACTCATTTTCCGCTGGCGGCAATTGCGGTTGCAGGATCGGGTTGACGCCTTACGTGAGGAGGTCGAATAATTATGGTTTACTTAGCCGCCGCATTTATCGGTCTCTGGCTATTGGTCACGCTCTATGTCATGTATCTGGGCCAACGCCAGGGCCAATTGGAACAGGAATTGCGTTCGCTCGAAGAGCAGGTGCGGGAGCGCAGGTAGAACACTACAGCGGATTTGGGAAGGAACGGATTTTTGCCGATCAAACGCCAACGTAGGGGCGTACCCTTGCGGTCGCCCCAGGGTATCGGCAAAACGTAGGGGCATCCCTTTGCGGTCGCCCCAGGGCATCGGCAAGCGGATGCCCGTACTTCTGTCCTAGCTCAACAGATGAAACATCCGCGCAAATCTGTTCGATCAGCGCGCCATCCGCGTTCGATTCAGTCATTTCGTTACAGGGAGTATAGTTATGAGTGAATTGGTGCAACCCCAGCAAATTCCCCTGCCGCAACGGGCGCAGAGCAATCGCCTGGTGATCTTTCTGCACGCGCTGGCCTTTGTGATTGGCTTTGGCGCCGTCTTTACGTTGATTGGCTCGGCCGCGGGGTTACTGGGACAGAGCCTCAACAGCTACTTACCGCCGATTCAACGCTTTGGCGCCATTTTGTTGGTCATCTTTGCGCTGGTGACAATGGGGGTCTTTCGTTGGCTGGTGCAACAGATCCAGCAGCGACCGGATCTGCAAGCTAACCCGGCGGCGGTGGCGTTGGCCGGCATTTTAGATTTCTTCAACACCCTCCTCTACACCGAGCGACGTGTGGCCGAGATGCACACGGTCAACAAGGGGTGGGGCTACCTAAGCAGCGCTTTGCTGGGGGTTAGTTTTAGCGCCGGTTGGTTGCCCTGTGTTGGGCCGATTCTTGCCAGCATCTTCTTCCTGGCGCAAGACAGTGCGACCGCCGGGCAGGGGGCCGGGTTGTTAGCCATTTACAGCCTCGGCCTGGGTATCCCCTTTCTGATCACCGGCGCCGCCTTTAGCAGCGCGACCCGCTTCCTGCGCCGCCTCAACCGGCGCGCCAACATTGTGAGCATTGTCAGCGGCATCTTCCTGCTCTATGTCGCCTATCTGCTCTGGACCGACAGCCTGGCGCTCTTGACCACCCGCTTCTTCTTCCTCAACGAATGGGTCTTTGCCCTGGAAGATCAAGTGGCGGTAGCCTCCGGCACCGGCGGCGACATTATCAGCCTGAGCTTTCTCGCCGCCGCGCCCCTAGCCTTTATCGCCGGCGTCATCAGCTTTATCAGCCCCTGCGTCCTCCCCCTGGTGCCGGCCTATCTCGGCTATCTGAGCGGGGCGGCGTTAAGTGGCAGTAATAAATAATGTTCGTTAGGTGGTTGGTGCGTTGGTTTCGACAGGCTCAACCAACGCACCAACCACCTAACGAACCAACCAACCAAATGCAAATTACTCTCTACAGCAAACCCGAATGCCATCTCTGCGAAGAAGTCAAAGCCGATCTGCTTTCAGTGCAGCCGGAGTTTGGCTTTGCGCTCTTTGAACGAAATATTGAAGAAGACCCGGAACTCTTTGCCCGCTTTCGCTACCTAATTCCGGTGGTAGACATTGAAGAGCATCCGCTGCTTTACCCGCCCCACACCTGGCAGAATCTCTATAATGCGCTGCGCATAGCTCAGGAAGTGGAACAGGAGCGCCAAGCCCAAGCGCTAGCGGCGGCGAGCCGGCAGAAAGGGCGCCGTTGATGACCGGCCCCGCTTTACCCCCACCCGGCACGCCCCCCGCAGCGCCACCGCCGCATCAGCGACCGGCGCCCTTGCCCCGCAGCGCCTTTGCCGATGGCGTGGATCGGTTGATCAATGGCATTGCGCGCCACTGGCTGGCGATCTTCAATACGGCCTGGGCGCTCTACTTTCTATTGCCGTTGGCGGCGCCGGTCTTCATGGAAGTGGGCTGGTTGACACCGGCGCGGGTGATCTATGGTCTCTACTCCTTCACCTGTCATCAACTGCCCGACCACAGTTATTTCCTCTTTGGTTCCAACCCTGTGCCGTTGATGCCCGATCTGGAAGCCAACGGGATGCGGGAAGGCTTGAATCTCTTGCAACAGCGCCAGTTTATCGGCAATCCGGCGCTTGGCTTCAAGACCGCCCTCTGTCAGCGCGATCTGGCGATCTATGGCGCGGTGCTGGCCGCCGGCTTGCTCTATGCGTTGGTGCGTCGCCGAGTGCGGCAGTTACCGCTCTGGCTCTTTCTCATTTTCCTGATTCCGATTGGGGTGGATGGCTTGACCCAATTGGTGGGACTACGCGAAAGCAACTGGGAATTGCGCACGTTGACCGGCGCCCTTTTTGGGGCGGCGGCGGTCTGGTTTGCCTACCCCTATGTGGATGATGCCATGCAAGAGGTGTTAGCGCCGCCGCCGCAACGGTGAGTAAACAGCTTACTTTCATCGCTCCAATCCTCAGCAAAGGTCGCGAGGCGGGTGCGTAATTTGGCGGCTTGGGCTTCCGTAATGCCACGCGCTTGTAAATTGACGGCAGTTGGCGACAGAAAAGTCACAAGCACCCGCCTTTCAACGCTTTCGTCAGCAGCAATCTCATCCGGCACTTCCAGGGGTTCAACCTTATCGTTCCGATAGACGCCCTCAACGGTGATGAACATAAGTGTAACCCTCATTTGCTCGTTATCTAACATACCACAGCGCAAGTAATACATGGATAAGCACCCAAGAAGTACTCGGCACGGATCAAAAGCAGTGCTTCTTCCTATCTATCTAAGTTAAAAATTTGCTTTGTT
>QWII01000211.1 GCA_021405325.1 Caldilinea sp. CFX5 | reverse complement strand
AGAGGAGTTCGCACGCCCTCGTGCGAATCGATTCGCACGAGGGCGTGCGAACTCCTCTAGGGGACGCGATTGTTACAACGGAATGTGTAATCACCGATGCGGATCGCCATTCTTGCTGACATTCACGGCAACCTACCGGCCTTTGAAGCGGTGCTTCGTCACGTTCGCCAACAGGCGCCGGATCTCATGATCATTGCCGGTGACATTGTCATCGGCGCGCCCGATTCGGTGGCCTGTTGGCAACTGGCCCACAGCCTCGGCTACTCAATTGTGCGCGGCAATCATGAGCGCTACCTGGCCTATGTCGGCACGCCACAGGGCGACCCGGCCTGGTTGTCCGAACAGTATCAACCGGTGCAATGGGCGGCGGCGCAATTCACGGCTACTGAACGCGCTGCCGTGGCTGCCCTTCCGCTCACCCTTTCGCTGCCGTATATCCTCGATCTGTTGGTGGTTCATGCCTCCGCTCGCTCGGATCGGGAAAACCTGCCGCCCGCGAAATTAGATACCGAAATTGCCGCCATGTTTCCGTCTGTACAGGCGCGTTGGATTGTGCGCGGCCATGATCACATTGCCCGCACGCACCTCTGGCGCGACAAGCAGATCATCACCGTTGGCTCGGTGGGGTTGCCGATGGATGGCAACACAGCAGCCCAATATCTCCTCCTCGATGCGACACCACAGGGCTGGCAGACGCACCATCAGGCTGTTGACTATGACCTCAATCTGACCTTGCAACGCTTTGCTGCGACACGGTATGTCGCAGAGACCGGCGTCATGGGGCGTCTGTTTCTGCGCGAAGTCATCACCGCCGCGCCCCACTTTGTCCCCTTTTTGCGCCTCTACCGCCAGTGGACAGAGGAAGCCACGCTTTCGCTAAGCGCTGCTCTGGAACATTATCTCAACCATTATTGATGGTGGCTATCCTCATATTGCCGTTGGCGGCGCCATACGGTAGGCAAATTGCGCTGATTTATCAGTCAATCCGCTGAGTAACATTTTTTCACTCATCACGTCATCAAGTTTTTCAACAATGGGCGGTGAGAGTTATACAATCCATTGGGAAACAGTGTTATGAACGTGAAAGAATGATTTTTACCATTTATGCTAAACTTATATCCTTACACCGAAAGTTGGGCCGACGATGACCCTCATGCCAACTTCAAGGCCGATGTCGCGCTCTACACCGCCGCCGATCCACTGCCCACGCTGGCAAACTTGAGCAAAGCGACCGGCGTGCCGGTGCCCTGCCTGGTGCGCTATGTGTTGGTGAAATATGCTGCTTCGGGGGCGGATGCCCTTCTAAGCATCTCCCCGATCGTGGTGCAACAGATGGCCGACCATGTGGCAAAAGCGGAAGCCGCCGACACCGATGCCGCCCGCCTGGCCGCCTATGACGCCTTGCGCCAAATGATCGGCTGGCTGCAGTTGGGGGAGACGTTATGAACGCCGTGAAGGCGCAAATGTCACTTTTTGCCGTCCAGCGCACCAACACGATTCTTTACTGCGCCCACTGGTCGCCAACGGTGGCGTTCTATCGCGACCAACTTGGGCTGCCGATCACCCATAGTACCGATTGGTTTGTAGAATTTCAGCTTGGCGCCACAGCCTATCTCAGCATTGCCGATAGCGCACGGGCGACGATTCCATCCGCTGATGGGGCCGGCCTGACGCTCAGTTGGCAGGTGGTTGCCATTGGGTTGATCCAACAACGCCTCACCGAGCGCGGCATTGCCACGACGCCAATAAAAAAGAAGTGGGGGGCGCAGGTTCTCTACTTTCATGACCCGGAAGGACATCGCATAGAGTTATGGGAAATGCTATAAATTATCGACGTGCGGCGGTGCGTTGGCTTTTGCAATTGGATCAACCGGTTCCCGCACGCAGTGAAAGCGAAGTGCAGCGCGAAATCAACCGGAATTATGGCTGGAATTTCACCTTTGGCCTGCTCGACGGCGCCTTTTTCTGGTTTGGCGCCAGCTTTATCTCGGCGACGACCATCTTGCCGCTCTTTGTCAGCAAATTGACGACCAACCCCTTAATCATCGCCCTCTTGCCGATTCTGGGGCAGGCGACCTGGTATCTGCCGCAACTCTTTGTGGCCGGCCCGACCGAACGGCTGGCGCGCAAAAAGCCGGTGGTCATCCGCATTGGCTTTCTCACGGAACGCTTGCCGGTCTACTTTATGCCGGTGGCGGCGCTGTTGAGTCTGCAGTATCCGTGGTTGGCGCTGGCCCTCTTGCTGGTCGCCTATGGTTTACATGGGCTGGGCGCCGGCTTTATTGCGCCGGCCTGGTCGGATATGATCGCGCGTTGCTTTCCCGTGACGCGCCGGGGCTGGTTCTTTGGCTTTACCAGCTTTATCGGCACCGGCCTGGGGGCCATCGGCGCGTTCTTTAGCGGTTGGCTGCTGGAAACCTATCCCTTTCCCACCAACTTCTGCTATGCATTTGCGATTACGGCGGTCATGACCACGCTCAGTTGGTACTTTCTGGCCCAAATGCGCGAGTCGGTGCAAGCGCCGCCGCCCGGCGCCCAGCAACCAAGCGCCATTTGGCCCAAGGTTGGCCGCATCTTGCAAGGCGACCGCAACTTTCGCCTCTTTCTGGCGGCGCGCCTAATCGGCAACCTCAGCACCATGGCCACCGGTTTTGTCACCGTGGTGGCGCTGCAACGGTGGCAGGTCTCCGATGGCGTCGTTGGCTACTTCACCATTGCCCTGCTCATCGGCCAGACGCTGGGAACGCTTTTTGCCGGGCTGCTGGCCGATCGCACCGGCCATAAGCAGGTCTTTATCTATGCCTATCTGACCAACATGGTCACTTTTTGGGTGGCCTGGCAAGCGCCGGCGCCCGGCTGGTTCTTTCCGGTCTTCTGGCTTATGGGGATGAGTATGGGGATGATCACTGTCTCCAGCATCCTCAGCACCATGGAATTTTCGCTGCCCGCCCACCGCCCCACCTATATCGGCATTGCCAACACCGCCAACGGCATCGGCATCACCATCGCGCCGCTGCTGGGGGGGCTACTGGCAACCATCAGCTACGATTGGCTCTTCCTCGCTTC
>QWII01000156.1 GCA_021405325.1 Caldilinea sp. CFX5 | reverse complement strand
TATTCATCATTCCCTCCTGATTATGATCTTTTTCGCACTCTGACCATATCAGAAGAGTGGGGATATTGTCCACTTCTTTCAAACCCTACGGTAACTAGTAGTTGCATCAATTCTATGATGGCTGCTGTTGAACCTCTTCATTGCCCTGGGCCGGCGTCGGCGCGTTGACCAGCCCAAAGATCAACCACGCCACTGCCATCACACTGGCGCTCAGGGCAAAGATGGTCACATCCGAAAAGCCTGCACCTAGCAGCGCCACGCTGATCTGTGGCCCGAAGATACCGCGCAACCCCACTACCGTTGATTGGATGACCGCATATTCGGTAATTCGTTCGCGACTTGATAGTTGGATGCCGGCGTTGATCCGCCCTAACTCAAAGCCGCCCATGACAATCCCCCGCGCCAGCGACGCCGGAATCAACAGCCAGCCTGACCACGCGATCATATAGCTCAACGGCGTGATCATCGACACGGCGCAGACGGCGCGCATCACTGCTACCCCGCCCCGGCCATCGAGATAGCGCCCCCAGACCAGATAGCTGACCAGCCACATGCACGACTCGACCAACCCCAGCAGCCCGATTTGTGAGTAGGAGAGATGCAAGCGATCCACCTGCACCAGCGGATAGAGCGGCCAGGAGAGCATCGTCCCCACGCCCAACAGGGCAAAGCTGAGCAAGTAGATGCCAAAGCGGCGGTCGTTGCGCACAATCTGCACCAACGCGGTCAGCGCTTTGGTTTCGCGTGGGGGCAAGGGACCTTCGTCCACCCGCATCCGCATGAAGATAAAAACCGATGCAATGCCAACGAGACTGGCCACCGGAAAGAGGGTGCGATAGCCGATATGATCCAGCGCCCAACCGGCCAGCGGCGTGATCAACAGGATCGCCGCCACCTGTCCCATGCGCACGGTGGACATCACCTTGCCGCGCACCGTGTCGGGGTAAAGTTTTTGCACCACGCGCGTGTAGCCAGGAATGACAAACCCTTCCAACAACCAGTAGAGGCTGCCCAGGGCAATGAGCGGCACGGCGCCCTGCACCAGCGCCGTGATCAAAAAGAGTGACCGCGCCAACAGCCAAAAGGTGACAATGACATTGAAGGTGCGCCGGCGTCGCATCAACACCAGGCTCAACGAGGTGGTGAGCGAACCGAGAAATTGCAACGACGCATAGATCGCAATCATCTCCGGCGTCGCCCCGGAACGGCGCAGCACCACGGGGATAAAGGGGATGATACAGGCATAAAAAATGCCATAAGCCATCGACGAGATGACCTCAATGTGCATATTGCGCTGGACATTCTTGTCGAGCGCACCGGCCAACAGCGCCTCCATTTGTGCGCCCAAGGCCCGAACCATAGCGAACATAGCTTCCTCTACTTTACTGATGTACTGCGGAATGAGAGCAATCTGAGGATGCTATTGTACACGCATTTCACTGTGCGGAAAACAATCCACTACTCACTCACTTCTGTCGTCGTGTCGGGTGGGGCGAAGCCGCGGGGCCATTGGGTGGCGTTGTCATATTTGGCGCCGAGCAGGTTGGCACTGACCACTGTGTCGCCCTTCTTTTCCAGCAGGCGGCTTTGGCGGAGGTCGCTCTGTTGCAGTTGCGCGCCTTTGAGCGAGGCGCCCAACAGGTTGACATTGACCAGCAAGGCCGCTTGCAGATTGGCGCCGTCGAGCAGGGCGTTGCTTAGGTCGGCATCGCTCAGGTTGGCATTGGGGAAGGCGCTGCCCAGGAGATTCACCCCCCGCAGCGAGACGCCGGTGAGATTGGCCCGATCCAATACGGCGCCGCGCAGATCGACGCCGGTGAGGTTGCTGCCGGTGAGGATGGCGCCGGTAAGAATGGCGCCGCGCAGGTCACTGCCGGGGTCGCGCGGGTTGGCGGCGGCCAGATTGGCCCCCTTCATATAGGCCCAACTCAGATCGGCCCCGCGCAGATCGGCGCCCCCCAGGTTGATGCCGCGCAGGTCGGCGCCCTGAAGATTACAGCCGATCATCACTGCCTCGACCAACGTCGCCGCTGTCAACTTTACCCGCGTCAGATCGACTCGCGTCAAAATCGCCCCGGCCAGATTGGCGCCGCTCAGGTCAGCATCATCCAACAGCACCCGACTCAAATTGGCCCCGGCCAGATTGGCGCCCACCAGATACGCACCACGAAAATCGACACCGGTCAAGGTCGCATTGGAGAGATTCGCCCCGCTCAAATCCGCTTTGCGCAGATCGGCGCCATTCAATTGCGCCTCAATCAGCGACGCATTACGCAAATTAGCGCCCTGCAAATCAATGCCCGCCAGATCGCGCTTATATAACGAAACCCCCAAACAGTCCGGCGGACACCCGCCCGGCAACCCACTCTGACAGCTCCCCAATCCGATCAGCACCACCAACCCCAGTCCGATCCACCCCACCCATCGCCCTACCATTTTTCTCACCCTATCTATCTACCTATCTACCTATCTACCTGTCTACCTGTCTACCTGTCTACCTATCCACCCTCACCTCCCCGCAATCTCCTCTTCTAACCCCGCCGCCCAGGGAAAGCGGGTCAGGAAGGGATCTGGACGCAGGGGACGGGACGAGGCAAAGAGTTCATCAATCAAGCCGTCGGCGCGCACCACGCCGACGCGGGCCGTCTTATAGAGATGTTGGGTGCGCCCATCAATGCGCACCAATCCTTCCGGCGCAGCAAATTCAATCCGATTGGTCGCCGCGGCCTCACGGATGGCGACCGTGGTGGTTGATTGGGCCGTCTCCACCAGCGTCTTCCAGAGATAAACGGCGGTATAACCGGCCTCTACCCCATCGGTCGTCACCCGCTCTTCGCCATAAAGAGACTTAAAGGCGGTGACAAAGGCAAAATTTTCCGGCGTTTGCGTCGTTTGAAAATAGTTGCCGCCGACCAGATAGCCCGCCATGAGCGCCGGCCCAATCACCTGAATCTCTTCTTCGGCAATGCTAGTGCTGAGAACCGGCAACGTCTGCGGAGTAAAGCCGGCGGCGTTTAACTGTCGGAAAAAATGGACGTTGCTATCGCCTACCATTGTATTAAAGATGGCTTGCGGCGGCGCCGCCTGTAACTGCGCAATGAGTTGGCTAAAATCGGTAGCGTCGAGCGGGAAATAGACCTCGCCCACCGGTTGCAGCTTGTCGGCGGCCAGACGTGCGGTGACAATCTTGTTGGCGGTGCGCGGAAAGACAGCATCAGAGCCGACCAACAAAATGTTGCTGTAGCCCTGGGCAAGCAGATATTCAAAGGCCGGGACAATGTGCTGAGAAGGTTCCGCACCGACATAAAAGATATTGGGCGAGCTTTCAAAGCCTTCATAGATGTCCGGGTAGAAGAGCAGACTGTTATACTCTTCCACCACTGGCAGTACCGCTTTGCGACAGGTGCTGGAAAGACAACCGAAGAGCGCCACCACCCCCTCTTCTTCAATCAATTCACGCGCTTTTTCAGCAGAGATAGTCGGATCGCTGGCGCCGTCGGCCAAAATGGGAACGACGGTCTTGCCCAACACGCGACTCGATGCGTTGATTTCATCAATCGCCAGCAACACGGCGTCGCGGATCGGCAATTCGCTAATCGCCAACGGCCCGCTGAGAGAGTGGAGCAAGCCCACCTGAATCGTTTCGGTGACAATTTGTGTCGTCGCTACGCTGGTCTCTTGGGCGCCGGCAAACCGTTCCGCAACTGCGTTGTTGGGCCAAACCGTCTGGCTATCAAAACCGGCGCCATCCAGCCGCGCATCGACCAGAACCTGATTACGCATGAGCGTATTCAACTCGATCAATTTAGGGTCAAGCGTCAAGGCAACCGCCGGCAGCGACGCCATATCGAGGACAACGGCGCGCAAGTCAGCGGCGTTGAGGTTGCCCCCTTTGAGATCTGCACCCACCAGAATACTGCCCACCAGGCTGCTTTCACTGAGATCCGCCGAGGCCAGATTGGCGCCCACCAGGCTGCTGCCGGCCAGGTCGCTATTGGTCAGGTCGGCGCCTACCAGGCTGGTGCGGTTGAGCCAGGCGCCGCTCAGGTTGCTGTTGGTCAAATGGGCGCCGCTCAGGTCAGCACCACTGAGGACGGCCCCACTCAGGTTGGCGTTGTTCAAGCGGGCGCCATTCATGTTGGCATCGGTCAGTTGGATGGCGCTGAGGTCGGTATTGCTCAGGTTGACGCCCACCAACTGGGTATTGGCAAGCTGTGCCCCCTTTAGCACCGTTTGGGTCAGATCGACCGCCGTTAGATTGGCGCCGGTTAGGTTGGCGCCCCCCAGATTGGCGCCGGTTAGGTTGGCGCCCGCCAGGTTGACCCCCGAAAGGTCGGCGCCCAACAGGAACGCATCTTGCAAATTGGCGCCTTCCAGCGTGGCCGCCATGAGCAATGCGCCGCTCAGATCCGCCCCCACCAATTGCGCCCCGGCCAGATTGGCGCCGCTCAGGTTGGCTTCGACAAAGTTGGCGCCATTGAGATCCTGGTCTTCCAAGTCGCGCCCCACCAGATTCGCCCCGGTGCAATCGGGTACGCAACCGGTCGAAAAGGTGAACCAATAGCGCAGCCCCACCAATGCCCCCGCAATGACAAGCACCATCGCCACACTGATGAGAATAAAGCGCCCTCGCACCTGATCCCACATCTCGGCCAGGCTAAATGCCAGTGCAAAGACAAGGATCAACAGTAGCAGGGCGAAGAGAAATACCATTTGTCTAGTTCCTTGTTAGCCGCGTGTCAAGATAGGAAGACACGAAGACAAGAAGACAGGGAGATAAGAAGACACGATGACCATCTTCTTGTTTCCCCATCTTCTTGTCTCCCCATCTTCTTGTCTTCCTGTTTTTTGATCACCTTGTCACCCTGTCACCTTGTCATGTTGCTTCCCGCATCCGGCGCCGCACTCGTCGTCACGGGCTGGGTTGTCGTCAGGGTGGCCGTGGGGGGGGCGAATTGATCGAGATCGGGCAAGGGCAGAATGAGTGGAGCGTTGTTCGGCACCAACATGGCGCGGATGTTGGGTGAGAGTTTGTTGATGTATTCATAGGTCAACAAATTGGGGTTTTTCTGCAACGCTTCCCCGATCAACTGCAAGGCTTGGGCTTGGGCCTGCGCTTCGGTGAGAATGGCCTGTGCTTTGCCTTCCGCTTCGAGCGCTAAGCGGTCGCGTTGCCCTTCGGCTTCGAGGCGCACCTTGTCCCGTTGCCCTTCGGCGCGATTGCGCACCTGTTGCGCTTCATGGAGCGCCCGTTGTTCATCTTCCAACGCCACCTGCTTTAATTCAACCGCCATCGCATATTCTGGGGTAAAGGTAATGTCGCGCAACACAAATTGATCGACCAGCAGCCCTTTGGCGGCAAACTCTTCGCGTAGTAGCCGTTCCAGCGTGGCTTCCAGATCGCGCCGGGCCGAGCTATTCACCTCGCTGGCATCAAACTGAGAGACCTGCGTGCGCACCACCCCGCGCACCACCGGGCGCACAAAGTCTTCCACATAACGCTGTTGCCAGTCGATGTGAAGCGTGACCACCTGCTCCTGATTCACCCGAAAGATAATCGAACTGGCTAGACGCACCTCTTGCCCATCATTAGTGCGGGCGCGGATCGAGTCGTCGCCCTTGCCCTCAGTGACATTGGCGGCCATCGTATAGGTTTGCCAGGCGATGGAGTATTTCACTTCATTTTCCAGCACCGGCACAATAAAATGCAACCCGGCCTGGATTGGCTGTGGACGCACGCCCCCCGGCGAGATGATCGAGACGACCACCGCCACCTCCGTGGGCTGGACAAAGACCAGGGCGGCGCTGAGTAGGCTCAAACAGATCGCCAGGAAGAGCGGGATCAAGACACGACCGGAGAGCAGTTCAATGACAGCGCGCCCAAAGCCGGAACGCAACAAGGTGCGGGTGAAGAGGACAATGGCAAAGACGGCAAAAAAGAGCCAGCCAAGGAGCGCGATGAGGTTAAGTAGTTGATCAAGATTCATGGGATATGGTTGCTTTTGCTGTAGGGCAATGGTTGCATTGGCATTGGTGCAAGTCAGGCCGACCCGTCACAGGACTTACGCAAGATGAGCCACAAGGTGATCGCCAGGCCAGACCTCCGGGAGGTGGGCAGACGAACTTACCAAGACACACCATCTTTTATCCACCTCCCGGAGATCTGGCCACGCCTCGTCTTGCGTAAGTCCTCCCGTCAGTTTCTTTAGGCGGCGGCGCCCACCGGCAGCGCGACTCCGGTGAGTTCTTCAACATCGGCTTGGGCTGCTGTGACCAACACCATTTTCAAGACCGTCATTGCCAGCACCGGCTCGCGCTCAAAGGCGTCGATCACGGCGTCGATCTTCTGCCGACGGGTAGGCTGGCGGCGGAACCAGCGCTTCGCTTTGGGGTCGATGGTGATGACGCCGCGCTGGGTAAGCTCCTGATAGAGTTTCTGGATCAAGGCAAATTGCTTGCGTTGCGTCGGCTTCTGCACCAAAGCGCTGTATGCTTTATACATCTGCACCTCCTCGCCCAGTTGCAGGGCAGTCAGGATCGAACCGGCATAGGTTTTTACTCCTTCCGTCAGCGCCTGTTGCAAGGCCGGCACCTTTTGCAATTGCGGGGTGAAGAGCCAGGCAAGTTCCCAATTCAGGCTGGTGCAGTAGCCCGTCAGCAGATCGAGTAGCACTTCGGCCTCACTGGTGGAAAGACCATTGAGCCAGCGTTGCAGAGAGGGATTATCACTATGCTGGGCGCCCAGCCACTGGCGCAACTGGCGCAGGCGCAGACGGCGTTGCTGTTGTGCGCGTCTGCGCAGGAAGAGAGCCACGCCGGCAGCCAACACGATCAATAATAGAAGCGGGACGATCATCTTCGTTTTCCTTCAAGTGCATGTAACGGATGGTAGACGGATTTATGCGCGCATCAGCCCTTTGATGGAGGTCGCGCCCAACCCTTGTCGCTTACGCAACGGGGGAATTTTCCCTGGCGACAAGGGCAGCGCCAGGGTGTTGACCGCTTGGCGCGCCGGCCGCGTTCCGGTAATTGGTTCTGTTCCCGTGGCAGGAAGGGCCCCCGTCGCCATGCCCCCCGTTGTAGCGGTTGATGAATCGGCAACAGTCGCCGGCGCAACCAGCGACGCTTCCACCGACACTGGGACTGTAGCCGTGACGGGTTGACCATACCAAGCCGCCCGCCCGGCAGCGGCCGTCATGGCGGCAGTTACCGGCTGCGCCTTGGCATGAACAACCAGCGCACGGCGCAGGATAACACTGTTGGGTAGGCGCACGCGATCGGCTGTTACGGTGATAAACTCGGTATAGAGCGGGCGCAACGCCACCACTTGCCCTTGTTGCTGCCCCACCGTGATCCGATCTCCCACCTGATAGCGCGCATCGCGGCGTAAACACCAATACGCAAGGGCATCACTAAGGGGGGTGGCCGGCAGGAAGGCGGCAATGACCAACGTCACCAACAGGAGCAGCGGCCAGAGATAGGGCAGATCGGGCCAGAGCCAGCGCAGCAGGATCGTCGCCTGGCCCAGCAACAGCAGCACCAGCAACAACGTGGTCGCGCCATCGATCCAGTCAGGGGTCAGCCGCCGGAAGAGCAAGGCCGCCAGGCGCGGCGTCAAGCTCATCAGGAGCAATACGATGGCGGTTAAGGCCAACGTTGCGACAATGGTATAAAGTGACGACGAAAAGAAAGGCGCCAACTCCTGCGCGCCGAGGTCGGTGGTTGCTTGCATCGCTCATTTCCGTTGTTGATGATGTGGCGTGCTGTTGTCATCCGGCCTAGTTGCATCGCAACCATGCGAAATTCCAGCTTACTAGGTGCTAAGCCGATTGACCAAACAGTAATTATTCCAAATATACTACACCACTTATGCAAGCAACTCAAATCGGGCAGGCGCGTTGCACTGGTTGACGTGCGACAAGCGTTTGACAGCTACCCCTGATGCCAAGTATGATGGGTCATACCCTATTCATTCCCAAAATTTTTGAGAGGAATGCTACCCTATGAAGATTACGCGCATCGGCTCTGTTCTTCTACAACCTTTTCCGTGGGTGCTGGTCAAAGTCGAGACCGACGAAGGCATCACCGGCATCGGCGAAGCCTATCATGGCGCCGGCGTTCACCAGATTGTGGTTGATCCCCGGTTGCAGCGTCCCTTGCTGGGGCAAGATCCCCGCCATGTTGACAAGCTTTTCCGCGACATGATGCACAGCATGTCCGCTTCGGGCTTCTACCAGGGCGCCGTGATGAGCGCGATCAGCGGCATTGAAACGGCGCTTTGGGACATTACTGGGCAAGCGCTGGGCGTACCCATCTGGCAACTATTGGGTGGCAAGTTCCGTGACAAAATTCGCCTCTACAACGATTGTCATGCCGGCGCCAGCGAGACGCCGGAAGCCTATGTCGCCAAGGCCAAAGAAGTGGAAGCGCTGGGCTTTAGCGCGCTCAAATTTGACATCGACCCGCTCCCCAGCCAGCGCGACCCCTACAACCGCTGTATCAGCAACGACGACATTGCCTATTACACCGAAGTTGTCACCGCGGTGCGCCGGGGTCTGCACCGCAATACCGACCTGGCAATTGACGCGCATTGGTTTTATGCGCCGGTCGATATTCTCAAACTGGCCTATGCCTTTGAACCGCTCAACCTGCTCTGGCTCGAAGACCCGATCCCGCCGGAGAATGTGGCGGCGATGACCCGTGTCGCCGGCGCCACACGCACACCGATCTGCACTGGCGAGAATTTCTACAGTCGCCACGGCTTTCGCGAATTGATCGAGAAACAGGGCGCCGACATCATTTCGCCCGATCTAGCCAAGGCTGGCGGGCTGCTCGAAGGGCGGCGCATTGCTGATCTGGCTGACCTCTACTATATCCCGGTCGCGCCCCATAACATCGGCAGCCCGATTGATACCATCGCTACCTGTCATGTCATGGCGGCCGTTCCCAACTTCCTGGTGTTGGAATTTCACCACCTGCATAACGCGATTTGGGAAAACTTGCTGGATGGCCCACCCTTGATTGCCGATGGTCATATCGCCGTTCCTGATCGGCCCGGTCTTGGCGTCACGCTCAATGAGGATACGGTGCGGGCGAATGCCAAAGAGAATTTGGGCTTTTTTTCATAAACAGGTGATTGGGTGATTCGGTGATTGAGCTTGTCGAAATCACCGAATCACCCAATCATCCAACCACCGGAGGATCTTATGCGAGTTATTGTGATTGGCTGTGAATACAGCGGTGTCACTACCTTGATCGACGGCTTGATGGCCTGGGGCGATGAGCGAGGGATTCATCATCATCTCGATGATCATTTTACCATCCCTGATAGTCAACATCTGGCGCCGGAAGATGCGGCGATCATGCTCAATCTGACGCCGCTGCTCAAGGAGCGCTTTCAACGTTTTCAGATCGTCTACCATGTGCGCCTGCTCCATCGCTTTGAGCATATTTTGCTCGGCGGTTTTCACATTGAGGAAGAGATCTATGGCCCGCGCTACTACTACCCCGGCGTGCCGACCATTGGCGTGCGTGAATACGAAGTCGAAATGCCGCCTGATACCATCCTCGTCCACCTGACGGCGCGACCGGAGGTGATCGCCGCCCGCATGACGAGCCATCCGCACCAACATACGCTGATCCAGCGGGAGGATATTCCATCGCTGCTAGCCGAATTTCGCCAGAAGTATCACGAATCGTGGATCAAAGCCAAGCTTGAGATCGACACTTCCGATCTGACCCCGGCGCAGTTGCTGCAAACGTTCTTGGAGAAATCGCTCCCCCATTTGAACACGCGTGATCTGTTGACAAGGTTGGCCGGCAAGCTTCTGGGGTAATATGGAACATTACGTTCAATATCGTAATCCCGATCTTGTAGGCCGCGATTGTACCGAAGGCATCGGCGGCGATTTTGTGATTGGCACTAACAAAGGGCTGGTCTACCGGCTGCCAGGCAACACCGTTTGGGTGGTCTGTGGCGAGGGCCGGCCCCGGCGCTACTTTTTGCGGAGCCGCTTTATCGTGGATGAAGTGGGTGAAGACGCTGAGGAGCCGCTCTTTCGCTATTATGCCCAAGGACGGGTAGGCCAGTGGCTGCAACCGCCCCTGCCGCTGGATCGTCTGCCTTGGTTTGCCGAATTTCGCCACCTGCAAAGTAACTTTAGCTTTGGCTTGAACCCGATTCCACAACGGTTTGTAGCGTTATTAGAAGAATTGATTGATGCCCTATGAAAATTGTTGATTTGACAAAAGCCGATGACGCGCTGATCCGCCAGTGTGCAGAACTGCTGGTCGAGGGCTTTCGGGTGATGGCGCCCGATGGCTGGACGACAATGGACGAGGCGCTAGAAGAACTGGACGAGTGTTTGGTTGATGACTACATCTGTCGGGTGGCACTGGACGAGACGGGAACCGTGTTGGGGTGGATCGGCGGACGACCAGAATATGATGGCAACGTCTGGGAGTTACACCCCCTGGTAGTGCGACCGGCGCGGCAGCGACAGGGGATTGGCCGCGCCTTGGTGTTGGATTTGGAGGCGCAGGTGAAGGCGCGGGGCGGGCTGACGATCTCGCTCGGCACCGATGACCAGAACAACCTGACCACTCTCGGTGGCGTCGATCTCTATCCCGACCCGCTGGCCCACCTACGCCAAATCCGCAACCTGCACGACCACCCCTTTGAGTTTTACCAGAAGCTGGGCTATGTCTTTATCGGCTTGCTGCCGGATGCCAATGGTTACGGCAAACCCGATCTTTTTATGGCGAAACGGGTAGCGTAACAACGCTGCCCCCTTCCAACGACGCCCGCGCGCCATTCGCCATCACCACCGCCAGCCGCGCCTGCGTCGGGGTGCCGATGGCCGGTGACCGCTGGTTCTGCACACAATCGACAAAATAGGCAACCTCGGCCGCCCAGGCGTCGCTCCCGCGATCCGGCACCGGCAGCAAATAGTTCTTGCCCGGCTCATAGACCGTCAACGAATCGATGCCGCCGCCCATCTCCACGCTGACGCCGCCGGCTTTGAAGAGATATTCCACCCGCCCCCCTTCACAGTGGACAATCAGGCTCATGCTAAAAGGATAATCGCGTGGCAACAGTTCAGAAGCCTCGATCATGGCAGCGCCGCTGTCGTAATCGACCGTCGCCAACATGTGATCCCACATGCCCGGCGCGCTCTGGCGACCGCGGCAGTAGATGCTCTGCGGCTGCCCAAAGAGCCAGTTGAGCGCATCGATGTCATGGATCATCAGGTCAATGACGGCGCCGCCGCTCTGGGCCGGGTCGGTAAACCAGGAGGACCAGGCCGGCTGCTGCGAGAGACGGGTGGCAATGGCCGAAAAGGGCTTGCCAATGGCGCCGCTCTGGACAAAGCCGACCAGTGCCTTGTATTCCGGCCAAAAGCGCAAGGTCTGGCCGATCATCAAGAACTTGCCGCTCGCCTGCCAGGCCGCGATCATCGTATCACAATCGGCCACGGTGAGGGCAAAAGGCTTTTCCAACAACACATGTTTGCCCGCCGCCAGCGCCGCCAGCGTCATCGGCTTGTGCAGCGATGTGGGCAAGGTGATGCTAATGGCGTCGATGGCCGGGTCGTTGATGATCGCCATCTCGTCGGTGGTGGGGACGCCGCCTACTTCATCAGTCAACGCTTTTGCCTTCGCCAACGTGCGTGACGCAATCGCCGCCACCGTCACGCCGGGGATTTTTGCATACCCACGGGCATGGGTGCCACCCATAAAGCCCGCGCCAAGAATACCAACCTTCATCGATCTACTCCTCTGTCGTTTAGGAATTACGAATTACGAATTACGTGACCAGTAACTCGTAATTCGTAACTCGTAACTCGTAACTCGTAACTCCAATTATTGTAGCCCCAACCCCGCCAACGTCTGATAACTCTGCTTCATCGCCGCGTTGACATCGGCCAGGGGCGGCCAGGGTTCGCCGTAGAATTCGATTTCGACGGTGAAGGGGCCGCGGTAGTTGCTCTTTCGGAAGATGCTGACGATGCCGGCAAAATCAACATGGCCTTGACCGACGGCGGGGAAATTCCAGACTTTGCCCTGTGCGCCTTTGTCTTTGAGATGGCAGTGAACCAGCAGGTCGAGACAGCCGGGTAGATCATCGACGGCTTTGACGTTGCCGTAAAATTCGCAGTTGGCCGTGTCATAGTTGACCCGCACATTGGGGCGGTTGATGCGTTCGATCACGGGGCGGGCAGTTTTACCGCTGCTGGTGATCTCGCCGTGGATCTCCAGGCCGATCATAATGTCGCGGGCGGCAGCGTAGTCGGCCAGGTCGAAGATGGTACGCATAAAGCCGGCTTCGTCTTCATGTTCGCTGTAGTGGCCGCCGACCGCCGTGTTCATCAGGTCGATGCCCAGCCGTTGGCAGAGATCAATGGCCTGTTTGCCGGCTGCCAGCCCGGCTTGCGTCGTCAGATCAGAATGGCCGCTCAGGCTGACCGGAATCAGCCCTAGTTTGTTCAACATGCGTTGGATCTTGCCCAGGGTGACGCCATCAGCGCCCAGCGGGACATGCTCCGTCCAGCCGCCGACAGCGCTCAATTCGACAAAGCGAAAACCCGCCGCGGCAATCCCTTCCAGCGCTTCTTCCAGGCTGTAGGTGTGATAACTGTTGGTGTGACCACCCAGGCGATTTTGCAAGGTCATGTTCACTCCTCCTTCGGGATGTGCTGGTTCAGTTCCACAGTCGGGTGCGGGGTTGGATGACAAGGGAACCGAATGGTAAGATACGTGTGGGAGTTGTTCTGTTACAAGCGTGCAGCCATCGTAGCAGAAAGTTTGTCAGGCGTCAATCCACATTTTTGAACAGTAGGAATACGCACCGAGCATTAAGGGTAGACAGGCCAGACCTCCGGGAAGGGGTCAGAAATTTTTTAGATGAGAGAACGACAGTTGACCCCTTCCCGGAGGTCTGGCCGGCTTGTGCGTAAGCCCTAAGCACACTAGAGACAAGGGACAATGAAGAAGCAACTGGAAGCGCAACCACTGTCAATCGGTGATCTGCTCAGCTTCGGCTGGCGGCTGTATAACGAAAACTTTAGCGATATTCTTCGGATCATTCTTTGGGTCTATCTCCCGATCAACCTGGTCATCGCCCTAGTGCCGTTAGAGTGGACCCTGCCCGACGATGGCGCCGGCGGCGGGCCAGTCACCCTCAGTTTTGCGCCCTTCCTCGAACTCTTTATCGGTATCATTGCCGCCATCGCCATCGCTGCCCTGGTGGAGCAAGCCGTGCAAGGCGAACACCTAGCTTGGTCGGCGGCGCTGCGCCAGGGTCTAGCTCGCTGGCTGCCAACGCTTGGCACCGAACTATTGGGGGCGCTGATCATCCTGGGGTTGACCTTTTTGTTGATTATCCCCGGTATTATCTGGGCCATCTACTATGCCTTTTCGCTCTATGTGGTGGCGTTGCGCAACGTAAGCGGACGAAGGGCATTGGCCTATAGCAAAGGGTTGGTGCAGGGGCAGTGGTGGCGGGTCTGCGGCATTTTGCTGATGACTAGTCTCTTGGGGCAGGTTGTGCTGGTGGTGATCTCGGCGCTGCTCCTGCTGATCGCCGATAACCCGGTGGCGGAGTTTATTATCAATAGCACCATTGATGTACTCGCCGGCTTCTTTACGGTGGTGACGGTGCTTTTCTTCCTGAATACTGATTATCTGAAGCATAAAACGCCAGTGACAGGGAACGATTCATGATAAAACGACTGGTCGCCGTCGCCACAATAGCATCAGCATCTGGCCCATGCAACGCCGCTCTGGGCGACAATATGGTATAATTGCTGGATGAAAACTCGTATCGTCAAAAGTAGAGGCGGCCTACGGCCTGCATAGGGATAGATAGCGGGCAAAAGGAAAAATATGCGGTTCTTCAACACCTCCGGCGCTTGTGTCCCGGAAGAACATTATACAGTCATGCGCGAGGCGTTGGTGGCCCAAGGCGAGGAGCTGGTGGCGCACGGGCGCTTCTTTACCATTTTTGCTCCCCGCCAAACCGGCAAGACGACCTATTTTCAACTGCTCTTTCGCCAGTTGAGGCAGCAAGGCTTCACCCCGTTGCGGATTAGTTTTGAAAGTTTACACTCCATTCCCCGCGCCAAATTTTATCATACCTTGGGGCGACGGTTGGCCTACAGTTTGCTGGAAAATGGTCTCACGGCTGAATTTACGCTGGCCGATCAGGTTGATTTACAAGAGTCTTTAGAGAAAATTCACTGGGGTGATCGCAAGTTGGTGTTGGTCATCGACGAATTTGAAGAGACGCCTGCGGAGGTACTCAGCGAACTGCTTCATGCCTTCCGCAACATCTATCAATACAAACAGCACCATGCGCTTCATGCGCTGATCCTGGTCGGTGTCAGCACCCTTGCCGAGTTGGTGGTCTCCTCCGCTTCCCCCTTCAACGTTGTCGATCAACTGCAACTCCCCTACTTTACCTTTGCCGAGGTCGAAGGGTTGATCCAACAATATGTCACCGAAAGCGGCCAGCCCTTTGATGCCCAGGTGATCAAGGCGATCTACGACAACACACAAGGCCAACCAGGGCTAGTCAATGCCCTCTGTCAACATCTGGTGACGGTCGTGGCGACAGATCGCAGCCAGCCGGTGCGCATGGCCGATTTCTATCCAACGCTGAAATACTTCCTGACCGAACGCTTTGATAAGAATATCCTCAATATTGTGCAAAAGGCGCGCGAAAAACGCGCCTTTATGCTCAAGCTCCTCTTTAGCGAAACGGCAATTCCCTTCAATATCCATGATACTGAAATTGCCTATCTCTATACGCATGGCGTGATAGACAATGTGGATGGCTATGTGCAGATTGCTGTGCCGCTCTATAACAAGGCGTTAATCACGGCCCTGCGTCCGCCGCTCAATGGGGAGGCGCAAGAGTATGTCTCGGCTTATGACAATTTTCGTGAATACCTGACACCAAACGGTCTAAATATCGATGCGATCCTCACCCGCTATCGCGAATATGTCCAACGTCGCGGTTATCATGCCTTTGATACCGAACAGTTGAAAGAAGGCGCCTGGCACTATTCACTGGATGGCTTTATCAACTTTTTTATCCAACGGCTGGGTGGCGACACCCTGGTCGAAGTGCCAAGCGGACGAGGACGCACCGATATTCTGATTTTACATCAGCAGCGCAAATATATTATCGAAACAAAAATCTTCACCGACGCCTGGTATTTTGAACACGGCAAACAACAACTCGCCGATTATCTAGTCAGCGAGGGGATCGCTGAGGGTTTTTACGTAGTCTTCACCCAGAAACATAGCGCTGACGACACCCTCCTTTTTGATGAGACGATTGAGGGCAAGCGCATTCGCACCTACCTGATCCGCACCGACTTTGAACCGCCGAGCAGTCGCCCCCTATCACAACAACGCAGGACGAAAGCGAACACAAAACCACGCCGCCGCAAGCCCAAAATGTAGCAACGATCCTTTCGGTCAGATACCTATTTATTAGAGATTGAGAGATTACAATAATTAATGGAGAATGGAAAATTAACAATTGTTAATTTTCCATTCTCCATTAATTATTGACGCGTCCAAGCCCGTGGCGCAATACCGTCGATATGGGTCTTGACATCAACCACCGCCGGTTTGCCGGACGCAAAGGCTTGATCGAGTGCGCTTTCCAGTTCACCCGGCTTGTTGACGGTGATGCCAAAGCAACCCAGCGCCTCGGCTTGTTTGGCAAAGTCACTTTCGGGGAAGAGCCAAAGTTCATCCGAGCCGGGGGTTTGGCCGCCGTAGATCGCCTCGACGCCATGTTTCTCCTGGTTGAGCGAATGGTTGTTGTTCACCACGATGACCGGGTTGATGCCATATTTGCGCGCCGTATCCAGTTCGGTGATGTGATACCAGATGCCGCCGTCGCCCGTGAAGCAGAGGACGGGGCGTTCCGGCGCGGCGCACTTGGCGCCGATGGCCGCCGGCACACCCCAGCCCAGCGAACCGGCGCAGCGGATATAACTCTGGTCAGGGTGTTGCAGGTCGAGCATGGTGCCGGTCCAGATGCCGGAGTGGCCGGTGTCGGAGACGAGGATGGCATCGGAAGGCAGATAATTGCTCAGGTCGCGACAGAGCCGTTCCGGGCGCATTGGTTCAATGTCAGCATTGAACACGTCGCTGACGCTATTTTTCCATGCCTGCACCAATGTTTGCACGCGGTTAATCCAGGCGGTGCGCGGCGCTACGGCTTCAGCGTGGTCCAGCATTCGGCGCAAGGTGTTTCTGACATCGCCCTGTAACCCGACTTTCACGGGATAGTTGCGCCCGATCTCCGCCGGGTTGATGTCGAGTTGAATGATGGGCGTTCCCTGTGGCGGAATTGTATAGTTGTTGGTGACTTGACCACCAGTATGGCTGCCGATAAAGAAAACCAAGTCGGCCTCACAAAGCGTCTGGTTGGCGCACGCCCGTGAGTAGGAGCCAGGCACGCCCACCGCCAAGGGATGATCTGACGGGAACATCGCTTTGGCATTCAACGCCGTTGCCACCGGGATTGATAGTTTTTCCGCTAAA
>QWII01000155.1 GCA_021405325.1 Caldilinea sp. CFX5 | reverse complement strand
GTCAACTGCCGAAACCAGTTGATAAAGAGCATAAGCGCCTGGCGGTCAGGCTCCGTATCATACAGGGCCAACAATTTTTCCAAAAGCAACGGCAAGTCATAATATGCCTCCGCTAAAAAGAGTGTAGCAATGATATTGTCGATCTTGGCTAACCACTCTTTGCCATAGGCGTTCTCGGCAATGACGAAATGCTCAAAGTGTAGGCCGTATTGCCCCAAATCGACTTCTGTCTCGATCAACTGGTCGATGTTGTCCGGCGCCGTCCATTTGTCCTCACCATTATACAACACCAATGAAAACATGGCCGGTAACATCAATCCGCGTACATTTTTATTGGAGAGTACGTAATCCATATAAAAGTTGCATTTGTACTGCAAGCTGCGCAGCACCATAAAGCGCTGCACTGACGATTGAAATTCGACTATCAGGCAAAGGTAGACCACCGTGTCACTCTCTAAAAGCGGCACTTTGTAGATGATGTCCGCTTCTGTATCCTTGTAATGTTCGCTGATAAACGATTTGTCCAGCCGTTCGGCCCGCTCAAAATCCAGTTTCGATACCCATTCCTCTTCTACAAAGGTTTGGATCAACTGGCGAAAGATGGTTTTGTTGCTGAAAAGACGTTTATAACCACTGTCATGAACAGTTGTTGTCATGTTATCTACACCTGATATTGATCATGATGCCTGCAAGCAATTGTTCACTAGTGCCTACTTACAGACAGCGGATTAGTCATTCACCAGTTTACTACAAATGGTTTGACAGAGTCAATGCGCATGGTAGAATTTCATTGATCAACATGTAGAATTATATTTAAGCAGAGCCAAAAACAATGATAACCGACGCAACACAAAACGTCATCTCCTTCGTTGCGCACGGCGCACGGGTGGACGTTCATCGGCATTACTGTTTTCAGATGATTGTGAGTATCCGCTCCACCTTTGATTGTGTGATCGGCGGCGTCGCCTATCAGGAGAAAACCGGCTTCATCATCAACCAGAATGTTCCCCATTCGTGTGTGGCGGAGCGCGCCAGCGTGTTGATCTACTTCATCGACGCCGAGAGCTACTTCGGCTGGCAATTGAAAGAATTGCTTGCCGGCGAAGCGGTGCTGGACATCGAACCCTTCTTTACAGCCGAGCAACAGCACCGCTATCGCGTCGAAGACAATCAGACACTGTCCAAGGTACGCTTACAGCAGATGGCGAGTGAAATTTTTGCGGTGATGTTGCCGCCGGTCAGCCAGCCGACGCCCCCTTTTCTCGATGAGCGCATTGCCCAAGCGATTCACTTTATCGAACAGCATATCCAGAGCAATCCCTCACTGGAAATGATTGCCGACTTGGTCTGTCTATCGCCGGAGCGGACGCGCCATCTCTTTGCCCAAGCGACGGGTGTACCCTTTTCCCAATTCCTCTTGTGGAAACGGCTCAAGCAAGTGATTCTCTTTACGGTGCGTGATGGCCTTTCCCTGACTACCGCCGCTGTCGAGGCCGGCTTTGCCGATCAAGCCCACTTCTGCCGCACCTTCAAACGCATGTTTGGCATCTCGGCCAAAGGGCTGCTGAAAAATAGCCGCTCCGTTCAATTCTTAAATCCGCTCACCTAGTAAGATTCAAACCACAGCGATAACAGACAGGACTTACGCAAGATGGGAAGCCGGGAACGCCGGCATCCTGCCGGCCTGCCGCCAGAGATGGCGCGGGAACCCACTGGGTGCCCGGCTTCCCGTCTTGCGTAAGTCCTATCTAACCTATTAACAACCACAGCAGGAGTTTACTTATGACAACCAAAAGCAACAAAGAAAAAGTCGTAGCCGTCTTACAATCGATTGAAACCGGCAACCCGGAGCCGTTTGCCTACATCAACCCGCACAAATATATCCAGCACAACTTGTCGTTGCCTGATGGCGTCGCCGGGATTGCGGGTGTGGTGCAGAGTCAGCCGGTTGGAACCTTTAAGGCCAAGGTCATTCGCGCTTTTGAAGATGGCGACTATGTCTTTACCCACACCGAATATGACTTCTTCGGCCCCAAGATCGGTTTTGATGTCTTCCGTTTTGAAAATGGCCTCATTGTCGAGCATTGGGACAACTTGATGCCGGTGCGCCCGCCCAACAAGAGTGGCCGCACCATGACTGATGGCAGCACAGCGATTGCTGATCATCATCTGACGGCGGTGAACAAACAGTTGGTTGAAGAATTTTTCACCGCCAACATTCTTAACAATGCCGGCACCTTTGCCCAATACCTCCACCCTGACCTGAGCCAACACAATCCCGATGGCGCCGACGGTTTACCAGGACTGGCCGCTATGATGGCATTCTTCAAAAGCGGCGCCAACACCATGCGCTACGACAAGATCCACAATGTGTTGGGCGAAGGCAATTTTGTGCTGCTCATGAGTGAGGGGATCTACGGCCCCAACGGCGGCGCACCGATGGCTTTCTACGATATGTTCCGCGTTGAGAACGGAAAGCTTGTCGAACATTGGGACGTGTTAGAGACGATCCCGCCGCGCGTCCAGTGGCAAAACACAAACGGCAAGTTTTAATAGACCCCGACTAACCAGCGCGTGCGTTGGGCGGCAGTTGCCCCGTGTAACGCACGCGCTTTCATAAACTTTGCTTCCCGTGCTATAATCGGTGGCATAGTGTTCTATCGTCAGGCGCAGTACGCGGATAGGGCAGAATGCCAAAGCGCAAGCAACCACCGATCATGGAATGGCATGTGGCGGAGAGCGAGGCCGAATGGGCAGCGCTACAGGCGCGCGCAACACCCGCTGCGCCACCGCCGAGTCGCCGTTTTGGTCGGCGGTATTGGCTTGTTTTGGTGCTGGTCGTCGGCATCGGCGGCTGGTGGTGGCGCACACAGCGCGCTGAACCAGTCGCCACCCCACCGGTGCAAACCTTGCCGGCAATGGCGGAAGAAGCGGCGGGCAGCCTGACAACCGCCAACTTTGTCTTCCACTTTCCCCAACGGGATGCACAAACCGTTGCGTTGGTTGCTCCCCGGCTGGAACGCTTCTATACAACCTTGCAACAGGACTTTGGCGTCACCGTCACAACAGCGGCGCCCCTGTTGATTACAGTGACAACGACGCGCACCATTGCCACCGCCCCCTATCGCCCTCGCGTCTTTACCACCCTGGCCGTGCCGTCGCCAACGCTCTACCCGACCACAACCTGGAGCGAAAGCGATCTCTTACACCAATCGCTGGCGCTCCTTCTGATCGATCACACACTGGCACAGGTGGTTCGCCAACATGAGATTGATGCCATGCGCTATCCTTTGTTGGATGGGTTACGTTTGTGGCAGCTCTGGCAGGCAGAATTGCCATTGGGGCGCTGGCAAGCGGAACTGGTGCGTTGGATCTATGTCGATCTGCCGGCGACCGCCCCCACCATGCCGTTACCGCTGCCCGCACAATATGCCTCCTTTTGCACGGCCCATACGCTCTGGATGAGCCATCCGGCCCAAATCCGCCTGCCGCTCCTGTGTACCGGCCTGGATCAATCGCCGGATCGCCTGCCGCGCACCCTGGTGCAGGACGCGCCCCGCTTCCTGCCGCCACTCGATACGCCAGTCTATCCTGATGAAGAAACGGATGCTCACGGCGCCACCCAGGCGATACGCCATCCCGGCCATGTCATTGCCATTGCCACGGTGGTGGATTATGTCAGCCGGCATTATGGCCGCGCCCAGGTGCCGCATCTGGTGGCCGCGTGGGGTCGCTACGCCACCTGGGACGACCTCACCCCGGTCCTCTTTGGCGTTGCCGCCCCCGACTTTGAAAGCGCCTGGCTCGCCACCCTCGACTGTTCGATCGGCGCGGTCAACAATTATCAGCGGTTGGTTGAGGATTGCTGATGGTTGGTTCATTCGGTGGTTGAGCTTGTCGAAACCACCGCATGAACCAACCAATTACCCAGCTTTACGCGCAATATAGACGATCCACTCATCATTGTCATAGAGCGGTAGCCCGTCCCAACGCGGGTAGACTTCAACCTGGGCAAAGCCGGCGGCATGCATCATGGCGCGCATGGTATCGACCGCATAGGTTTGGTCACAGAGGTGGACTTCGTTGTATTGGCCGGTTTCCAGGTGGAGAATGTAGAAGCGTTCGTAGGAGAGTTGGGCGTCCTCGTCCCAGAAACGTTCACCCAGGTGCAGGAAGGGACCATCGCCCCACAACCCGGTGTTGTCGGTAAACCACCAGTTGCTGCTGGTCTTATCCACCCGCTCCTGATTGAGCAGTTCGACGACCAAAGAACCGCCCGGTTTCAACACTGCCGCCGCCTTGGCTAACAATTGAGCCGCTTCCGCTTTGGGAAAGACCGCCAGTTGCCCATAAATAAAGAGCGCGGCATCAAAGGTAGCAGGTGGTAAAGCAATGGCGCGCACATCCTGTTCAATGAAGGTGCAACGGTCGGCCACTTCTGCCTGTTGGGCTAATTCACGGGCATAGGCCACCGCTGCCGGTGCAAAATCGATGCCGGTGACGTGACAGCCCCGTTTCGCCAGTTCAACGGCGTAGAGACCGGGGCCGCAGGTGAGATCGCAGATGTTCATCCCTGGTTGTAAGCCGAATTTGTCCCAAAGCCATGCCAGTTGCAACCGGCGTTCCGCGTCTACACGGGAGGCGGCGCCATGTGCCTGGTCAAGATGCTCGCGCAACATGCGTTCGGAAAAGGTTGGATCATTCCAGGGTAAATTCCCCCCCTGTTGCCAGGGTTTGGGGTGATGGGGGCGCCGATAGATGCGCCACAAAGCATGGGAAAGTTGTTCGTGAATGGCTTGCTCTTGCATAAGAATCGTTGGTGTTGTATTGCGCAGCCCTCCTGATCTGCGCAGTCGATAGGGCTATCGCCCTGCCCAAAGTATACTCCTTAATGATACCTATAGTTGTTAACAAAATGCAACCTGCAGCAGCGGCAGTTGAAATTGCCGGCTAACAGCGAGAAGCCCACTCTGAAATACACCCACCATCCCGGTGAGTTGATGAATTGCCAAGAATTTGGTAAGCTGATAGAACTGCGAAGATTGTCTATATCAAATCCAAGAATTGATGAAGATTAGCAGTGGCCGCGGTACGCGGCGCGACCACCGCCAATCTTCATACCTGATACAAACCTGAGAGAAAACTGCGAGCAACCAATGAAAGCATTTACGGTAATGGGGCGGGTGTTGAAAGCGGCCTACGAGGATCTCTTTCTCTGTGTCTTTATGAGCATTGCCTGGTGGATCGGCCTCCTGCCGATCGTGACGATTGCGCCGGTGACGATGGCAACCAACCATGTGGCCAATCGGATTGCCAATTATAAACGGGTAGATAACAGCTTCTTTTGGGAAGCCTTGCGCCAGCACATTGGCCGCGGCTGGTTGATGATGCTGATCACTTTAGGCGCGCCGGCGGCGGTGCTCTTTAACATCTGGTTCTATGCCAACAGCCAGGGCTATTTGCGTGTGATCGGCGTGGCGTGGCTCTGGATGTTGCTGCTGGTGTTGATGATCAGCCAATATTTTATTCCGCTCTTCTGGCAACAGGATGAACCGAGCATCAAACTGGCGCTGCGCAACGCCACGATCCTTGCGCTCAAACATCCCCTTTACACGCTATTAATTTTGCTCTTCCAACTCGTGTTATTAGCGCTCTCCGTCGGCTTGACGTTGCCGCTTGTGCTGCTCTGGCCGGCGCTGGCCGCGCTCACCGGCAACTTTGCCCTCACCGGCTTGCTGCAAGAGATGGGGCTGGCGCCGGAACCGCCGGAGGCGCCGATACGGGGGTAGGGGGGGCAGGTAAACAGGTAAACAGGTAGATAGGTAGATAGGTAAATAGGTAGACAAGAAGATAGAGTGGAGAGTAGGATAGGAGTTACGCAGTTGGACAAGACCTGTCAGGTTTGCGAAACCTGACAGGTCTCTGGTAGCGCCCGTCAACTGCGTAACTCCTATAGGATTAGGAGAGATTAAGAGATTCCCCTTGAGTTGGGGAATCTCTTAATCTCTCCATCTCTAAATCTCTTTGTGGATAGATGGAGGGGTGGTGACGGTAGCGATTGGGACGGCGGCGCGATTGGTGACGGTGGCGGAGATGGCGGCACTGGAGAAGGCGGCGGACGCAACCGGCCATTCGTATGCGACGATGATGGAGATGGCGGGGCGGGGAGTGGCGGAACAGCTTTTGTTGCGCTATCCGAACCCCGGTCTGGTGACGGTGTTGGTGGGACCGGGCAACAATGGGGGCGACGGGCTGGTCTGCGCCCGCTATTTGCGTGAGGCTGGGGTGCCGGTGCGCGTCTATCTTTGGAAGCGCAGTACGGCGGCGGAACAGGATTACCAGCAACATTATGCGAAGGTGGTAGCATTGGGCGTCCCCACGGCGCACACGGATGATGATCCGAATTTTGCCACGCTCCGCACCTGGTTGGCCGATCGCTCATTGCTCGTGGATGCCCTGCTTGGCACCGGCGCCAACCGCCCTATCACCGGACAATTGGCGGCGCTGCTGGGCCACCTGCAGGAAGCGCAACAAATAGATGCACGGCCAATGATCGCCGTTGATTGTGTCAGCGGGTTGAATTGTGACACCGGCGCTGTCGATCCGGCCACGGTGGCGGCAACCGTGACCGTCACCTTTGCCTATGCCAAATGGGGCCATTATCAATTTCCCGGGGCTGAGATGACCGGTGACCTGGCGGTCATTGATATTGGCATTGACCCGGCGTTGGCCGGCGCGGTCAAGAGCTTTGTGTTGAATGAAGCACTCATCCGGCGCTGGTTGCCGCCACGGCCCAACAACAGTCACAAGGGTACTTATGGGAAGTTAATGGCCGCCGTGGGTTGTGTCAACTATGCCGGCGCCGCGCTGCTCAGTTGCACGGCGGCCAGCCGCGTCGGTACGGGGCTGGTGACCGGTGCGGTCGCCAAACCGGTCTGGCCGGTAGTCGCAAGCCGGTTGGCCGAAGCGACCTGGCTGCCATTACCGACGGGTGTTGGTGAAGAAGAAGGCGTGATCAGCGCAGAGGCGGCGCCGCTGGTAGCCAATGCTCTTGCCGGCTACGATGTGTTGTTGCTCGGTTGCGGCCTGAGCCAGAAACCGACGACGGCCAGTTTTGTACGCACTCTACTGGAAACGTTACCTGACCTGCCGGGGGTAGTGATCGATGCTGACGGGTTGAACTGTCTGGCCAAACAGGAAAAGTGGCCGGCCTTGTTGCCGTCCAGAAGCGTTCTCACGCCTCATGCTGCCGAGTTGGGAAGGCTGGCCGATTTGTCGGTGGCGGAAGTGGTCAAACAGCGCTGGCGGCTCGCGTTGGAAAAAGCCGCGGCCTGGAACACCGTTCTGTTGGCCAAAGGCCCTTATACGGTAATTGCTGACCCTACCGGCTGGCTGGCTGTTTTGCCGGTCGCCACCGCCGCCCTGGCAACCGCCGGCACCGGCGATGTGCTGGCCGGCGCCATTGCCGGATTGCTGGCCCAAGGTCTCGACCCCTTCCGCGCCGCTTGTGTCGGCGCCTGGCTACATGGCGCCGCCGGCTTACGTTGCGCCGACGCCATGGGCAACAGCGGCGTGCTGGCCTCCGATCTGTTACCACAAGTGCCGCTGCTGCTGAAGAATTTGCGTCAGTAGGCAGATCGTCCCTACGGGACGAACCAGCGGGTAGTCTCACAGCCCGACAGACAATTGTGATCTGCCAACTTCCTTCAATCGTGAAACTGTAGTAGCATAGGCGGTCATGAACCGACACGCAAAAGTGGATATCAGTGACCGTTATGAATATTTAGGTACTATTCAAAAACAAGTACTATTCAAAAACAAGTACTATTCAAAAACAAGTACTATTCAAAAACAAGTACTATTCAAAAACAAAGAGAAAAAGACGTTGTAACCTTATGAAGATCTATCGCAACACCAAAGAAATGACCCGCAAAGAAGCAATGGGTCGCCGCTTTAGTTTGATCGGTTTGCTGATTCTCTTTATCGGCATGGCGGCAAGCTTCGTCCCCAATTTCTACCCGCCGGGAACGCCGGCCCCCAATGCGTTTGCCGCCTTTCTGCAACAATATTGGGCGCTGGCGAGCTTTATTGCCTTGCCCGCCGGCTTCCTCTGCGCCAGCATCGGCAGCTACTTTATCAACCGCTTTGCCCGGCGCCGCTGGCCGGGAGGTAAGGTGATCGCCCGGCCCGATGAAGTGTTGGAACGGGGGATGAAAGGCTTTGATGATAAATATGCTTACTTTGTCCACAGTCTGCCGTCGGCCAACTATGTGGTGGCCGGCCCGTGCGGCATTCTGCTCTTTGCCGTGCGCAGTGACAAGACTGACATCACCATCCAGGGCGACCGCTGGCGCGAGCGCTTTAGCCTGGGTCGCTTTTTCACCGTCTTTGCCCGTGAAGGGTTAGGCAATCCGCCGCGTGAATTGGAAGACCAGGCAGCGAAGTTCAAAAAAATGCTGGCTGACGCCAAAGCGTCCACCATTGATGAAAGCGGCAACGTCGGTCCTACTGTCGCCCTGGCCGACGTGCCGATTGATGGCGCCGCCGTCTTTTTGAATGACGCCACCAAACTGCAAGTCGATGGGCCGATCATTCCTGTGCTGCGCACTGATCAGGTGAAGGAGTACATCCGGCGTAAGACGCGCGATGTCAAACTGCCCGGTGCCACGGTGCGGGCCTTGCATGAGTATCTGCGCGAAAAGAGCGCCTACCAAGAAACATGAAATTTCTTGAATCAATCCGCATCGCCATGCGGGCGCTGGCGGCCAACAAACTGCGCAGTGTGTTGACCATGCTGGGCATCATTATCGGCGTCGGCGCGGTGATCGCGCTGATGTCGATTGGCCGCGGGGTGCAGAAATTTGTCACCGACCGCTTTGCCGGCCTGGGCAGCAACCTGCTCTTTATCCTGCCCGGTCAACTGGAGGATGGGCCGCCCCAGGAGCGCCAGAATGTCAAGCTGCTGACCATCGACGACGCCAATGCGCTGGCCGACCCGGCGCGCCTGCCCGATGTGGCCGGGGTGACCGCCGAGTTTGTCGGCCCCGCCACCTTGACGCGCGGCGACAAAAACATGCGGATTGATGTTCATGCCACCACGGTCACTTACCCGGAAATTCGTAACTGGCCGGCGGTGATCGGCTCTTACTTTACCCAAGATGACATTGATGAACGGGGACGGGTGGCGGTGCTGGGCTGGGCGGCCTACCAAACGCTCTTTGGCCCCAACGAATATCCGATTGACCAGACGGTGCAGGTGGACAATCTGCTCTTTCGCGTCATCGGCGTGATGGAGGAGAAGGGGGGCGGGCCGGGCGGCAATCAGGATGAATCGATCTTCCTGCCCCTCAGCACGGCCCAGGATCGCCTCTTTCGCCAGAAAACAGTCAGCGGCACCTATCAGGTCAGCGTGATCTACGCCTCGATCGTCAGCGAAGAGCGCACGCAGGACGCCATCGACCAGATCACCGAGATCATGCGTGAGCGGCGTAACATCTCCTACCTGGACAGTGATGACTTTAATGTGATCAGCCAAACCGACATTATCTCGGTCTTTGGCGACATCTTTAGCGCGCTGACGATCTTTCTGGGCGCAATTGCCGGTATTAGTCTGCTGGTGGGCGGCATCGGCATTATGAACATCATGCTGGTCAGCGTCACCGAACGGACGCGCGAGATCGGCTTGCGTAAGGCCGTCGGCGCCAAACGGAGCGATGTACTGTTACAATTTCTGGTCGAAGCCGTCACCCTGGCTGTCATCGGCGGGGCGCTGGGCATTACGCTGGGGGTGAGCGGGGCGTGGGCGATCAGCAGCGCCTTTGAGACCTTTGACGCCGTGGTCGGCCTTGATGCGGTGTTGACGGCGCTGCTCTTTTCGATGGCGGTCGGTCTCTTCTTTGGTATCTACCCCGCCTTCCGCGCCAGCCGGTTGAATCCGATTGATGCGTTGCGGTATGAGTAGGAGTTAAGAATTAGGCAGCGGAGGTGATGTGCGTTGGGGTGGCCGATTAGGTGATTGGGTGATTAGGATTGGGTTGGTAGTGGGGCTGGCGGCCTGTGGCGGTGAGCGGGCGACGCCGACGCCGATCCCGGCGGATGCTGTGCGACCGGAACAGCCGACGCCAGTTTATGCAGCGAGTACGGCCTTTACGCTGGCGACGCCGGTCATCGCGCTGCCGACCGTTACCCTTATGCCCGCTGACCCACCTACCGCTACCAACGCCGCAACACCCATTGCTTTGCCGCAGGCTTCTGACCTGGCTGCCTTACAGCCGCCACCAACGGGTTTGGGCATTTTACGCGGCGGCGCATCTTTGTTAACGACACCCAACGGGGCAGCAGTGACACAACTGCCGGCGGGCGCGGTTGTCACGCTTACGGGCAAGTCGGCGGATGGCGTATGGGTGGCGGCCTATACGGAGAATGGAACCAGTGGTTGGCTGGCGGCGAATCGCTTGACCCTCTTGGCCGCTGAGACATTGACCGTTGTCACCGAAGCCGTAGGGCCGGGCTTGGCGGCAACGCTGGTGGCCGAAGCAATGGTGCCAATGGCAATGCCAACAATCACGTTAACGCTGACTATGGCGCCATAACCCTTCACTCTGATCAAGGAAGTAGTACATGCAAGATAAAACCATTCTCATCACCGCCGCGACTGCCGGCATTGGCGAAGTCGCGGCGTTGGAACTGGCGCGCATGGGCGCGACCGTTGTTGGCATCGGGCGTAATCCGGCCAAGTGTACGGCTGTTGCCGAACGCATTCGCCGGGAGACGGGCAACCAGAAGGTGGACTTTCTGGTCGCTGATCTGTCGGTGCAAGCTGTGGACTGTGAGTGAACAGACGGTAGGGATTGGGTGATTCGGTGATTGAGCGGGTGCCCTTCGGGCGCGGAACCACCGAATCACCCAATCACCCATTCTGCTTGCGAAACCACGCCACCGTCTCCCGCACCGCCACCGGATGGGGCGTGGGGGTAGCGCCAAAGGCGGCGGCGAATTTGCTGTGATCGACAAGATACGGCTTTTCCCACTGGTAGAGCGTCTCCTTCAGTTCACGCATGATCGGATCAAAGAGACCCAACACCCCAACCAACAGGCGACCGGCGGCACGCACTTTGAGCGGCTGCCCTAATTCCGTACTCACCAGCGCAATCAACTGGCGCGGCGTAATCGCCTCCGGGCTGGGAATATGCCACGCCTGGCCCAACGCTTCGTCATGCGCACCCAGAGTGACAAGGCCACGGGCATAGTCGCGGATAAAGGTATAGGTGTGAGGCTGGTCGGGATTACCGATCACATCGACCGGTTTGCCGGCAAACGCGGCTTTGAAAAAACGGTCGCCCAAGTGGGCGTTGAAGGCGCGTGGCCCATAAAAATCAGCGGCACGACCAATGGTCACTTTCACCTTGCCCGTTTGATGGGTGGCCCGCAACTGCTGGGCCAGTTCCGCCCGCAACCGCCCTTTGTGACCGGTAGCGGCATAGGGCAGATCTTCCCGCAAGGGTTTGCCATCGGTGGGGCCGTACATATACAAATTGTCGCCATAAACCAGCCGCGCGTCGCTACCGGTCAGCCCGCCGAGTAAGCCATTGATCATGGGCGGGAAGAGGCGCGGCCAATCAGTGTAGGGTGGCATGGCGCAGAGGTAGACCACCTGCGCATCAGCGCAAACCTGGCGCACTTGGGCCGCATCGTTGAGATCTGCCGCCGCCGTGGTTACGCCTGCGGGTAGCGCCTCCTTCACCTTGCCGCTGCGATTGACCAACACCACTGTTTGTCCCTGCGCCGCCAATGCATCCATCACCGCCATACCAAGCGGCCCGACCCCGAAGATTACATGTCGTTGCTGTGTCATGATATGGTTCTCCTTTCCATTCAATCTTACCCCAGCATGGTGATGCCGACCATGAAGACCCAAAAGATGCTTGAAACCAAGAGCGTCCGCCACCCCAGTTTCATGCCGACCGATTTGGCTGCATCGGTGCGTAACAGGGAGATAGCAACGATCACCTCAATGACAAAGAGGGAGGCATGAACCGGCACGGTCAATTCACCCAGGAAGGCCAGTTGCGGACCGAGCGGCTCCAACCCCATCAACAGAGTGAAAATGCCCAGGATAATGGTCGGCCAGGCCAGGCGACGGTCGAAGAGTTGTGTATTGAGCAACGCTACCCCCAACAGTGTTGTCCAGATCGCCTGCGCCAGGAAGCCTAGATGCTCACCCACCGTCATGCCGAGGTAGTGGTTAAAAGCGCCTTCGACAAAAGCAATGGTCTCTAGCGGAACACCCTGTTCCAGCGCCCCGGCGATATAGGGAATCAAGATCGGCCAGCGGATAAAGCCCAACACCTGGAAGAGGCCAGTCAACACGCCAAAGAGGGTTGCCAGCGTCAAGATGCTGTTTTCCCGCTCATTCAACAACTGGCGCAGCATCACTGCCATCAGGATCTGGGTAAAGCCGGTCAGCGCCAGCAAGTAATAGGTAGGAATCACAATCGCGCTGTTTTGCATAAAGAGCGCTAAGCGGTAATCCGCTGGTTGACGCAACACTTCAGGAAATTCAAAGACCACCGCCAGGACGTTAAAGCCCATAAAGAGAATAAAGACGTGGATCAAGATCACGATAGCCGTAAAGCGATATTCAGTTGTGCGATTCATATTGCCTCCAAGACAATGCAGATTGTAGCGTTGTACTCGTCACTTCTGTGATGCAATCCTTGGCATCACAACGATAAAACCATGCTACAGCCTGACACTGTGTCAGAGTCAAGAGGCAATTTTTAGACACGAGACACGAGACAAGGAGACACGAGACAAGGAGACACGAGACATAGACGACTCTCGTATCTCGTATCTCGTGTCTCGTATCTCGTGTCTATCTTACTTTCACAATCGGGATCTGTAGTTCAAGAACGGCCGGTTCTTGAAGCACGCCATTGACATGCGCGGGGCCGGAGAGGCGGATTTCACGCAGGGGGCCGGCGGGGGCGTGGTCATGTTCGCCAGCCCAGGTGAGGAGGGTGAGGATGGCGTCGGGCATCTCGGCGTAGGGGCCTTCGTAGATGACGGACGCGGCAAGGTCGGCGGGGGGAAGTTCGCGAAATTGGATGGTATCGTCGGTGGGGGGACGTTGCACCCAACGGCTATCGACGGCGATGGCAGCTTCGGTGTCCAGGTTCTCTTCGGCAAATTCGGTCATGTGGAAGACGGTGATTTCCTGGCCAGTGTGGTCAACCCCCAGGCGGCGTAGGCGGCTATAGAGTTGTTCGCAGAGCATTTGGCAGTAGTAGTTCATCTGGCTGGCGTGGGGGACAACTTGACGCACCGAAGCGACCGGCACCGGCGCCACCGATTTGACAACGACTTCGTAGGGCGAAGGCTGGCCCTCTTGCTCGATCTGGCGCAGACGCGCTTCGACGCCGGCCAGTTGCATCTGCATTTCGGCTAGTTCCTGGGCGATCTGGGCTTTGCGCATGGTCAACATCCCGTGCAGGCGATCCACCGAGACGCTGTTGTCATCTTGCAGTAGATCACTTACCTGTTGCAACGTCAAGCCCAGACCGTTGAGCGCAACAATGCGATTGAGCCGGGACAATTGATCAATGGTGTAATAGCGATAGCCCGTCCACTTGTCGGTATGGTTGGGGGTGAGCAAGCCCAACTTGTCATAGTGGCGCAACATCCGCACCGACACCTGCCCCAGTTGCGAGAAGTCACCGATTTTGAACATGGCATCGCTCCTTTGGTAATCCATCGCTCCTAGCCGGTCACGGACCGGCGGATTGCGCGCAAGTTCACACCGATAAGTAGTAGCAGTAGACAGCCGATCCCGAAGCCTGCCAAACCAAAGCGCCAACTCCACGGCGCAAAGTTGAGCAGAACGGTGCTTTGCCCGCTGGGAACTGCAATTGCCCGTAACGCACCGTTGGCTTGCCAGACCGGCTGTGCAACCCCGTTCACGGTCGCCTGCCAGCCGGGATACCAGATTTCACTGAGAACTAACAGCGCCGGCGCACTGCTATTGACGGCTAGGGTGACTTCATTGCTGCCATAATGCGTAATCTGCACTTGTTCCTCCGCCGTCGCCGGGGCCAGGGCGGGCAGCGCCGGCTCGGCAACGAGGATGGCCTGTTGGCGCGGGTCAAAGGTCGGCGCTTGCAGGGCGGTATACACCTGGGCGTTGCTCGCAACCGTCGCGATTTCATGAACCAACCAGGCGCGGGGCAACGACGTGCGATTGTGGTAGACAGCCAATGGCCCTGGCGCATCAAAGGCCAGCGCAAATTTACCTTCGGGTAGCGGCGTATCATCTTTGACAATCACATATTTCACGTTCAACATATCATAAAGCGCCGTCTGCCGACCACCCAGGCTGGCCCAGAGGGTGCGCCACTTATCCAACATTAAAGGATTCGCAATACCGCCCACATCTTGCAGCCCATGTAGGGCGGCGGCGTCTGGCTGCCAGCGATCGTTGATGTCGGTCAGCGTGTCAATGCGGGCAAGGTCGGGGTCGCTGCGCAAAAAGTTAACCAACTCAGGCTGCTGGAAGCCAACCGTGGGATCGCTGCTGCTGATGTCGGTGTAGGCGCCGGTGGCCGACAGATCAAAAAAGAGCAGGGCCACCAGAGCAACCGCCTGTCCCTGTGCGCCCAACCAGCCGGCCCAGTGCAGCGCGACCACAGCCCAGGTCGCCAGCCAGAAAAGGGCGACAAAGGTTAACGCCAGCGCCGCCACCGAGGCCCGTAAAAACGCTATCTCGTTTACCTGCGTGAGTAAAAGGGCAACATAGACCAGCGGTAGGACAATACCCAGCAACACAAAGGCGCCCCGTTGCAACAGAGCTTGCCAGGTACGCCACCCACGTTGTGCGGTGAGTTGCTTGGTGACAATCGCCGCCGTCAAATCGACACCGACCGCACCCAACACGGCAATGCTCACTGTCCACAAAACCAAGGCGCGCGCCGGCGCCCGAAATTGCCCAAAGAGCGGCAGGAGCGCCGTGAGCCAACCGTGGATAATTGCGTAAATGCCTAGGGCCGTCATAAACCCGAAGAGCGCAATCCCTGCCCAGAGCAGCAACCGCCGTCGCGTTGGCTGGTCAGCCAGCAAGAGCGCACCCAACGCCAGCAGCAAGGTTGCCACCCCGGCATAGGGCGTCTCCACCCGCGACCACAAGCTCCAATGCAAAGCCGGCCCACGCCCAAAGAAGCCAGGCGTGAGTAGACCCATCGCCTGCGTTGGGGCCAGTGAAAAGGCCACGGTGTCCTGATAGGTAAAGCTGCTGCGTTCGGTAAAGCGCGTCAGTTCCAACGCCGGCAGCAAAATGGGGGCGGTGAGAAGAGCAGCAAGAAGATAAAACAAGAATGGATATTGAATAGTAGATAGTAGGGATTGGCGCCAACTGCGCGTTTGCTGCACTTCGGCAGTTTCCAGCTTAGTGCCAATACCCAATAGCCAATCCCCAATCGTATAAAGCGCAATCGTCAACGCGACATAAAAGGTGCTTTGCGCATGGCCGGCATAGGTGGCGATGGCAAAGAGCAACGCCGCCAATGCCAGCCATCGACGGTTACGATGATGTAATGCCTGATGATAGGCAGCCAGGATCCAGGGCAGCCAACTAAGAACGGCAATCAGGTTGAGGTTGCCCAGGTGAATCAGCAAAGGATCGCTGAATTGAAAGGCCAGTGCGCCAAAGAGGGCCGCCGGCCGCGAGAGCGCTTGTCCCGGTCGCCACTGCCAGGTGCGCAGGAAAACATACAACCCCAGCCCGGCCCAGTAGAGATGGCCGATGGTCAACCATTGCATAGCCCTGTAAGGAAAATCGGGCCAGAGCAGAAAGAGCAGGAGATTGGGTGGGTAGAGAAAACCGGCCTGAATGTCGCTAATAAAGGGCGCGCCGCCATAGAGGTGGGGATTCCAGAGCGGCAACGTCCACTGTTGCAACTGCGCCGCGGCAAAGCGATAGGTCGGGTAGAGAAAGCTGACCAGATCACCGCCATCCGCCGGTTGATAGACATCGCCGCTAAGGGTGCGCCAGAAAAAGCCCACCGTCAGTAAGCAGAGAACACCGCCAGCCAATAGATCGGCGGCAGGCAGGATGATCGACGGTTGCCGTTGCTCGCGCCGCCGAAGCCACGTCAGCAGCGCCAGCCAGATCATGCCGATGAGCAACCAACCAAAGGCGGTAGATGGGAAAAACACCAGAATAGCTTCCTTGTAGTTTCTTGAAACGACGTGAGCAGTATACAATTGCTACCACCGTGATGCAAAGCTATCAACACTAGGATGAGGATTTGTGGAGAACAACACGCCGGCGCAGCCAATCCCCGATCGCACCTTTACTGAACAGCAACTGCGCCGCTACACCGGCGAGCGCGGCTACCCCATGTACATTGCCTATGCCGGCATTGTCTATGATGTCACCCACTGCCCCAAGTGGCGGCGCGGCATGCACGAAAACCAACATTGGCCGGGACAGGATCTGACCAGTGAGTTGGTCGACGCTCCGCATACAGCGTCGGTTTTCGAGCATCCTTGTGTTAAAGTGGTTGGTCGGCTTGTCGAGGAAAAATAA
>QWII01000154.1 GCA_021405325.1 Caldilinea sp. CFX5 | reverse complement strand
GTGGTGGACAACAACGGGGTGATCTACAATCCCAGCTATAACGATCTGACCGGCAAAGGCGTAGTCAATGGTACACGCACCACCCCCTTGGCGCTGCCGCTGCGCTCTGGCCTACCGGCGCTGCCCGCCATCACCCCTGGCACGCCAGCCGTCACCGTCAATGGCAGCCAGACACTCGCCGCCGGCAGCTATGGAGCCCTGACGGTGAACAATGGCGCTACACTGGTACTGAGCGGCGGACTCTATCACTTCGCTTCCTGGACAGTGAGCCAGAACGCCAAGGTCCACTTCCAGGCGCCGAGTGAGGTGCGCATTGCCGGTGTGCTGCTGGTCAACAATAATGCCTTTGTCGGGCCGGCGCCGGGCGTGACCAATCTGGATGCCAACAGCATTGTTATTCACATCGCCGGTACGGATGGGCAAAGCGGGCCGGGCAGCCAACCACGGTCGGCAGCCTTCGACCAGAATGTGACCATCAGCGCCTACATCGTCGCCCCGAATGGGATGATCAACTTCCGCCAGAATGTCAATGCCACTGGCGCCTTCATCGGCAAGTGGGTCTTGGCCGAGCAAAACGCCAAAGTCACCCGCCCCGGCGACCCCGTTGTGCGGGCGGCGGCGGTGGACAGCGGCACTGCAGAGACGGCAGTCATCACCACCACGGTCGAGACGACGACAGTGGTTGACACCGGAAGTGGCGTAGCGACGAACGCGCTCTTCCTGCCACTGGTCAGTGTCGATGCCGCCAGTGAGGCAGTGGTCAGTGAGACAGTGGTCAGTGAGACAGTGGTCAGTGAGACAGTAGCGCTGGACACGGCTCCGGTCCTCACAGCGACGACGATGCTGACCACGGCAACGCCGGTCACGACAACGACCGTCATCACGACGACGGCGCCGGTGTCGCCAACTGCTGCGGGACAAGCGTCCGCCGCTACACCAGGGACAATCTACTTGCCGCTGGTGGCCAGCGAAGGGCCATAGACAGAATCAGTGAATGGCGCGCCTACGCCATCCCTGGCCAGGAGCGCCATTCACCAACGCCGCACAACCAAAGAAATCTAGACAAGAAAGGGGGACGGGTATTGGATACCCGTCCCCCTTTCTTGTCTTCTTGTCTTCTCACTCCGCCACCGCCCCCAGTACCGCGCTGATCCCGTCACAGAAGGCGGCTTGCAACTGGCGGTGAGTCGGTACATTTTCCAGAAAGGAACGGCGCAACGACTCATCCGCAATGCGGTCGGCATAGCGTTGCAGCACCTGGATCCCTTGCTTGATTATGCGGTTGGCGCGCAGGTCATGCGCCGCCGTTAACCCTTGGTAGCAGGCGAGATAAACCAAGAAGGGTTCATCCACCCCGACGTGGCTTTTGCCATCCAACAGGGGAATCAGTTCTTCAGCCAGCACTTGGGCTTGGGCGAGATCACCCCGATGTAGCGCCCATTGGATCAACCCGGCGCTCGCCTCGGCGGCTGCTGCGCTGTTGCCGATCTGCCCGTAAAGCCGTTGCGCCGCGCGGTAGCTCTCTTCCACCTCGGCAAAGCACTGTAACGTATACTGGGCATGACCCAACAGCAGCAACCCCTCGGCTTGAAACTGCGGGTTGTGTAATTGCTGGCCCAGATGCACGGCTTCCTGTGCGTCGCGCCGTGCACTTTCGGCATCGCCCGTAAGCTGGGCAAAGACAGCGCGCAGGGACAAAGCGTTGAATTTGAGCCAGGTCGATTCCCACAGGTGTAGTGAGTGGAAGACCCGATCAAGCCAGTAACGCACTTGTTCATGGTCGCCCAGATAACAATGCAAACGTGCCAGGCTAATATAGCAGTAGACGCGCTCCAGCACGATTTCGCTCTTGGCATGTTGGGCTTCGGCCTTCAACAACAATTCGCGGGCAAGGGTATATTCGCCGACCAGACGCATCACATCACCCAATTCAAGTAGGGTCTGCGCTTCTCCCCATTGATAGCCCAAACTCCGGGTCAGGGTAAGACTTTCCTCATAGATATGACGGGCAGTTGTATAGTCGCCGATGCGGCGTAGCAAATCGGCCAGGTTGATCCGTGCCCTGATTTCGTAGTGAAATTTGTTATGGCGGTGGCTCAGGGCAATGCCTTCGTCAAAGCGTATCTTTGCCAGCGCAATATTGCCTGTTTCAGCCTCGATCGCACCTAGCCAGACGTAGGCGATACACTCGGCATCGCTGACAATTTCCGCTGTACTCTGCTGCTGATGGCGTGCAGCCAATTGTAGGACATCGGCGAAGCATTCCCGTGCAACCGCATACTCACCTTTGCGATAGAAGCCCTGCCCGATGACGACCCGGCCATAAATTTCGCCTTCGACGCCACCGTACAAGGCGCCGAGGGCAACGGCCTGTTGCGCAACGGCCAGGCTCTCGTCAAATCTACCCTGTTTCACCAACGCAGCCGCTTGCAGCGCCAACAGTTTGCCGCGCATTTGCTGCGCGTGCTGCACCCCCAGCCCCTGTGCTTGCGGGTCGGTTGTTACCATCGATCCACTAGTTTCCAACCCGGCGGCAGCCTCACCTAGCACCTGAATGCTTTCGTTGAGCAGCCCCACCAAGTCGTAGTAGCGCGATAAACCAACGACGCTTTTATCCAGCAAACCGCTGTTGGCCTGCCTGGCAGCATAGCGCCAGGCTTGACGGATGTTATCAAGCTCGGTTTGGATTTCCGTTGCGCTCTGGCGCGATTCACTACGCACTAAACGCACTTCGCGCGCTGCGACGTAGGTAAGATAATACGTGCTATGCTGTGCTTGAATCGCCACTTGCTCCTGTGGTTGATGGGCGAGTTGCTCGGCGGCAAATTGGCCCAGCAGTTCATGCACCTGATAACGCACCAGGTTCACCTGCGGGTAGGTCACGTAGAGCAATGATTTATTGGCAAGGCTGCTCAACGTGCGCAACGTAGCGCCTGTCACCTGTTCGGCGGCTTCCCGCGTAAAGCCACCGCGAAAGATCGAAAGCAACCGAAAGGCTTGTTGCTCATGTGCGTTGAGCAACTTCCAGGACCAGTCAAAGACGGCGCGCATACTGCGCTGGCGATCCGGTGCGTTGGGCCACGCCACCGTCAGAAAATCGATACTTTTTTCAATTTCGGCGACGATCTCCGGCAGCGATAACAGTTCAACCCAACCGGCCGCCATCTCCAGCCCCAGCGGCATCCCTTCCACCAATTGACAGATACGCAAGACCACCGGCAAATTGGTTGAGTCGAGCAGAAAGTCCACTTGGTTGCGTTGGACGCTTTGGACAAGGAGACGAACGGCATCGGCATTGGTCGCCTCGGCTACAGTCAGCACACCACTGAAGCTCAGCGGTTGCACCATCACGAAGTATTCACCCTGGAGGTTGAGCCGGGCGCGCGAGGTGACAAGGATCTGGACGCGTGGCGCACGTTGGAGTAAATCAGCCACTAGCCCCGCAGCCCCCAGTAGGTGTTCAAAATTGTCCAAAATGAGCAGCAGTTGCTTGGCCGCCAGCATCTCCAACAACGCCGTCTGTGGATCGCCCCCTGACAAAGTAAGACCCAGAGTCGTAGCAATGGTCGGCGCCACACTATCAACACTCGTAAGCGGCGCCAGTGACACAAAGAAGACGCCGTCAGCATAGCTGCCCAACCGCTGGCGCGCTACCTCCAACGCCAGGCGCGTCTTCCCCATGCCCCCCGGACCGACCAGCGTCAACAACCGGCAGTCAGGGTGTTGCAATTGTAACAACAGCTTTGTCAACTCGCCGGTGCGGCCGACAAAGGGGGTGAGGGTTGCGGGCAGGTTGTGAGGGGGTGAAGGGGTGACCGGTGTGTTCGTCGGTGGTGTCACCCTGTCACTTGTCACTCTGTCACCTTGCCACCCTGTCACCTTGTCAAGCTTGCCGGCGCGAATTTGCTCATAGAGCGCCGTGGTTTCGCTGTCTGGTTCGACGGTAAGTTCGTTGCGCAGGATTTGACAACAGTGTTGGTATTGGGCCAGGGCAGCCGCACGTTGTCCGCGTTGCGCCAACACCCGCATAAGCTGTCGGTGTGTCGCCTCACGCCAGGGTTCCAAAAACAACTGGCGTTGGGCGTAGTGTTGGGCCTGCTCCAGCGCACCATTGGCCTCGTTGGCGTCAGCCAGCGTCGCCAGGGCATCCAGCGCTTGCAAGTGAAGTTGCTCCTGTTTTATGCGCCGCCACACTTCAAAAGGCTCGCTGTCAGCAATGGCGAAGCCCGCCAGAAACTCACCCTGATAGAGGTCAACAGCCTGGCGCAACTTCTCTAAACAAGCGGGACACTGGGCAAGTTGGGCATGAGCGTGACGGGCAGACTGAGCCAAAAGGGTGTTAAAGGTGACGACATCACAGTCATAGGCTGCATCTGGATTCAATTGCAGCGTTTGGCGCGTGACGAGGAGCAAAGGCGGCGTGTGATCTTCATCAGCAAGCACCTGACGCAGTTGATAGATCGCCTGGCGCAAACTGCCGCGCGCACTGCTCTCCGCATAGTCGGGCCATAAGAGGGCGGTCAGTGCGCTGCGTAGATGGGGGTGGGCTACTTCCACGGCTAGATAGGCCAACAGGGCGCGGCCTTTATCGCTTTCAAAGGCAGTGATGAGCCGCTCCTTGCGGGTGACTTGGAAACGCCCCAAAAAGCGTAACTGCAGCTCAACCATAACCAACCTCGGCTTGAATGGGCGCCATCACGTTTTCCTGACGGCGCCGACGGGATTTCCTAACGCTAGTTGTGCCTGGTCATAACGTTGCCCTGATGATGGGCGTGTATGCTGGAAGTGACAACACTATGGCAGCTTACACCAAAATTGCGCCCGTTGGTGTAACAGAATTCTTTCAAATAATCTTTGCTGTTTGACCTGCTAGGCTCTGTTGACATTGGCAACGCCCACACCTGACAGGTTTTGGAAACCTGTTGACGCGCTGACGAATCCGCATAGGGTACGTGCTCTGTTGACATTAGCAACGCCCACACCTGACAGGTTTTGGAAACTGTTGACGCGCTGACGAATCCGCATAGGGTACGTGCTCTGTTGACATTGGCAACGCCCACACCTGACAGGTTTTGGAAACCTGTCAGGTGTAGTGGGAAGGCCATGTGAAATGTCAACAGTGTCTAGTATACACAATATTGAAACTTAACCGCAAAAACAGCGCCGGAAATCAGGCGTAACGACCAAAGTCGATACAGATTATGTCCAACCCACCTTTACCGCACAAACAGGCGCGTCGTTATCACTCCTACCTGGTGCGGCTGTGGCACGACGATCAACAGACAACATGGCGAGCCTTAGCCCAATCGGTGCAAACCGGCGAGATAGTTCATTTTGTGGATCTGACCAGCCTTTTTGCCTTTCTGCAGGCCCAAACCGACGGCCAGACAGAGGTCAGTCAGGCAATAGATTCATAAGAAGCTGTTTGAAAAGTTGTTGCATCAAATCACCATCATCGACCCATTTCGTAACATTTCACACCTACAGAAAGGAAACTTTATGTTGCACCGACACCAACGCCGGCGTAGATTGGGTAGCGTGGCCCTCCTGATTGCACTACTGGCAACCATCACGGCCCTACGGTGGCCCAGCCTGGTCAATGCCGTGCGCACCGTGCCCAATAGAAGCCCGGTGACCGCCGCTTGGGAAAAAGCGCGCGCCGCCGGCTCCTATCACTTTTCCAGCGATGTTGTCCAGGTAACGATGCCGACGGCCAAAGTGACCAACGTGGGTCGCAGCAGCCGGAGCGAAGAGCTGCATCTGGAAGGACAGAATAACCTGCGTCAGCAAAACATGGAGATGCGGATCTGGTCAAATGGCGGCAGTGCATTGCAGCCAGAGAGCAGCACCGGCATCAAAATTGCCGACGGCAAGACTTTTATCCGCCAGGGCGTAGGCGAATGGCAGGAGAAGCCTGACTTTTCTGTCGATAGCTTGGCGCCACAGGGTGACTTTTTAGCCTATCTGGTTGCCCTGCGCGATGTACAGGCGCACCCCCCGGAACAACGGGGCGGCATTCACTTTACCCGCTACAGCTTCACGCTGGATGGGCCAACCTTTGCCGCCTATGTCCACGAGCAGATGGAACGCGCCCTGCGCGCCAAAGGCGAACTTCCCCCTGACACACGGTTGGAAGTCCCGCGCTATTATGCCGAGATGACCGGTGACGGTGAACTCTGGGTTGGCGCCGATGGCCTGCCGCTGCGCCAGATCTTGCACTTGCAATTCCCGCCCCAGAAGGATGAACAAGTGCAAGCCCAAATGGTCATCGATTTCTCTGATTTTGGCACACCGGCGCTTTCCGTGTGGGCCATGTTGCGCGCTGGCGACCTGGCTGGGTTGTGGGCGAGTTTGCCCGCGCTCCCCGCCACGGTGGCCTCATTCTTACCGCCCACGCTGCTGCTGTTGGCCGCGCTGCTGGGCATTGGTCTGATCGTCTACTACCGGCGCCACCGCGTGCTGGAAACCGCGCTGGCGACCGCTGTCATCACCAGCATGGTAGTCGGCCCGGTCTTGACGACGATCACGCATGTGCGCTTCTTTAACGCCCAAACCGCCAAAGCCGCGGCCCAGGAAGAACAACAGGCCGCCGCCGACCAGGACCGCGACCTGCGCGCCGCATTGGGCGCCGTAGAGTTCAACCCGCAGCAGAATCCTCTCGAAAGCAGCGCTGTGCGTTCAGACGATTGGGCGATGGCAAACCAGTCGCCCAATCGTTCAATCGCTCAATCACCCAATCTCCAAGCCGCCCCGCCTGCCGACAACGGGGTAGACACCGACGGCGACGGCCTGAGCAATTTTGTCGAGCAGCGCGTTGGCACCGATGCGGAGATAACCGACAGCGACAGCGATGGCTTGCCTGACAACCTGGAGGTGCGTGGCTTTACCTTTGGCGGCAAACAATGGTATCTCAACCCTAACGCGCTGGACAGCAACAATGATGGCCAGGGCGATGCGTTGGAGTGGGGACTTAACGCCAACGGCACGCGCTTGACTACCCCGCAAGATACTGACGCTGACGGCACGCCGGATCTCTTTGACAACGACAACGACAACGACGGCGTCACCGACCGCCGCGACCTTTCGCCCTATGTCGCCAATCCCACGACCTTTGGCGAGAACGCGCCGCTGCAACTGCGCCTTGACAACCTCAGCGCCGGTAAACCCGCCTTTGTCGAGTTCCAATTGCGCCCGCAAGACCCCAAACATCTCTGGTTTGCCTTTAACGTACTCGACTGGCCGCAGGAGAGCGCCGGGCAGATGCAGGATGTGGACAACAAAAGCTACGCCGATGTCGCCACCGCCCAGGCACGCGTGCCGGACGCCGCCGAATCCAACGGCGATCTCAAACTTTTCCCCATGTTGGAGATCCGCATGCCTACGGCGGGCGCCAACCTGCCGCCGCCAAGTGACCTGATCCCCTTCAACATCACGGTCAACAACTTTACCGTCGACGGTGCGACCAAGGTGGCCTATGTGCCATTGACCGTAGTCAAAGATGAGGCCAGCGGCCAGCGTGTCGCCTTTAGTGGGCAGATGCGCTATCTGCCCAGCGGTAGTTGGCCCAGCCCGCATGATGTACGGCTGGTCTGGGGCGTGCAAGCCCTGGTCGATCGACCTTGTGACCCGCAAGATGCGCAAGAGGTGGCGCAAGGTTGCCAACCCGACGGCTACATCCACAATGCACCGCAGATGCTCCACACCTACTACGATGCCTGGACGCTGACCGGCCTGACTGTGCGCGAAGAACATGGCGCGACCATGGACCTGATCTACGAAGACCCGGCCGTGGACCCCAACAAAAAAGATGATGCCGCACTCTGGGCGCTCTCCTTTGTACTCGACCATCACTTTGCCCTGGGCCGCGATGAGGATAACAACGGCCAACGCGACTTGACCGTAAACGAGATCGCCAATCGCTTTGACCGCACACGCAACGCCGGTTACAGTGAAGACCAGCGCTTTGCCGTTCCCAACCTTCTACGCGTTGCCCAGCAGAATTACACCACGCTGGACGAGGCGGTAGCCGCCACGACCATGACCGAGACGGTCAAATTACTCAACACCGTCTTTGCCCCTGCCGTCACCGCCGACCGCGCCATCAAACCGCTGATCATGTTTGCCCAGGAGAACAGTGGGCGCAACCTGACATTGGAGATGTTGCGCGCCGGCAGCGGCTATGTCAACCAAAGCGGCGCTGCGGTCACCTTCAACATGGCCCCCGCTGGTCAACCGACACAAACGGTTGCGGTCACCGCTGGCATCAAATGGACAGCCTATTGTGTACCCGACACCGGGGCGCTGACCTGGCAATCTTGTCCGGCAGATGCCTATTGGGATGTGATCGAGCAACGCTATGGTTTGCTGCCCGTGCTGCCCGGCGAAACCGACCGCACCTCTGCTGATGCGCGATTACACCTTGCACAGCTCTATTACACGGGTTTCACCAATGGGTTTTATGGTGTCGTGCAACAAGGCTCACAACTCGTCGCCTCACCCTTTACCCTCAATAACAGCGCCACCACCACACAGAATATACGCAGCAACTTGGGTGGTCTTTCCACAGTGCCATTCTTGGCCAGTGAATCATTCATCAGAGCGATGGCCATGGTACAGGCTTCGATTAAAACTAAGGAGACACTTTGGAAGACCTATGGCAGCATAGTAGCTGAGTTCAAGGATAACCAAAACCGTGTAAACCTTTCACAGGTAAGAAAGGTGTTCGTGGGGCCGCTAAGTCCAAAGCAAGAGAAGGTGCTCAAGCTATACACCACCTCGATGCGAAAATTGGCCTTTGCGCGGGCTGCGCCCGTCGCTGTAGCGGGCGCCATTTTGGCGGTTACTGCCACCGTATTCAGCCTGATTCCCGACGTTTCACCCAGTACCCGTGCTGTGGTCAGTGCGTTTACAGCAGCGGTGACGTTGGGTCTCAACGTAGCCCTGCCGCTGATCCAGGCCGGCTTAACCATCAAAGCAGCCGAGTCGATGCTGACTGTATTGTCGCGTACCTCGATGGTTTCCAAGCTTAGCGGGATCAGCGCCGGCGTCGGCTTAGCGGTGTCGGTGGGTCTCACCTGGGGCCTCTTTATCTACAGTGCTGCCACCAGTGGTTATGCGGCTGGTAGCCCGGAGATCAACCAAGCGTTTGCCGGTGCAGTCGCCGCCACGATGGTTATCTTGCTAACAGCCTTGCTCGCCACGACCGTCATCGGCGGCATCATCGCCGCCATTATCGCCGTGATCGATCTGATCCTCACCGCCATTTGCGAGGCGGGGGTGGATGCGTTGCGTACAGTGCCGGGGCTTGGCGGCTCCTGCTTTACGCTGGGTGCGGGCGCGATCAAGGTGCTCACCTATCTGATCTACAACTACGACAGCATGATCAACACCGACCGCGCCGATCTGGTGGTGATGGGCGCCGCCGACATCAACCTGGCCGACCCCAGCAAGGGTTATGTGGCGGGCAATACGCTGTCGGTCTACCTGCCGGTCACCACCACCATTGTGCATAAAAACCCCGACGCCAGCAACGGTGTGCTGATCAATGGCTTTCTCTACCTCTTCTCCGAAGGCAATCTGCGCTCCAGCACCTACAAGTACAGCCTGACAGCCCCCGGCGTACAGGACATCGTCGTTGCCCGTGACCAGATGCCCAGCGCTTGGGCCGTGCGTGAGCGCAATGCCGCTGAAGGGGGCAAATATATCGCCACCACTATGTATCGCGGCCAGGCCAGCACCAATCCGCCTGGCCCGGTGACGGGCATTCCGTTGACCGCCGGCATTAATCGTCCCGCCGAGTTCTTCTTTAATATGGGCTATGCTATCCCCGCCTATGAATGTTGGATGATGCCCCTGCCTTTCATTCCCTTTGTGCCGCCGATCCCGGTCTGCTACACGCGCGATCTGGCCGGAACCAATTCTACCAAGATGGACAACATCAAGTTTGACATCTTTCCCGCCACGCTCGACGGCTTTATGACCGTCGTCAGCAACGGCGACGGCGGTCTGCGCTTGAATTGGGACAGCGCCTTCCCCTCGCTCAAGGATGCCGACGGTGACGGGCTACTCTCCAGCGTCTACCGCGGGCTGGACCCCAATGATAACAACACTGATGCCGACAATGACGGCTTGAGCGATACCTACGAACTAGAACATCGCGTGGGTGGCTTTGCCATGTCGCCCGTCTCCTGCGATAGCGATCTCGACGGCCTGACCGACGAACAGGAGATGCAACTCAACAGCGACCCCGGCGTCGCCGACAGCGACAACGATGGTCTGCTCGATGGTCAGGAAGTCTGGCATCGCGTCTACACGGTGGCTACGGTCAACAATCAGACCACCTGCACCGCCACCGCCAACTGGAGCGGCGGCTGGGATGTACGCATCAACGCCACCAGTCCTTTTGTTGTGCATGTCTCCTCCGACCCGCTGGTGGCCGACAGCGATAGCGACGGCCTGAGCGACCTGGCCGAGAAACAATTGGCCGAGACGACCTGCACGGCGCAAGAAGTGGCTAACGGTCGCACCTGTGAGGGCAATCCGCTACGACCGGTGGACAACCAGAACCGCCCCTTCCATCCGGGCGTTTATAACACACCGCCACTTTCCCTGATCCTCGAACATGATGACTTTGACGGTTTCCTGGCGCCGAGCCAGACCCTGCGCTACACCACAACCGTGATCGCCAATGCGCCACTGCCGCCTGGTGTCTTGAATGTACTGCCACCGCTTCCCCCCTTTGCCGCCCAGCCACCCGCCGTTGCCTTGCCCTTTGACCCGCTTACCTTTAGCGGTAGCCAGACGGTGACGGTGCCCAGTACGCTGTTGGTGCAGAATGGGGTTGCCACGCAAGATGTAGTGGTGACCAGCCAAGCGCGCACCCGCCTGCCCAGTAGCACCGGTCCAGCCTGGATCTTTGACCCGGTGGCGCTTGAGCCAGCATTGGGCGGCTTTACCACCCCCTTTGTCGCCCGCAACACCGGGCTGAGTGCCAACCGACCGGACCGCACCGACAGCTATCTGCTCAACAGCCTACTCTCCACCGCCGCGACGGCCGGTGGGGCGGGCGACATTCAGTCCTATAGCCTGCCGGGTGGCGCCAGCCGAGCGCTGGATGACGATAACCTCAACCGCAACATCTTCCGCGGCGCCAACCCAGCGCGCAGCGCCACTAACAGCCGCGGCGATTCGCTCGTGGTCTGGGATCAGGTGGAAAACTGCCGCATCCTCAACATCACCTTACTCACCATCGTCACTGCCGGCCCTGACCACGGCACTAGTGGGATCGAACCCTTTATCACCGTGCGCGATAGCGTTGGCAACCAGAATGTGCAGGTGTGGCGGTGGGACAGCGTCAAATCGGTCGATCTAGGCGTGGGCACCTACAGCCAAGGCTTCCCAGTGACGGTCAATGTCTGTGGCAACTACACACTTACGATGTGGGAGTCGGATGGCACGGACGAAACGGTGGGCGCCATTTCACGCACCCAGTCCCAGGAGTTGAACGGCACCGTGACCTTTGAAGGGGCCGGCCACAAGATTGCCATCGATGTCAACACGCCTTATCGCGATGATTACACCGTCGCCGGCGCGCTGGTCAAGGCCGACGGGACAGTGGCGCCAGTCACCTTCCCCACCTCCCCCTTGGCTGTCGCCGCTACCCAACAACGGCGCAGCTATGCGCCCGTTGTCGCCAGTGACGGCACGAACTTTATGGTGGCCTACGAAAGCCGCAACAGTGCGGAAGCAGCCAGCTATGTTGTCCAACCTGTGAGCAGCGCCGGCGTTGCCGGCGCCCCCACGCTGGCCACATTGGGTAATCTCACCTTCGATACCCAACATCGACTGGGGGTAGATCTGGCTTGGATGGGTAGCCGTTATCGTGTGTTGTATGCACGCCTGGGCGAACTCGCCTATAAGGACTACACGACCACGGGGGCTGCGGTCGCCGACGGTCCGTGGTCGTTGGCCAATAACCATAATTTATCCGTTTTGGTCCAGCCGAGCCTCGCGTGGGACCCGATCAGCGGGCGCTGGGCACTGGCCTATCTGACCACACAGAGCAGTGCGCAACTGCTGCGCTTTCCGACCATTGATAATCGCACTGCGGATGCCAGCACGCTCTTTGCCAGCAGTTACGAGGCAGTGGATCTGAAGTGGAACCCACAAAACCGCGGCTGGCTTTTCCAGGGCCAACTGCGCGTGCCGAATCAACAGGTCTTTGTGGCGTTGGAGGCTGATCTGACCCAGCAGGCGACGAATGCGGTCCAAACCAGTTGGACAGGTGCTGACGGCCCAGGAATCGCCTTGGCCTGTCCGGCTGTGACCGCCCTGCCTGTCCTCGACCTGCGCATGGAGGAGCTGCCGGGCGCAACCAGCTTTGTCGATAGCAGTGGCTACAGCAACAATGCCGCCTGCGGCAGCGCCAGCCAATGCCCCAGCGCGGGCGCACCGGGCGGGGTCTATGCCAACGGCATCGCGATTGGCGGCGGCGTGCAAGGGCCAGCCTCGGACTATGCCCTCAGCTTCAACAGCAACCAATATCTGCGTGTACCCAACAACGCCACGCTCGCGTTTGACGCCGCGCGCAGCTTCACCTGGCTGACCTGGGTCAAGACGGCAGTCGGTTCGCCGATCATGCGCAAGGGCTTGGGCGGCAGCAGCGATCTACTGCTCTCAATCACCAGCGACACCGGGCGGCTGCGTATGGGCTTTGGCAATCCCACAGCCAATACCCTCACGGCCACCGGCCCCGATCTGCGCGACAACCAGTGGCATCAGGTCGCCGTCACCCTCGACCGCCTGACGAATGTCGCCACGCTCTATGTCGATGGCACGGCGCGCGGCAGCGGCGGCTTCACCGGCAGTTTTGTCACCACCGATGATCTCTTTATCGGTAGTGGCAACTTCGCTGGCTACAACGGCGCGCTGGACAACTTGCGCATCTATCACAGCGCGCTGGGGGCCGACACCATCAGCGCCCTCTACAACCGCACGCTACAAGCCTATTGCGTGGGCAGCAGCCCAACCGCTACCGGCAATGGCGTACAGTGGGCCAAATTGGTCGTGCGCCAGCCCGATCTGCGCGGCGGCGCCATCATCGTCAATAACAGTGTCAACCTGACGGTGGACAATGACCAGCCAACCGCCAGCGTGACCTCCGTGTCCAACAATCAGACCGTGCAAGGTGGCAGCAGCACAGCCCCGCGCATCCAACTCATCGGCGGCACGGCGAGTGACCCAACCTCTACCATCGCCCAGGTGGAGGTGAGTGTCAACAATGGCCCCTGGCAAGTGGCAAACGGGGCAGAAAGCTGGACCTTCGCCCTATCCCTCACCGATGGTGTGTATCAGATCCGCACACGGGCGACCGATGCGGTGGGCAATGTTGGGGCGCCCAGCACAGCGATGACCCTCAACGCCGATGGCACAGCGCCGCAAATGAGTATTGACCTGGAACACCCCAAGAAATTCTTCCGTAGGGCAGATCGGGGGATCTACGTAGTGCTTGAAGGAGTCATCCAAGAGCGCGGGAGTGGGAGTTCGCTGCAAGCGGTGACGGGACAGGTGCAACTTTTTGACGAACATGATCAGGCGGTGAGTGAGCCACAAGCGATCCGCTGGAATGCTGCTGGCGCCTGGCAGGTCATCTACCGCTTCTCATCCGGTGAAACAGCGCCGAGTGGTCGCTATGCTGTGGAACTACAGGGCACTGACCAGTTTGGCAACCACTTCAAAGCGCGCGTGGCCACCCCTCTCATCGTCGATGGATTGGGTCCTGTTGCAACGCTCACCACGACAAATGTCAATAATGGTGTGCTCTCCAACAACATTACCAACACCGTAACGATTGGCGGTCCGATTTCTGAGACCCTTGCGATTCAAATCGCCAATGTCAACTTTACACCCTTCCAACAGGTATTGCCCTACCTCGATAGCGTGCTGCAACTCAATTTGGAAGAAAGCACAGCCGGCGCCAGCAACGTTGCGGTTGTCGTTCCAGATTTCTTTGCCGATAGCTCAACCCAGTTCAACCATGCGCTTTGCGACAACGTGGCGCAATGCCCGCAGTGGGGCGCGCTTGGCAAGGTGGGCAATGGACTCCTTTTTAGGGGTAATCAATATCTGCGAGTGCGCAATCACCCCACACTCAACTTCGAAGCCAATAGCAGTTTTAGCTGGCAAGTGTGGGTCAACACGAACGCCACACCGACCAGCAACCCAATCATGCGCAAAGGGCTGAGCGGCACAGCAGACTTGCTGCTCTCCATCAATAGCAGCGGTCAGGCTGAAATGGGTTTTGGCAACATCACCGGCAGCAGTCGGCTCTTCGCCGGGCCTAATCTGCGGGACAACCAATGGCATCAGATCGTCGTGACTTTAAACCGTCCCAATAACCGGGCCGAACTCTACGTCGATGGCGTGAGCTACGGCGGCGGCACGTTCCCAGGCGCCTTCACCACGCCGGATGATCTCTTGATCGGCAGCAGCAACACGGCAGGCTATCAAGGCCTGCTCGACCAGATCACCATCTTCCGTCACGCGCTAAGTGCGGCCGAAGTGCAGGCTCTCTATCAATCCGTCAGCCGTCCCAGCTACCCAGCTACCGTCACCGGCAACCGTTGGAGCCGCCAGGTTCCGGCTGGGCTAGAAGGTCTTTACCAGATCGACATGCACACCCAAGACGAGATTGCCAATCGATTACTAAACGGCAACCTCTGGCGTGGTCTGATCGATGTGGTTGCCCCGCGCGTTACCCTCAGCGGGCGGGCCACGGGTCAAAGTTATCTGGATACGGCGACCAATACGCAACGCTACGAGATCGCCTACACCTGTCGCGCCGCCGACTTCCAACTCAATGAAGTGAGCTTCACCTGCGCCGGCAACAGCCAACGGCCAGCGGCCAAGACGTTCAACAATGACCCGCTGCTCAAACAGCAATTCCCCGACCTGACGCTGCTGACCACGCTGGTCAACACCTACACCGTCTGGGCCGCCAGCCCCACCCCCACCGGCTCGCTCACGGCCTGTGACGCCTATAGTCACTGCACGACGGTGAACGCGACGGCGGCCAGCGTTGTTGCCGCCGCCAGTAGAACAGTGGACGGTGGGACAGTGAGCAGTGCTGCGGTCGCCGCTGTCACCCAGCCGGTGATTCTCGCCCCTACCCAAGGCAGCGTGGTCAACAGTACCGGCAATGTGCAAGTCAGTGTCGCCGCACGGGCCGACCAACCGCTCAAAGAGCTGGTCATCTTGCTGGACAATGCGCCGGTGAAAACCATCAGCTTTGCCCAAAGCGAGGGGGTCAAGCAGACCGTGCAGACCGCGGCCGTCGCGGTCGCCACGGCGGGTAGCCACACGGTCACCGCCCGCGCCACCGATTGGAGCGGCGCGCAACAGACTTCCGTGGTGGTCAGCTTTGTGGCCGATCGCCAAGCGCCAGTCGTCGCCCTGAGCAACAGTCAATTGACCAAAGAAGACAGCTATGGCGCGCAAACCAACATCCTGCGCTTCCGTGGCACGGCCAGCGACGATACGGGCCTGACCGCCGTACAACTGAAGGTGGGCGACGGGGCCTATGCCGACGCCACCTTTGACGGGAGCGCCTGGCAGATCGCCTACCCGGTGACCGACCCCGAAGGCAAACAATTGGCGGTCAAGGTGCGTGCCAGTGACGCTGCCGGCAATATCACCGAGATCAGCCAAACCCTCGGCACCGATCTCTCCGTGGCCGATGCGCCGGACACGACGCTGGGCGACAAACCAACCGACCCCAGCAGCAGTACCAGCGCCAGCTTTACTTTCACCGGTAGCGCCACGGCCGTCGCCTTCGAGTGCCAACTGGACGACGCACCGTCTGTCCCCTGCACCAGCCCGTGGCCGCTGACCGACCTGAGCAACGGCAGCCACACCGTCAAGGTGGCGGCACTCAACGCCGAAGGCTTCGCCGACCTCACCCCGGCCAGCCACACCTGGAATGTCAACGTGACGACCCTGGCGACGACGCTGACCGCCCAGCCCGAAGCGACGACCACCAGTCGCACGGCCAGCTTCAGCTTCAGCGCTAACGGGGCAAGCAGCTTCGAGTGTGCGCTGGATACCGGCAAGTACGCCGCTTGCACCAGCCCGAAGAATTACGACAAGTTGGGCAACGGCAACCATACCTTCCTCGTGCGTGCGGTGGGTTCGACAGGCTCACCCACCGCTGGCCCAGCCACGCGCTACGTCTGGCGAGTGAACAACGCTGCCCCCACCGTAACGGGTGATCAGGTGCTCATGGTGGTCGAGAATAGCGCGGTCAATGTCACCCTCCAGGGCAACGACAGCGATGCCTTGACCTACCAAATCGTCGAACAGCCAGAGCATGGTCTGTTGCTCGGTCTGGCCCCGAATCTGACCTATGTGCCGAACACCGGTTATGCCGGCCCCGACCGCTTCGTCTATCGGGCGTGGGATGGCGAGGCGGCTTCGACGCCGGCCACCATGAACATCACCGTGCGGCTGGGCAAGTATGCCGTCTTTGCCCAAGAGGGGGTTGCCTTCGAGCAGAACAGTGCGGTGGTGCGGGGCGATGTGGGTGTCAAC